>JBEKKO010000055.1:0-44612 GCA_050010695.1 Bryobacteraceae bacterium
CAGCCAGCCTTCCAGCGTGGTGCGGCAGATGCGGTAGATGCTGGGGCCGTTGCGCTCGAAATCGCGGCGGAACGCCCAATCCAGGAACCGCTTGGAATCCTCGCGCGAAATGGCGGCGTGCTGGAAATTGAACTGGCCCTGGCCGTGAATATCGGCCAGATCCACGCCCTCCAGCATGCGGCCCTGCTCCTGCATCTCAAAGAAGAGCGGCGTGCCGGGCACCGGCGTGTAGAGCATGAACTGGTGGAAATCGGTGTCGTGCGCTACGGCGTGCTCGATTTCTTCCCGAATGTTTTCCGGCGTGTGGTGCTCCAGGCCGACGATGGTCGAACCCAGCACCTTGATGCCGTTTTCATGCAGCTCGCGCGTCAGCCGCATGCTATCGGTGCCTTTGAGCTTGTCGTAAGCGGAGTGCTCCGATTCCAGGCCCATCCATACCCACGAGACGCCCAGTTCCACCAGCTCGCGCATGGAATATTGGCGAATCGCGTTGGCCGAGGAGAAGACGTACAGCGACCACGGCTTGTTTTCCGCCTTCATGAATTCGAGCAACTGCATGGCGCGGCGCTTGTGGAGCAGGAAGTTCTCATCCATCATGAAGAACGACCGCGCCCCCAGCTTCGATTCCATGTGGCTCATCACGCCGAACAACTCTTCGCCGGTATTGTAAAAGTTGAGAAACTTCCCCTTGCCGCCGAAGAACGCCGAGGTGGTGCAGAAGTTGCATCCCATGGGGCAACCCACCGAAGGGATGATGGTGGCGGCGGTCGAGCCCTTGGTTTGCGGCAGCCTCATTCCCAGCGTGCGGGCGCCGAACCCGGAAACGATCTCGGGATGCGCCACCGGCGCGGTTTCATCTTCGCCCAGGAAGCGGCGCATCCAGCCGATGCCATCGCCGCGCACGATGTGGTCGGCGTCGATCATCTTCTCGATGCCCGGAATGGCGGCCACGTGTCCGCCCACCACGATGGCGGCTTTGGGGGCCAGTTGCCGCACGATGCGGCACATCTCCCGCACCTTGCCCACGTTGACGATGATCGACGAGATGCCGACGATGTCGTAATCCTGGCTCGTCAGCTCGGCCTCGAAGGCGGCGCGCGTGGGGAAGTCGAGCACCGTGGTGGGCGCCGAGATGTTGCGCTGGATTAAGAGGATGCCCCACGAGCGGTGGAACATGCGCAGCGAAAACGCTCCCTGCTCGCGTGTCACCTGGTTGTGGTACAGCTCCATCGGGTTGATGGCGCGGCTGCCGTACGCGTCGTCCTGCGCGTAGGGGCCGAAAACCGAGCTGAGCAAAATCCGGGCGCCCGTGCCCTTGGGATGCTTGGTCATTTCAAATGAGAGATTGAGTGCTAAACAGCCTAATTATACCACCCACCCGGCGGAGGGCGTTTCTGCCGATGTGGCGCACCGGTGTGGGTGTACGACGTGAAATTGGCGGGCGTCAATTCCGCCGATCCACTTCCATGTCGCACACCGTGCCCCACGCCGACTCCCGCTACCGGGTCAGCCTGAAGATCACCGTGATGGGGGCGATCACTTCCACCGGCTTGCCGTTGAGCAGGGTGGGCGAGTAGACCCACTGGCGCACGGCTTCGAGCGCGGCCGGGACCAGCAGCGGGTTTCCGCTCAGGGCGCGCAGATCGCGAATCCGGCCATCGGTGCCGATGGTGCCTTCCAGTTCCACCGGTCCGGAGATGCGGGCCGCGATGGCGGTTTGCGGATAGCGCGGCTCCACGCGGTGAATGGGGTGGGCCAGACGAACGTCGCCGCCGGTCAGGCGGATCGGCGCCGTGGGCAGGGGTTGCGCAGGCTCGATCTTTTCTTGCGGGCGAACCTGGACTGGCGGACGGGTGTCCAGGATCTTTTTCAGCCACTCGTTGGCCGGGCCACCGGTCCCAATGGCGAAGCCACTGCCCGGGCCGGCAATCTCGGCGGGAGGGTCGTCAAAACGCTCCGGGTGGGCCGAAGGAACGGCCGGCAAATGCAGGACGCCGTCCTTAATCAGAAATGGACGCGCGGGCACCACGCGCGCCGTCTGGCGAGGTGGCGTGGCCGATTCCTGGCGCGTTGGAGGTCCGGGCGCCACGAGCGAGACCAGCATCTGCGCGCGCGGCAAGACGTCCGGCCAAACCACCGGCGCCAGGGCGGCGGCAAGCACTAGCAGCGCCTGCGCCGTCATCCCGGCACAAGCGCTCCAGACGCGCTTGGAAGGATTGGTAAGAACCGCTGTTTCAAACATCGTCGTCGCTCCTTTCCCCAAGCAGGCACACCACGGGCGCAGTGCCCCGAAGAGCGGGAACCATTTATTCGGCTTTCTGTGAGCTGCGTCCGCGTTTGCGCGCTCACCCCCATAGACACCACATCCCGCACGGAAGTTCCGCGCTGGTTTTGGGTCATGATGGAGGGATGCAGTTGCCGCGGCATGTCCGCGAAGCCATCGAGGACCGCGTGGGCGAGGTGGATTCCGCCTCTCTGAAACGGGCGGCCGCGGAAATGTCGGATGCCTACCGCGCGGGCGCGAGCCCGCCGCGCGTCGCCACCGCGGAGCGCGCGCTAGCGTACCTGGTGACCCGCATGCCCGCCACTTATGCCGCGGCGCGTGCCGTGTTACGGGAAACGCATCGCCTGCTGGGCAGCCGCGAAATATCGAGCGTGCTGGATATCGGCGCGGGCGGTGGCGCGGCGTCGCTGGCCGCGCTCGAAGAGTACCCGACAGCCGCCGTGACGCTGGTCGATCGCGATCGGGCGTTGCTCGAAGCCGCCCACCAATGGCTGCCACAGGCCCGCACGATCGCGGAAGATGTGACGCGCACGGCGACGCTGGATCCGCACGATCTCGTGATTCTGGCGTACTCGGCTGGCGAAATCGCGAAGCTGCCGCTCGAGAAGCTGTGGCACGCCGCGCGCGTGGCTCTGGTCCTGATCGAACCGGGCACACCGCGCGGCTTTGCCGTCATCCGCGCGGCGCGGTCGGAGCTGCTGGCCGCCGGCGCGCACATGATTGCGCCATGCCCCGGCGAAGGTGTCTGCCCCGTCCGCGATCCCGACTGGTGTCACTTCGCGGCGCGCGTCGAGCGCTCTTCCCTGCATCGCCGCATCAAAGGCGCCGACCTCGGCTACGAGGACGAGAAGTACAGCTACGTGGCGCTGGCTCGGGAGCCGGTCGCGCCGGCGCCTTCGCGCATCGTCGGCCGCCCGCGCCATCATCCCGGCCTGATCGAGCTCGACACCTGCACGCCGGCCGGCTTGACCACTATCCGTGCCACCAAACGCGACCGCGACCGCTTCCGCGCCGCCCGCCACGCCGAGTGGGGCGCACCCAGGATATGATGAATGGCGATGATCGACCGCGAACAGGCCTGGAACATTCTGTGTGAGTTCACCAAATCGGAAGGTCTGCGCAAGCACGCGCTCGCCGTCGAGACCTGCGTGATCGCGTACGCCAAACGATTCGGCGGCAACCTCGAGCAGTGGCAAGTCACCGCCCTCTTACACGATTTCGATTGGGAGATTCATCCCACGCTCGAAGGCCATCCGCAACTCGGCGAACCGCTGCTGGCCGAGCGCGGGGTGGATGCGGAAACCCGCCGCGCCATCCTCTCGCACGCCAGCCACACCGGTGTGCCGCGCGAATCGCCGCTCGAGAAGACGCTCTTCGCCTGCGACGAATTGGCCGGCTTCATCACCGCGATTTCCTACGTCAAGCCGCACCGCAGCGTGTTCGAAGTGGACGTGGCCTCAGTGAAGAAGAAGATGAAGGACAAGGCCTTCGCGCGCTCGGTGAACCGCCAGGACATCGTCGATGGCGCCGCCGAACTGGGCGTGCCGCTCGACGAGCACATAGACTTCTGTGTGAAAGCCATGCAGGCGCGGGCTGAGGAACTGGGGCTGAAGGGCAGCGCGTGATTGGCGGTGGCAGTGGCTTAGCGCTTGGCTGGGATTTGAGAAGCCGCGAGCGCCAGGGCTTTTCGCACGATGCGCGCGTTGACGAACTTCCACCGGGCCACCGTGCCCCGCGAGGCTTGTCCGCCCATTCGCTTCTTGACCACTGTCGAGTCCGACACCGAGGCGCGCACCAACTCCGTCAATGAATACACTTCGGAGCCGGCACCGGGCTTGCGATCTGGCATCTCAGAAATCTCATAGGCGTCGTAGGCATCCAGGTACCGCATCCGAACGTTCTGGCCGTACGGGTTGACGTACCTGATCTGCCTGCAATAGGAGCGCGCTTCTTTGATAGCTTGCTTGATCGCGTCGTCAAAGCTGGTCGCCTGAAACAGGACGATTCGATCTTCGATCAAAGTCGACTCCGGATCGAAGCGCTTATCGCGCGATTTCGGCTTGCCTTCCGCAGTGACGCGATACAGCGTCCGCACGCCGTACCACGCGTTCTTCGGGCGCTTCATCCCCGCTGGCGCCCTATTCGGCTGCCGGCGGCGCACTCTCGGGGGCTGCGCCGAACGATTGCAGCGCCAGATAGCTCAGGCCGAACCGCTCGATATTGTCGTGCTGTTTCTCGTACTGGTCGTAGTGGCCTTCTTCGTCGCCGACCAGCCGCTCGAAGAGCTGCTTGGTGGCGGCGTCGGCATTGGCCCCGCATTCGATGGCCGCCTGGTTGTAGGTTCGAACGCCATCTTCCTCCATCGCCATCACCTTGACCAGGATCGCTTCCGGCTCCAGAATCTTCTCGACCGGACCGGCAGCCACCATTTCCACATCGCCCTTCAAGAACAGAATGCGCTCGGCCAGCGCTTCCACGTGACCCATTTCCTGAATCGCGATCCGCTTGAAAAGCTGCGACAGCGGCTTGAAGCCTTGATCGTCCAAATGGAAATGAAAGTACATGTACTGGTGCACCGCCTGCAACTCGTCTGCAACTGCCTGGTTTAAGAGATGAATGCTTTTCGCCTTTTCCATACTGGAGCCTCCGATTCATTATCGCTCGATTGCGCTGTGGCACGGGTCACATGCTCACTGCGGTTTTCTCTTGTGCGGATACCAATTACCACCCCAGGTCGTTTGCATTCGGCTCTCAAAACCCGGTGGGTGCATCTCCGATAACCGTTCCAGCGAACCCGTCCGTTCACACCAGCGCACGAGAGCGGCGAACTCCTTGACGTCGGCCAGCGTCTTGCCAACAGCCGTGAATCCTCTGTAGAAACCGGGACGTTCGGTCTCCGATTGGGCCGTCCACCCGCAGCCGCCCTTGTCGTTGTTGTGTTTGAACTTGAATTGTCTGACGAGCATAACCTCTCCATGTCGAACGCGGCCCGTTGATTTCGAAACGTCTTGGCGACGGCGGCCATTCCAATGCCCCCGCTCGATCAATCCCTGATCGACAGTTCCAAGTATGGCTTTGAGATCTTGGTGATCCGATCATCCGGACTCTCCCCAAGGGAGTCCAGAGTCCTGTCCCACGCCCTCGAGTCCGCGACGGGTGCCGGTCTGGGAGTCACGGGGCCAACGGGCGCAAACTCCACGTCGACCTTGACGTATATGCATTTCCGGTAAACGTATCGCTGCCACGTGCGAGTAGAGAGGCCGCCTTCGCTCATAAAGACCTTCAAGAGATCCTTCCGAGTCATGCCGGCCTGGATGGATTCCAGTTCCGGCAGATTCTCGCGTATCCAGCGTGCCGGTTCAGAGCCGAACGGCGTTGTGTTTGGCTCGACACGCAGCGCACTCAGTTGCCGCACCCACCGGGCGTTCCTCCTCTCTCCCGGCACAACCAATTGAAACGGCCCGTCGCTTTCCGGCAGTGGCTTCCCGTCTCGCGCGGTGACCACGTACACGGCCTTGTCGGTGAACGAGGGATCGAGTTCCGCCCATGCAAAAACCGCCCGATATCCATCCCGCCCTTCCGCCACCAGGTAGTATGACGCCGCCGTGTGGCGATGCTCGTCGCCAGTCGGCGTTGTGACCTTGGCAAGCAGGTCAGTCAGCAGAACGCCCTGGAACGTCACAGGAGTCCCATGATCGGTAGCCGTGATGGTGCGTTGTGGCAGGAGAGCGAGTTCCGAAGCGGAGAAACTAAAATCGCGTTCCGTGATGGAAGGACCGGAAGCAGGCCCGCCATTACCCATTCCTTCAACGGAAATGCGTGCGGGATTCTGGCAGAGGCCGGCGTGCAGAACGACGCAGAGGAGAAGAGCCATGTTGCGAATCGGCATGCACCCATTATCCAACGAGCACAATACGCATCGGCCTGATTTTCCTGGTGCGGATGATAGGACTTGAACCTACACTCCCTTGCGGGAACTGGAACCTAAATCCAGCGCGTCTGCCAATTTCGCCACATCCGCGGAAGCTAATTGTAATTATACCGTGAAGAGCTTACGGCGCCTCGCTTGCTGCACGCTATGCGCCGGCGCGCGCTACAGGCTCAAACGTTCGGCGATGGCCTCGACGTCGGCCTCGGATACGCGCACTTCCACGGCCGTCTCGGGCGGCCCGGTTCGCCGGTCGAAAGCCTGGAACAGCGCCAGCTTCGCGATCGCGTACCGTTCGGTGGAAGAAAGCGTGCGCTCACGAGCCGCTTCCCAAGCCTGCACCGCGCGGTCCGCTACCACTACCGCGGCCGGCAGCCATTGCCGGCGGCCCGCCGATACACGAAATTCGAATTCCACGCCGCGGCCCAGCCCGTCGCGCCATTGCCGGTGGCCTTCGTAGAAGTACTCGTACACGTACCCGCTCTCCGCGGCGTAGCTCTTGATGCGATGCACCGCGGGCGCGCCGGTGAGAGGCGCCGGCTTTTTCGAGAATAATCCTATCCGCCACATCAGGCTACGTGTAAATTTCAAACGGGCAGTACCGCGATTGCTATTGACAAGAATACCAACTGGCGTGATTATGGAGATGGAATCACGCCGGTTTGTTGATTCCGGACGCCGTCTTGGGAGCTGGCCCACGCGGGCTGGCGGGAGGTGCCAATAATAGAACCGGGCTACGATGAGGGCGGCCTCACTCGCGGCGCATGAACAGCAGTTCGGGAAGTTCTGAACGGTCGGAAAAAGCCGAGCCAATGGTTTTCGGCATAGCGCCAAAAGCGCATAACGATGACCGGCATCAAGGACCTCCCAGTTTCATGCTTCGCTTGTGACCGCCCTCATTGACTTTCTGCACTCCGCTGGAATCCGCTTTTTCCCTCACCGCCGCTTCCGATCACGCCTTCCTGTGAGTTGCCACCTGCTCCCGTTGGATTGACGCTGGACCCTGGGCTGCGATATCGTAACGAACATCTCGTCCAACCGGGCACCGCTCGCTGGCTATCTCGCAAAAAGGAGGTCCACCATGCAACTGACCGAACTCGACAAGAGGCAATTTGAGCAGCGCGGATTTTCGCGCCGCAGTTTTGGGCGGTTGGCCACTCTGCTCGCCGCCGGGTCCAGCCTTCCGTTCTATAACGAACCGGCTCTGGCGCAGTTCTCCAAAATCGAGAACGCGCCGCCGGATGCGGTGATGATCAACGCCAACGAGAATCCTCTCGGCCCTTGTCCGGAAGCCCGCGAGGCGGTGGCCAACATCATCTCGCAAGGCGGCCGTTACCTGTTCGGCGAAACCGATCGGCTGGCGGCGATGCTGGCTCAACAGGAACAACTGAAGCTGAGTTACGTGCGGATCTACGCCGGATCGAGCGCGCCCCTGCACCAGGCCGTGCTGGCGTTCACCTCGCCCAACAAGGCCTTCGTCACGGCGGATCCGGGTTACGAAGCCGGCGAACGCGCTGCCCGGTTCATTGGCGCCAGGGTGGCGCGCGTTCCCTTGACCAAGGATTATGCGCACGACGTGAAGGCCATGGCTGCGGTCGCCGATGCGGGTCTCATTTACGTCTGCAATCCCAATAATCCGACCGGGACGCTGACGGCGAAGGCGGACCTCGAGTGGCTGGTGGCGAACAAGCCGAATGGCGCCGTGGTAATGATCGATGAAGCGTATACTCACATCGCCGGCGCGCCGTTCAATACGGACCTGGTGGCGGCGGGCAAAGACGTGATCGTGCTGCGCACGTTTTCCAAGATCTACGGCATGGCTGGCTTGCGCGCCGGCGCGGCGCTGGCGCGGCCGGGCCTGATCGAGAAGTTGTCGGGGTTCAGCGCCGGGATGATGCCGATCACCGGAATGGTGGCGGCCTCGGCCAGCCTCCAATCCAAAACCGTGGTGCCGGAGCGGCGCAAGAGGATCGGCGACGTGCGTTCCGACGTCTTCTCGTTTCTCGAGCAGCACAAATTCCAGTTCGTGCCTTCGGTTTCCAACTGTTTCATGGTCAACGTGGGTCAACCCGGCGGCAACATCGCGATGGCGATGCGCAAAGAGAAGGTCTACATCGGGCGAGTCTGGCCGAGCTGGCCCACTCACGTGCGCGTCACCGTCGGCACGGCCGAGGAAATGGCAAAATTCAAAGCCGCCTTTCTGAAGGTGATGGCCTGACACGCCGCGCCTGCCACGCGTGTGCTTCAACCGGTGAGTGGAAACATTTGCCCGCGGCGCGTTTTATGCACAACTTTGCCACATGCCGCGCCGGGTAACTGCAACATCCGCTTGGCGCGAAAAACTTGTTGAAAAGGACTTCCAGCGCCCAATTCCCGCTAGCGCGGGAGGCAGCGCTCGCGCTACAAACAGTTAGACCCATCAGGCGGCAAGCGCAGCCATCCTGGCAAATCTCGGGGGAGGTAGCCAGGGCGGTTGCGCGGGCCGCGGCATCCTCGTCCGAGCTAAACTCAGCATTGATTCGCGCCTAGGTGTCCGTTTCCTTCGGATTCGCGGCACCCGCTTCGTCGGGACCGCCAACATCGTCCCGCCGGACCCGTCGGCTTTGCCGCACTTCCAACACGTGTCCTGCGCCCGGCTGGATGATCCGCTGGATGCCGAAGGCTGCGTTGCCCAGGGCGTTCGGACTCGCCTTCTTGTGCACGTAGAAGAGCCACCCCTTCGTTTCCATCCAGAGAGCCAAACGATGCAGCCCGTACACGCCGATCGGGAGACCGACAATAATTAGCCACGTCATCGCAGTGCAGGCTCCCAGGGCCGCCGGGAAATCTCTCCTGGTCCATCTTATGGCAGATTGGTGGAATCCTGGGGCGCTGCCGTCGGTCTTGTTCGGTTGCCGTTGGATCGACTACTTCGCGGCTACCGGCTGCCGGGTCTCAACCGGTGAGAGCCAGCCATGCGCGTCGTGCCGGCTCCCGTCGATGACGGCGAAGAACGCCTTCTGCAGCTTCTCGGTGATGGGGCCGCGGCATCCCTTGCCCACGGTGATTCGGTCCACCGAGCGGATGGGCGTGATCTCGGCCGCGGTGCCGGACAGAAACACCTCGTCGGCGATGTAGAGCATTTCGCGCGGCACCTCCGACTCGGTGATGGGAATCGCCAGTTCGCGCGCCAGCGTAAGAACCGTGTCGCGGGTGATTCCGGCCAGCGCCGACGCTCCCAGCGGCGGTGTGTGGATCTCGCCATCGCGCACCACGAACACGTTCTCGCCCGAGCCTTCGCTGACGTGACCCGAGGTATCGAGCGCGATGCCCTCGGCGTAACCGTTGGCGAGGGCTTCCATCTTGATGAGCTGCGAGTTCATGTAATTGGCGCCGGTCTTGGCCAACGCCGGCAGTGTGTTGGGCGCCAGCCGGTTCCAGCTCGAAACGCACACGTCCACTCCCTGCGCCAGGGCCTCGTCGCCCAGGTACTTGCCCCACTCCCAGCAGGCGATGTAAACGTCGATCGGATTGTTGAGCGGGTTCACCCCAACCTCGCCATAGCCGCGGAATGCAATCGGACGCAGATAGCAGGCGTTCATCCGGTTCACCCGCACCAGCTCCAGCATGGCCTCTTCCAATTGCGTTGCCGTGAAGCCCAGCGGCTCCATGCGGTAAATCTTGGCCGAATCGAGCATGCGCCGCACGTGTTCGTGCAGCCGGAAAACGGCCGGCCCGGTGGGCGTCGCATAGCAGCGGATGCCTTCGAACACCGAGCTGCCGTAATGCAACACGTGGGAGAGCACGTGTACGGTGGCGTCTTCCCACTTGATGAAACGGCCGTTGTGCCAGATTTTTTCGGTGGGAGTAAGCATGTTTAATTATAGCGTTTCATCTCGCCACGCCGGGCCGCGGGTAGTGCCTGAAAACATTTCAGGCACTACCGGGCCGCGCGGTGGGACAGACGATCGGTTTGGTCGTCTGTCAAGGCTTGGTGCTTTGGCGAGCGATGACAGACCACCAACGGCGATGGGTCTGTCCCACCTCCCGGCCCGCTATTCCTCCCGCAACACCTGGTTGGGGTCCAGGCGCGCGGCGCGGCGCGCGGGGATGTAAGCTCCGGCCAGCGTCATGGCGAACAGGGTCAGCGCAACCAGGGCCGCGATGCGCCAGTCGAGCGCGGGCATAAACAAGCTGGCGCCAAGGCCGCGGCCCAACCACAGGCTGAGCGCCAGCCCAATCGCGGCACCCCATGCGCCGAGCAGCGCTCCGTGTGTGAGCACCATGCCCACGACGGCGGGCCGGTCGGCGCCAACCGCCATGCGGATGCCGATTTCGCGCCGCCGCCGGGCCACCGACCAGGACATCACGCCGTAGATTCCCGACAGCGCCAGCGCCAGACCCAGCAGCCCCATGCCGCCGACCAGCCCCGCCAAGGTGTTCATCACCTTGGTGGCCCGGTCGCGAAAGTACTCTTCCATGGTGCTCAGGGCAAAAACCGGTTGGTTGGAATCGATAGTCCTGACAAGGCGGCGCAGCGGTTGCGCCAGGCTTTCCGAAGGTCCGGACGTGGCGACCATTAAGGTCATCTCGGTGCGGAAGTTCTGCGAGAGCGGCAAATAGAAAAACTCCAGCGGCGGTTCTTGCAGCGCGTTGTACTTGCTGATCGCCGCCAAGCCTACGACTTCGACCCAGTCGCCTTCCGGGCCGCCCAACCGAAACCGTCTGCCGACAGGATTCTGGTTTGGCCAATAAGTTTCCGCAAAGCGTTGGTTGACCACTGCGACGCGAGGCGAATTCGCCGTGTCGGTCTCCAGGAGTCCGCGACCCTGCAGAATCGGAATGTCCGCGGTGCTAAAGTAGCCGCCGCTGACCACGTTCTTGTGCACGTAGACCGAGTTGCTGTCCTTTGGCGATTGGTAGCCTTCCGGCACGATGTTCATGGAGCCCATGTGGTTCGATAGCGGAACCAGTTCCGCCACGGCGGCGGAGGTTGCGCCCGGCAGTTGGCGGGCATCCTGCACCAGCCGCTGGTAGAAATCGCGCGCCTGCTGGCCGGTCGAATGGACCAGTTGTGGGTCGAAGCTGGCCATCAACATGTGCGATGAGCGAAATCCGGGAGGCGCGGAAAGCAGGTGCGACACACCGCGATACATTTGCGTCGCCAGAACTAGAAGAAACAGGCTTCCCGCGACCTGGGCCACCACCAGGGCGTTTCTGCCCATAAAGCGCCGGTGCGACGTGGTGGTCCTTCCGCCAGCCTTCAATGCGGTTGCGATATCGGCACGGGTGGCCTTGATCGCCGGTATCAGCCCGAAGAATAGGGCGCTGGCCAACGCGGCGCCCAAGCTGTACAGCAGCACGCGCGTATCCATGCGGGCGTTGAGCTCGATGGGGATCTGCGCCGGTATCCGCCAGTGCGAGAATTCGTCCACGAATGCCCCGGCGAGGAGGACGCCGGCGGCGCCGGCAGCCACGGCGATGACGACACTCTCCGCCAGCAGTTGCCGCACCAGCCGCCAGCGCCCCGCTCCGATGGCCAGCCGCACGGCGATTTCGCCGGAGCGAGCCATGCCTCGGCTCAGCGTCAGATTGGCAACATTGGCGCAAGCGATCAGCAGCACCACGCCGGCGAGCACGAGCATCATCCTCACCACCATCGCGTCACCAATCGATTGCTCCACGCGCGACTGGAACTCGGTGCGCACGGCGGCGGACCAATCGCGATTGGTGGCCGGGTAAGCCTGCGCCAGGCCGCTCGCAATCACCCCCGCCTCCGCCGCAGCCTGTTCCCAGTTGGCGCCCGGGCCGAGGCGTCCTTTCACCATCAGTTCGCGGTCGTCGCGGCTACCGAGCAAGTTGTGATTATCGCTCGACAGGCGCGGCGCCATCATCAGCGGAATATATAAGGCGGGACGGAAAAACTGCTCGAGGCCGGTGAATTTCTCCGGAGCCACGCCGACGATGGCGAACTCGATGCCATCCACCAAAATCTTTCTGCCTACGATGTCGGGCGCCGAGGCGAAGTCCTGCCGCCAGAGGTCGTGGCTGATGATGGTTACCGCATCGCGGCCCGGCACGGCATCTTCCTCGCGCAGGAATGCGCGGCCCAGTTGCGGAGCAACTTCGAGCACGTCGAAGAAGTTGCCGCTGACCAGCAGTCCTGCCTTCATTTCCGGCAGCGCCTGCCGGTCGGCCGCAAAGCCGAATGTGTCCTGCCGGAAAGCTGCCAGCCCGGAAAAGGTGCGCGTCCGGTCGCGGAAATCCACGTAATCCGGGTAAGACATGGAGCCTGGCCCGTGGCCGCGCTGCTGGGAGCTCAGGTTCAGCACCGCCGATGGATGGGGCACCGGAACCGGCCGCAGCAGCAGCGCATCCGCCAGGCTGAACATGGCCGTGTTGGCGCCGACTCCCAGCGCGATCGAAAGCGCGGCCACCACCGCAAACGACGGGTTGCGCCGGAGCGAGCGTAGGGCGAACCGAAAATCGCTGAACATGCTGGCATCAGTGCAGTTCGCGTGCCAGCGCGCCGGCGGCGATGTCATTCATCTGGAATCAGATACGGCGAACTGGCCGGGCACGTGTGTTCGCTTGTGGGATAATCTCGTGCGGCGGCGGGACGGCGCGGCAGCCTATTTCTTGTAATATGCCGCGTTGCGCGCCGTGAATTCGGCCCACTTCTCGGGCAGATCGTCGAGCGCGAAGATCGCCGACACCGGGCATACCGGAACGCAGGCGCCACAGTCGATGCATTCCACCGGATCGATGTAGATCATCTCCACCTCGGCAAAGCCGGGTTCGTCCTTCTTGGGGTGGATGCAATCGACCGGACAGGCGTCGACGCAAGCGGTATCTTTGGTGCCGATGCAAGGTTCTGCGATTACGTAAGCCATTCTTGTTTACCCAGGTTTACTATTGATACCACAGCCGGCGCGGGGAAGACAAGCTGTTGTCGAAGGCCGTTGCCGGCGGATCGCCTCCCGCATCGTGGTGACCGCGCACCGGGATGGGCTCACACTGAAATACGTCGCCCGGCGGCTTGACTCATCCGGCGAATACGAAGGGGAATCGAGACTCACGCGGCCCCGCTGACGCGGCGGCCGTCTGTTGGTGGGCCCTGAAGGATTTGAACCTTCGACCAACGGATTATGAGTCCGCTGCTCTAACCGCTGAGCTAAGGGCCCTTTCCTTTTACTTTATTGCATCGAGTACAGGCTATGTAGAGGATTGTAATCCGAAAACGGGCGTCGGCGCGGCGAACCGTGCGGGCGTGTTCGCGCGGTGTGCGTGCGCGCTGGAGTATGATTGACGTTCCAATGCCTGATGGGCCTCAACCGTTGCGCGCCTCGCGGTGTTTGCCGTTGCTGCTGGTGTTGTTTGGCTTGAGCGGCTGTGCGGCGCTGATCTACGAAATCGTCTGGTATCAACTGCTGCAGCTCGCCATCGGATCGACGGCGATTTCGCTCGGGTTCTTGCTGGCGGCCTACATGGGCGGCCTGTGCGCGGGCAGCCTGGGGTTGGCGCACGTGGCGGCGCAGCGGCATCCGCTGCGGATTTACGCGGCGCTGGAGTTTGGCATCGCGGCATTCGCCGCGCTGGCGCTGGCCGGCATCCCGCTGGTGGACCGCATCTATATCGCCGGCGCGGAGCACGGCATGCCGGGCTTTTTGTCGCGCGCGGCAGTTGCGGGCGGGTGTCTGCTGCCGCCCACAGTGCTGATGGGCGCGTCACTGCCGGCGCTGGCGCGCTGGGTGGAATCCACACCGGGCGCAGCGTCCTGGTGGGGCGCGCTCTATGCAGCCAACACGGCCGGCGCGGTGCTGGGCTGCCTGCTGGCGGGCTTCTATCTGCTGCGGATATACAATACCGCCATCGCCACTTGGTTCGCGGTCGCGGTGAATCTGGTGGTTGCAGCGATCAGTTACGCGCTTTCGAAGCGAACGCCGGCGCCGATTGAGGGCGACGCCGCGCCGGCCGAGCCGCGGCGATCCGGCTTGTGGGCACGGCACTGGCCGGTGTATGTCACCATCGCGCTGTCGGGCGCGGGCGCGCTGGGCGCCGAGGTGGTGTGGACGCGCCTGGTGGCGATGCTGCTCGGCTCCACGGTTTACGTCTTCTCGATCATCCTGGCGGTGTTTCTGATCGGCCTCGCCATCGGCAGCGGCGTGGGCTCGGGCGTGGTGCGCAGCGTGCGGCCGCAATTGGCGTTGGGCTGGTGCCAGGCGCTGCTGGCGGGCGGCATCGCCTGGACCGCCTACATGATCTCCGATTCGCTGCCCTACTGGCCCATCGACCCGCTACTGGCGTCCAGTCCCTGGTTCACGTTTCAGTTGGATATGGCGCGCTGCCTGTGGGCGATTCTGCCGCCGGCGCTGCTCTGGGGCGCGAGTTTCCCGCTGGCCTGCGCGGCGGTGGCGGAGGCGGGTGAGGATTCGGGGCGCGTGGTGGGCGGTGTATATGCGGCCAATACGCTGGGCGCGGTCGCCGGGGCGCTGCTGGTGAGCCTGGTGCTGGTGCCCGCCATCGGCACGCAACAGACCGAGCGCGTCTTGCTCGGGATTTCCGCTGCCGGGGCGGTCTTCGCGCTGGCGCCGTGCGTGCGCCGGAGCCGTTCCCTCCCGCTTGCCGCCGCGCTGGGGGTGTCGCTGGTGGCGGCGCTCTGGCTGGCGGCGGCCATCGATCCGCTTCCCGGAAAAGTGATCGCTTACGGCCGGCGCACGGCGGTGAATCTGAAATCCTCCACGCTGCTCTACACGGCCGAAGGCATCAATTCGTCGGTCGCCATCACGCGCTGGAGCGACGGCAACCTGGAAGTCGACGTCAACGGGCATGTCGAGGCCACCACCGAGCCTTATGACATGAAACTGCAGCGCATGGTCGGCCACCTGCCGACTCTCCTGTACCCGAGCCCGCGCACGGTCCTGGGAATCGGCTTCGGCGCCGGAGTTTCGGCGGGAACTTTCACCCGCTATCCGAGCATCGAAAAGATCACTGTCTGCGAGATCGAGCCGGTGATACCGCCCACTTCCACGCGCTATTTCGCCAAGCAGGATTACGACGTGCTGCACGACCCGCGCACGCGCATCGTTTTCGACGATGCGCGGCACTACGTGCTGACCACGCCGGAGAAGTTCGACATTATCGCGTCGGATCCGCTGGACGTGTTCGTCAAAGGCACCGCCGCGCTCTACACCAAAGAGTACTTCGATGCCATCAAGGAGCGGCTCAACCCCGGCGGCTTTTTCTCGCTCTACGTGCCGCTTTATGAGAGCGACGAGCGGACGGTGCAGAGCGAGCTGGCGACCTTTTTCGCATCGTTCCCTTATGGCACGGTGTGGGCCAACACGGTGGATGGGCGCGGCTACGACATGGTGTTTCTGGGTCAGGCCGGCCCGCTCGAAATCGATCTGGATCAAGTGGAAGCGCGGCTGCGGCGCGGCGACTACGGAAAAGTGGTGGAATCGCTCGGCGGCGTGGGCGTATATTCCGCGAACGACTTATTTGGCACTTACGCCGGCCAGAAATCCGATCTGGGCCGCTGGACCGCAGGCGCTGAGCTGAACCGGGACCGCAATCTGCGTCTGCAATACCTGGGCGGCTGGGGCGTCAATTCGCTGCTCGAAGATGTCATCTATCGCCGCATGCTGAGCTTCCGCCAGATGCCGGTGGGAATTTTCACCGGCTCCGCAGAACGGGTCAGCGCGGTGCTGGCGGCGATCCGGGAGGGGCGGTAATTCGCAGCCTGTCCCCGATATTGCACCACTGGCTGCTCAGTTCCACTTAATGATGCGTAACAGGTTCGAGTAATCGTCTGTCCAGACCTGCGCTCCGGATGGCACCTCCACGGGCGTCCAGTGAGCATCCGTTGCCAGCGCACCCAGGTCGGTGCGGCTGCGCGCCATTACCACCCACTGCGAAGCGAACTTACCCGCGTCGAACTGCGCGTGCGTAAGAACGGTATCGTCGGCCA
The DNA here is from genome assembly GCA_050010695.1 of Bryobacteraceae bacterium. Taxonomy (GTDB): domain Bacteria; phylum Acidobacteriota; class Terriglobia; order Bryobacterales; family Bryobacteraceae; genus Bog-375. The sequence goes on from JBEKKO010000055.1 coordinate 16,162, forward strand.
TCAGACACAGCAACCCGGCATCGTGCGCCAAGGCGCCAAACGTGGGAGCAAGCCGCAGGTACCTATTACTTATGTGGAAGGCAAGCGTGCCGCCGGGCGCGAGCTTACGCAGATAAAGCGCCAGCGCCTCCTTCGTCATCAGGTGCATCGGAATGGTGTCACCGCTGAAGGCGTCGAGCACAATCAGGCGATAACTTCCGTCCGCCGCGTCGCGCAGCTTCAGACGTGCATCACCCAGCACAATCTTCGCCGTGGGCGCGCATTGGCTGATGAAGGTGAAGTAATGCGGATCTAAGGCGATGCGCTTCACGGAAGGGTCAATCTCGTAATAAGTCAGTGACTCACCCGGCTGGAGATAGCAGGCCATCGCGCCCGCTCCCAGACCGACAACTGCCCAGCTTGCCGGGCGGACATCACCGTCAGTTCCGCCGCGCGCCGTCGCGTGCATGGCTCGAACGATGCTTCCCGCCGGACCCGATTTGGTATAGTACGCCAGCGGCTCACGGCTATCGGCGGCATTGAGGCTCTGGATTCCATGCACGGTGCCGCCGTGAAAGAGATAGCGAAGCGTGCCGGTTGGGTTATTGGATACGCGTAAGACGCCAAAGAAGCTTCGCTCGGTATCGAGAACCCGTCCGAAGTGACCCGTGTAGAACGAACTGGCCGCCAGCAGCGCTGCCACGCCGGCTGCGAAGCGCAGCGGACGCTTGCCAAAGCTCAGGCACCAGGCCATGCAGGCGCCTATGATGAGTACACTGAGAACGTCCAGCGTGCGACCCGGCCGGAGCCCGGCATGCGACAGGCCGGCTAATGCCCCAGCCATGCACAGTCCAAGCGCGGCGGGCAACCGCCAATCGTTGTTCTTCGCCCGCGCGGCTGCGGCGGGCGGCAACGGCTTTACGTCGATGGGCGGCCGCAACAGCGCGGCGAAGATCAGCACCAGCGGAAACTCAATTACCGAAGAGAAGATCGCCGGCGCCAGCAGAGAATTGAAAATGCCGCCGAGCACGCCGCCAACCGAGATCCACAAGTAGAACTCCGTCAAGCGGCTGATTTGCGGCCTGCCGCGGGCGAGTTCACCGTGACACACCATGGCCACGGCAAACAGCGTCAGCAGGTACATAGGAAGCAAAACCAGCAACTGCAAGGGAACCCTGAAGACGGTTGTAACGAGCGAAGTAAGGATGAGTAGAGGCAGCGTTCGAACTAGCCACGAATGCGAAAGAAGCGGCCGGCGGGCGAAGACCAGCACGAAGCTCAACAGATAGAAAGCCAGCGGCAACACCCAGAAGAGCGGGATGGCGGGAATGTCGGTGGTCAGCGCGGTGGTTACGCCGAGCATCAGGCTGGAGGGCACAAAGGCCAGTGCAATCCAGCGCGCTCGCTCGCGCCATGCGCTGCCCGGATTACTCTCGCCGCCTCGATCCCGCTCATCCCGCGGAGCAGCCCCGGCAACAGCCTGGCCGGATCGAGCACGCCATACCAGCGCTCCGCACGCCGCCGTCATAATTACGAATAGTCCATAGCCATAGCTCCAGAGGTGGGCCTGCACACTCAGGCGCAGCGTGGGCTCCAGCAATAATGGATAGCCCAGCAACCCGACCAGGCTGCCCGCGTTGCTGGCGGCATAGAGGAAATATGGGTCGCTGGCGGATTTGTGCCCCGACTGCGCAAACCATCGCTGTAGGACCGGCGTCGAGGATGAGAGCAGGAAGAAGGGCAAGCCCACTGCGACCGACAGCATGCCGAGCAGCCACGGCACCGGACTGCTCTGTGCGGGCGGCTCCCAGCCGGCGGGAATGTGCAGCGGCAGGATGGCGAGGGGCAGCGGCGCGAGGGCGATATGCAGCGCGATTTGCGTTCGGCGCCCCAGCCATCTGGTGGCCGCGTGCGCGTACAGGTAGCCGGCCAGCAGCATGGCTTGAAAGAAAACCAGACAAGTGTTCCACACCGCCGGCGTGCCACCCAGCATGGGTAGCGCCATTTTGGCGAACATCGGCTCGACCAGGAAAAGGAGGGTCGCGCTGAGGAACGTCGAAAATGCGAAAACGATCAGTAACATTGGGTTTCAAGGTGCGCAATCATGCGACTGCGCTGAAATCGAATCCTGTTACTTGTACGCCGCGATGCCGGTGACGCGCTCGCCGATTACGAGAGCGTGGATGTGATCGGTGCCTTCGTAGGTCTTCACGGTTTCCAGGTTGCAGAGGTGGCGCATGACGGGGTACTCGTCGGTGATGCCGTTGGCGCCCAGCAGATCGCGGCTGGCGCGGGCGCATTCGAGCGCGATAGCGGTGTTGTTGCGTTTCAGCATCGAGACGTGGGCGGGCTCGAGCGTGCCCTGGTCCTTGAGCCGGCCGGCGTGGAGGGCCAGCAATTGCGCCTTGGTGATTTCGGTGATCATCCAGGCCAGTTTTTCCTGCACCAATTGATGGGAAGCGATCGGGCGGTTGTCGAACTGCTTGCGCAGGATGGCATACTGGCGGGCGGTTTCGTAGCAGTCCATGGCCGCGCCGAGGACGCCCCAGCCGATGCCGTAACGAGCCTGGGTGAGGCAGGCGAGCGCAGCCTTGAGTCCCCTGGCTTCGGGCAGCCGCGCGCTATCGTCGACGCGGCAATCCGCCATCGAGAGGCTGGAGGTGACCGAGGCCCGCATCGACCACTTGCCGTGGATATCGCTGGTCGAAAAGCCCGGCGTGCCGCGCTCGACCAGAAAGCCGGCGATGCCTTCGGCCGCGCGCGCCCACACCACGGACACGTCGGCCACACCGCCGTTGGTGATCCAGGTTTTCTCGCCGTTGAGCACCCAGCCGGCGCCATCGCGGCTCGCGGTGGTGCGCATGCCGGCGGGGTTCGACCCGAAGTCGGGCTCGGTCAACCCGAAACAGCCGACGGCGGATCCGTTTTGGAGGCGCGGCAGCCAGCGGCGCTTCTGCTCCTCGGAGCCAAAGGTGAGGATGGGGTACATGACCAGCGCGCCCTGCACGGAAACGAAGCTGCGGATGCCGGAATCGGCGCGCTCGAGTTCCTGCATGACAAGCCCGTACTCGACGTTGCTCATGCCCGCGCAGCCGTAGCCTTCCAGGTTGGCGCCGAGAAAGCCGAGCTCGCCCAGTTCCGGTATAAGCGCGGCGGGGAAGCGGGCGTCGCGGTAGCAGTCGCGGATCAGCGGCAGGATGCGCTCGTCGGCGAAGCGGCGCGCGGTCTGCCGCACCATCCGCTCTTCTTCGCTGAACAGCGAATCCACCAGAAAGTAATCCACGCCGCGGAAGGACATCGGAAATCTGCTCCCTCAATATTGGAACACGACGCATGGCAGGCGGAACGCCGCGCGGCGCGACAGTGGCCGTAAAAGAATGCGCCCGCAAGCGGGGCGTTGGCAGGCTGGAGCCCGCCCCACCAAATGCAGGTACACTGCCTGTTCATGGTGGCGCAGGCGTTTTCGCCTGCGAACCACCTTTTTCATTACTGCGGCGGGGCGACGGGGATGGTCAACGAGCCGGCCAGGCCAGAGGCGCCATCGGCAACCATGAGGCGAACAACTTTGGTTGCGCTGTCGATAGGATATTCGTTGGTAATCGGGAAACCGTCCTTCAGATAAGCGTCGTGCTGTTCCTTGGTGAAACTCGGACTGAGGTTACCAAGCACGGGATCGCCCTCGGGCCCAGTCGCGCTGCGCGCGGAATACAGCAGGGTCAACTGACCGCTAAACTTGCCGCCGCTTTCGTGCAGCAGCAGGTCGGCCAGGGCAACCCGCAGATCGATCTTGATCAAATTCTGCGTCTTGCCGGGCGAGATCGCGGCGCGCAGGCCGATGTCGGATACGTCGGAGGAGCTCTGGTAGGCTGCGCGCAGAGCGTCCATCTGCCGCTGGTCCGCCGGCCGCGAATCCGGCAGCGCGTAGTAGCGGGTCTTGGCGATCAGTTTGACGCCCTTCCGGTCACAGGCAATCTTGACGAGGTGGAATTTGTTGTCCCAATTGGCCGCGGACGGGTCGTAGTTGATCACGTATCCCGCACTGGCGCTCTCGTTCAATTGCTGGATGACCTGCCGGATGTCCCCGCCCTTGTTGCCGTAAGTCAAGCTGCCGCCAGTCAATTGAGCCATGGCCTCCATGTCCTGAGTCTTGTCCGGATCCAAGTCGGTGAAGGTGAGCAGATTGACCACCGTCCCGGTCAAATCCAGGTTGACACTCAGATGTTCCGCATAGAGCCCGCAGCCGACCCAGATGCCGGTGCAGGGGTTCTTGGTGTTCTCCTTGTAAGTAGAGGGAACGCCACCGAGGACCCAGATTATGTCGCGACGCCCCGGGAAATTCGCCAACTGCTTGCCGAGCGTCTCCAGCTTGACGTAGGTGTTCTTGGTGACTACTTCGTCGGCCATGCCGGAGGGTCTCGGTTTCAGACCCTTGACCTCCTTGGCCAGCACAGCCTCGATGTCCTGATTCCAGGTCTTGTTGGGTGCGGCTCCCGCCGATTCCGGGAGTGGATGGATGGAATCCAGGTTGCCCTGCGGCGTGAGTACATAGAAGTAAACGGGACCGGCATCTTCGATCTGTTTGAGGGACGGCCCGAGTTGGCGCGCGGCGTACACACACTCGGCACGCATATGGTTCAAGCAATCGAACAGAATCACGGTTGTGTGCGGCGGCGGCGACGGCCGGTTGGTGAACTCGCCTGGGGACGCGGCGGTTGCCGGCCCAAAGCCGCCTGCGTGGAACAGGGCGATCGTCTCCGGCTTGCCGTCGTCCACGACACTGAAATCGTTGGCCGTCAGATCGCCGACCGGTTTGCCCGCCTGGTCGACGGCCACCACGTTCAGCCGGACCAGCTTCGACGGTTCCTGCGCGTAGGCGGTGACGATCAAAGCGCTCACCGCCAGACCACCGCAGAGTGTTCTCAATGCTGCCCTCATAATTCTTCCTTTCTCTTCCGGCACACCCCGCTTCGCGATTCGGGTCCGATCGCGAACGTCTTCCGAAACTCTCGGGGTGACAGCGGGTTTCGGACTTCGAGCGCCGGTACTGCCTGAAACCCAGTACTCCATAATCGCGCGGATTGCCCGGTACGTCAAAGGCGTGGCAGTCAAAAACAAATGGCAAGCGAGCCTGCCCCACCCGAAGAGACTTTCCGGGAACTTTGCGGGGCGGCTCGCGTATGCCCCATAGAACACGGCGGCCCTGGTGGCGCCGTGAACCTGGCGGGCCCGGCGAGGCCGTGTACTTTGCGTTAATGTTGGAGCAGGGGCGGCGTCCTCATAATGATATGAAGGCGTTCAACGTCCGCACTCGGGGCCTGCCGGCGGAACCAGCAGGCTGAATCGGGCATCATGCGAGCTTTAGCTTCCTACCGCGAAGCGATGTTGGTCGCTGTGCGGAGCGTATTTTCGAGCAAACTACGCAGCTTTCTCACGCTGCTGGGCGTGATTCTCGCCACCACCACGTTGATCGTGGTGATGTCGATGGTGCACGGGATGGACGTGTATGTGGCCCAGCAGGTGTCCGACATGGGCACCGACGGCTTTCAGGTGCAGCGGATTCCGCTGCTCGGCGACTTCGATCCCAAGAAGCTGATCGAGCTGGACCGGAGAAATCCCAAGCTGACGCTGGAGGAGTTTCAATACCTGAAGAGCCAACTGACGCTGGTGCGGGAATTCGGCATGTCGGCGGACAAGGACGTGAGCGTCCACTACCGCGGGCAGGTGATGGATGGCGTGGACATGACGGGCGTGACATCGAATATGGCCGCCATTTCCGATCTGGGTGTGACATCGGGCAGGTTTATCACCGACTTCGACGACCAGCGGCACACCAACGTGGCATTCATCGGGAACGACTTGCGCGAGCGCTTCTTCCGGGACACCGATGCCATCGGCAAGACCATCATGCTGGACGGCAAGCCGTTCGAGGTGATCGGCGTGTCGGACAAGAAAGGCTCCGTTTTCGGCTTCTCGCAAGACAATTTCGTGATGATCCCGCTCGGCACTTTCTTCAAGGTGTTCGGCGCACATTCGGAGGCCAGCTTCCACGCGCTGGCGCTCGATCACGACCACCTGAACGACGCGCAGGACGAAGTTCACATTTTGCTGCGCGCGCACCGCAAGCTGCGCCCGAACCAGGAGGACAATTTCGGGTTGCTGTCCTCGTCGTCGCTGGTGTCGCTGTGGGACCGCATCACCAAGACGCTGGCCACTATGGCGGTGGGCATCGTTTCGGTGTTCATGGTGGTGGGCGGCGTGGTGATCATGAACATCATGCTGGCGGTGGTGACGGAGCGGACTTACGAGATTGGGATTCGCAAGGCCGTGGGCGCACGCAACGGGGACATCATGCGGCAGTTTCTGATTGAATCCTCGCTGTTGTCCGCCACGGGCGGGCTGATGGGAGTGGTGCTGGCCTGGCTGCTGACGGTGGTGGTGCGGTCGGTGACGCCGATGCCGATGGCGGTGCCGCCCTCGGCGGTAGTGGTTGGGGTGGGAGTATCGGCGCTGGTGGGCCTGTTCTTCGGCGTATATCCGGCGCACCGGGCGGCCAAGCTGGATCCGATTCACGCGCTGAGGTGGGAGCGATGACGTTCTCCGAGATCCGCTCATCGGCGGCGATGGCGTTTGCCACCGTGCTCGAGCACAAGACGCGGAGCTTCCTGACCGTGCTGGGAGTCATCATCGGCACCGGCGCGGTGATCGCGGTGGGCTCGATCATCACCGGCGTCAACGACGTGATGACGGACCTGGTCAGCTCGATGGGGCCGGAGACGATTCTGTCCTTCCAGTTCAAGGCGACTTTCCGCGGCTCCATCACGCCGGAAGAGATGAAGCGCAAGCCGTTCACCTGGGAGCAGTCGCAGGAACTGGCCGAGCGCTGCCCGTCGGTGGCGCACGTTTCGCCGTACCTGCTGACGCCGAACGTATTCGGGCCCGGCCAGTGGGCCGACCACGTGAAATACCGCGGACGCGATCTGTATCAAGTCGACTTCGCCGGAACCGAGGAGGGCTACGCCGCCGGCGAAGGCCAGAAGATTCTGCGCGGCCGCTTTTTCACCGACGAGGAGAACCGGCGGCATCAACCGGTGGTGGTGGTCGGCGAAAACGTGGATAAGGCCCTGTTTCAGGGCGAAGACCCGGTCGGCAAGTGGATCGAGGTGGATGGCCACCTGCTTCAAATTGTGGGAGTGATCGGGCAAAAGCTGAGTTTTCCCGGGCAGCCGGACCAGCGCATCCTGGTGCCCTTTTTCACCATGCGCAAAATGTTCCCGACCGCCAACCAGATCATGTTCATCATCATCGCCAGGAAGGGGATGGTGGATCGCGCGATCGATGAAAGCGAAGTGGCGCTGCGTATGATGCGCAAGACGCCGCCCAACAAGCCGGACGATTTCTGGCTTTCGACCGGCAGCCAGATGCTGCAGGATTTCCACCGCATCACGTCGACAGTGGCGCTGCTGATGGTGGGACTGAGCTCGATCGGCCTGCTGGTGGGCGGCATCGGAGTGATGAACATCATGCTGGTGTCGGTCACCGAACGCACGCGCGAGATCGGCATTCGCAAGGCGGTGGGCGCGAAACGCTCCGATATCGTGGTTCAGTTCCTGACCGAGGCCGTGGTGCTGACGGGCCTGGGCGGCCTGGCCGGGATGACGCTGGGGTGGCTGATCTCGGTGATCTTCCGGCTGATCTTCCCCAGCCTGCCGACCTCGGTGCCGCTGTGGGCGGCCGCGCTGGGCGTGTGCGTGAGCGTCGGCGTAGGCCTGTTCTTCGGCACCTGGCCCGCCATGAAAGCCGCCCGCCTGGACCCGGTGGTGGCGCTGCAATACGAGTAGGCGGTGGGCGGATTTCGCCGGCCCGCCCACGCCACGAGTTCAGAGCAAATCAGCGATGGATTCGATCGTGATCGACCTCACCCGCGCGATCTCGGAGAGAATACCGTGAAGCGTGCCGGTCTTGAGCGGAATGTGCAGGGGGAGCGTGATCGTATGGGCCGGCGGTCCCTCGTGCCGTAGCCTGACGTGGCTGCCCTTTAGGCGGATCACCACGTACCCGAGGCATTCCAGCGCCAGAATGACGCGATCTGCGAATACGCCGCGCGGCAACTTCATGCGGCTTCGACCGAGATCAACTCGTCCTTCACATAATGCAACTGCACTAAACGGGGATGCACCGGGCCGTCTTCGAAGTGGACCGACATTGCCTCAACGACATTGGCGCGCAGTTCTTCCCATGTGTCCGCTTCGGTGAAGATGCCATGGCCAAGCGCGCGCGCGCAGTAGCCGCCCCCTTCCGCATCGCGAACTTCGAAAATCAGCTCCATGTCATTAGAATACCTGAGGCGGAGATGGATCGCAGCCCCCGCGAGATGGCGCGGTAAAGCCGAGTAGTTGTCGCTGCCATGCGCCTGATGCCGCCGGGAACGGCGCGCCCGCAGTCTGCGTAATCCAGGGCATGGTGGATCTTGCGTTAGGCATCGTTGAGTTGCTGTTCGAGTACGGTATCGACCTGGTTGAAAAGGTCTTTGAGACCTTTACTCCCGATGTCCCAGCAGTCGATGTCCCCGCAAGAAAGGAATGGCTTATCACACTTCGGCTGTCGAATGAACCTGTGCGGCATTCCCTGGAAAGCCGACGCGTTCACTGAGCGGCGACGTAGATCTGGAAGCGCTGGCTGCTTGACGAAGGCAAGGTCAGATAGATCTGGCTGCCAGAAGGCGAACCATTATCAAAGGGGACAATCTTGAAGTTGATCTGGCTGGCCCCGGCGATCAGGCCTGGCGCCGGGCCCGCATACGACACCTCGAAATTGACGGGAGTGTAATTGTTGCCAGTGAACACGCTCGGGAATGCCTCGACTCCAACCGCCAGAACGTTGGTGGGCAGGGGAAGCCCCACCAGCGATCCATCGGCCTGCGGCGGAGTGATCCGACCGAGGCCCGTCGCGAACACCGAAACAATAGAGCCACGGAGCGCGGGATTGCCGGCCGAGTTGATGGTTTCATCCTGATTCAGCGCCGCCGCGTAAACGCCATCCACCGTGAACACACCCGGAGCCGTCTGCGCCACCGGCCAAGAGAGACAATTCGTCTTCACGCTGTTGTAAGAGACACAGATATCCGTGTTCAGCCCGGGTATCAGCGACCACGGCGCCACAAGATTGATCTGGGCGTCCTGCACCCACAGCAGCGGCGCCGGCTTTCCGTCGAAGGTCACCTCCACTTTTGCCAGTTGGGTCGGGAACGGGATCTGCGTGGAGGCCTGGGCCTGAACCCCCTGCTGTGGCCCGAGCCCGTTTCCAATCAACGTCACAATCTCTCCCGGCGCTACGGCCCCGATGTTGAAGCTCGCCGCGTTGCCCAAACAAGCCAGCGGAAAAGTCTGCGCGTAGGCATTCTGGGAGAGATGCCACACAACAGCGGCAAAAACTGTCGCCGGGAATGGACCGGCCTCGCTGGGCGCGAAGGTTGCATCGGCGAGGCTTGCCACAAAGACAGCCGAATTCGAACCCGTGGCAAGCAGCGGGACCACGCCCAGAGCGCCTGGGATGTAAGTGGCCTGCAGGAGGGAACCATCGGGTGCGAACACACTGAGTAAGTTCCCTCCGCACTGACCAAGGCTGTTCCTGACCAAGCCCCGGCTGGGCGCGTATCCGGTGATGTACGCGTTGCCGGCCGCGTCCAGCGCCAGCGCGGGAGAAGCGCCCATCGATGCGAAGGAGACGGCATTCGAAAACGTAATTGCGCCGGTGGAATCGAAGCGCTGCAACGATCCGGACTCATTCGCGTTGCTGAACGCCACCACGGCATTCCCGTTCGCATCCACGGCCACCGTCGCTGCATTCGTGTTTGACGATGCTGGAAGCGTGGTCGAGTAGAATCCGGCGGAACCATCCGGCGTCAGCCGCGCGAGAAAAGAAGCCGCGCCACTTGCCGCTGGCAGGTACCCTGCAATGAATGCCGCGCCCGTCCCGTCCACGGCAACGGAAGCCGGCACGCCCGTCACATGGGCCGCGTAATCGACGGCGCTGCCGGTTGCAGTCAGCCGGAATATGCCCGCCTGCAAGGTCGCCGCATTGAGAACGCCAGCCACATAAGCGCGTCCCTGGGAGTCGGCTGCAAGCGCGAACGGATATGCGGGAAGGAAAAGGCCGACCGTCGTCTTCCACGCGAAGCCGATCCCGCTGGCACTCAGCTTGGCGACGGAAATGGACGTATCGCCAGGCAGCCACTGGGGTATTACATACACGCCGCCGGTGGGATCGATTGCCATTGTCTCCGCCCGGAATCCGAGGTTGTTCTGCCACAGGATGGTCTTCCCGTCCGCCGACAGTTTTGTCACCAGGCCGCCGGCCGCGCCATTGGTGGCCGACAGGATGTAGAGCGCTCCGGAGCCGTCTGTCGCAATCTGCATGGCCTCGGGGACAAACCACTCGCTGTAGTCCAGCCCCAGCAGGAAGCTGGAGGTCGCCGCCATCGCACCGGCTGCGCTCAACAGCACCAGACACGCCAAACCTCTGACACGCATGATACATTCATATGAGCACGTTGGGTGCCGAAATACCATCCCTGCAATCATCAACTTCCCAAAGTAAACGTGTCGAATGGCCACAGTGCTGGGATACCCGGGAAGGACACCGCCGACTTTAGGCCGGTTCCCCGTCGGGGCTCACCACCAACGACGCGCACTCCAACGAGTCACCTCCCTTCAGCACAGCCGCCGAGCGGTGAGAGCTTACGCCGGATCGCCCCCTACCCCGCCAGCCTCGACAGCAGCTCCGCGTTCAACGCTCCGGCCGCCGTGTCTTCGTGCTTGAACATCAGGTATAGATCGCGCCCGGTGGCGAGCAATTCTTTCGACCGCGCGGCCATCGTGGTCACATCGGCCCCGGTGTAATCGGGCTTGCGCAGGCGGTAGTAAACGAAATCGGCGGTGATCACTTCCGGCACTTCCAGCTTCTCCGATTCCGCCACGCAGAGCGACACGTTGCGCCGGCGCAACTCGGCGTACACCTCCTCCACCAGCCACGACGGGTGGCGGAACTCGAACGCATAGCGGAGATCCGTCGGCAGCGTCTCCAGGTAAGCCGCCAGCAGCGCGTCATCCCGGCTCATCTGCGGCGGCAATTGAAAGAGGATCGGCCCCAGCCGCCGCGCCGACCGCAGCGGATCAATCGCCTTGAGAAAAATCTCGCTCGCCTGGCCCGCGTTCTTCAGCCGCAGGATGTGCGTGATCCGCATGTTCGCCTTCACCGCGAAGACGAACCCTGGCGGCGTCGCTTCCACCCACGCCGCCAGTGTGGCCGCGGCCGGCAATCGCCGGAACGTGTAATTGATTTCCACCGCGCGCAGCCGTGTAGCGTAGTGCTTCAGGAATTGGTTGGCCGGCAGCTTGGCCGGATAGAAATCCGGTTTCCACGCCGGATACGCGAAGCCGGATGTCCCGGCATATAGATGCGCCATGGCTTATCATTATCTTCTAGCCGGGCGCGAAAATGTTTGGCCCGGCGTCTCGAGCCGGTTTCGAACCGCATGCTGTATACGCCGGAGACCCACGACGATCTCGCCGAAGCGCTCAACCGAGCCGCGCGCCACCTGCGCACCATTTGCCTGGAGGGCCATGGCAGCAAGCGCCTGATGGCGGGCCCGGTCGGGTGCGCCGACGAGACCATCAGCACCGCCGGGCTCCGCCGCGTGCTCGAATACGAACCGCGCGACCTCACCATCAGCGTGGAGGCAGGCCTGCCCTGGCGCGAGTTCACTGCCCTGCTCCGCCAGAACCGCCAGATGGTGCCGCTCGATCCGCCGTTCGCCGGCCAATCCACCGTGGGCGGCGTGGTTGCCTGCAACTCGAACGGGCCGCGCCGCCGCCTCTACGGCACTGCGCGCGACATGGTGATCGGCATGCGCTTCATCACTCTCGCCCGCAAGATCGTGCAGTCCGGCGGCATGGTGGTCAAGAACGTGGCCGGCCTGGACATGGCTAAGCTCATGATCGGTTCTTTTGGCACGCTGGCCGCCATCGCGGTGGTCAATTTCAAGCTCCAGCCCATGCCCGAAGTCGAGCGCACCATGCTGCTTTCCTTCGCCGATTCGAAGACCGCTTTCGAGGCCCGCGCGCGCCTGCTCGCCAGCGTGCTGCAGCCTGCCGCCATCGACCTGTTCAATCCGCCCGCCGCCGTTCACGGCAGCCCCGTCTGGATTCTGGCCGTGCGCACCGCCGGCAACCAGACCGCGGTGGACCGTTACCAGCGCGAGCTGGCCTCGTTCGGCGATGCGCAAGCGCTCGATGGAGCGGCGCACGAGGAGTTCTGGCGCCAGGTGGAAGACTTCACGCCTCGCTTTCTCGCCGCCCACGCCGATGGCGCCGTGGTGCGCGTATCCTCGACGCTGACGGATCTTGAGAAGTTGATGGCGCCGCTCGCTGTCCCGGCCATGGCTCGCGCCGGTTCTGGCGTCTGCTACGTATATTTTGATGGACCCGGCTCGGCTGCCCGATACCTGGCGGTCGCGGCCGCGCAGGGAATGAAAGCGGTCATCGAGTTCGCGCCCGAGGCGCGCAAATCCGAGCTCGAGTTGTGGCCCGCTCCCGGCGCCGATTTCGAAACCATGCGGCGGCTCAAAGCTCTGTTCGATCCGTCCAACGTATTAAACCGTGGCCGACTCTACCATCGCCTCTGAACCCCGCGCCGCCGGGCCCAGCCAGTTCGATCTCGATAAGTGCGTCCACTGTGGCCTGTGCCTGAACGCCTGCCCCACTTACCGCGAGTTGGGCCTGGAAATGGATTCGCCCCGCGGCCGCGTTTATCAAATGGTGCAGGTCTCCGGCGGCGCGCCCATCACGCCGGCTTATCTCGAACACATCGGCCTCTGCCTGGCCTGCCGCGGCTGCGAATCCGCCTGCCCTTCCGGGGTACCCTATGGCCGCATGGTGGAGCAGGCCCGCGCCGAAATCGAAGCGCGCATTCCGCGCGGCCGCGTCGCAAGATGGCTCCGCGCGTTTCTGTTCGGCCAGCTCATTCAATCGCGCGCCCTGCTCTCGATCGCCGGCACCCTGCTCTACCTGTATGAAGTCAGCGGCCTGAAATCGCTGGCGCTCGGCCTGGGCCTGATGAAGATGCTCGGGCGAGTGGGCGATGTGGCGCAGCTCGCTCCTTCGGCCGACCCTCCGTTCTTCTTTTCCCAGACCGGCAAAACGTTTCCCGCCGAAGGCGTGCGCCGCCACCGCGTAGCCTTCCTCTCCGGCTGCGTCGCCAACATCTCTTTCGCCCGCCTGCATGAAGCCAGCGTGCGCGTGCTCCAGCGCAACGGCTGCGAAGTGGTGGTGCCCGCCGGGCAAGGCTGCTGCGGCGCGCTGCACCTCCACTCCGGGCTCCCCGAGGACGCGCGCGCGCTGGCCCGCCGCAATATCGATGCCCTCCACGGCGGCGCCTACGATGCCATCGTCAGCAACTCCGCCGGCTGTGGCGCCATGCTCAAGGAATATGGCGAACTGCTCGCCGACGATCCGACCTACGCGACCGTCGCGCAACGGTTCGCGGCCCAGGTCCGCGACATCACCGAGTTTCTCGCTTCCATCGAATTGAACCGCCAAATGGGCGCCGTGGATGCGGTGGTGACTTATCAGGACGCCTGCCATCTCGCCCACGGCCAGCGCATCCGCAGCGCGCCGCGCAAGCTGCTTGCGGCCATCCCCGGCATCGCCCTCGAGGAAATGGCCAGCGCCGATATCTGCTGCGGCAGCGCCGGCTCCTACAACATCGTGCAGAACGAAATGTCGTTACAGATCCTGGCGCATAAGATGGAGGCCGTCAACCGCACCCGCGCCACCATCGTCGCCACCGCCAACCCCGGCTGCGAATTGCAGCTTAAAGCCGGCGTCCGCCTCCACGGCAACCGCCAGCGCGTCATGCACGTCGTCGAGTTACTCGACTTGGCATATCGCAACTACACCAAGTGATCGCACGCGCCGGCTTACTTCGCCGGTAGCTCCGATCCAGCGGGGCCGGACGGGACATTCAGCGTATGCAGCCACGCTTCCACGCTCGCAGGCCAGGTGGTAACCGGGAGCGCGGTGCGGCGCAGGCCGTAACCGTGTCCGCCCTCGGCATAGATATGCAGTTCCGCCGGAACCTTCGCATTCTTCAGGGCGAGGAAATAGACTACGGCGTTTTCGACATGGACCGGATCGTCCTCGGCTTGAACGATAAACGAAGGCGGCGTCTGGGCGGTAGGCTGAATGTCGGGATTGGGAGCGAAGTTTTTTTCCGCCAGTGCCAGATAACCCGGATAGACGATCACGGCGAAATCGGGACGGCAACTTAGACGGTCGGATGAGTCAATCGGATCATAGAGACGCCGATCGAAGTGAGTGCTAAGTGCGGCGGCAAGGTGGGCGCCGGCGGAAAAGCCAAGAACGCCGATGCGGTGCTGATCGATGTGCCACTCGCTCGAGTGAGAACGCACCATCCCCAGCGCGCGCTGCGCATCCTGCAATGCAGCGGAAGACTTCGGGTAAGGCCCGGAGTCCGGCACGCGGTATTTTACGAGGATGCAGGTCAGACCCGCGGCATTGAGCCAGTCGCACACCTCGGTCCCTTCGAGGTCAATCGCCAGGATGCGGTAACCGCCTCCCGGAAAGACGACCACGGTGGCGCCGGTGTTCCTGTTCTTGGGCGTGTAGACCGTGAGGGTGGGATTGGAAACGTTGCCGAGCCGGATGAGTGGCTTGCCCGCGATGAGGTTGTCTTTCGCGGTTGTCGTATCGACCTCCGGCGCCGGATTCGGCGCAGCGCCCGGCGCACCGTGTGGCCAGAGAGGCAAGGTCAGATGTTCCGGAGCAGGCTGCCAGGCCGGCTGTTGGGCGAACAGACTGGCGGAGCCGCCGGCAATGGCGGCGAGAATCAGCAGACGTTTGCGCATGATAGGACCTTTGGAATTAGTTAGCGTTCACAGCAATCATCGCAACCCCAGGGACGTTTTCGCAAGGCCGCCGCTCGTGCGGCCTATCCGCGCCAGTTGACGCCCACGTTCAGCTTCTTCTTGGCGTATTCCAGGCTCCGTTCCAGGTCGAGGCGTTGTTGTTCCTTGAGCGCCTCTCTCATGATCGGCGGGCGTTGTCCCGCCACGTCTTCGATCACCATGGCTCCCATATAGGGATGGCCGGCCTTGGCCAAGGCGACGAAGCGCGCGAACTCGGAGGCCAGCGCCTTAGGGAATGCCTGCCAGAAATCCCGCTCCAGGTAAGGGATCACGCGCGGCGGGCGGCCCGTGATGACTTCCATTTGCATCGACGCGTGCGGGCACCATTTTCGAAATTGCTCGACGAAGCGGACGAAGTCGATCTGGCCATCGCCCAGCGCCACCCATTGTCCGGCTGCCCCACGCGGATGCTCGAACAGCACCGAATCCCGCACGTGGGTGGTGAGCACGTACGGCGCCAGCACCTCCAGGGTCAGCAGCGGATCCTCCACCACCCACAGGGGATTGCCGGTATCCAGGTTGGATCCCACGAAATCCTTACCGGATTCTTCGATCACGGTCTTCACTTCGCGGGCCTGCATGTCGCCATCGTGGTTTTCGATCGCGATCTTCATTTCGAGATCGAGAGTTTCGGAGCGCACGGAACGGAACAGTCCGATCGTGTTCTCCATGTGCGCTTCGATGCCGGGCTCGCCAATTCGGTCGGCGCTGCTGCCCAGGTAGCAGCGCATGGCTTTCGCGCCCACCGCGGCTGCCACGCGAAGCCCTTGCAGCAGGCGGTCGCGCGCCGGTGGCCCGTCCTTCGCAAAGGCATGGCTCGAAGGGCAGATGCATCCGGTCCCGCCATCCACCTGGATGTGCAACCGGCCGGCCTGATCTTTCACCGTTTTGAGGTATGCCGGATCGAGGCTCTCATAGTCGCCCAAACTGGAGATTTGGATGGTGTCGAGCTGGAGACTGGCGGCGTAATTCAGAAGCTCGGCAGCCTTCCATTTGAAGGCGCGCAGCGAGTAGGTGTCGAACCCGAGCTTGACGGGCACTTCACCGGTGGCGGGCGGCGGCGCAGCCACAGCCGTGGCGGCAACCGCTCCGGGAACAGTCTGCAGGAATGAGCGGCGAAGCATGCTGCTACTGTATCGCAAACGCTGTCCGCTGGAGGACACACGACAAGAACCGCTCGCCTATCCCACCGTCAACTGAAAACTTGCGCCAGGAATACGGACAGCCGTGCCTGCGGATCCCGGTACGCGCCGGGGCGAAGGCCGGCTTTTCGGGATAAGGTCTCGAGGAAGCTGGTTTCCGTATAGGCGCCGTGGCTGGCCACCTGCGGCAGCAAGAGTGCGCTGTGGGCGCCGCACTCGAGGTAGGCGCCGTGCAGTCCAATCCGGAACGATCTCCAGTCCCGGATCTGCTTCATGGGCGTTAGCACGGAGATCTCAATATTCAGTCCGTCCGGCACGCTGGCACGATGCGGGAACCGCGGGTCGTCGAGCGCCGCGTCCAGTGTCAGATCGGGTACCGCTTCTGCCAGCGGCACTCTTGCAGGCACCATGCCAACGCACCCGAATAACTCCCGGCCCTGGTGCAGACTTACGAAGACCGCCGCGTGCCGCGTCAGGAGCGGGCTGGCAGGCGCCGGCGGAACCGCCTTCCGCTCGCCGGTTGCAGACAGGTGCCGGAGGGTCGCCCGCGCGCTCGCGAGCAGGGCGCACTGCGCTTGCTCATCCAGGCGGAAGGAATCGGCGTGAAAGTAGCCGAGAGATCCGTAGCTGACAATGTGCTCAAAATCGCCGGTGAGCTCGGCGGAGGTCTGGTAGTCCAGCGTCTGCTGAAACACGTCTTCGCCCGCCAAAAGGCCGAGGGTCTCGATGAGCAGGGCGAGCGGTTCGCGCCCGCAAACCGTGGAGTCGAACTCGTGCAACGCGTCGAGGAACAGGGTGGGGTCGAGGCTGCCGGCCGCAGCGATGACGCGAGAATCGAGCAGGAACAGCCGCCGGCTCACGTCCGGACCGGCTGGAAACGGCTGGTAGCCAAAATCCCGGCCATAGTGAGTCAGGTCGGAGCTAGCCAATAAGATGTCGCCCGGCCGGACATGCTGCGCCAGAATCTGCGCCGCCACACGCCGCTCGGTGTCGCTCAGAGGACCCACATACAGAGGAACCACCGGCGCGCCGGCAACGGCCTTTTGCAGCAGTGGGAGCTGGATCTCAACCGAGTGATCGCACACCATGTTTTCGGCGATCATCGCGAATTGTCCGCCGGATGTCAGCTCCCGCGCGGCCGTCTGATCGACTTTGACCTCACCCAGCGGAGTCCGAAACGCGCCGATGTCGGGAATTGAGACTCCCGCTCTACCGCCGCGATGGGCGAATCCGAGGATGAAGACTCGCTCGGGTTTCGCGGACTGCAAATGGCGGAAGGCCGCGGCGGCAACCGTGCCCGAATAAACCAGGCCCGCATGAGGGACGACAAATGCCAGCGGGCGCGGAAGAAGGCTGGGGCCGGTCCTCTGCAGGGAAGAGTCGAAGAGCCGATCGAGGAGCGCCTCCAACTCGGCGGGCTCCCCTGGATACCACGAACCGGAAAATGGTGTTGTGTGTGAGGAAGCCATGCGTCAATCGCATTCTCTTTGGATGGTCACGTGGCTCTCGCGAACCCGTTGCGCGCCGGGCCGCCAGAAGCCTGAAATCGTCCATTGGCAGTGCGGGCAGGCGCCGTCCGCCGTCAAGTTGTTCCTCAGGACGTCGAAGCCGGATCGTTCCACCAGCAAAGCCCGGCAGTTCGGGCAGTACGTGTTCTCGAGTTCACCGACGCTGCCCGGAAGGTTCCCCGCATAAACATAACGCAGGCCGGCCGCGCGGCCAATTGACGCGGCACGCTCCAGCATGGGAGCGG
This sequence comes from Bryobacteraceae bacterium, assembly GCA_050010695.1. Classification (GTDB taxonomy): domain Bacteria; phylum Acidobacteriota; class Terriglobia; order Bryobacterales; family Bryobacteraceae; genus Bog-375. The sequence continues at coordinate 34,019 of JBEKKO010000055.1, forward strand.
TGGTAGCGCCCGGCCCGGTCATCTTGTAATCGGGGCGGAATGCGGTGACGTGCCAGGGGATGTCCGGTGAGATGCCGGCGAGGAAGCCCGCCAGCGCTTCCAGTTCCGCGCGCGAATCGTTGAACCCAGGCACCAGCAGCGTGACGACTTCCAGCCAGAAGCCCATGCTATGGATACGCGCGATCGAATCGAGGATCGGTTGCAGGCGCCCGCCCAGCTCGTGATACCGGCGATCGTCGAAGCTCTTGAGATCCACCTTGTAGAGATCCACCCAGGGGCGCAGATATTCCAGCACCTGGGGAGTGGCGTTCCCGTTGGAGACGTATCCGGTGCTCAGGCCGGCCTGGCGCGCTTCGCGGAAGACGGCCACCGCCCATTCGCTGGTGATCAGCGGCTCATTGTAAGTGCTGACGATGCTCGACGCGTTCTGCCGCAGAGCCAGCCTGACGATTTCAGCCGGCGAGATCTCATGGAAATCGAGCGAGGAGCGGACGTCGCGCAGCGCCTGCGAACTCACCCAATTCTGGCAGTAGCCGCAATGCAGGTCGCAGCCGAGCAAGCCGAAACTGAGCGCGCGCGTTCCGGGCAGGGCGTGGTAGAAGGGCTTCTTTTCAATCGGATCGCAATGCAGGGCGTTGACGTACCCGTAGGGAACCAGCAACTTGCCGCCGCGATTGAACCTGACTTTGCAGACGCCGGCAAACCCGGAAGAGATCGGGCAGCAGTGGCCGCAGGCGTAGCAACGGATGCGGTCCCCCTCCAGCGATTCGTACAAGTCGCCTTCGCGGGTGTGTAAAGCAAGCTGTTCGGCCAGCGTCATGCTCGCGGTCCATCTTTATTCTAGGCCCGATCCCGCACCTCACTCCGCCCGGAATTGCACGCTGCGGGTGGCTTGGCTGCCGGCGGAATCCTTGACGGTAAGCTCGGCGCGATAGGCTCCGGGCGCCAGGGTCGCGACCGGCAATCTGAGCGCTACCGGAATCACGCGGTCGCCGGACTTGGCCAGCGCGCTCAAATCGACATCGCCGGAATCCCACTTCGGTTCGCTCTGCGCGTCGAGCAGGCGCAGGCGCATACTTAATTGGACCGGCTGGGCGCCTGCGGCCGGTGGCTCGTAGATCTCGAAGTAGGCTTCGGCTATGCCGGTTTTCGAGAACAGATCGGAGCCTGAGACGGTGATCCGGTTGCCGCGAAAGATCAGCGGATTTCTCCCCGCCTCGGTTTCCTCCTGCGCCGCCTCTGGCGATATGGGTTGCACGTCGCGGCTGAGGGCGATAGAGCTCAGGCTGAGCCGGCTCGCGTCGAAACGATCGATAGCCAGCCGGGTTTCGACCACGCCGAAGCGATCCTTGGCGGTGCGGAAGATCAGCCTGAATCTGTAATTGCCCGGTGCGATTTCGAACTGGTGTTGGTAGCGCAGCGGGCGCGAGAGAAAAGCATCGAATTGCTGCCGGTTGTCGAAATCGAATTTCACGGTTTCGCTGAACCGCGCGGCCACCTCACCCTCGGATTTGTACGCCAGGCCGAGCACATCCATCTCGGCATGCAGCTTGCCACTCACTTCGGTGGGAGTGAGAACGGGGGAAGGAATCTCGATCGCCAGGTCGACTCGCGACGCACCGCCGGTATCGTAGAAGAAGGGAGCGGATGCCGATGCCGCGGCGTTACCGGCGTGCGGCGAAGCTCCCAGGCTTTCCAGTTCTTTCTCCATCGGGTTCGCGTTGGCCAGGTTCAGCGGCGCGCCCGCCGGCGCCGGCATCGTCAACGAACCGAGATTGCCGCTGCTCAGGTCGCGCACGATCACGCGAAGCGAGGAGGCTTTCGGGTCCAGCCTGAAACTGTGGTCATAAGGCAGGCCGTCCTTGAGCGCCTTGTCGTAGCTGTCCTGCGGCAGCTTCAGATCCACGGTTTTGGAAGCGGACTCGTACGCCTTGCCGGCATCGTCGCGCCCATACACAGCCACATCGAGATGGCCGTTCCATTGGCCGCCATCGGGTGACATACTCACAGAGGCTAAGCCGATCTTGAGTTTCAGCTCAAAGTCGTGGCCGGCAACCGACGAGACACTTCCGGTCAGCTCAATGGCGGTCGCATCCACGGGGCTGAAGACCGCGTGCAGCACTTGGGCCTGGCGGAGTTGCGGATCCTGCTGCGGCGGATCCGGCTCGAAATAGCCGTCCCGGTAGCGCAGGCTCAAGTGGTCGCGGCCGAGGACCTTTACCTTGATGGAATGGAAGGAGCCATCGTTGCTGGAATTCTTGGGATAGAACCCTAGCGTATAAGTCACGCGGGAGTCGTCGAAAGCGCTCCGGATGGCGCCACTGATATCGTTGGTGGCAAAGAACACGCGCCCGCCGGTAGTTTCCGCCAAACGGGTTAAGGAATCCTGGAGCCTCAGGCTGAGCAGCCGTTTCTGGTCGAAATGCAGTTGCACATCCTTCATCGCTCCCCTGGGGTCGGACATGGCTGCGATCTTTGCCGGGCCGCTGAGCTCGTATGATGCGTCCACGGCATACGGCGCAAGGCCGCCCGGATCGATTGTGTATACCGCGACCCCATCCTGGATGATCGGCCGCAGAACCTGAAGCAGATCCGCGTAGTATTGCGTTGGGAGAAACGTCTTGCCGGAAACGAAGACCACGTTCTTCCGACCGGGGACGGCGGCCAGGTGATCCGCGACATCACCGAGAATCGCGAGAGGAGCGTTGTACTCGGAGAGGTTCGCCGCGCGACCGGCTGCCGGCGTTCCCACCTGGCCCTGGGCGCTCGGGGCTCCTGCAGAGGAGTCCGCCGGCAGGGCTGAGACCATCATCGGATTGGCGGTATTGAACTCCCCACGGTGGATGGCTTTCGCCGTCTCGGCGTCGACGCCCGTGATGCGCATGGCGAAGTCGCTCCAGACATCCAGGGCTTTCGGGCTGCCGGCCTCCGGCGCGGCCTTCGGTGTCCAGGCCGCCAGCCGCTTCACGATATCGGTGCAGGGTTGCGTGTACTCATGCAGGATCCAGAACCGGTCCGACCCCATGAGGTAGATGCCCAGCCGGTCTTCCGGATGGATCTGGCGGAGAAACTTGATGAGCTCGTCCCGGGCGTACACAAGGTCCGCCCAGGTCATCCTTAGTGGGTCCCACGTGTTGCCCGCATCGATCACGACGATGGTGGGCGCGTTGGGAGCGCCCGGTTCCACCGGGGTCCGGTTGCTGAACATGCCCGCCTCGAGCGCGCTCACGGCGGGAGCGGCAGGAGCGATGGGAGCGGCTGGGGGCTGGCCAGCGGCGGCCGGGCGATAGTCCTCGAGATTGAAAACGCGGATTTCCTGCTTCTTGCCGCCGTCGTATAGCTCGAAGTCGCCTGCCTTCAGATCGGTCACGGGATTGCCGTGGCTGTCTTTGACGACCACGCTGACCTGCACCAATTGCGTGTTGACGCGCAGCGTGACAGACGGTTCCAGCGCCTGTGCGATGGCATAAGTCACGGGGACCAGGCACATTAGAAAATAAGATCGAGTGCGCATGATGCCTCCTTCTGCGAGCAACCGGCGGCGCGGTTTCAAACGGGCGGGACGCGTCGCGTTTTCGCCCACTGGCTCGAATTATAACCTTCGACACACTGCACGGGCGGGAAGTTGCTGGCTCGAAAGGGCCAGGGAGCGGCGTTTAGCGTGGCGCTCAGCGCACTTGCGGCGACTCCAACACGAATCCCAGATCGTCGAGCGTGGTCCAGATGGCGCGCCGGTAGGCCACTACCGCCTTCTGATAATTCACGTAAGCGTTCACCAGCGAATTCTCGGCGGTGGCAAGCTGGCTTTGCGCCGTCAGCAGTTCGAAGGCGGTCACCGTGCCAAGCTGGTATTTCATCTGCTCGGCATCCACGTTTTGCTGCGACAGATCGCGCGACACCTTGGCCGCATCCACCGATACCAGGGCCAGTTCAAGCTGGCTGTTAGCGGTCTCGACGTCGAGAATCACCTGTTGGTCGATCTGGCGCTGGTTATAGCGGTCGCGCACGCGGTTCACCAGCGCGTCGGTCAGGCTGGCCTGCGCCGCGCTGCTGCGGACCGGAATTCCCAAGGTCAAACTGAAACCGTAATAGGGCGAGGAAAAAGCAAAAAGCTGGTTCAGCGAATCGCCCAGGCCGCCGGCCACAAAAGCGGTGGTTCCCCCCACCGGCAATACCACCGGCAATTGATTGCCGCCCAGCCCGCTGCTGCCGGCCTGCAGGCTAAAATCCAGGCGGGGTGTCATCTGGTCGCGGGCCACTCGCGCGTTCAGATCGTCCACTCCGACGCGGCGGCCGGCCGCGCTCAGCTCCGGCCGGTCGCGCCGGGCTTTCGAGATAGCCTCGCCGAGCGGCAGCGCGTGGAACCCCACCGGCATCTCACGCGGATCGTCTTCCAATACGATTTCCATCACCAGCGTGTCCGGCTTCAAATCCGCGCCGATCAACTGGCGCAAGCCGTCCAGTGCCTGCTTATAAGCGTAGCGGCCCTGAATCAGATCCAGCTTACGCTGCGCCACCTGCGATTGCGATTGCAGAATGTCGAGCTTGGAAAGCGCTCCGAGTTCGAGCGCCTGGTGGTCCCGCTCGTACGACTTTTGCGCCAGGTCCAGCGATTGCTCGAGCACGCGGATGTTTTCCCGCGCCCGAACGGCTTCCCAATACTGCCCCGCCGCATTGGCGACGGTGGTGGCGATCTGTGCCTGGCTCTGCTCGGTGACGATGCGAAACTGCGTGCGAGCCACCATCAGCGGCGCGCGCATCTGCAAATTGCCGCGGTTCTGCAACAGCGGCTGCGTCACGGTGAAATTCAGGCCGGTGGCTATGCTCGGGTTGAAAAAGTTGAATGGGCTGTTGGAAGACGTGCGGGCCGCGTTGAAGCCGGCCGTCACCGTCGGCCCGGAGCCCAACACCTGGCTGTAGGATGCCGTCGACGTCTGCCCTAATGCGCTGAGCGTTTCCGTTCCGCTGGTCTGGGCGGCTTCCTCCTGCACGGAACGTTGCGCGTTGAATTGCAGCAACAACTGCGGATCGAACGGCGCTTTGGCGCTGGTCACCGCATCGGCCGCGCTATAAACGTCCAGTGCGGTCAGGCGGATACCAGTGGAGTTCTTGAGCACCAGGGCCAGAAAAGCTTTCAGGTTCAGCACCAGTTTGCCGTTCTGAATCCGCTGCTCGAGATCCTCCACGTCGCGCTCGATCACTGTGTCCGGATGAAACCGGCGTTCGAAGTTTCCCACCAGGGGAAGCGAATCGGACCAAGCCAGGCGCGCCGCGCCGGCCGCCGCGAGAAGCGCCAGCGAGCGCCAAACGCCTCTACTCATAACGCAAGGCCTCGATCGGATCGATCCGCGAAGCCTTCAGCGCCGGATAAATCCCGAACACCACGCCGACTCCCACCGAGACTCCGAAGGCAATCAAAATCGACGAGCTGGTCACGATGGTCTTCCATTCCGCCGCGCGCGCGATGAACCAAGAAAGGAAGTAGCCGAAGGCGATCCCGAGCACGCCGCCGGCAATCGAAATCAACACCGATTCCAGCAGAAACTGCCGCACGATGTCGCCCCTTCGCGCGCCCGTGGCCCGCCGGATCCCGATCTCCCGCGTTCTCTCTAGCACCGTAGCCAGAACGATATTCATGATGCCTATTCCTCCCACCAGCAATGAAATGGCGGCGATCGCCACCATCACGTAGGTGAAGATCACTTGCGCCCGCTGCTGTTCCGCCAGCAGTTCGGCCGGGATGGTCACCGAAAAATCCTGCACTCCGCGATGCGTCGAATTCAGAATCGCCATCGCCACCTTGGCTGCCTGGACGCTGTCGGCCCCGAGCTTCAGTTGCACGTCCACCCCGTCCAGCGGATCCCGCAAATAGCCGGTGAGGTCCCAGAAGCGGTATTGAAATGTGCTCAACGGAACGTAAATCCGGTTGTTCACGTCGCTTCCCGAGGCTGCCAGGTTCTGCGATCCGGAGGCTGCCTGGCCGCGCAGCACGCCCACCACGCGCAGCCACGTATCTTCCACCTTGATGTACCGGCCTACCGCGCCCTCGTAGCCCAGCAGGCCGGTCTTGGCGGTTTCGCCGAGCACGCAAACCGCGGCGCTCGACTGCAACTCGGCCTCGCCGAACGACGATCCCTCCGCCAGGATCCAGTTGTGAATCTGCGCATACACCGGACGCACACCATAGAGCCAGGGGCTTTCGCCCACCGGCTTGGGCAGCAGCCGGGACGGGTGCAGCATCCGGCGCGGCGACAACAGGTTCAGCGAATCCAGGTTGGCCTCGATGATGCGCACGTCCCGATAGTCCAGCCCTTGCGAGGACCGGCGCCGCTGCTGCAATTCCGCGTCGCTGGTCGAGGGAATCGATTCGATCAGCAGATTTCGCACGCCCAATTGCTCGATGAACCGCAGCGATTCGTCGCGCGCGCCCGCGCCTATCGCGAGCATTCCGATCACCGCTCCCACGCCGAAAATAATCCCCAGCGCCGTCAGCAGCGTGCGCGTTTTCTGACTGAGCAGGTTCCCCGCCGCCAGGGCAAAATCGGAAAAGTAGCGGCGCACAAAAGTTAGCTGATCGAATCGCGCTTTCCCGGCCGCGGCTTCCGCTTTCATCTCGATGCCCTCATTTCCGGTTCCTCATCGCGGGATCGGGGAAGCCGCTCCGGCCGGCTTCTTCTGCGGCGCCAGCTCCGGGTTCGAAAGCGCCACCACCTGACCTTCTTTCAGACCCTCCACCACAACCTGGCTTTCGCTGCGCCGCACCAGCTTTACGTCGCGCGGCGCGAAACTCGAGCCGGAGGGCGTATATACATAAGTCCGGCTGCCGCTTTCGAACAGCGCCTGGGCCGGAACCCACAGCACGCCGCGCAACACATCGGTGGTCACCACCAGGCGCACGCTCATGCCGGGCCGCATTTCCGGAGCCGGATCGTCCAGCCGCATCTTGCACTCGAAATGCCGGTCCCAGGGCGAGCCGCTGGTTCCGCCCAGATCCACCACGTGCCCGTGAAACGCGCGTCCGGGAAGGGCGACCACCGTCACGTCCACTTTCTGGCCAAGCGCCAGGTGTCCGCGATCCAGTTCGCCGATGGTGGCCGTGATCTGCCAGTTGTGCAGATCCGGAATCTCGGCGATCGCCATGCCCGCCCGCACCGCGTCTCCCGGCTGGTAATCCGGCAGCGTCATGCCTTCCATGACCATGTTGGGTGTATTCTGCTTCAGCGACACGTAGCCGGCGCCATGCGCCCGCAGCGTAAGCGCCGCGACGTTCTTCCTGGCCGTGGCCACTTCCACGTCGGCTCTGCCCACACCCGCTTCCTGCACTTCCACGGCTGCCTGGTTGCTGGCCTGGCGGCTGCCGATGTCCTGGCGGATCTGGCTCAGCCGGTCCTGGGCGGCCTTCAGGGCAAGATCGTTCTGCCGCGCCTGGATGGCGGAAAGGATCGGATTCCTGCGAACGTCGAGTTCCGCCAGGTGCACCTGGTGCTCGGCGCTCGAGAGCGAGTACGTGTCTTCTTCCAACTGGGCCTGCGCCGTCGCCTTGGCCTGCTCGACTTTCAGCTTGGCCTCGGCCAGGTCCGCTTCGGCCTCTTTCAGCCGGTACTCCTGATCGGTCGGATCGAACTCCACCACCGCGTCTCCGGCCTTCACCACCTCGCCGGTCTTCCGCAAGGTGGTGATGTGCAGTTCGCCGCCGGTGGTCAGCGGCGCGCTCAGCACTTCGGAGTTGCCGCCCCGCAGTTCGCCGTTCGCCGATACGGTCAGCGTCAGGTCTCCGCGTCGCACCCTGGTGGTGGGAACAGCCGTGTCCATCGGCGGCTTGACGGCCTTGTACATGCGCTGGCCCTGCCACACCGCCCCCACGCCGGCCGCGGCGAGCACCGCCGTAATCAGCAGTGCCTTCAATGCGCCGCGCAGCACGCGCCGCGTTCGCCGCAGGCGAGGCACTTGGGCGGCCGGCGAAGCGGTGGTTGGCGCGGCGCTCAACTCTTGCCTCCGTTGCGCGGTGGTTCCACCAGGGTCACCATGCTGCCGGCTGCCAGTCCCTTCACCGCGACCTCGTCCGGATTGCGCGCTTGCACCGCGACTACCCGCGCCTCATAGCCGTGACTGGTCCCGATATACACAATCGGGCGCCCCTTATCGGTGAACAGTGCCTTAGTCGGAATGCTGACCGCATCCGGAATGCGCGCGATGATCACGTCCGCGCTGGCGTTCATGCCCGGCCGTAGTTGCGCGGTGGGATTATCGAGCGCGATGTACGCCTTGAAATTGCGCGAGGGCGGCCAATCGAAACTCTGCTCGGTGAGCGGCGAAACGCCCGCCAATCTCCCGGTCCACGTCTTCTCCGGCAGGGCGTCGATCCGAATCACCCCGGCATCGCCCGCCGTGATTTGGCCCCGGTCCACTTCGTCGACCTTGGCTTCCACCCGAATGGTGGTAAGATCCGGAACCTCGGCAATCACCGCTCCGGCAAACGCGCGGTCTCCCACCTTGTACGGCTGGGCGTTGAGCCAACCTTGCGACGTGTTGGACAAATAGGTGATCACGCCGCTATTCGGGGTCTTCACCTCCATCAGTGCCACCTGGTGATTGGCGATCTCGAGTTCCGTCTGTTCCTGGTCGCGCAGCCTGGTCAGCGAGGCGATCTTGGCCTCATTGGACTTTTGATGCAATTCCACGGTGGCCTGCTCCGCGCGCAGCTTGTCTTCCGCCACGGCCGCGTCGATCTTGCTCTCTTCGCCTTGAATCTCGCTCATGATGGCTTGCTGCGATGCATCCAGGCGCGCCTTCTCCAGGTCGTATTGGGATTTCGCGAGGTCCAGCTTATCCTGCTCGGCCGTGATGCGCGCTTGCGCCAGGGCCTGGTCCAGGTTCGCCTTCGCCTGGCGCAGCGCGGCGGTATGTTCCCGAATGGCCTGCTGGGCGGCGCTGGGATCGAAGCGGATTACAGTCTGGCCCGGCGTCACCGGACTGTTGGGCGGCGCCAGCCAGACAATCTGCAGATCCGCCACGCGCACCGGCGCGGTGAGTTGGACCGAGCGCTCCGCCGCCAACTCTCCCCGGCAACGCACCAGCACCAGAAACTCGCCCTTGCGCGCCTTGGCCATCGGAAGGTCCGCGGCCGCCTCCACCTTCCGCATCTTCGACCATGCCACCACCCCGGCCACGGCGGCCAGCGCCAACACCAGCGCGAACCAATAGCGGGCCTTGCCGGCGCGCCTCATTGAGTGCCCGCTTCCGGTGGCAGGATGTCCGCCGCCGCGGTCAGGTCGGGCAGCAAGTGGGGATCTTTGGAATCCAGCAGGTAGCGCGCCGCGAAGGTCTTCAGAGGGCTGCCGAACGCGGAGGCCGCCACCGGGCTGGCCGAATCGAAACGCGCCATGAAGGTCAGCGAGGGGTACGCATCCAGATGCACCACTGCCGTCGATCCCGGTACCAATATCGCGCCATCGGCTTCATTCACGGAAAGCTGCAGCACCATGCTCGCCGGATCGAAAATGCGCAACAGCGGATTCCCCGCGTACAGTTGATCGCCCTCCTGCGCGTGGCCCATGGAATTACTCTTCCAGACGTTGTCGAGCGATACCATGCCGTCGATCGGCGCCTTCACGGTCAGCTTGTCCAGGTCCTTCTGCAACTGGGCTAGCGTGAGCTTTTGCCGCTCGCGTTGCAGGACCAATACGCCGACTTCGGCGCGTTCGGCTGTATCGTGGAGCTGGTTGGACCGCAACAGGCTCTTGACGTGTTCTTCGGCGTCGCGCAACTTCTCGGCGTTTTTGAGCTGATCCAGGTCACTCAATACCGGCCCCTTGCGGATTTCGAGCTTGGCCTTTTCCAGATCCGCCGTGGCCTGCGCCAGGTCGGTTGCCCGCTTGGCGGCATTGCTGCGGTCCTCGGCCATCTTCTGTTCCACCTGGTGGGACAAATCGTCGAACCTGGCTTGCGCGTCGCGCTGCGACTTGACTTGTGCGGTGCTGTCGAATTCCGCTACTAAGTCCCCGTCGTGCACCACGCTGCCATTGGGAACCAGTTTCACCAGCGTCATCATGCCGCCCTGGCCGCTGATGCGCGGGACCTGAACCAGGGTGATTCGCTGGGCGGCAATGGTGCCTATGGTACGCACTCCGCGGGGCGGGGCAGGCGATTCGACCGCCGCGCTTTGGCTCGTTACTGGTGCGGAATTTCCCGGCGCTTTGCGGGCCCCGCATCCGGCGCCCACCAGGCTCACCGCCAACAGCGCGGCAACCATTCCCGCCGATGAATTTGTCCCTGCCATCCCGCCTGACATTCCGAAGTTAACACTATGACGAACGGCGAAAGCAATTCGTTGGCCGCTTGCGTCAACTTTGTTAGACGCCGGTTTTGCCCGTCGAGATCCGGGAAACGCCGTCACACGTGGGCCGTTTTCGCCTGTGGGGCAGCTTGCCAAGCTGCGGTCCGATTGCCTCGGACCGCGCGGTGGTTGGCCGGGGTGTTGGAGCCAAATAGAAAGTTCCTACTCCCAGCCAAATAGAAAGTTCCTCTTATCGGGGTCGTTCGCCGACCCTCATGGTATGGTCGCATAGCCGCAGCGGGTCGCGACCGAGGCGGT
>JBEKKO010000056.1:0-30453 GCA_050010695.1 Bryobacteraceae bacterium
GGCACCATCGCCGACGCGGTGGAAGCCACCCGCGCCGGCGCGTTCGATTTTCTGGAGAAGCCGCTCAGCCGCGACCGCGTGCTGGTAGCCGTCAAGAACGCGCTGGAGCACTCCAGCCTGCGCCGCGAAAACGAGCGCCTGCGCGAACTGGTGGGCGGCAGCCCGAAGATGATCGGCTCCAGCCCGTCGTGGCAGCGCGCCGTGGAGCAGGCCACGCTCGCCGCCCGTTCCGACGCACGCGTGCTGTTGATCGGCGAATCGGGCACCGGCAAGGAACTGCTGGCGGCCCACATCCACGCCTTGAGCCCATTTGCAAGCGGCCCGTTCATCAAGGTGAACTGCGCGGCGATTCCCACCGAGCTGCTCGAGACCGAGCTGTTCGGGCACGAGAAAGGCTCCTTCACTGGCGCCACCGGGGCGCGCCGCGGCAAGTTCGAGCTGGCCGACGGCGGCAGCATATTCCTTGACGAAGTGGGCGATTTGCACGGCGCTTCGCAGGCCAAGCTGCTGCGCGTTTTACAGGAAGGCGAGTTCCACCGCGTGGGCGGCGAGCAGATTATTCGCGTCGCCGTGCGCGTGATCTCGGCCACCAATCGCGACCTGGCGGGCCTGGTGGCGCAGGAAAAGTTTCGCGACGACCTGTACTACCGCCTCAACGGCGTGCCCATCCGCGTGCCGTCGCTGCGCGAGCGCCCTCACGACATACGCCTGCTGGCCGAGTATTTCTTAGAAGAATTCTGCGCGCGCAACAATTTCCGGCCGAAGAAAATGGACGATGCCGTGTTTCCCGTGCTGGAGGCCTACGCCTGGCCGGGCAACGCGCGCGAACTGCGCAACGTGGTCGAGCGTATGGCCATTCTCACGGCGGGCGAACGGCTGCCGCGGGAATCCATCCCGGTCGAAGTGCGCGTACAGCGCGAGACATCGGCCAAGTCCACCATTCAGGAAGCGCGCGAATCCGCCGAGCGCGAGCACATCATGCGCGCGCTCGAAGAAACCAACTGGAACGTCTCCGGCGCCGCGAGGGCCCTCGGCATGGAGCGCACCAACCTGCACAAACGCATCCGCGCGCTGGGATTGAGCAGGGGAAGATAGACGCGGCGCGCGCCACACTCCCGGTATACCCGGTGCAGGCTCCCCGATTCCATGTAGACTACGCTTCCAGGCCCATCTGGGTGAGGCGGTAGCGCAGGGCGTTGCGGGTGAGGCCGAGCAGTCTGGCGGCCTGGCTCTTGTTGCCATCGGCGCGGCGCAGGGCTTCGCGGATGATTTCCTGCTCGTAGGCATCGAGCGTCAACCCCTCGGGCAGGAAATGCGTGTCGGCCTGCGGGCGCGGCCGGCGGTCGGCTTCGAGCTTGATATCGGCGGCATCGAGAGCGGTGCCGGAGCACATCACCAGGCTGCGCTCGATCACGTTTTCGAGCTCGCGCACATTGCCGGGCCAGTAGTACGCGATCAGCTTTTCCATGCCGGCATCGGTGATGCGCTCCACCTGGCAGCCGTTTTCCGGCGCCAGCTTGTGGACGAAGTGGTTGGCCAGAAACGGAATGTCCTGCTTGCGCTCGCGCAGCGGAGGGATATTGAGCGGCACCACGTTGAGGCGGTAATACAGGTCCTCGCGAAAGGTGCCCTGCTCGAGCGCGGCGCGCAGGTCCTGGTTGGTGGCGGCCACCACGCGCACATCGATGCGGCGGGTCACATTGCTGCCCAGCCGTTCGAATTCGCGCTCCTGGAGGATGCGCAGCAGCTTCACCTGTACGGCGGCCGGCACGTCGCCGATCTCATCCAGAAAAACGGTGCCCGTATCGGCCTGCTCGAACTTGCCGGGCTTGGAGGTTTGCGCGCCGGTGAAGGCGCCTTTCTCGTAGCCGAACAATTCGCTTTCCATCAGGTTTTCGGGCAGCGCGCTGCAGTTGATTTTGACCAGCGGGCGGTCGCGCCGCGGCGAGTGGAAATGGATGGCGCGGGCAATCAGGTCCTTGCCGACGCCGCTTTCGCCGGCCAGCAGAACGGTGGCGCGGGTGGGCGCCACGCGCTCGATGGAGGCGAAGATTTCCTGCATGGCCGGGCTGCGGCCGATGATATTGTCGAACTCATAGCGGCGGCCGAGCTCCGCCTTAAGCTCGCGGTTCTCCTCGCGCAGCGCGCGCACCTCGAGCGCCTTCGAAACCACCTGCATCAGGTGATCGAGGCCGAACGGCTTGAGCAGAAAATCCGTGGCGCCGGTTTTCATGGCTTCCACGGCGGTCTCGACGCTGCCGTACGCGGTCATCATGATCACCGGGACGTGCGCGTTCTGCCGGCGGATGAGGCCGAGAAAAGCCAGGCCGTCCATGGAAGGCAGCTTGAGGTCGGTGAGCACCAGGTCGGCGCGGTCGACCACTTTGAGCGCTTCTTCGGCGGTGGCGGCCTTATCGACGTCGAACCCGCCGGAGAGAAGTTGCAGCTCGATCACGCGGCGGAGTTTGTCTTCGTCTTCCACCACCAGAATGCGTTTCTTCATAGATGTGCGGCAAGCTGCCTCACTAAACCTCCATCGGTAAAATCACGCGGAAAACGCTGCCCTTTCCCGGCTCGGTCTCCACCGTTATGTTACCGCCGTGTTCGTCGACGATTTTGGAAACGATGGCCAGCCCGAGGCCGACGCCCTGCGGCTTGGTGGTGAAGAATGGATTGAAAATGTTGTCGCGCTGGGCGGGATCGATGCCGCAGCCGCGGTCGATCACCGAGACTTCCGCTTTGGCTCCGCCGATTCGGGTCTTCAAGGTGACGGCGCCACCGGGCGGGCTGGCCTGGGCGGCATTGATCAGCAGGTTGTAAAAAGCGTGTTCCAGCAGCTCGGCATCGAAAGCAAACGGCGGGATGTTGGGATCGTAATTGCGATAGAAGGCGATGCCGGGCGACTCGCGCTCGGCCAGCGCCACGGCGCGATCGAGCGTCTGCGCCAGGTCGGCTGGGGCGACCCGCAGTTGGAGCGGGCGGGCAAATTCGAGGAAGCGGGTGATCAGCGAATTGCACCGATCCACTTCGGAGGCGATGAAGCCGGCCACCTCGCGCGATACTTCGTTTTCCGCCGACAGGCTGCGGGCCAGCACTTCCGAAGAAGCGCGGATGGTGCCGAGCGGGTTGCGCAGCTCGTGAGCGAGGCCGGCGGAAAGTTGACCGAGGGCAGCCAGGCGGTCGGCGCGGCGCTTCTCTTCTTCGGCCTGCTGGAGCTGGAGATTGGCCGCGGCGAGCTGCTCGGCCGCGGCACGGGACTTGCGGGTCTGGCTCCGCAAGTCCTCGGCCACCGAGTTGGCCAGGTTACCGATCATCGCCAGCAGCACCAGGCGCGGAACCGGGTCGACGATGACCTCGGACGGATCCCGCACCCAGAACAGAAACACCAGGTACGCCGCGCCGGCTACCGCTGCGCACAGGGTGGTTCCGATTACGCCGAACATGGTGGCTGCCGAGACCACCGGCAACAGCAGCAACGGCCAATACACGCTGTTGATGGAGTCGGTGTACCCAATCAGGATGAACGCCAGCGCCAGCTTGACGGCGATCCACAGCAAGCGGCTGCGGTTGGTCGGCTCGGCCGGGATTTTCGGCTCCAGCACCTGGGCCACGCACAGCGCCACGAGCGGAACGATTTCCGGCGCGTCGCCGATCTGCGGCCACGCGATCAGCACGCCGAACAGCGCCAGCCACACGAAATCCCGCGGCTGGACCAGGCGATAGCAGCGGGCGAGGAATTGTGGGGAGCGCAACATAAGGCTAAGGAAGCGGCGGCCCAAGGCGACGGTGGCAAGACTGCGTCGAAACGAAAACCGGCCAAGACTGTCGCCGCTACATTATGCCACAATGAGGTAGAAACGTCTCATGCCCAAATCGAGTATGTTGGATCAGGACCCGTCTGCCGGTCCGGAATCCCAAATCAATAGCGAGCCCAGCGAATCGTTTGCCGACATTCTTTCGCAGTATGAGCAGACGAGCTCCCACGCCGGTGAGGAACGCCGCGGATTCAAGGGCACGGTGGTGGCCGTGACCGTGGAGTCGGTCCTGGTCGATATCGGCTTCAAAACCGAAGGAATCCTGCCGCTCGCGGATTTCACCAAGGCCGGCGAAACCGTCAAGCGGGGCGACACGATCCCGGTTTCCATCAAGGGTCGCGATCCGGAAGGCTACTACGAACTATCGCGGATGAAGGTGGAGCGGCCGCGCGACTGGTCGGCGCTCGAAAAGGCATTTGCCGATAAAGCGCCCATCGCCGGGGTGGTGACGGCGGTCGTCAAAGGCGGTTTGAGCGTGGACGTAGGCGTACGCGCGTTCATGCCTGCATCGCGCTCGGGCGCGCGGGAAGCGGCCGACGTGGAGAAACTGGTGGGGCAGGAAATCCGCTGCCGCATCATCAAACTGGACATCGCCGACGAAGACCTGGTGGTGGACCGCCGCGCCGTGCTGGAGGACGAGGAGCGCGAGGCCAAGGAAAAGCGCTACAGCCAGGTCAAAGAAGGCGAGACCGTGACCGGCACCGTGCGCAGCCTGACCGATTTCGGAGCGTTCGTCGATATCGGCGGAGTGGATGCGCTGCTGCATGTGGCCGATATTTCCTGGGGCCGCGTCAACAAGCCGGCCGACGTGCTGAAACCGGGCCAGGAAGTGGAGGCCAGGGTGTTGAAGGTGGATGTCGCCAAGCGGCGCATCGCGATTGGCCTGAAGCAGCTTCAGCCGCACCCGTGGGACCTGGCCGGCGAGAAATACAAAGTCGGCGACCGGGTGACCGGCACGGTGACGCGTCTGGCCGATTTCGGCGCGTTCGTCGAACTCGAAAAAGGCGTGGAAGGGCTGATCCACCTTTCCGAAATGTCGTGGTCGAAGAAGGTGCGCAAACCGGCCGATGCCGTCAAGGCGGGCGAGCAGGTGGAAGTGGCCGTGCTGGGCGTCAACCAGGCCGAGCGCCGCATTTCGCTGGGCCTCAAGCAGGTGCTGGGCGACCCGTGGGCCGAAGTGCCGAAGAAGTTTCCGGTGGATTCGCAGGTGGAAGGAAAGGTCACCAGCCTGCAAAAATTCGGCGCCTTCGTCGAGCTCGCCGAAGGCGTGGAAGGCATGATCCACGTGGGCGACATCAGCGCGGAAAAGCGGATCAACCATCCGCAGGAAGTGCTGAAGGTGGGGCAGACCGTGAAAGCGCTGGTGCTGGAGGCCGACGTCGCCAAGCGCCGGCTGCGCCTGGGCATGAAGCAACTGGTTCCCACCGGCCTGGACGAATACATCGCCGAACACAAGGCGGGCGACATGGTGACGGGGCGGATGACCGATGTTTCCGGAGGCCGCGCGCGCGTCGAACTGGGCGAAGGGGTGCCAGCCACCTGCCGCATCCAGAGCGACTCCGCGGGCGGCGGCGAATCGCAGCCGGCCGCCGGCAAGGGGGACCTGTCTTCATTGACTTCCATGCTGGAGGCCAAGTGGAAAAAAGGTGGGGCCTCCAGCAGCGCAACCAGGGACGAAGCTCCCCGCTCGGGCCAGATCCGCAGCTTCCGCATCGTGAAGCTGGACGCCGCGCAAAAGCGAATCGAAGTGGAGCTGATCTAGGCGTTGTCCTTGCACTTTAATTCCGTAGGGCAGGTTGATGGCCTGGGGCACTGCGCAAGACTGACTTCGCGGCCGCCGTCAGTCCGCCGGCGTGCCGGAATTCATGGCGGCATCTTGTTCCGCAACGGGTGCAGTTGTTTCGGGCCGAACGGCGGCCGGCAGATAGCGCGGGAAACGGGCGAGCAGCGCGCCATAGAGCAGGTGTCCCAACACGGCAGCCGGCCCTCCCTGGAACAGGGCGGCCAGCGGCGGCACGGCCCGCCACAGCCAGCGGAAGGTTATCCAATACCAGCCCAAACCAAACGCCGCGGCGATCAGCGCCAGGCGGAAACGGGTAATGGGGCGGCTGGCGGCCAGCGCGAACAGGGTGCCCAGCAGGCCGTAGAGCAGGACATAGAGCGACACGCCGCACACGGTGTTCCACTCGAGACCGGTGCGAAAAGCGGCCCGCGGATAGATCGCACCCGCCAGGAGGTTGGGGCTGGTCCAAAAATCGTCGCCCCGCCAGACCGAGCACACACCCAACCAGAGCAGCATATTGAGCACACCTACCGTGCCCGCCTGGAGTCCGGCCAAGGCGCGATCCAAGCGTCCGGCGACCTGCTGGTGGTGCGCGGTCATGTATCTCAGCCTATACTGAGCAAACGAGGAAAGGCAAAGTCATAAAATGCGTCGCGTGGCGATAACGGGAATTGGCGCGGTGAGCCCCAATGGAATCGGTCGGGAATCCTTTTGGCAGGCCAGCCGTAACGGTGTCAGCGGAGTAAGGCGCATCACGCGCTTCGACCCAACGCCGTTTCAGGTGCAAGTCGCCGGGCAGATACCGGACGAGTTCGATGAAACCCGCTACGTGGAGGTGAAAGATCGGCCCCACGTATCGCGCGCCGTGCCGCTGGCGGTTGCGAGCGTGGGCGAAGCGCTCGAAGACGCCGGCCTGGAGCCGCAGCACATGACGCGCGACGAGTTGCGCGGCATCGGCGTGATGGTGGGCTCCGGCGGCGGCAGCCAGGATTTCAGCGAGGAGCAGTACCGGCTGTTTTACACCGGCCACCAGAAGCAGTGCAGCGTCTATACCATTCCCACCGGCACCATCGGCACGCTGGCCAGCGAGGTATCCATGCGGTTCGGTTTCCGCGGCCTCAGCCACATCGTCTCGACCGGCTGCACCTCCTCGACCGACGCCATGGGCTACGCCTTCCGCCACATCCGCGGCGGGATTCTGAATACCATCGTCGCCGGCGGCGTGGATTCGCCGATCGCGCCGCTGATCCTGCGCGGGTTTCAGTTGATGCGCATCATGTCGACCCGCTGGAACCAGCAGCCGGAGCGCGCTTCGCGGCCTTTTTCGCGCGACCGCGACGGGTTCGTGATCGCCGAAGGGGCGTGGTTTTTCGTGTTCGAGGAAATGGAACAGGCGCGCGCCCGCGGCGCCAAAATTTACGGCGAAGTGGTCGGGTACGGGTCCACCTGCGAGGCCTTCCATCGCGTGCGGCTGGAAGAGTGCGGCGAAGAGCCGGCGCGCGCCATCGGGCTGGCTCTGGAAGAAGCCGGCATCGCCCCCTCCGACGTGCAGTACATCAACTATCACGGCACCTCCACCGAGCTGAACGACCGTATTGAAACGCGCGCCGTGAAGCTGGCCTTCGACGGGCATGCTTACAAGCTTCCCGGGTCGTCGCTGAAGAGTCTCATTGGGCATCCACAAGGAGCCTGCGGGGCGGCCGGCGTGGCAGCCACCCTGCTCGCCATGCGCGACGGCGTGGCGCCGCCCACGATTAACGTCGACGAACCCGACCCCGATTGCGACCTCGATTACATCACCACCGCCGGTCGTAAAATCGCCATCGAGCACGCGGTGGTCAACTGCATCGCTTTCGGCAGTAAGAATTCCGCCATGGTGCTTCGCAAAGTGGAATAAGCGCACCGAGGCATCCCGGCGCGCCGGCTGCCAACTGGACAACCCGCGCCCCGCCACCCGGCACAAGGCGGAAAAGTTCCTCAAGAAGCGGGTGGAGGCAGAAAAAAAACGGCGGGCGCTCGGAGGATGTACGCCCGCCGTAGGGGGTCAGCGGGAATTCTGAAAATTCCCAGACCAACCCACAACCATTGACGCTTGTTTTTGAACCACGGTTACAGGGTCGTCAATGTCGCGGCGAGCGCGTTGGGCGCGTGAGTACGTTCGCCGGCGGAGGCTCGGGCTGCACGGTGCGGAATCGAAGCCTATAATCTTAAGCGAGGCCCTCATGAAAATCGCCGCCGTCCTCGCCTTCGTCCTTTCAGCCTCCGCCCAATCCTATTCCGCCCACAGCGGCTGGAGCTTCAGCGACACGCTGCAAACCGCCAGCGACGTCCTGGTGGCGGACATCACCGGCGGCTCGGCGGTTGACAGCGGTTCGCAGGTCACGGTCAAAGCCACGCTGCACACCGTCCGCGTCCTCAGCGGCGATATCAACGCCGGGGCGGACCTCGCGCTTCAGTGGCACTATAAGCCTGGCCCGGGGGAAGGCCCGGCCGTCACCACCAAAGTTCCCCAAACGCGCGGTCTCTGGTTCCTTCGCAAGAATTCCGATGGCGCGCTTGAACCATTGCAGGCCGGCACGATAATGACTCCCATGGGCGGATCCTTCCTGCCGCTCGGCATCGGCGCGCCCTCCTATTCCGACGACGAGCGCCTGCAAACCAAAGTCGCGCGCGAAATCGGCACGGCTCTCGAAGATCTGGTGGCGGAGCACGCCGCCGACCTTGGCCCGTATCGCCCGGAACCGGGCGGGCATTGGGTCTCCCCTTCGTGGACGCAATCGCGCTCGCAGTATCAATCGCTGACCATGGCGCTCCAGTCGCTGGACCGGCCGGCGGCCACCGAAGTCTACCAGTCCTTGTCGATGTTGCCGGACGCGAATCTGAAAGTGCTCGGCATTTTCGGCCGGCTCGGGGGCGGCGATATCTCGGCCGTCTTCGACCTGGAAAAGAACCTGGCGACCGTGTTATCCGCGTCCGCTGCGGTGCATCCTTTTCCGTTTCCGCCCTTCCTTGGCAGCCTCGACCTGAAAGCGAACCTCGCGGCCGCCCACGCGCTGGCACGAATTGCATTGAGCGATACGACCGTCCAGGGCCTGGATGGCCAACTGGCGTTCGCGCTGGGCCGCACCGGCAGTCCGGAGATGTTGCCCTACATGATGGTCATGCTGGGCAGCCACCATCCCTCCATTCGCGGTGGCGCGCTGATGGGCATCTGCCCTCTGCTTCGCACCGGTTCAACGCCCTCCCCGTTCTGGAGCGAAGAAATGGCCGGCTACTGCCCGAACGCCGCGCCCGTCAACGACCGCGAGCTCGAACAGAAGGACATTCAGTTCTGGACGCAATGGTGGGAATCGCACCGCGCGGAGATGGCCAAGACGGTGGCCCTGCCGAACGTGGCGGCGCCCTCCCGCTACGGCGCGGCACCGCCCCAAGTGGCCGAGATTCCGATCGAAATACGCTTCGAGTTCCTGCTGCACATGGCCACGAACAAGCCGCCCGACCACTACCATGCCGCGGATGGCACGCTTGTCGAAGGTCCGCCGCCCGGCTCGGACGCGCCGCACGATCCGGTCAGCGGCCAACTCGAGGCGGCCGACCGCGAGATTTTCCACCAGGCGATCGACTCGGTGAACGCCAAGCTGGCCGACGTGCAAGCGCGATCCCAGCAGATGATGAACGCGGCGCGGATCGCCGGAACCATGCCCGACCGCCAGCAATCGAAAGCTCTGAGCGCGGACCGGCAGGCCGCGTTAAGAACCGGCCTCGCAGACCTGCAATCCAAGCTCTCGCCCGATGGCTGGCAGACGGTGGAGCGGTATCTCAACACGTTCGGCGGTGGCGGCATCGCCGGCAGCGTGATCAGCAGCCCGCTCGGCACGCCCCAACAGTAGGCGTTCCGGCTGATCCCGAAGCAGCCGTCTACTGCGCCAGCAGGCTCTGGCAGCGGGCGAGACCGGCCTTCAAGTCCGCCATCGCGGCCAGTGTTTGCGAGGGCAAATCGGCAGAGGCATTTTGGCCGGGCGTGACTCCCAGCAGGACCGAGAGCAGCACTTCGAGGTGCCGCGAAGCGCGGAAGGTGTCTTCAGCGGCCTTCTGCCATTGGGCATCGGCGGCAGGCGCGGACGCGGCTTTGACGGCTTTGCCGCCCAGGCCGGCCAACACCGGAGCCAGCGCGCTTTCCATCACGCGCACTTGCGTTTCCAGCGCGGCCACGTGATCGCGGGCAAGCTGATGGAGTTGCACGCGATCCGGCGCGGCCAAGGATTCTTCGTTTCCGGCCGGAAAGCGCTCCGCCACGCTGCGCAGCGCGTACGCGTGCGACATGGCGGCCTCGTTGCCATCGAGCACGTGGGTGCTGAAGCGCTCGAAGGCCGCGCGCCCGCCGAGTTGTTTCTCGAGACGGGTCTGAATTCCCACGTTGGCCGTATCGCCCCCGGTGGCCGGCGCCGGCGCGGAAGGCATGATCAGGGCCGCTTCCGGCTCGGAGAATCGCACCTCCACGTTGGCCGCGCCATCGAGCAATTCATGGACCTGCCGCTGGCGCTCGGGCGAAACTCCGGCGCCGGACACCAGCACTTCGCCATCGGTCAAACTAACTTCCACAGGATCGCCCAGGTCGGCCCCGATCCGGTGCAGGAGAGTAACCACCTGCAGTTCATCCGAAATCGAGGCCGAAGACCTGGGCGTAAGTGCAGCCGGCCGGCTTGGTACGACTGGCCGCAAGGGAGCCTCGTGAGTGGTCGCAACGGCGAAACCGTCGGGTTGAGGTGGAGGCTCCATAACCTGGGTGAATTCAATCCAATTCCGATCGCGAAACTCGAACTTGCTTTCCACCGGCGCCAGGTCCGCGACGCGCAGCAGCAGGGTGACGGAGGCCAATTCGCCTTCCGCCGCTTGGGTGCGGATCTGGTAGCACGGCTCATGCGGATTTTCCGGGGCTGACTCGGTCTCGACTTCGTCCGTCTTCTGCGGCAGGCTGTCGCGCCACGATTGGAAGGCGCGCGCGCCGAGCGGGTCCGCACTGTCATAGTGGGCGGCCTGGAACGCCGTCTCGATGTCGGGCGGCAGGGGCAGCCAATTCCCGGCGGCGCCGCCCACGGTGTGCCGCATCGTCAGGCCCGAGCGCAGGCGGATGCCGATGGTACGAACCGGCGCCGGGTGCGCGCTGGCCGCGGCCACGGCTTTTTCGAGCAGCGAAGCCGCCTGCACGCTGGGCGTCCGGCCTAATTGCACGATGGCCGCCACTAGCAGCGCGGCCGCAGCCAGCACCGCCACTCCCCACTGCCAAGCCGGGGCCAGGCGCGGCAAGCGTTTCCAAAGAGGCGCCGCGGCGAGTTCCGCATCCACCCGGTCGAAACCTCGGTCCAGCGGCTGCCACGGGTTGGGCGCTTCCGGCAGGAAACCAGCCAGCACCTGCTTGCGGTAGCGCACGCATTCCGCCACCGTGGCTTCGAGCGATTCCAGTTCCGCGCGGCACTGCCAGCAGGCTTCCAGGTGCCGGCGAACCTGCCGCGCTTTGCGGGCCGCCAACTCGCCATCCAGCAAGCGCAGCAGGAGGCCTTCCCCGGGATGTGCGGACTGCCAGTTACTCATCCCGCACCTTCTTCAGTCGCGCCATGGCGCGGCGCAGGAATTCGCCGACGGCCGAAGCGCTGATTCCCAGCGTAGCCGCGATTTCCGGATACCGCAGGCCTTCCATGCGCAGGAACAGGCACCGTTTCTGTTGCTCCGACAGAGCTTCCACCGCGCGATGAAAGTGCAGCATGCGCTCGCGTTCCAACAGGTCGTATTCCGCGTCGTGCGCCGGCGTGGCCAGCGTGGCTTCCAGGTCCGCGTCGAACGGGTTTTCCGAGGCGTGGCGGGCGCGCACTTTCAACCCCCAGTTGTGCGCCACTCGAAATACCCAGCCCCGCGGGTTCTCGATCTCTTCGCCATGTTTGAGCGCCGCATAGAGGCGGAGAAAAACTTCCTGGGTGGCGTCCTGCGCCCGCGATGGCGTCAAACCGAGCGTCATAAGGTACCGGTAAACATCCTCGCGCGACTCCTCAAACAATTGAGCCACTTGAGTTTGCAGTGCTGATGCGGCGCCTTCCTGACGCAAGATACCCACCAATTCCTCACTCATGTAGAACGCGGCCATACACGCAACTCACCACTAAGACCCCAAAGCAGGCCTTTCCACTACAGCTCAAACAAATATATTTTTCAATATATTTCTTGGAACTAGGGCGGTTGGGTGTAGTTGGAATGGCGGGGTGGCGGGTCTTTGTAAGCAGACCCCAAAACTTCATGCCCGACGCAACCGTTTGTGCAGCCATTGTCACGTATAACAGCGCGCGGTACATCCGGCGCTGTCTGGAGGCGGTAATCCGCCAGGAGGGCGTACCGATTGA
This sequence comes from Bryobacteraceae bacterium, assembly GCA_050010695.1. GTDB lineage: Bacteria > Acidobacteriota > Terriglobia > Bryobacterales > Bryobacteraceae > Bog-375. The sequence continues at coordinate 11,991 of JBEKKO010000056.1, forward strand.
AATCGTGGTGGTGGACAACGGATCCACCGACGGGACGGCGGCCGCGCTGCGCGAGTTCGAGGGGCGGGTGCGGGTGATCCGGTCCGGCCGGAACCTGGGCTTCGCCGAAGCGCAGAACCGCGCCATCCGGGCCACTGCGACCGAATGGGTATTGACGCTGAACCCGGACGTGCTGCTGCGCCCCGGCTTCGTCCGCGCCCTGGTGGAAGCCGGCCAAGCCGACCCGGAAGCGGGAACCGTGTGCGGCAAGCTGCTGTCCATCGGGCCGGGCTTTAGACCGCTGGCCGAGGCGCGCATCGATTCGACCGGGATCTGCTTCACGCCCGCCCTGCGGCATTTCGATCGGGGCTGGCGCGAGCCGGATCGCGGCGGCTACCGGAACCTGGAATACGTCTTCGGCGCCTCCGCGGCGGCGGCGCTGTACCGGCGCAGCATGATCGACGACGTGGCCATTGACGGCGATTTCTTCGATCCCGATTTCTTTGTATACCGCGAAGACGCCGACGTAGCGTGGCGGGCGCAGTTGTACGGCTGGCGGACGCTCTATACGCCGGCGGCGGAGGCTTTCCACGTGCGCACCGTCACGCCGGTCAACCGGCGCTCGGTGCCGGCCCTCATCAACATGCACTCGGTGAAGAACCGATTCCTGATGCGCATCAAGAACGTTACCGTCGGCGTCTATGGCCGTTGCTGGCTTCGCGCCACGCTGCGCGACCTGGTGGTGGTGGGCGGATCGATTCTTTGGGAACCGACCTCTGCCGCCGCCTTCTGGCACGTGGCGCGCTGCCTGCCCCGGGCGCTGGCCCGCCGCCGCGTGATCATGGCCCACCGGCGCACCGGCGACGAGGAACTGGCGCAATGGTTCAACTTCCAGCCAACCGCGCAACCGGCGGAGATGGGGGAAGCGGCCACGGCGACTCCGGCGTTTGCCCGGTCCGCCTCGCCGATTCTGTTACCGGCCGATCCGCGCAGCTAGGAGCGCAAACACCGTGGCGGCACGCACGAGTGCGAGCGCCACGTTAAACGCGGCTTTGTGCTTTTCGGCGGCGGGCTATTTCGCCGGCGCTTTCGGCTGGATGGAGAAGTCCCAGATCTGAATGTTCAGCGCGTTCGGGGTGTACTCGATCACGGCGTATTCGCCCTCCGGCAGCGGATCTTTGGGCCAGATCTTGTATAGCCCGGACGGGTCCATCTCCCGCTGCAAGGTCTCCACGAGCGCGGGCGATTCCTCGACTTCCTTGTCGACCGGCAGGTAGGTGATGTTCTCCACGATGCGCACCAGCCCCTTGCTGGTGAGTCTGGCGACGCCGAAGCGTTCCGGCTCGGAGAGCTGGATGTAGAATTCCTGTTCCGGGTTGGTGAAGACGTTGGCCGAATGCGCGCCGTCTATTTCGAGCGTGCCCTTGCCGCTCAGCGCCTGGCCGATGGGCGCCAGCACTTTCAGCACCTGCCGCTTCTTATTGATGTGGACCGTCGCCTCGGCGACCTGCATGGTCTTGGTCTGGTCGCCGTCCAGCCAATAGACACCGGGAGCTTGCGGGATGCGCGAGGTTTCCTTTTCGATGGAGCGCTGAGCCGCCGCCTCTTCGGCGAGAGCCCTGGAATCATTGGCCAACTCGGCCTGGCGATCGGCGGCCTCGCTTTCGGTGCGCTTCAGATCCACCATGGCGAGCGGGATCTCTTCCCAGTCGCCGCGCTCCACGCTGTAATAGCGCACGCGATCGTCCAGCACCTGATATTCGCGCACCAGGTGGTAGCCGCCATCCTTCAGATAGAGCCGGACGTTGGCCGCCCAGACCACCACCGCGAACAACAAGCAGACGATCACGCTCCGCCGCATATCCTCTAACCACTACTTTAACCGCAAACCCGCACGTGGAGCAGGATGGCATCCTGCGCGGCGGTTGTTAACCGCCGCGTGGACCGATTGTCAATCGGTCCGCAGGTTAGCAACGTGCCCCACGAATACAAGTGCGGCAATCTACAATAAAAGTATGCGCATCCTTCTGTTCAGCGGCAAGGGTGGCGTGGGGAAGACCAGCCTGGCGGCGGCCACCGGGCTGGAACTTTCGCGTCTGGGCTATCGCACGCTGGTGATGAGCGTGGACCCGGCGCACAGTCTGGCCGACGCTTTCGACCTCGGGACCAGCCTGTTCCACGGCGAGACCGGCGACCCTTATCCCATTAGCGACCGCCTGGCGATTCACGAGGTGAACATCCAGAAGGAGATCAAGCGCCACTGGAAAGAGATTTCCTCATACGTGGTTTCGGTGCTGCGCACGACCGGCATCAGCGACGTGGAGGCGGAAGAGCTGGCCATCCTGCCGGGCATGGAAGAACTGAGCGCGATGATGTGGGTGAACCAGTTTCGCCGCGAGCAACTGTATGACGTGATCGTGCTCGACTGCGCGCCCACGGCGGAATCGATGCGTTTCGTCAGCATGCCCACCACGCTCGAATGGTACATGAAGCACATTTTCCCGTTCCAGCGCGGCATCATCCGGGCGGTGCGGCCGATCGCCAACCGGGTCTCGCCGGTGGAGTTGCCGACGGAGGGCTACTTCTCCAACATCCAGCAACTATTCGGCAAGCTGGATGGCGTGGCCGAGCTGCTGGAGGATCCGGCCACGACCAGCGTGCGCCTGGTGACCAACCCGGAACGGATGGTGCTGCGCGAGACCCAGCGCGCGTTCGTGTACTTTTCGCTGCACGGCCTGACGGTGGATAGCGTGATCGTCAATCGCGTGTTGCCCGACGCGGTGACCGACGCGTGGTTTCAGGAATGGCGCGCCTCGCAGGCGCGGGTGTTGGAGGAAATCGACGCCTATTTCGCGCCCGTCGCGGTCAAGCGCGTCCCGCTGTTCACGCATGAAGTGCTGGGGCGGGAGCGCCTCGAAGAGCTGGCGCGCGCTCTCTACGCGGAAGGCGAAGACCCGGCGCGCGTGGAACGCACCGAAGCGCCCTACACGTTCACCAAGCAGGACGGCCACTACGAGGTGAAACTGCGGCTGCCTTTCGCGGCCAAGGGAGAAGTGGGATTATTTAAGAAGGGCGACGAGCTGGTGGTGGAGATCGGCACGCTGCGGCGGCACATCGGTCTGCCGACTTCCATGTCCGGCCTGGCGCCCACCCGGGCCAGGCTGGAGAATCGTATTCTGACGGTGGAAATGAAGGAGAGCTAAAGATGGCCGAAAGCAACAACCAAACCGCCGGCGAGGGCGCACAGGCCGCCGCTCACGGCTGCTTCGTGTGCAACGTGGCGATGCCGTTTCTGGAGCAACTGTGGCCGAAGGACGCGAGCGAGCACTTCCGCGCCTCGCGGGTCGAATTCCTGAAGGGAATCCGCACCCTGATCGACGACCGGATCGCGCACCTGTCCAAGGAAGAGGAACACAAAGGCACCCACGTCGCCGTCGAGTGAGCCAGGTGTAGCACAGACGATCGATTCTTGTCGTCACGGTGTCGCGCGTTAGCCCGAAGCGGGAGCTTCGGATTAGCGAAGCAGGACAGACCACGCAAGGCGATGGTCCGTCCTACCTCAAGCGCGGGCCGCGGTTGTCAGGCCGCGAGCCCGCTTCGGCTTCTGTTGGGCCGGCCCGCTCTTACTGCACCCAGACCGTCACGCCGCTTTGGCTGATCTGGTTGCCGATTTGCACCGTGACTGGGATGGCGCCGTCGCCGACCGTGGCCGGAACTACGGCGTTGACCTGCAAGACGCCAGCCACGAAATACGGCGCCTCGCCGTTGAATGCCACATACGCGGGCTGGTTGCCGATCATCACCGATACCGCGAGCTGCGGCGCCGGTGTAAGCGGACCGACGCCGGTGAAGTTCACCGGGGTCACTGCGCCGGTAGCCTGGGCGGGAGTCGTCAACCCTTCGCCGGTCATGAAGAGCACAATCGTGCTGCCCTTGGCGGCCGGGTTCTGTTGAGTGTTGACCGAGGCATCGAAGTTGAGAATGGCCCCCGGACCGGTGCCGTTGCCGACCGTGAAGATCCCCGGCGCGGAGGGCGCCAGTTGCAGGCTGGGCTCGTTCGATGTCGCGCCGGCGAATTTCACCTCTACGAACGGCTCCTTGTTCCCCGCCAGCTCATACGGCACGATGGCGTTGATCTGGATCGCGCTGACATAAGTCAGAGGCGCCAGATAGCCGCTGAAGCTAACCTCGACCCCGCCGATCGAAGTCGAAACCTTGCCGGTCGAATCGAGTGTCAGGGTGGCGGGGAGGGTCGGGCCGATCTGGGATCCGTAAATCGACACGATCTCGCCTGGCGAAACCGGCCCGATAAGCCCGCTGGCTGCGTTCTCCACCGCCGTGATGGAGGGCAGCGGATTGGTTACGGTCAGCGACACATCCACCACTATCGAGCCTTGCGTGCCGCTCACCCCGGCGATGGTGATGGTGCCCGTATAAGGCGTCGCATTGGCCGTCAGGCCGGCCGGAGTCACCTGCACGGTCAGGATGGTGGAGGTGGAGGTGGAGGTGGTTCCGGATGCCGGCGTTACCGAAAGCCAACTGCCCACGCTACTGGCGGTGGCCTGGAAGGTGGCCGTGCCGCCGCTCGCATAGACCGTCAATTGCCCCGGCGAGACGGTGCCGCCGCTACCGGCCTGGAAACTGAACGCGAGCACTTCGGGGTCCACCGCGATAGTCGACTGGCCGATCACGTTGACGGTCACAGGCACTACTACGGCGCTGCCGCTAGCCGGCGTAATGGTGATATGGCCGGTTTGGTTGCCGAGGGCCAGATTCGCCTGGTTCACCGAAACGGTGAGGATATCCTGGGTTGTCCCCGCAGCCGGGCTGACCGACAGCCAATTGCCGGTGCTGGAGGCTGCCGCCGTGAATGACACGCCGGCGGACCCGGCCGCGCTCGACACGGTCAGCTCTTGCGGCTTCGGCGCGGCGCCCCCGGACGACGCGGTGAAACTCAGCGAGGAAGCGCTCACCGTGATGCCGCCAGGCGTGGTGGTGCCGACCACCAGGTTTACCGGCACGCTCACGGTTATGCCGCTGGCGGTCGCGGTCAGCGCGATGTTGCCAGCGTACGTGCCCTGCGCCAGGCCGGCCGGAATCGCCGACACCGTCAGGGTCTGGTTGGTGGTCAGGTTGGTGGTGGGCGAAATCGAAAGCCACGCGCCGCCAGCCGGCGAAGTCACCGTAACCTTAGCCGAAAACGCAGTGCCAGAGGGATTGGAGCTGACAGTCAACGGCTGAGTGGCTGGCGCGCCGCCTCCCACCTGCGCGGCAAAGGTCAACGATGGGGAGCCTACGGTCAGGCCGCCCGAATTGGCTGCCCCGTTCAACACCAGGACCACCGGCACATAGAGCGGGCTGGCTCCGCCGGTCACGATGACGTTGCCCGAGTATAGACCGTTGGAGAGCCCGGCGGCGTTGGCCTTTACCGAGATGGTGGCAGGCGTGGTGGCGCCGCTTGCGACCGTCGCGCTGAGCCAGGAGGGCTGGTCGGTGGTCACGGTGACGGGCAGCGCGGGGGTAGCCGCGACCGAAATGGTGGCGGTCTGCGTCGTCCCGCTGCCATTGAGAATTACCGCGCCTGTGCTCGGACTGGCGACCGAAATCACCTCGCCCGAAGTGACGACGAAAGTCACTTGTAGCGTAGGAGCGGGGCTCACGGCTTCGCCGTCGGCTATGACGTTCATCCCCACACTCGCAGTGTACGTTCCGGGCGCCAGTTTGCTGGGATCGGCCCAGATCGTGACCGGCTGGCCCAGCGCGCTCAAGTTGCCTTCGTCCAGCGCTATGCTCAGCCAAGCCACGCTCTTGCTGTTGGTGCTGTAAGTCGTCTTACCCGAGATCGAGAAGGTTCCATCACCCGCAAACACGATCTGCTGAATTACATGGGAGCCTCCCGATGGGGCCACGAAATTCAGCGAGGTTGGCGCCACGTAGGTGGTGGTGGTCCCGGAACCGCCGGCGGCCGTGAGGTTCACGCTCACCGCCTGGCTGACGGACCCCACCTGGACGGTGATAGTGCCGGTGAAGGTTCCCACGCCGCTCAGGGTGGTGTTAGCCGACACGGTCAGAAAGGCCTGCTCGCCAGGCGCGAGACTGGTCTCGCTCGCGGTTACGCCCAGCCAACCGGTGGTACTGGCAGCCGTCGCGCTGAGGGCGCCTCCAATGGTGCTGGTCACGGTCACCAACTGCTCGTAATTGTTGGTGGAACTCAAGCTGATCGGACTGGGCGAAATCGTCAAACCGCCCGAAGTCGCGCCCGACACCGTGAGGGTGACGGTGAAAGCGCCCGAGATGTTAAAGTTGCCGCTGTCGGTCACCGTTATCATTCCGGTGTAAGTGCCGCTGGCCAGACTGGCGTAGTTAACCACCCCGACCGTAAGCGTACTGCCGTTGCCGAGACCGGTTGCGCTGCCGGCGCCGTTCACGTGCAGCCAACTGACGGTCGGCGCGCCGTTGGGGTAGGAGACCACGGCGGTGTAGCTGTCGCTGTTCGGCGTGACCAGGCTTACATTTTGGGTGGAGGTGCTGGGGGAGAGGGCGCCGCTCGAATACGTCCAGGCCAGCACACCGGGAGTGAAGGTGAGCCCGCTTGCGGTCACGATGAACGCTACGTTAATGATCACCGATTGGCCGCCGCTGCCGTTCACCGTCACAGCGGTGTTATAGGTCCCTGGCGAAAGGCCCGCCGCGCTGGCGGTAAAGGTCAGCGTCGCAGGCGCCGCGTTGGTCACCTGGTTCGTGCTCGCCTGCACTGTCAGCCAGCTAGGCGGCGTCGAGATGTTGAAGGTGACGGTCGAAGAGCTGGCTGTAGACAACGTCACGAAGTTCTGCTGCTGGCCGCCCACTGGGGCGGTCAACTGGTTGGCGCCGGTCAGATTGGCCGGGAACGTCGCCAGCGCCGCGTTGCCGCCGCCACTGGTGTTGTAGGTGACCTGGAACGTCACCGGCGACACTCCCGCGGGCGCTGTCGCGTTCAGCGTCACGGTTGCCGTGTGGCTGCCCGACGACAGTCCACCAGCCACGCAGCCGAGCCCCATCAGCAAGGTGTACGGCGTCGTATATGTATAAGCTCCGCCGTTGCAGCCGCCGGTGACGCTGCTGTCGCTGCCCACCGAAAGCCAGTGCGGATCGCCGGCGGTGTAGGAAACCGACACGCTAAAGGTGATCGGCGTCGTCGAATCCACCGATCCGGTCACGCTCACCGAACCCGAGTTGTTCACCAGCGTGACAACGGTGGTGCCGGTAGGGCTGGTGAAAGCCTGCGCCGCCAGCGGCATGGCCGCCAGCAGAGCGAGGGAGAGAACGATTGCGGTCTTCTTGAAAACGGCGAAAGCGGCGTCCATGATGTCTCCTGCGAACCTCATCCAAAGATATAGTACACGTTGTCCCGAAACAAATGGTTTGCAACTCTCATTATCCAAAACTATGGGGGAGAGACGGACGCGGCATCCACTATTGTACGTCTATTTGAGGATTTGGAAAAGGTTGCTGTAGTCGTCCGTCCATAATCGCACGCCCGGCGCGCGGAAAACGGGGTTGGAGTCGGCGCGCATCTGGTTGTCGAAATCGCCGGGCGGGGCGGCGATGAGCACCCAGGTGGCCGCGAACACTCCCGCGCCATCGTCATCCTCGGTGTCCACCAGACGCGCGCGCCGCCCGCTCGCGCGCGCTTCGCCGGCCAGCACCGGCTCCAGGTCCAGGTGGCGGTTGGAAATGTGCACGGCCAGGATACCGTCCGGGCGCAAGTGCCGGAAATAAAGATCCATCGCCTCGCGCGTGAGCAGGTGCACCGGAATGGCGTCGCCGGTAAACGCGTCCACCGCCAGCACGTCGAAATTCTCCGGCTGCTCGCGCTCGAGGGACAACCGAGCATCGCCCATCGCTATGTCCAGTTTGCCGTGGCAGTCCGCCAGAAAGGTGAATTCGCTGCGCGCCACCCGCACCACCAGAGGGTTGATCTCATAGTAGCGGTAATAATCGCCCGGCCGGGCATAGGCGGCCAGGGTGCCTGTGCCGAGGCCGATCACACCGATTCGCACCGCCCGCCCCTTTCCCCGGTCGCGAATGGCCAGCCCCACGCCGGTGGCGGGACCGTAGTAGGTGGTGGGCAGATCGCGCTTGGCCAGGTTTAGGAATTGGTTGCCGTGGGTAATGGTGCCGTGCGACAGGGTGCGCGTGGCGAAGATCGAGGTCGGCGGATCGCTGTCTCTTACCGTCAATTCGCCGTAAAAATTGCGCACCCGCAAACGGACGCCGCTCATCGACTGCTGCAGTTCGACGGCGACGTACCCCGCCAGCGCCAGCGTCAGCGCCACCGCGGCGATGGGCGCCGGCTGGGTCCAGCGCCGGAACCACTCGAGCGCCGGATCGGTCTTCAACGCCGCCAGGATCAACGCCGCGCAGCCCACCAGCCCGAGCGGCATCTCATAGTAACCGTTGAACACGTGCGGCGCCACCAAACCGACTGCCAGACCGCCCAGCGCGCCGCCGGCGGCAATCATCAGGTAGAAATGGGTCAGCAGCCGCGGCTGCGGCTTCAAGAGGGCCAGTTCGCCGTGGCACGCCATCGAGCAGGTGAACAGCCCGAACGAAAACAGAACCAACACCGGGATGATGGGCAGATTGCCCGCGCCGGCCGCATACGCCATCGACCCCAGCGCCACCGCCAGCAACTGCAGAAAAGGATTGCGGCGGTACCACCCGTCGCCCGAGAAACAGAGGATGAAACTCAGCAGATAGAGGCTGAGCGGAACGATCCAGAGGAACGGCACGGCGGCCACATTCTGCGATATGTGGTTGGTCACCGCCAGCAGCAGCGCCGACGCGCAGGCCGGCAGCGCCAGCCACAGCGCATACTGGCGCCGGCTGGGTTTGTCCGCTGCGGCTTCCTCGGGCGCCGCTTCCCGAAACGCCAGAGAGCCCGCCGCCGCGGCGCACACCACGGCGAACGCCACGTATCCCCACGACCACATGTGCGCCTGTTCATGGGTGGTGAAGACCGGCTCGAACAGAAACGGATAGCTGAGCAGGGCGAACAGGGAACCGGCGTTCGAAAGCGCATACAGCCAGTACGGCATCGACCCCGCGAAGCGGCGCGCATACCATGCCTGCACCAGCGGCCCGGTGGTGGAGAGCAGGAAGTAGGGCAGCCCGATGGTGCGCCCCAGCAGCAGCAGGATGCTCCACGTCGGATCGCCTGTGCCGTAAGATTGCAGACTGGCGCTCGGGTACACCGCCAGCGTCAGCGCGCTCACGGCGAGCAGCCCCACGTGCAGCGCCGCCTGCGCGCGAGGCTTCAGGTAACGGACCAGGGCGTGCGCATACGCGTACCCGGCCAGCAGCGTCACCTGAAAGAACAGCAGGCAGGCCGTCCACACTGCCGCCGAGCCGCCGAACCAGGGCAGGATGATTTTGCCGATCACCGGTTCCACCTGGAACAGCAGAAAGGCGCTCACCAGGATCGTCAACGCATAAATCAGCATCTACACCGTTACCTTCTCGGATGGTGGGGCATGCTTTAAGCTTGCCTGGAAACGCCAAAACACGGCTCCAAAATCCTTTTTCGGATCCAGCCCCGCGACGCGATTGCTACGATAACACGGTTAGCCGCGGTGCAAACGCGTGGAACTATTCGTGTGGCTCGCGGGGTCAAAGCGACACACCAAATGCGGGGAAGTTATTGAATTCAAGCCAGGTTTCCCTACGGCCCGCCTCTCGCGGTTCGATTCCGCACTTCGACGCCTCATTTTCGGTTGCCGCGTCACCAGACCTGCTAGAATCGGAAGCAGCACTAACGGGGGGGGACCATGTCCGATTTCACGGCCGCCGGCGCCAGCCGGCGCAAGGATCCAATCACTCTATTGCACGAAAGCGAAAAGCTGGTGATGGCGCTGCTCGAGTCGGCGTCGCAAGCGATCCTGAGCGTCGACCGGAACGGCCGCATCGTTCTGGCTAACCCCAAGACCGAGGAGATGTTCGGCTACAGCCGCGAGGAGTTGCTCGGCGCGCGGATTGAGATTCTGCTACCCGAGTCCCATCGCCGGGCGCACGGACACGACCGCGAGGAGTATTTCATGCGGCCGCGGGTCCGGCCGATGGGGATTGGAATGGATCTCGCCGGCCGGCGCAAGAACGGAACCGAGTTTCCGGTCGAGATCAGCCTCAGCTACGTCGAGTCCACCGAGGGCCTGTTTGCGATTGCTTTCGTCAATGACATTAGCGAGCGCAAGGAGCTCGAGGACCGGCTGCTGCAGGCTCAGAAAATGGAAGCGGTGGGCAGGCTCGCGGGCGGCGTGGCGCACGATTTCAACAATATGCTGACCGTGATTGCCGGCTACAATCGCATGATCCTGGATGAGCTTTCGCCGATCGATCCATTGCGCGGCTGCGCCGAAGAGGTGCTCAAGGCGGCGGACCGCGCCGGCGCGCTGACCAAACAGCTATTGGCTTTCAGCCGCCGGCAAATCATGCAGCCCTGCGTGATGAATGTGAATGCGGCGGTTGAGCACACGGAGAAGATGCTGCGCAGATTGATCGGCGAAGACGTCGAGCTGGTGCTCAGCCTGCGGGAGGACGTGGGCAACATCAAAGCGGACCCGAGCCATGTCGAGCAGGCGATCGTCAATCTGGCGCTGAACGCCCGCGATGCCATGCCGAAGGGCGGCCGCATCACCATCGAAACCGCCAACGCACACCTGGATGAAACGTACGCACGGACGCACATGGGCGTGAATCCCGGCGAATTCGTCATGGTGGCCGTCAGCGACACCGGCCACGGCATGGATGCCGAAACGCGCCGGCGCCTCTTCGAGCCGTTTTTCACCACCAAGGAAAAAGGCAAGGGCACGGGCTTGGGACTGGCCACGGTGTACGGCGCGGTCAAGCAGCTCGGCGGCGATATCTGGGTATACAGCGAGCCCGGCCAGGGCACCACCTTCAAACTCTATTTCCCGCGGGTCGCGGAGACTGCCACTCTGCCTCTGGCCAGTCCCGTGGAGGCGGATCGAGCGCCGTCGACCGAAACCATTCTGGTGGTGGAAGACGAACAGGCGGTGCGCGATCTCACGGTGAAGATATTGAGGAAACTCGGCCACACCATTCTGGCCGCGGCCGACGGTGGCGAGGCCATCGAAATCGCCAAGTCCTATCGGGGCCCGATCGCTCTCCTGCTGACTGACGTAGTGATGCCGAACATGAGCGGCCGCCAGGTAGCGGATGAACTGGTCAAACTCAGGCCTGAATTGAAAGTGCTTTACCTGTCCGGCTACACCGACAACACCGTGGTTCACCACGGCGTGCTGGAGGACGGCGTCGAATTCCTTCCCAAGCCTTTTAGCCGCGAAGCGCTGGCGAGGAAGATTCGCGACGTGCTGGAATCGTCCCCGCCGGTGAAGGATGGACCGCAGGTCTGATCCCGTGCTCCGAGCCGCGGTCACCTTGAGGTCGGGGCCAGCGGTAACAGATGTTTCGGCTGATAGAGGCCTACTTCGCATCCGCCAGGAAGCAGCGCGAAGATCAGCCATCCATGGCCAGGCGTCCAAGCATTGTAATAGTAGTAATAGCACCCGCATTAGGCTGCCGTACTCGGCGCAGATTGGGTGATTTGACGCACATTCAACTTCCGCCCGGTATCTCGGAGCAGCCGCCGATTAAGAGTGGACAACTGTGAGGTGCTAACTTGCGAAAGGGGCAAAAACTACACTAACGGATGCAAATATCTGCATCCGCAGAACCCCTTTGCACACCTGTAGAATCCGGCCCAAAAACGGGCATATTCTTGAATTCACAGTGGTGCTCCAAACGAGAGTTGCCACGAAAACCGCTCAGAACAGGGCTTGTCTCCAGCCTGCGACGCCGCGTGCGTCTTATGCGGCCCCATTTCCTCCTGGCCGAACGAGCGTGTTGGCCAAGCGCGTGCTGATTGCTTATCCAGGACCGTCTAAAGATGAAAAAATTTTATGTAGGCAATTCTGTGCGCCTGGTGTTGTTAACAACTGTGTCGCTTGCCTGGTGGGCGGCTCCGGACAGCCTGGCGGCTGCGCTGCCTATCACTTATATACAGGGCAATTTCGCCACGCCGCAAACGCCTCAGACCACCGTGAAGGTCACCTACACAGCGACGCAGGTGTCTGGCGACATCAACGTCGTAGTGGTGGGATGGAACGATAGCGCGGCCGTGGTCAGTGCAGTTACGGATTCACGGGTTAACACATATATACGTGCCGTGGGCCCGACGGTCCAAAGTGGGTACGCGTCGCAGTCCATCTACTATGCGAAAAACATCGTATCGGCGGCTGCCGGGGCAAACACCGTCACCGTGACTTTTGCGAGTGCCGCGACAAGCCCGGACATTCGCATCCTGGAGTACAGCGGAGTGGATCCTAGCAACCCGCTGGACGTAACAAGTGCAAACTCCGGCAATAGCCCAATCAGCAGCAGTTCGGCGAAGACGACCAACGCTACCGATCTGATCTTCGGCGCCAACCTGATTCAGACCACTACGACCGGTCCGTGCAGCGGCTTCACGAAGCGACTGCTGACAACACCGGATGGCGACATCGCCGAGGACGAGATGGTCACGGCAACGGGCAACTATAGCGCAAGCGCGCCGGTAAGTCCGTCCGGGCCGTGGATCATGCAGATGGTCGCATTCCGTCACGGGCCAGGAGTTACAGCGCCGACGGTGAGCGGCGTGTCTCCGAATAGCGGGCCGACGGCGGGCGGGACAGCAGTCACGATCACCGGGACGAACTTTGCCGCCGGAGCGACGGTGACATTTGGCGGGACCGCAGCTACCAACGTGGTGGTGGTCAGCGGGACGCAGATCACGGCCACGGCCCCAGCGGGAAGCGCGGGTGCGGTGACAGTGACGGTGACGGTCAGCGGGCAGAGCGGAAGCCTGGCCAGTGGATTCACTTATGTAGGTGGCCCCACGGTGAACAGCGTGTCTCCGAATAGCGGGCCGACGGCGGGCGGGACGGCAGTCACGATCACCGGGACGAACTTTGCCGCCGGAGCGACGGTGACGTTTGGCGGGACGGCGGCCACCAACGTAGTGGTGGTCAGCGGGACGCAGATCACGGCCACGACGCCGGCGGGAAGCGCGGGTGCAGTGACGGTGACGGTGACGGTCAGCGGGCAGAGCGGAAGCCTGGCCAGTGGATTCACTTATGCAGGTGGCCCCACGGTGAGCGGCGTGTCTCCGAATATTGGGCCGACGGCGGGCGGGACAGCAGTCACGATCACCGGGACGAACTTTGCCGCCGGCGCGACGGTGACGTTTGGCGGGACGGCGGCGACCAACGTAGTGGTGGTCAGCGGGACGCAGATCACGGCCACGACGCCGGCGGGAATCGCGGGTGCGGTGACGGTGATGGTAACGGTGAACGGGCAGAGCGGAAGCCTAGCCAATGGGTTCACTTATGCAGGTAGCCCGACGGTAAGCGGTGTGTCTCCGAATACCGGGTCGACGGCGGGCGGGACGGCAGTCACGATCACCGGGACGAGCTTTGGCACCGGGGCGACGGTGACGTTTGGCGGGACGGCGGCCACCAACGTAGCGCTGATGAACAGTACCACCATCACGGCCACAACTCCGGCGGGAAGCGTGGGTACCGTGGCGGTGACGGTGACGGTAAACGGGCAGAGCGGAAGCTTGGCGAACGGGTTTACCTATGCGGTGCCCACGACCACAGCCATCACCTACGTGCAGGGCAATTTTGCCACGCCGCAAACAGCGCAGAGCACGGTGCAAATCCAGTACACCGCCGCGCAGGTGGCGGGCGACCTCAACGTCGTAGTGGCGGGGTGGAACGATAGCACGGCCGCGATCAGCGCAGTCACGGACTTGAGAGGTAACACGTATGCGCTCGCCGTGGGCCCCACGGCCCAGAGTGGGTACGCGTCGCAGTCCATTTACTATGCGAAGAACATCGCATCGGCGGCTGCCGGGGCAAACACCGTCACCGTGACTTTTGCGAGTGCCGCGACAAACCCCGACATCCGCATACTCGAGTACAGCGGAGCGGATCCTAACAACCCGGTGGATGTGACGGCCACGAACTCCGGCAACAGCGCCACCAGCAGCAGCGTCGCGGCGACAACGACAAACGCAACCGATCTCATCTTCGGCGCCAACCTGGTTCAAACCACGACCACCGGTCCGGGCAGCGGATTCACCCGACGGCTTCTGACGACGCCGGACGGCGACATTGCAGAAGACCAAATGGTCACGGCCACCGGGAGCTACAGCGCAACCGCACCGGTCACTCCATCCGCACCGTGGATCATGCAGATGGTCGCATTCCGCACTGCGTCGGGAGTCACGGCTCCGCCGACGGTGAGTAAGGTAACGCCGAATAGCGGTTCAACGGCGGGCGGGACTGCAGTCACGGTCACCGGGACGAACTTTGCCGCGGGAGCGACGGTGACTCTTGGCGGGACGGCGGCAACCAACGTGGTGGTGATAAGCGGGACCGAGATCACGGCCACGACGGCGGCGGGAAGTGCGGGAGCGGTTACGGTGACAGTTACCCTCAGCGGGCAAAGCGGAAGCTTAGCCAACGGGTTCACCTACACTGTTTCCGCACCTCCCAGCCTGACGTCGATTTCGGTGACGCCCGCAAATCCGACGATTACCAACGGGGCATCGCAGCAATTCACGGCGACGGGATACTACAGCGACAGCAGCACGCAAAACCTCACAGCTTCGGTTGTCTGGTCATCCTTGAACGAGAGCGTCGCCACGATCACGACGGGTGGTTTGGCGACGGCCGTGGCTGCGGGAACCTCGACAGTTGAGGCTGCCTCCGGTTCCGTTAGCGGCTCCACGACTCTCACCGTTACGTCGTCGTCGGCGGGTGTGCCGGAACTGGTGCAGCACGTCAGCGGCTCGAACACGCGGGACAACAGCTTTTCAAGTCCATACTGCTACTACTTGTGGCTTCCCGGATTCACGACCGCCGGAAACGCGGTAGTGGTGGGATTCACTTTCAATAGCGCTCTGGCGGCGACGGTCACGGACGACAAGAACGACGCCTTTCAGATTGTGGCCAATTACTACGACAGCGCGGACTCGCAGTCCATCGCCATCGCCGCAGCATTTAACGTCGCGGCGGGGGCGAGGGAGATTTCCGTGTGTTTTGCGGGCAATCCAGGCGGCTACGTCCAGCCGATGGCGACCGAATTCGACAACGTGATCGGCGTGGACGTTGCATCCGCCGGAAATCTGGGCACCGGCACGTCGCTGACCGCGGGAAGCATCACGCCCTCCGCGAGCGGCGACCTGGCGTATCAGATCGGGTTTGATTTGACGATGAGTCAGTATCAATCGAGCTTTGCGGCCGGCTCGCAGGCCAACACGGCCTGGGGCCTGCTGAGCGCGGATTTGATGGACGGCTTTGCGGCACAATATGGCGTCTACAATTCGACTAATGCGATTGATCCGACGATGACTATGGGAACGAGCGCCCCGTGGATCTCGGCGGCGGTCCTGCTCAAGACCGGAAGCGCGGGCGGTGTTCCGTCCGGAATGAGGATCGTCCACCTGGACCATGAAAATATCCCTACGCATACGTCCTCCGGCGGCACGGGGAATCCCTTCCCTAACCCAACGATTCTGCAATTACCCTGCTCCGGTAATTTGGAGGTTGCACAAGTGGGCGGCGGGAACCCGACCAACCTGATCACCGGCATGACCGATTCGAACGGCAATAGCTGGGAGCAGGCCGGCTCCAACGTCACGTATGGCGATACGGACCTCCAAACGTTCTACGCGGCCAACGCCAGTTGCTCGAGCGCCCTCAAGGTGACCGTCCAATGGAATGCGACCGATGGCGACCAGTCGATCCTATTCTATGACGTGGCAGGAGCCGCGGCATCGCCGCTAGACAAGACAGTGAGCGCCACGGGGAGTCAGGGCACGGCGGGAAATCTCACGGTGTTTTCGATCACTCCCAGCACGTCCTCGACCGAGATCATCTTCGCCATGATGCCCGTGGACTTCAATACCGTTACGGGTCTCGTCAATGGTCTCAACGACGCCAATATGTTCAGCGGTGAAGCCCTCTCAGGGCCCGAGCCGGTGGATGAGAACAATGGATGGGGACACTTCGTCGTCTCCACCACAAACCCTGTCCCGGTTACCTGGACCTTTATAACGAACTCTCTGGCAGCGGGGGCGTGGTCCTCCATGGCCTCGGCCTTCAAGTAGGATTGCGCAGCAGCAGCAGCGCCCAATCGCTGCCATCCGGGGCCTTGGGTGAAGTCCAGGAAGCAGTGGCTGCGATCTGGCCGATGGGCAGAATTGCGCCGGTTGATGGGTTGAACCATTCGGCGCGGTATCGGCCCTGCTCCAGCTTGATGGCGACCGTGCCGCCGTTGGGAAGATATGCGGCGTAGGTTCTGCCGGGCTCAGCGACGCAGTAGGCGCCGGTGTTTACCATCTCATCGTGCGGCTCGGTTTTCCACCACTCGAAACTGGTGAAGAAATCGACCAGGTGGGCGTACCCGACCAGCATGGTCATGGTGTCGTCGCCGCGGCCATTCACCCAGCCGCCGCCGGCATCCGGCCAGACGCCGGTGCCACGGCGCGCGGATTCTCCGGCGGTGCCATAAGCTCCGGCCATAGCAACCTCCCAGGCCGTCCGGCGCAGCGTTTCGGAGGAATCTCCGGGAGGAGGCGGCGCCCATCGCGGATAGTGGTCTTCGTAGCCGTACTCTTCGTTGGTCTGCGGAATGATGCGTCCGGCCTTGATCTGTATGCGGCGCTGCTTCAACATCAGAGCGTGCTGGGTGCGCGACCAGTCCTGGATGGAGGTGAACCCGAACCAGTCCGCAGCCCGGTCCTGGTGTTCGGGGTGGACGGGATGGCTGGTGGCCAAGTGGCGATAGGGGTCCCAGCTTTCCAGCAGCGTTCCCATCTGGCGGGCCCACAGGTCGTCGCGAAAAGCGTCCAGGTCATCGCCGAGGTCCCAGGTGATGTTGGAGAAAGCCGACAGGCGCGCTGCGGCGTAACGAAAGTAGCGGCGTTCGTCGTCGCTGCCGGCACCAGGGTGGATCTTGCCATCGCCGATGTCGAAAATCACGCTGATGACTACGTCCCGGTCGCGCGCGACGCGCAGCATACGCTCATATCTCTGCCAGTGAGTCAGGTTGAAGCGCGAGTAATCGAAGCCGGGGTGCCAGAAGTCGTCGAACTTGGCCGCGGGCCACGGGGCGAGGTAGGTGGTGAACTCCTCGGTGTTCATGACCGGTTCGCCATACATGGTGAAGCTGCGGCCGGCAAGCAGTGTTCGAATCCGGTTGACCTTGAGCCGGTCCAGGCGCTCGATACTGGCGGCGATGATGCGCTCGTCGCGCCAGCCCATCAGCCAGAAAGCGGTGGTGCCGTTGAAGAAGAAGTGCTCGCCGGTACCTTCCCATAGGAAGTGCCAGGGATAGCGAGGGTCGACGCGAACGGGGCCGCGGCGATGACCGTCGACGGCTCGAAACGTCCCGTGGTAACTCCTTTCGGCGCCTCCTTCGTGGTAGTTGACCGAGTAGGCGTACTGACCCGGCGCGGACGGCATGAAGCGGATGCGGAAGATGCTGCCGTCGGCTGAATCGCAGAAGCCGTCGACACGGAGCCGTTGGCTGGAACCGGCCTTTCCGAAGGAACCGGCGACCGAGGCTTCTGTGAATGGATTCCGCGCGCGCGGGGAGTCGATGTGGATGGAAACTTCGACGAAGTCGTAAGCCGACACTGCCGCGGCCGACTGCGAGAACACGATCTTAGACGGGATTTGCCCTCGGTTCACCCGGTGGGGCACCCCGACAAAAGCGATCAGTCCGCAAGCCAGCGCTACCGCCGCAATAACAACCCAGTCGCGCGACGAAAGAGTGGCCGGACGCATTCTCAGTTGGAGTTAGCCATGACTGCCAACGGCGGTTGCCGTTCTCATTCCGGTTGCTTGCAGCCGTCCTTTTGGCGGGTCATCGACGCCTTCTCCCCTATCCAAGAATAAACAATCCGGCGACGAACGGCGAAAGCCAAATTGGGAATTCCGGTTTATACTTATGTCCGTTTGGCGAATACTGTGGGTTTTCTTACAGAGCTTGCTGGCAGACTTTTCGGGGGCAGACCTCGCGTCGTGCCATTTCGGTAAGGCTGCGCATCCGTGTCCAGAGTCCCTTTGTTGCGGGCTCCTGACAGGCAATCTCTACGCGCCTCCTGTTTGAAGATTGCGCAACTGGACCACGTTGTACCCGGCAAGCTGGGAGGGGAGGTTGTTTCGTGGTAATGTTAGACAGCGCGAAGAAAGAGCTAACGGAAAACTAATTTTGAGTGTCGTGCTGCAGGCTCAAATCGTAGTCGACCCGGAGCTAGGTCTTTGACCGCTTAGAAACGTTCTTCTTGTAGCCGAACTTGCGACGGGCAGCCTTGCGGTCGAATTTCCAGTTGATCTTGGTGCGGGCGCGATTCATCCGGCGATTCCAGGCTCGG
>JBEKKO010000057.1:0-30208 GCA_050010695.1 Bryobacteraceae bacterium
GGGAAGTCCGCGATGTGTTGACCACCGCACTGACCAAACGGCAGCGGGCGCTGCAGGAGATGCGCGCGTTGTTGGAGCAGTCCGCAACGCAGTTTCTGGAATTCAGGCAGAGCAAGACCTACTCGGGAGACACCTACCCGGAGGGAGTTGGAAAACTGGATAAGCTGCTCCATGATTACATGTCGCCGGAGGACGCCGTCGCCGCCGCCATCGCATCCCTGCAAGAGGAATACGAGCTCAAAGACAGCGATCTCTCGGGAAAGCCCCAGCCACCCGCCGGAGGTTAGGCTGCCGGGCGGACTTGTGCAGCCCGGGAGAATCGCGTCGTCCAGGCGACTTCACCGAACGCCGTTTCTGGACGTTTGAGCGGCAGATGAACTAGGAAAAGGAACTCGGGCGTTGAAGGTTCCCGCGAAGAACTACTACCCCCAGACAGATGGGCAAGGTCCCTCCCGGGGCCTCAACCTTTTCTAGTGCGATATCGTTGGCCACGGTCCCCGGAGCTTCCGTTTTGTCCGAGCAGTCCAGCAGGCAAAGTATTCCAAACCGTCGGTCGCTGCCCGCCACGTATTGCGCAGTCTGCTGTAGAAAAACCGAGGCGTCTGCAATCCCAACCCTCCGACTTGCCTCCACCTTCAGTTCTATCCGCATTCTGCGAAACGAGAGATCTGTTATTCCGCGAGCCGCGTGAGGGTGTTCCTCAAGCTCCGAGCCGACGCGAGGATTGCTGCGCAGGAGCCTCTTCATCTCATCTTGGAACTCAGCTTCTGAGTACTTCCGCGGGAACAGGTGGCCCTGCAAGGACTGACCGGCAACTCCGCCAATGCAACTTAGAAGCACTAGAAAATCGTTAAGTTCCGAATCCATAATTGCAGGAACCTGCTTGGCCTGATCTCGGATTTCAACCAGCCGCTTCTCGACTTCGACATAGCCGCTTTGTGAGGCGCAGCTGGGATCGAAACAACGCACTCGCAGGCGTCGTTGACCCTGGACAAGCACACTCGAATCTCCGGGTTCGGGTACAAGCCGTGCAGTATAACTGAATTCAAGCGGGCGCGCGAAAAACGAGATCGGAAATTTGACTAGCATGCGGCCCGTCTTTGTCAGGAGATATGGCGGCGCTCCTACCGGCCGATTAAATTGGAAAATTGGAAGCTCGTGGGTGCCCGTTGGCTCCACCGACAATGGACTTAGAATTACTTGGAGAGCTTCTCCCGGCCATCGTGACAGCGAGCTGTTCACGGTAAGATCGTAAATTACCTCAGGTTGCATCGTCTGAGGGTCGGCAAAGGGCTTGCCGTCGATTTCAAACGAAGAGAACGCAACCGCAATCCGCCCGATTTCACCTTCGTGCGACGCAGGTGGCCTTAATTGAGATCGGGGCCCCTCTCGATTAAACAGCGGCAGTGGCACGGCACTGCACAACATCATGGTAGCGATCTCCGCAATTTCCCCCAAATCCGAGCATTCTCCGATGCGCGCGGCAACCTCCGCAAACCTTGCCGCGTCAGGCTCGGAGCTGAGTTCAGCGCCAAGCTCTTTAGCTGACAACTTCGCTGACCGAAGGTAACGATCTGAATCTATCTCAGCTGTTCGAATCGCGTTCCACCAACTTACCAAACGGGCTAGCAATTCAACGAGGGAGGCCAACGTTCCATACCGCTGTCCAGCCGGACTGCCCAAGGCCTCCGCCGACGTTGCTCGGAGAGATCTGGCGGAGTTCAAGAGCGCCTCAGTGGAGCCTTTGCCGCGCCTAACATCGGCGAGGGCTTGAATCGCCTCAATCCGGGAATGGTAGGCCGAGTAGTGGATCGCGCTTGCCTTTGTATGCCTCATCGTTTTGCTTAATCTCTAGGTCCAACTGTAGCCACCGGTGGGAGAGCAGTTGCACCTTTTCAGGATCGCCTGACGCGGCCGCCGTTTCGATCTCGGCGGCGACCTGAAATGACGCACACCTTAACCGCTTTGGACGGTCCCATAACGTATCGCTCAGCCGATCTGTCGAATCACCCGCAATCTCCGCAGCCGTTTTCCAGCAGCCGGCGGCCGAAAGGATCTCCATTAGATCGTACATAATCTCAATCTGCCGTAGATCGCAAGTCTTCGCGGCGGCGCGTAGGTCGTCAGCTACGACCGCGAGCTCTGCCGCGGGCGCATCGGCCAACGCTCTAATCAGTCCCTCAACATCGTACTCCGACAGGCTTAGGTCGCCCAAGAGCCTCGCCAGTGTCGACGTTAGCCGGCTGGTGCCGTGTAGAATCCCTCTCCAATGCGTAAGCACCTGGGCAGCATTTGTGGCGTCCATTCGTTCGACGGCTGATAATAAGAATTGCCGTAGCTTTTCCGGTATCTCTTCGGTTCCGACATAGAGTTCTATAAATGCCTCCACTGCCGCCCTCGACACGCGTTCCGTAGACTTGCTGCCCGCATGCGCCGATATCAGTGCAAGGAGAGAGCGCTTTGCGCGCGGAAGATAGGGAGCCGGCAGCGACACTTTCCGAAGCGACTCTAGCGCTTGGGCTTGTACGAATACAAATGGGTCCAAGAGCAGTAACATGAAGCTTTCGTGAACCAGGGAGGGCAGACCATCCGGATCGCGTTCCGCTAGGGCTGCGTATGCCTCGGCGGCGGCGCCTCTTACACGGGTTGCCTGGCTAGTCATCGCCTGATATAGCAGCGGCAGGACGTCGGCGAGGACAGCCGCATCTGCAGCCATAGCGCCGAGACACCTCACTAGTCCAGCCTTGAGGCGGTCGTGTTTATCGTTCAGCGTCTCGAATGTCCTCATTATGGAGGCGCCGACCGTATTCTGATTTCGAGCGGCAGCCGCGGCGAGCACATCGAAAACGGAGTCCAGAGCCTGGTTGAGCCCGAACCGTCGACTGTGTTCTTCAATCGCCTTTAACGGATCTGGCGTAATGTCGAGGCTTGAGCTCTGTGGGACGTTCAGATCGCTCGCGATGAGCGCTGCCGCCCCGAGCATACTTTCGGCATGCCTTTCCAAGAGATCTGGGTACAGTCCCGCATAGTCCCTCAAGAACCAGATGACCTTTGTTAATTGCGCGCTGCTCGGGCGATGCAACAGCATTTCGACGAAGCGTCGGTACGGCAACTCGCGCGCCAGGCTTGTAGCGCGGGCCTGATCACTGCTGTTTTCGCTGTGGTTGCCGCGCAGGATTCGTTCGTAGACGCCAAATAACGCCGCCTGCGTATCATCGGATGCGACCGTCATCCTCTGTTGGATGGCGTCATCGATCAGTTGCTCATGCGACAACATGAGTTCTGCGAGCACACTCTGAACCCAAGACTCAGCCGAACCGTATTCTCCGAATCCGTCGTCTGTCAGTTCCAGTGAGTCGATCAGTTCTGTGAGAACTTTGGGCCCGAACTCGTGGTCGACGCGCGCGATGATCGATATGCCATTGCAGGCCTCGATTCGAGGATGTTTGCTGTCAACGCGTAGTAGAATCCGAATGAGGCGTTCCACCGGTTCTGGAAACAGCCGGTAGGCCATGAGTAGCGGATCAGGATCGCCGGGGACGCTGTCGGTCGGCATGAATCCGCTAACATCCATTGCTAGGCTGACCAGCGCTGGTAACGCTGCCTCGACCAACCCGTCGTGTACCTTGCTCAAATGTCGAGCGACAATTCTGCCAGCGACTCTATACGCCTCTCTGCGCGACAATGCGCGAAGCGCGGACTCGCACAACCGCGCCGGGTCAGCCCCGACGGTGCTTAGCGTTTCCAGCGCGGCATCGGTGCGGATGCCGCCAGCTTCAGCAAGATCAAACAGCGCTTCTTTGACGTTCGAGTCAAAGTGCTCAGCGGCAGCGACGGCTGTTTGTGTCAGAATGTCGTGGTGCTGTTTGTTAGGGTCCTCGTCCAGACGGTTGATGGTGTCGAAGATATCAACTGTCGCCGGATCCGAATTCTTCGAGAGTTCGACGCGGCGCGCAGCTCTGGAGCCTATTGCTATTCGTTCAAGCTCCGCGTTACGACGTTCAGCTGCATCGGCAGCTTCACGCGATCTGTCGCGATCAATGACAAGTTGCGAAAGATTCGGAAGTCTGACGGGCGACCTCTTGTCGCAGTCCACGCAGTTCCTGTCGTAAAAGTCCAGGACGACGTGACCTAAGTCCATTCCGGCCATGCCTACAGCACTGGCGTGGGGACACTTGAATCGCCTCATGCCGATCGGCAGCCCAGTCTCAATTTCGATCATTCCGGTGCCGCCATACCTCTCCACGGCGAGATGCGAACACCAATTCTGCGCGAGTTCTATAATCCGTTGATTCGCGTGTTTAATCCTGACTGCTTGCTCAAACCGGTCGTCGCTGTTCAAGGAGGATTCCCTCCGTCGTGGTGGATCAATGACATCAGTCTCATACTATATGAGCCGGACGGCCCTGTGGGAATCACCAAGCTGCGGAAGCTATCTGCGCGGGCCACAAGTCCCGTTCTGGGACATTAGCCGGAGGGCTTTCCGGTATGCTGACCGGTCCCGCCGGATACTGGCTGAAAGTATGGCGCGCCTCTACCCCGCCCGCTGCTGCCATCTGTGCCGCGTGAAGTCCGGGAATCTCACCGGGGCGCTGCCGGCGGCTAAGACAAATGCCTCATAAACTCTTCCGCACTGACTCGCGCCTGCTTGAGACATCCGCGCAGTGTGCCGAGAGTCAGCACCGGATGGAGGGGGATTACACAGCCAGAGTCGCCTCTGCGCATAACCACATGGCTGCCGCGCTGTCGCGCTTTCTGGAATCCGAGGCGCTCCAGCGCCCGAACCGCCTGGGCCCCGGACACCTACCGGAGGTTAGGCAACCCGTGCCTCGAACGTCGTCATCAGCGGATGGCCGCCGTCGAGGGTCGGAAACTCCTCCAGGTAGAGCTCCGTGGCCTCCTTCAGATTTGCCATTGCCTCTTCCACTGAAGAACCTTGACTGACGGTGCCGGCTTCGGGGCATTCCGCCACCCACAGATTCTCTTCTTTGCGCAAAACGGCCGTGAACGTCCTGGTGGTCATTTGTCGATAATTATAGCCCGGTAGAGCGTCGAGAAGAGTCTCGACGCGGCACGCAAGATTGCGTGCGCCACAAAACGCGGCGCACTTTCGTTCCTATGCGGGCGCTTGCTGCCATCGGTGCCGCGTGAAGTCTGGGAATTTTACGGGGGCGCTGCCGGCGGCGACCGATTGTTCGCTCAAGGGGCCGGGGGCGCTCCAGGCGGCGGCATCGTAGACATCGATATCGGGGGCGGTGCCTTCTTTCATGCATTCGATCAGGCGGTACGCCATCACGAAATCCATGCCGCCGTGGCCGCCTTTCTCGAGTGCCAACGCGCCGAGCTTGGTCCAGTACGGGTGCTCGAATTTGGGCTTGTACGGATCGATGGATGCGAATGCCTCGTGCGGCGAGCCATCGACGTAAATGCGCGGCGGGTAATCGCGGAAGATGCCCTTGGTGCCGGCCACCAGGTTGATGCGGTCGTACGGCTGCGGCGTGCAGGTGTTGTGTTCGAGCGTGATCACTTTGCCGCGGGCGGTGCGGATGAGGCTGATGTTGAGGTCGCCGCAGCGGTAGATTTCTTTCTGGCGCGGATCGCCGGCGGGCACGTGCGTTTTGCGGTACTCGGGGAGCGAGGCCACCGGCGAGCTCATCGACACCAGCGTGTCGAAACGGTCGCCGCGGTTGATGTCGAGATAGTGCGCCACCGGGCCCAGGCCGTGCGTGGGGTACAAATTGCCGTTGCGGTCCAGGTGCTCGAAGCGCCGCCACAAACCTTCGCCTTCATTGGAAAACAGGATCTCGCGCAAGTCGTGATTATAGGCGCAAGCGGCGTGGGTGATTTCGCCGAACAGGCCGGCGCGCACCATGTTCCACACCATCATTTCGTTGTAGCCGTAGCAGCAGTTTTCGAGTTGAATGCAATGGCGGCGGGTAGCTTCGGAGGCGTCAACCAGCGCCCAGCAATCGTCGATGGTGCGGGCGGCGGGCACTTCCACGGCGACGTGTTTGCCCTGTTTCATGCCGGCCAGCGCCATCGGGACGTGCCAGATCCACGGGGTAGCGATGACGACCAGGTCGAGATCGTCGCGCGCCACCAGCTTTTCGTACGCATGGTCGCCCTGATTGTAGAGCGCCGGCGCCGGCTTGCCGGATTGGACGAGGCGCGCTTTCGCCTTTTCGGTTTTCTCGGGCACCACGTCGCAGAGCGCCAGGATTTCGACGTCCGGGATAGCGGTGAACTCATCGATCAGCGAATTGCCGCGGCCGCCGATGCCGATGAAGCCGAGCCGCACCTTGGCACGGGCCTCGAAGCGCATGCCGGCCACGCTCTGTCCCGGCGGCCCTGCATCCTGAGTGGCGCGCGCCAACCCCGTGCCGAGCGAGGCCAGCCCGGCCAGGCGCAGCAAGTCGCGGCGCGAAGCGGCCAGATCGCGGTCGTCCATTTGTTACCTCCAGATTCGTTGGATCACGCGAACGAGCGCGCTTCCGCTGGCCAAGGCAATGACCAGCAGGAAGAGCGCGTAACCGGTTCGTCCATAGAGAAAATTGCCGACCGTAAACAGCGCCGACCAGATCAGCGTGCAGCCGAGGAACCAGCCGGCGAGGGCCAGCGGCACGTGGGCGGCATCGTCGGCGGCCTGTTCGGCACTGGCGCCGGCGAGCACGCGGACGGCCTTCCAACCCGGGCCGGGCGGGTGCACTTTGCGGTAGAAGCCGATCAGCACGTCTGCGTCGGTGCGCGGCCCCAGGTAGGCGGTGAGCAGCCAGCAGACGGTGGTGCAGGCGACGGTGAGCAGCAGTTGCCGCGTGGTGCCAAGGGCGATGCCGCTTTTCACCAGGATGAGAAAGACGATCGAGATGCCGAAGGAACTGGCCATGGCGACGATTTCGCACCACGCCGTGACCCGCCACCAATACCAGCGCAGCAGGTATAACAGGCCGGTGCCGGCGCCCACTTGCAGGATCAAGCTGAAAGCGTCTTTGGCGGTATCGAGCAGGAAAACCGTGGCCGACGAAAGCACGAACAGCAGAACGGTGGCGGCGCGGCCGGCCGTCACGTAGTGGTGTTCGCTGGCGGTGCGGTTGATGAAGCGGCGGTAGAAATCGTGCACCAGGTAAGACGCGCCCCAGTTGAGGTGGGTGAGGATGGTGGAGGAATTGGCCGCCACCAGGCCGCCCAGCATCAGCCCCAGCCAGCCCGCCGGCAAGTAACGCAGCATCACAGGGAAGGCGATGTCATGGCCGATCAGCGATGGGTCGAGATTGGGGAAGGCGCGCCGGATATCGTCCAGTTGCGGGTACACGACCAGCGATGCGAGGCCGACCAGGATCCACGGCCAGGGCCGCAGCACGTAATGCGCGACGTTGAAGAACAGGGTTCCGCCGAGCGCGTCCTTTTCGGTTTTCGAGGCCAGCATGCGCTGCGCGATGTAGCTGCCGCCGCCCGGCTCGGCGCCCGGATACCAGACGGCCCACCACTGCACGGCGATGGGCATGATAAACACCGCCACCGCCAGATCCCAGTTGCTGGTGAAATCGGGCAGCATGTTGAGATAGTGCAGACCGCCGGGGCCGCGCACGTGGGAGAGCTTATCGACCAGGCCCGAGAGGCCGCCCACCTGCGGCAGCGTGACGGCGAAATAGGCGGCGGCGATGACGGCGGCCATCTTGACGAAGAACTGGATCATATCGATGACCAGGACTCCCCACAAGCCGGAATGGGCGGCGAAGACGACGTTCAGCAGGCCGACCGCCAGCAGCGTTTCCCAGCGGCTGAACCCGAACAGCACGGCGGCGATCTTGCAGGCGGCCAGGTTCACGGTGGCCATGATGATGCAGTTGAAAAACAGGCCGAGGTAGAGAGCGCGGAAGCCGCGGACGGCGCTGGCGGCCTTGCCGGAGTAGCGGATCTCGTAGAATTCCAGGTCGGTGAGCACGCCGGAGCGGCGCCACAACCGGGCGTAGAAGAAAACCGTGGCCACGCCGGTGAGGGTGAAGGCCCACCATTGCCAATTGCCGGCCACTCCCTGGGTGCGCACGAAGTTGGCCACCAGGTTGGGGGTGTCGCTCGAGAAGGTGGTGGCCACCATGGAAAGGCCGGCCAGCCACCACGGAACGGAGCGGCCGGAGGCGAAGAATTCGGCCGTGCTCCTGCCGGAGCGCTTGCTGACAAACAGCGCGGGCGCGAAACAGACGGCGACCGAGACAAGCGCAACGATCCAGTCGATCGCGTGAAGCTGCATGGGTATCTAAACGAGTCTACGACGATTTGGGGCAGCCGGAGGGGCGGCAGCTACCTACCGCCAGCTTTACTTTGATAGGTGTGGGATGCTAGCCTAAGTGTCTCATAATGCGTACAGTTGACTTGATCCGCCGCAAGCGTGACGGGGCCGAGCTGGCTCCCGAGGAAATTGAATTTCTGGTAGATGGCTACACTTCCGGCGCAATTCCGGACTACCAGATGTCCGCGTTTCTCATGGCCGTGTTCTATTCGGGCATGACCGATCGAGAGGTCAGCCGCCTGACCGAGTGCATGTTGCGATCCGGCGAAACGGCGGACCTTTCCGCCATCCCCGGCATCAAGGTCGACAAGCATTCCACCGGCGGTGTGGGCGATAAGACCAGCCTGGTGGTGGCGCCTCTGGCGGCCGCCGCGGGCGTGGTGGTGCCGATGATGTCCGGCCGCGCGCTGGGCCACACGGGCGGCACGCTTGACAAGCTGGAATCGATTCCCGGTTTCCGCACCAACCTATCGAGCGACGAGTTTCAACGCCAGCTTGCCGAGCTAGGCCTGTGTTTCATCGGGCAGACCGACCAGTTTGCGCCGGCGGACCGCAAGCTCTACGCGCTGCGCGACGTCACCGGCACGGTGGAATCGATTCCGCTGATTGCCTCTTCGATCATGTCGAAGAAACTGGCCGAGGGCGTGGATGCGCTGGTGTTGGACGTGAAGGTGGGCAGCGGCGCGTTCATGAAGAAGCAGGTGGATGCGCGCCGGCTGGCGCAGACCATGGTGGGCATCGCCCGCCCCATGGACAAGAAGGTCCAGGCGCTGATTACCGACATGAGCCAGCCGCTGGGCTACGCGGTGGGCAACGCGCTGGAAGTGATGGAAGCGTCGCAAACGCTGCAGAACGCCGGCCCGGCCGACCTGACCAAGCTGTGCCTGGAGCTGGCAGCGCGCATGATCTTCCTCGGCAAGAAAGCGGCCACCCTCGAGGAGGCCCGCCTGACCGCCGAGAAACACCTGGTGGATGGTTCGGCGTACAAGAAGTTCAAGGACGTGGTGGCCGCGCAGGGCGGCAACCCGTTGGCGCTGGACAATTTCGCGCTGCTGCCGAACGCCACGGGCGCGCGCGAAATCGCTTCGCCGCGCGCCGGCTATGTCAGCTTGATCGACGCCGAGGACATCGGCATCGCCGCCAACATGATTGGCGCCGGCCGCGATAAGAAGGAGGATTCGATCGACCCCGCCGTCGGCATCATCCTGGAAGTCAAGGCCGGCGAAAAGGTGGAAGCCGGCAGCATTCTGTGCCGCCTGTATTACACCAAGGAAGACCGGGTCGAAGAAGCCGCCGAAAAAGTGGAGGATGCATTCCACATCTCGGCGCAGCGGCCCGAAGAGCGCGAATTGATACTCGAGGTCGTTGGATAGCAATGGGCCGCTTCACCGGTCTGCTCGGGCTGGTGGCCATACTCGGTGTAGCCTGGCTGTTCTCCAATAACAAACGCGCCATCAAGCTGCGCATCGTGGCCTGGGGGCTGGGCCTGCAAATCCTCTTCGCGGTGCTGGTGCTGAAGACCGATCTGGGGAAAGTGTTCCAGACCATCGGCGCCGGCGTCAACGCCATGCTCGGCTACGCCGAAGCCGGCAGCGAATTCGTTTTCGGCCCGATGGGGAAATCGAGCGGCGGGTTCGGCG
The DNA here is from genome assembly GCA_050010695.1 of Bryobacteraceae bacterium. GTDB lineage: Bacteria > Acidobacteriota > Terriglobia > Bryobacterales > Bryobacteraceae > Bog-375. The sequence continues at coordinate 9,928 of JBEKKO010000057.1, forward strand.
TGGTGTTTGCGTTCCAGGTTCTGCCGATCATCATTTTCATCGCGTCGTTCTTCTCCGTCCTGTATTACCTGGGCATCATGCAATGGATCGTGCGCGGCATGGCCATCGGGATGCAAAAGGTGATGGGCGTAAGCGGCGCCGAATCGTTGAACGTGGCGGCCAGCGTCTTCATGGGGCAGACTGAAGCGCCGCTCACCATCCGCCCGTTTCTGGCCGGCCTCACCGAATCGGAGCTGTTCACGGTGATGGCCAGCGGCATGGCGCACGTCTCGGGTTCGGTGATGGCGGCCTATGTGAAGATCGCCGGCGTTTCGATCACGCATCTGCTCACGGCGGTGATCATGACCGCGCCTGCCACCATCATGCTGTCGAAGATTCTAGTGCCGGAAACGGGCCATCCGGCGACCGCGGGCAAAGTGGACCTGAAGATGGAAAAGACCGCCGTCAACGTGATCGATGCGGCGGCGCAGGGCGCCGGCGACGGCCTCCACCTGGCGCTGAATGTGGCTGGCATGCTGATCGCCTTTCTGGCGCTGATCGCCATGATCAACGGCATTCTGGGCGGCATCCACGGGCTGCGGTGGATGGGCTGGCTGCCGGCTTCGCTCGAACAGATTTTCGGCGTGGTGTTCGCGCCGGTGGCGTACCTGCTGGGTGTGCCGTGGAAAGATGCGCCGGCTATTGGTAACCTGCTGGGCACGCGCCTGGTACTCAATGAATTCGTCGCGTTTCTCAAGCTGGGCCCGATGAAAGCGGGCCTGGATCCGCGTTCTTTTGTCATCGCCACTTACGCGCTCTGCGGTTTCGCCAATTTCAGCTCGATCGCCATCCAGATCGGCGGCATTGGCGCGCTGGCGCCGAACCGGAAGTCCGACCTGGCGCGCCTCGGCCTGCGCGCCGTGGCGGCCGGGACGATGGCCAACTTCATGTCGGCCTGTATTGCGGGAATCATCTTATGATTGCGGAAGCCAAGTTTCTGCTCGAAAGTCGCACCGCCCTTCGCCCGGCCATCGGCGTGGTGTTGGGCAGCGGGCTGGGAGCGTTCGCGGACGAATTGAGCGATTGCGCCGTTATCCCGTATGCTGAAATTCCCGGCTGGCCCGTCTCCACCGCCGTCGGCCACGCGGGCAAGCTGGCGATCGGCAACCTGGACAATCTCCCGGTCGCCGTAATGTCGGGACGGCTCCACTTATACGAAGGGTACACGCCCGAGCAAGTGGTCTTTCCCGTGCGGGTGCTGCATGCATTCGGCGTGCGATCGCTGGTCGTCACCAACGCGGCGGGCGCCATCGACGGCTCGCTCGAACAAGGTTGCCTGGTGTTGATCTCGGACCACATCAACCTGCAGGGATCGAATCCGCTGACCGGTCCCAACGAAGATTTGCTGGGCCCCCGCTTTCCCGACATGTCGGAAGCTTACTCGCGCCATTATCGCGAGCTTGCCAAGAGCGTAGCCGCGGAGCTGTGCATCTTCATGCCCGAGGGAGTTTACGCCGGCATGCTGGGCCCCAGCTACGAAACGCCCGCCGAGATTCGCTTCCTGCGCACCATCGGCGCGGACATGGTGGGCATGTCCACGGTGGCCGAAGTGATCGCCGCCAACCACATGGGAATGAAAGTGCTGGCGGTTTCCTGTGTCACCAACATGGCGGCTGGGATCGCCGAGCGGAAGATTAACCACGAGGAAGTGCTTGAAACCGGCGCGGCGGTTCGCGATACGCTGGTGAAGTTCCTGCGCACCGTGCTGCCGCGTTTGAACCAACCGGTTGGATGAGCCGATGACTGATCCACTCCTCGACGCCGCGCTGGTTGCACGCCAGCACGCCTTCGCGCCGTATTCGAAGTTCCAGGTTGGCGCCGCGATTGAAGATTCGGACGGCCGCATCCACACCGGCTGCAACGTGGAGAACGCGACTTACGGCCTGACGGTTTGCGCCGAGCGGGTAGCCGTGTTTAAAGCCATCTCCGAGGGCGCCCGCCAGTTCCGCCGCGTCGCCGTGGCCGCCGACACCGACGTTCTCACGCCGCCCTGTGGCGCGTGCCGGCAGATCCTCTGGGAATTTTGCGGCGATGTCGAGATCGTGCTGGTCAACCCGCGCGGCAAAATCGAAACCTATCAAATGCGGGATCTCTTCCCGAAACCCTTCGATGCGTCGTACCTGTAGCTTCTTCTTATTCGTCTGTGCGCTCTCGGCCGAACAGGCCGATTGGATCTGGAGCGCGCGCTATGTCATCACCGAAGACGCGGCGCATCGCGTGATCGAAAACGGCGCCGTGGCGGTGCGCGGCGCGAACATTCTGGCGGTGGGCCCGCGCGCCGAAATCGAGGCACGCTTCGTGGCCGCGCGGCGTCTGGATCGCGTCGACGCCATCCTCGCGCCGGGCCTGATCGACACGCACACGCACGCCGCCATGTCGCTGTTTCGCGGCATTGCCGGCGACATGCGGCTCCAGGACTGGCTGGAGAAGTTCGTCTTCCCTGCCGAAGCCAAGAACGTGAATGCAGATTTCGTGCGCTGGGGCACGCGCCTCGGGTGTCTCGAAATGCTGCTCGGCGGCACCACCACGTTCACCGATATGTACTATTTCGAGGACGTCGTGGCCGAAGCCGCCAAAGAGGCGGGGATGCGCGGCGTGCTGGGCGAAACCATCATCGGCTTCCCGGTGCCCGACAATAAAACGCCCGCCGACGCGCTGCGCTTCACCGAGCGCTACCTGGCGCGGTTTGCGGGCGACCCGCTGATCGTTCCCGCCGTGGCGCCGCACGCGCTCTACACCAATTCCGACGAAACGCTGAAAGCCGCGCGCGCTCTCGCCAACCGGTTTCACGCGCCGCTGGTGACCCATGTCGCCGAGACCAAGAAAGAAGTCGACGACGAGATGGCCAAGCGGCACACCACGCCGGTGCGGACGCTCGACGACCTGGGCATCTTCAACGGCCGCACGGTGGCCGCCCACTGCGTCTGGTTGACGGAAGCGGATATGGCGATTCTGAAGGCTCGCGATGTCGGGGTGGCGCACTGCCCCTCGAGCAACATGATGCTGGCGAGCGGCGTGGCGCCGGTGGTGCGCATGCTGGCGCTGGGCATCCACGTCGGCTTAGGGCCGGACGGTCCGGCGGGCAGCAACAACGATTTCAATATGTTCGAGGAAATGGACCTGGCCGCCAAACTCCAGAAAGTCACCGCGCTCGATCCGCAGGCGCTTTCCGCGGCCACCGCGCTCGACATGGCCACCATCGGCGGCGCGCGCGTGCTCGGCATGGAGAAGGAAATCGGCTCGCTCGAAGCCGGCAAGCGCGCCGACATGATTGTGGTCCGCCTGGACCGCCCCAACGCCGTGCCCGTCTACGACCCGGTTTCGCAAATGGTTTACGCGCTCAAAGCCGAAGACGTTCGCGACGTGATGGTGAACGGCAAACCGGTGGTGCGCGACGGCGGTATCCTCACGCTGAATGAGCCGCAGATCCTCGAGAAAGCCCGCGAGTACAGAGACAAAATCCGCGCTTCGCTGCGGTAACTTTTGGTGGGGCATGCTTCAGCTTGTCCTCAAATCACGAAAAGCCCGAAAGGCTTGGCAAGCCAAAGCATGCCCCACCTACTCTTTCGCCAGCACCAGCCCGGAGGGTAGCTCTTCGCCAAAGATGCGGCCCAGCGCGCGGTCGTCCTCGGCTTCGCCATCGAGCACGGCCAGCAAGCGCGCGGCGTGGGGCATCACCTCCAGCTTGCCCCTGATGGCTTGGCGGATGGCTGCCGGCAGGTCGCGGGTGGGGTCGTCCGTGCGGCGCCCGAGCGAGGCCAGCGCGTCGCCGGCCGCCGCGATCGACATCATCGCTTCCGCCCAGCGCGTCACCGCGGCGGGCGGCACCACTAGGTTAATGGGGCCGTAGAAGAGTTGCCGCGCGCCCAGGCGCGAGACGCACCACAATTCGCTCTCTTTGTAATCGCCCGCCTTGATGCGCTTGACCAGCGCGTCGCCCAGCTCGGTCTTGGCGCCCAGCGGTAACAGTTCCAGGCTGGCAGCCGCGCGCCACATCTCGCGCAGCAGCGCCGCGTTGATGCGCTGCGGCTTCTTGTTGCCGCGTGGCAGCAGGAAGCCCGACAAACGCTGATACACATCGGCCTGCCGATTGCGGTTGAGACCTCCGGCGACGCGGCCCCAGAAGATCCACCAATCGATTTCGCATTGCACCTGGTTCGCGTAGGCGATGCCGCCCGAGTAGAGACGGCGCGCCTGTTCGATGCGGAAATCGTCACCGGGGTAGCCGAAGCCGGGGCGCAGGCAGAAGCCCGCCAGGTTCAACCAGCGGATCTCGAAAGCGGGGCTCTTCTTGCGGCCCGCGGCGGCGGCGAGGAAGGCGTCGGCCATCGGGCGGATGGCGGAAAGCGGCCAGGAATTCCTGCCGAGGCCCATGGCCTGCTCGAGGCGCGCGGGCAATTCCTCGGGCGGAATGGGCGACTTGGAACTGGGGGCAAAGACCTCCTCGATCAGCGCCAGCGAGGCTTTGAGCGCCTGCTCGCTGACTACCGCGGCGGCCCTGCGCTCCACCGGCTGCTCGACGGCCGGCTTGCGAAGCTGAAACTCCAGGTTCCAGCGATTGTCGCTGACCTTCGATTCGCACCAGGTCTCGAGGGTGCCGATTTCGGTGAGCCGCGCCCCGAGCTTGACCGGGATCAATCGCTCCTCGGCCTTCTTGCCGAAGCGGATCACGGCGTGGAGCGGCGCGTGGCGATGCAGCTCGGCGTCGCCGGCCGAGAATTCGACCACGTCGCCCAGCCGGTCGTCGCTGCGCGTGAGCGAGCTGTACAAACGGAACGAGACCGGCCGATTGGCGACCAACTGGAGCGCATCGTTATCGATTTCGATGGCGGTGCCTTCCTCGGCACCGCGCGGCACCAGGGTTACGGCGGAGAACTTGCCGTCGCGCGCCTCGCCCAGCGCGATGTAATAGGTGCGCGGCAAACCGCCCCGCACCAGCACGCCGCTGCCGGTGGAGCGCACGTAGGAGTAATACGCCGCGCCGCGCGCCACCGCCAGATCCAGTTCGCTATTCTCGAAGATTTCCGGACGCCGGCCGTACCAGCGCGCCACCACGTCCGCCACGCGCTCGCGCAAAATGGCCGGGATGAAAAAGCCGCCATTGAAGAGGATGGCGTCGGGGGGCGCCCCGAGCGGCTCCAGGAACGCGTTCAAGTGGCGGGTGACGGCGGCATCGGAAACGTACGGCAGGCCGAGTTCGCGGAAGAGGCTGCGGGCCTCCTCTTTGGGCGCCTCGCCGCGTTCGGTGAACGGCAGAAAGCCCTCGAGCGCCAGTTCCAGCGCCTCCTCGCGCCGGATTTCGCTGCGCAGCGTTTTGCCGATCAGCGACGAGCCGGAGCCGAGCACGGTGATCTCGACCGATGGCAAATCGGGATCGTTCAGCAGCTTCTCCTTAGCGGCCGAGCACTGGCGCCGAAGACCGCTGCGCTGGCGAATGGAAAGCTTGGCGCCGAGCTTGGTCTCCACCAGCCAGGCCAGCGTCAGATCCAGGTTGTCGCCTCCCAGCAGCAGGTGTTTGCCGACCGCGGTGCGGGTGAAGTTGATGAGGTCGCCGTCGCGCGAAACGCGAATCAGGCTGAAGTCGCTGGTGCCGCCGCCGACGTCGCAGACCAGCACCGTCTGCCCGTCCAAAAGTTTCTTCCGCGACTGCACCAGGTTGTTCGCGATCCAGGAGTAGAAAGCGGCGGCCGGCTCTTCGAGCAGCGTCAGGCGCTCCATTCCGGCATCGCGCGCCGCCATCACGGTCAACTCGCGCGCCTCTTCGTCGAACGAGGCGGGCACGGTGAGGACGATATCCTGCGCGGCCAGCGGCGCGCTCTGCGCCCGGTCCCACTCCTCGCGGAATTTGGCCAGAATGCGCGACGAAACTTCGACCGGAGAAAGCACGCGGCCGGTTTCCTGGGAATCCCAGGGAAGGATTTTCGCGGTGCGGTCGACGTCCGGATTGGAGAGCCAGGATTTCGCCGAGTGCACCAGCCGGGTGGGCACCAGCGCCCCTTGTTCGCGCGCGTAGACGCCCACCGGCAGCCCCTCTTCGAGGAAGAGAAACGAGGGCAGCGTGCGGCGCGCTTCGATTCGCCCGGCGGCGATCAGCTGCGGGGTTTCGAAGACGTGGACCGGCGGAAAATCGCGATCCTCCGCCTCGCGCTCGTCAATCCAGGCAAGCGCCGAGTTAGTGGTGCCGAGGTCTATACCGACTTTCATGGGATGCGCCTGGAATTCCGCAAGTCGCTGCGAAGAATCGTGGGGCAGGCGCTTCCGCCTGCCAACCTCATACGTTTCGCAGCCGGGTTGGCAGGCGAAAACGCCTGCCCCACTGCCCAAACACACTCGTGAATCGGCATGGCGCTTCTTATTCGATCTCGATTTCGGCGGGGGCGATCACGGCGGCGTCTTTGCCGGCCAGGGCGGGCAGATCGATTTTCACCGCTTTCCAGCCTTTGTGCCGCAGGATGCCGCCCGAGGGCGGCTTGGCGGGCACGTTGCCGATGAACTTGACGACGCTCGAATCGGCGGAAGGCGCTTTGGCGAAGGTGCCTTCGACACCATCGATCACCGGTTCCAGTGCGACGGCGCGCCGCAGCGAATCGCGACACAGGTCGTGCAACTCGCGCACGGCGGCGCCAACCTGATCGTCGGAATACGCGGCGATGTCTTCCATCAGGAAGTCCACCAGGCGCGCGTCGCGCTGTAGAATGGCGAGAAGCTGCAAGGCGCCATCCGATACGCGGACGGCGGGCGCCGGCGCCGCGGCGGGGGCGGCCTTGGACGCGGCGGAGGGTTTGGACGCGGCGGCGGCGCGCCTCGTCAAATGTAACCCGTTCAGCACGCCGTCGGACAGCGTCCCTGAAAACAAGATGTTGAAAAACGAGCGGAAGGCAAGAACAATACGGCTCACTTATGGCTCCAGAGTTTCAGGATAGCTGAGATTCCGCCGCCGAGCCTTACCGTGGTGCCGAATGCCACTTACGGCGTTACGTAAATCCACTCCGGCGCACTGATCGCGGCGCCGACCTGAAGGATTGCCGCCGGACAGCGGGTCGCGGAAGATGAAACGGTAGGACACGCTATCGCCTTTTGTGGCCTGTCGTCCGACGAGCGAAGACGCGCCAAGAAGACAGGCGACAAAAACCGATCGCATAGGTGAATTACGTGCGGGAATGCACGAGCGTGGCGTGGCGCAGGTGATCGAGCTGGCGGCGGGCGATCTCGGCCCACTGGCCGCCATGATCCAGCTTCAAGTAATTCTTCCAGTGGTGCACGGCTTTCAGGTTGTCGCCCTGGCGCTCGCACAAGAGGGCCAGGTTGAAGTGGGCGTCGGCGTATTGCGGATTCAGGCCCAGCGCCAGCCGGTAGTGGTGCTGGGCTTCGTCGAGCCGTCCCAGCTCATCGTAGAGATTGCCGATGTTGAATTGCGCCAGCGGGTAAGCAGGGTCGGCTTCGAGGGCTTCGCGGTAGTAAGTCTCGGCATCGGCGAATTTGCGCTGGCGGTAATAGATGGTGCCCAGGTTGACCAGCGCGCCGGCTGCCGCCGGGTTGAGCTCGAGCGCTTTCCGATAAGCCTCGATGGCTTGCTCGACCGGGGCGCCGCTCTCTTCCAGGTCGAGCCCCCGCTGGAACCAGCCTTCCGCTTCGCGCAGCCGGCCGGCGTCGGGCTTGCGGCCGGGAAACGGCGCCAGGCCGCCCAGCGCGGCGGTCTCGAAGTCGAGCAGAATCTGGCCGCTGATGGCCTCCATCCTTTGCCCGGCGATGTGCACCGCGATCTTGCGGCCGTCGGAGACGATGCGCAATTCGGAGAGCGGCTGCTCGACGGCCAGCTTGCGGCGCAGCGACTGGAGCGCGCGTCCGATTTGCCTGGGCTGGATGCGGTTCTCCCGCAGCTTGACGATGGTCTGGATGGCGATCAGGTCGGAAAAGGAATACTTATCGGCTGGCGGAATGAGTTCCTGGCGCTCCCAGCTTCGCAACTGGCGCTCGGAAAGGCCGAACTGGCGCAGCACATCGGCCCTCGAGTAGTCCTCTTTCGGCGCCTTCGGCAGCACGCGACCATTCTACCAGGGAGTTTCCCAAAGGGGGCGCCTGGCTACAAGGCCTTTGGCGGATTCACTTTCCGCTTCATCGAAAAGGAAATCGAGCTTGCCCGCGCAAAAGTCGGCATCCAACTGGCTGTCCCATCGGTTTTGTTCGCGGACACGAAACCATTGGACGACGCGCCGGTATTCCTCCGGGGAAAGACTCTCGATGGCGGCCTCGATCTCCTCAGGTCGGCCCATGCTTGGAGTCTATCACCACCGTGCTTCGGATTGTGCCGCCGGTTCACGGACCCGGCTGACGGTTACTTGCGCCCGTAGATCACGGTGACGCTGGTTTGCCCACCGCTGGCTGCGGCGGTCACGTTCAGACTGCGGCCGTTTTCCTCGCTGGCGGCAATCGTGCCTCCGTCGGAAGTGTTTGCCACCAGGTTGGTCTTCAGGCCCATGCCGTTGATCCTGTCCTGATAGAACTTCATCACGTCCTGGGGAGAATCGGGCGTCTTGAAGGTGAAGGTGCCACCCTCGCCCTGATCGCTGGAGCCGGTAAAGGCGACCTCGGGTTTGGCGCCGGGATACTCGGGGATCCAGGATGGCAGCTTGCTCGAGTCGCCGCCAATATCCAGCCTGGCGCCATTGTTACCGCGCACGTTCATGTGAAAGCGGCCGTGCTGGACATCGTCGAAACTCATGGTAAATTCTTCGCCGGTGCGTTTGTCGCGCATGGTGATGGTGTTATCGCGGTCGTTGACACGCACAAGCTCGACATTCGGGTTGAACGCGGTGATCATCTTGCTGGCGGCCAAGCCGGGATTGCGACGCCAGAGATCCGAATCGAAACCGGCCTGGTGCAACTTGTGCACCGCGAACATGCCGACGCCGACCACGGCGACGCCGCCCAGCAGGAACAGGCCGAGAATAATGACCAGAACCCAAACGAGGGGGCTGGTTTTGCGTTTTGCCGGCACGGCGGGCGGCGGAGGGGCCATCGGCGCGGCCTGGTAGGCAGGCGCCCGATAGGGGGGTGGCGCCTGAACCGGCGGAGACGCTTGAACCGGGGGTGGCGCCTGCACGGGCGGCTGCTGCCCGGCCGCGCTTACTGGTGTTCCACATTGCGTACAGAACGCGCCGCCGACCTTGGCGCCGCAGGTGGTGCAAAAAGCCATAAATACCTCCGATCGGTTTACTGTACGACAAAGCAGCGGGCGAGGCAATAGTGACCTTGGCGGGTGCGCCGCCCCCTACAGCAGCGACAGCGGGTCTACGTCGATTACCAGGGCGGTGGCGGGCCACCTGCGGTCTATGGCGAAAGACCGCACTTTTTGCAGCAGGGCGTTGAGGGCTACACGGCTGGCGGATTTGATGAGCAACTGGTAGCGGTATTCGGCCTTGAGGCGCGGGACGGGGGCTTCGGCGGGGCCCATCACGCGGAGCTTTTCGGGCGGTGGGGTCAGCAGCATGCCAAGCTCCGCGCTCAGCCGCAGGGCCAACTCCTTTTTTTCCGCGCGCACCAGCAGGTTGGCCATGGCGGTGAATGGCGGGTAGCGCATGGCGCGGCGGAATTCGAGCTCTTTCTCATAGAACGCCCCATAATTCTGCGCGGCTGCCATGCGAACAGCGTAGTGATGGGGATTGATGGTCTGGATCAGGACTATCCCGGGCAGGCTGCCGCGTCCGGCGCGTCCGGCCACTTGGGTGAGGAGCTGAAAGGTGCGCTCGGCGGCGCGAAAATCGGGCATGCCGAGGCCGACGTCGGCGGAGACCACGCCCACCAGGGTGACGTTGGGGATGTCGTGGCCCTTGGCGATCATTTGCGTGCCGACCAGGATGTCGAAGCTGCCTTCGCGGAACCCATCGAGGATGGTTTCGTACTGGCGCTTACCGGTTACCGTGTCGCGGTCGAGGCGGGCGATGCGGGCGGCGGGAAAGGCGCGGTGCAACTCTTCCTCCACGCGCTCGGAACCTACGCCAAGGAAGTAGACGTGGTCGCTCGAGCACTTGGGACAAACGCTGGGAACCTTCTCGGCGTAGCCGCAATAGTGGCACAGCAGGCGCCGGTCGCGCTTGTGAAAGGTGAGCGTGACGGAGCAGTTGACGCACTGAACGCGCTCGCCGCAAGCGCGGCAGGCGACGAAGCTCGAAAAGCCGCGGCGGTTGAGGAGGACGATGGTCTGCTCGCCGTTCTCGAGGCGGTGGCCGATGGCCTCGATCAGTTTGCGCGAGAAGGTGGCCTGCTGGCGAGTCTCGAGAAACTCCTGGCGCATATCGACGAGTTCGACGGCCGGCATGGGACGGTCTTCGATGCGGCCGGGAAGCGTCAGCAGCGTGTACTTGCCGCGCTCGGCGTTGTAGCGGCTTTCGAGACTGGGCGTGGCCGAGCCCAGCACCACGCAGGCGTGCGCCGCCTGGCCGCGCACGAGCGCCACATCTCGACCGTTGTAGCGCGGGGTTTCCTCCTGCTTGTAGCTGCCATCGTGCTCTTCATCCACCACGATCAGCCCCAGGTTGCGGACGGGCGCGAACACGCCGGAGCGGGTGCCCACCACCACCGAAGCCGAGCCGGAGCGGATGCGGCGCCACTGCTCGGTGCGTTCGACGTCTGTAAACGCGCTGTGCAGAATGGCAACCCGATCGCCGAAGCGCGAAAAGAACTGGCCGGCCATGGCGGGGGTGAGCGCGATTTCCGGCACCAGCAGCAGCGCGCCGCGCCCTTGTGCCACCACGGCCTGGATGGCATTGAGGTAGATTTCGGTTTTGCCGGAGCCGGTGACGCCGTAGAGAAGGAAGGCGTGAAACTCGCGCGCCTCAACGGCCCGAAGAATGGAATCGTAGGCCGCCTGCTGCGCCGGGTTGAGCGTATGCGGCGTGCGCACAAGGCCCGCGGTGACGCCGGGAGTTTCGGCGGTGAGCGTGACCACGCCTTTGCGCGCCAGCGAGCGCGCAGCGGCGCTCGAGTGGGCCAGCATGCTTTCCAGCTCCTTCAGATTGTGCGAGCCGGGATGCAATTCGAGGAAGGCCTTCAACTCGCGCTCGGGCTTGTTCAGCTTCCCTTCGGCGGGGTTTGCGGCCAGCTCGACGCGCAGGCGTCCGGCGGGCGCGCGCCAAGGGTCGCGCTCGGTCTGCACGTTTTCAGCGGCGATTAGACCCTTGCGCTCCAGCGAACGGATGGCTTTATCGGCGAGCGGCAGGATGCGCGACAGGTAGGCGGCCGAAAGCGGGCGCTTTTCGAGCATGGCCAGAATGCGCGCCACCGGGTCGTCGGGCGCGGCATCGAGAAGCAACTGACGCGCCGCGTCGCGGCCGGCATCGGTCAGCGACCAGATCTTGCCGCGGCGGATTTCCGACTGGAGCGGCAGCATGCCACGCAGCACGTCGCCCAGCGGAGCGCAGTAATAACCGGCGATCCAGCGGCCCAGGCTGAGCAGTTCCGCGTCGAGCACCGGCTCGGAATCGATCAGGCGCAGGGCCTCGCGGGTGGCAATGTTCGGCGGTTCGTCGTGGCAGCGCAGAATAACGCCGGTGAGTTTGCGCGGGCCGAAGGGAACCACTATCCGGCTGCCCGGCCGCACGCGGTGGCGGAGGGTCTCGGGCAGCGAGTAAGTGAACGGCTGATCGAGCGGCGCCGGGACACTGACGTCCACGTACTGGAAGCTTCCCTCGGGCATGGAAACTTCAGCATAGCGAACCGGGCGGTGCGGACTGAAGGTGGAGCAGACGCTGGTTTCGTTGGAGGTGGTTCTTCCGCCCCGTTCCGGGGCTCTTTGGGATGACTGTTTCCCAAGGCTTGCGCCTTGGGCTATTATCTTCCGCCCTTGCGGGCTGAACTTTTGAGCGTGGCGGCGAGGCCGCTTCGGAGAGCGCTGGGCCGGGCACGCCCGGCCCAGCACACGTAGTAGCTGTCGCGCCCGGTAGCGCCGGCGGTCTTTTGGCCGCCGGTGTTTTCTCGATAGTGGAGGACAACCCGGCTAGGAGCGGTCTGGGCGGCGTGTTCCGAAGAGCGGGCGACGCGCGCCGCGGGATCGGGACGGTCAGGTTCGGACCTTGGATCGAGCACGGTCGTTGCGGTAGCCAGGTCCGCGGGAAACCACATCCAAGGCTGCGCCGTTGGCGCGAACCACGCCAAGAACGGCCAACGACGTGGTTCACGTGTCCAGACGCGAGGTTCTGCTGATCGGGTCAGCGATCAGCACAACCGCTCTTTCCCCGGCATGGAGGCCGAGAGCCAAGAAAAACAAGAGGCGGGCCGCTGCTGGCGGAGTAATTCGCGTCGCCGGAATAGCTGGCGGTGATGGTGTGCGCTCCGCTACTGAGCGAATTGGCGTAGTAGCGGGCTTGGCCAGTGCCGTCCAGCGCCACCGCGGTGCCGGAGCCGAGGTCCACGGTGAAGGTGACCGTACCGGTGGGAACGGCAGTCCCTGAATTGCCAATGACCGACACAGTAAAGAACCCAGGTGAAGCGCCTCGAGTGGCGGTTGCAAAGGGGCCCGCGATACTGGTGACTGTGCTCGCCAGCGGGGCTGCCACGGTCGCCGCCTGGGCCGCGGATAAAGAAGGCGCATTGACATTGTCGCCGCTGTAAACGGCTTGAAGGCTGTCACTTCCCACCGGCAGGTTGCTGACTGTCAGACTTGCCGCACCGCTGCTGGTCAGCGGACCTGTCCCGAGAAGAATGCCGTTGGACAGGAACGAGACGGTGCCAGTCGGAGTAGTGCTGCTGCCCGTGACCTGGGCCGTAAGTGTGACAGGGGAGCCACTGCGCAACGGTCCGGCTGCGACCCCCAGCGTGGTGGATGTCTGTGCCTTGGCGTTGAAAAGCGAATCCAGGTACGCTATGCGCAGATTCAGCCAGTTGATGAGGTATTGGACCTCGCCGTCATAGCTGCCCGCCGCCTCGGTGTTGGGCCAGACTTGGATGCCCAGCATCGGCCAGCATCCGAAGTTGTTCACCTGGGACTGCTCCAGACTCTCGGCCTCTTGCTGGATGGACGCCAGCCACGCAGTGAACACGCCGTTCTTTTTGAGTGTGTTCCATTGCGTAACGACATCCGCCTGGAAACCCGGATCCTGGAACCACTGCCGATACCAGATTGCCTGGGTCTGCATCCATGGGACCGTCGGATTCACAATCGTTGCGTAATTGACATTGCCTGAGCTGATATCGAAATCCCAGACGGGTCCCATGTAGATCAGTGGATTATTCTCGTCCTTATACAGATAGACGCTGCTATAGAACTCGCCTCCATCCACGTTGCCCATCACCTCGTTGACAATGTAGTAATTGATGGCTGAGGCCTCGTCGAAATATGCGCGCCACCCCTGCTTGGGATCGGTGAAATTGCTCGAAAAAAGCGCGGTTTCCGCGGCATCGACATAGTTGGCAATGTAAGCAGTCTGCTGGGGGACCTCCGGGTCCGGCGAAAAATCCGGATCGATCAGGCCAATCGGCAGGTTCTGGGGCGTAAAGAAGACATAGGCCTCGTCCTGATGCCAGTCGATCTCCATCAGATAACCCCCGGTCACCTGAGTCGGTGCCGTGTCGGTTTCGGACAATTCGTTGATATTAACCCGGTGGCTGTCGACTTTTACTTCTTCAATGAGCTGGTAATTGCCTTGGTACGCGCCATTCAGGTAGAGCTCGACGAAAAGCGAATGGGACGCCCACGGCATCAGGACATTGGTGCCGCTGGGAGTCGGTGAATCCGCCGGCGAGTTCAGATACCCGTTCCCGATGGGGATGGCGTTGGCCAACGCCGAAGCCGACCAATCACGCAAGAACGTTTTGTCGTCATAATTAGCCAGCAGTATGTAGCTCTTGCTCTTATCGCAGGTGGGTTTGCCCTTCCCATTGGTAACGTAGGGGCACTGCAGCCCCATCGTGTTCAGCAGGTCCACGCTGGTATTCAGTTTGACGTGGTAGGGCAGCTTCGGCATCTGTGCGGTTGAAGTGCCATGCACATGAAAGGTCGCCGTGTCGTCGCCATCGCTCGCACTGGGCAGATACGAGGTCTTGCCGTCGGCTGAAGTGATACTGATGGTGCCGGGGACGTCGACGGTCTTGCTCACGATGGCCACACCATTCGTATTGATGTTCACAATCGGCAGGTTGATAGCCGAGGCTGCCGGGGCGAAAGAAGGATTGGAGATGGATACGGTGAGCGAGAATTGCGCCGTCGCCTGGACAGAGCCGGCTGCACCAACAACCGTCACGGGAGCCGTCCAACTCGTCGTCATCGAAGGACCCGTGGGCGAAAAGCCCTGCTGCCCAGCCGAGAGAGAGGCACTGAGCGTCAACGTTCCCGAAGTGCCGGTTGTTAACGTCAGCGGAGAGACGCCGATCCCCGATGGCAGACCAGTCAGCGTGATACTGATCGGTCCGGTATGCGGGTTGCCACTCGCCGAGATGGTTACTGGGACACCCTGTTGGCCTGGATAGATCGTGAGAGAGGATGGGGCAGCCGCCAGCGTAAAGTTCTGGCCATAGCAGGCCGAGATCAGAGATAACACACTAATCGCACGTAGGGCGTACGTTCCAGCCTTCTTGCGACAGGAACTCTTCATTGTTCACCTTGGCAACTCAACCGCTAAACGAGCACAGTCCAAGGTCCGTTCGGAGCCACGCTTCACCGGCGGCATCCGAAAGCCAGCGGGCGCCTCACCCTTGGAACTGTGACAGCTTGGTCTGCTGATCCGGCGTGAGAAGCTGAAAGAAAGCCGCGTTGGCAAGCGCGCCGTTCGAGATACGTTGGCTCGTAAAGGCGCCGAGCGCCTTCGAGACCCGAGCGATGGCGGCAGTGTCGTTGTTCTTCACGGCGTCGGCCAGCGTTTGGTGTGCGGCTTGCAGGTCGGCGTGAGCCGCGACACGCGCACTGGCGGCTTTTGCAAAAACAGTTGCGGCTTGCTCCTGCTGTGCGGGAGTGAGCGACAGCAGAGCGGTGAGACTGTTCAAATACTTCGCTTGCTTGGCCGCGCTCTTCGGCACCTTAAAAGCGGCCTTCAGTCCGCTGTGTTTGGTCAGCGCCTTGCGCGACACGCGCGGTGCGGCTCCGTCGCCACGCGCTGCCGTTTCCTGGGTTTCTCCACCGAATGCCCGGCTGGCAACGAGCGCACCAACCCCGGGAAGGGCCAGCAAGAGTCTTCGTCTCATGAATCTCCTCTTTAAAGCGTATTGTCAACCACAAAACCACAGTGTTCGCTTACAATAGATCCCTAAACTCTGCTTCACAGTTCGCGTGCAAAAAGTTCCGAAAAACTTCGAACGGGCGTAATACGCAGTACATAAGAAACTTCGGCTCTGAGACCAACCCGGAGAAATGCCCGATTGGGCAGGGAGTTGATTTCTTAAGGATGGCCGCGTTGCTGACCGGAGGGTGCGCCCCCGGTCAGATCGGTTGCCAGATACTGTAGCTTGTCGAACCAGATCAGAATCGCAACTCCGGGGTGATTCAGCAGTGCCGAAGATTGGGAATCGTCGTACGGCAGCACCTGTAAGAGATGGCTGTGATAGATGTAGCGCAGAGCGCCCCCACAACCGGACTTCGTATAACCGGCGGGCAGCCCGCGATACACCGCGCCATTGATGACCGGATGAGTATGCGCAAATTGCACAATCGAAGTGAGCCAGCGCCCGGTAACGTCGTCCTGGGTCAGGGTGTCGGTGCGTTGCGTGTCGAACGCCTGGGCATCGAGCCACGCAAAGGCCAGCAGGAAGACAGCGGCGGGGATCCATTTGCCGGAAGGGGCGATGCCGCTAAATGCGATTGCCAAACCGATGAACGGGACATAGCAGTAGGCGCTGAACAATCTCCCGGGGAGGAACATCAGCGGCACGAAGAACAGCACCATCACCGCCAAGCCGAACCAGGCGCGGCGGTTCCTGGCTAGCAAAGCGCCGGCCGGGAGCAATAGAAACAGATAGGGCCAGAGAAAGATCTTAGCCGAATAGAACTCGAACGTCTGCGCCACGGCCGCCGCGGTGAAGTGAAAAGTATAGGCATTGTCCCGGTTGGGATTGAGCAGCATACCCTGCAGCCCGAAGGAGAGCGATGCCAGGAAGAAAGCGGCCAGCGGTTTCCAGTTGCGCTTGCCAAACCAGATCTCATAGGCCGCCAGGACGAACGGAAGCATCACCGCCAGTTCCTTCGATTTATAAGCCAGCCAAAACGCCGCGAAGCTGAGCACCCAGCGCCCACGAGCGTATAGCAGCAAGCTCAGTATGCAGAAAGTGGCGCAAAGAAGATCGAAGACATACATGGGCTTCCAGAGCACGTCGAAGAGCGCCATGTGAAACGCGAACAGCGCCGCCCCGCCGGCCGCGGCGAGCGGCTGCGCGCCAAGCCTTCTAGCCAGCAGCCAGATGAGCCAGACGTTCAGCAGATGCAATGCCTGGATGACGGCGACGTATTTCCAGAAGTCCAAGCCGAAATGGAGGGCGCCCTCGCGGAAGAAGAAATGCCCGGTCGGGCGGAAATTGTTGGCTTGAAAAAGCGGGCTCAGAGTCGCCTCGACGTAACGCGCCACCGGGACCAGCCCGGCCCAACTGATGTTATCGAGTTCGTCATCCTGAAAGTTGCCACGGTACGCGTCCAGGTTCACGGCAACCAGCAAAACGGCAAGCAGCGCGAAGGAGAGCAAGCCGCCTATCTTCCGCGCAATGCCCCCCGGCCGGAAGGCGGCGCGGTCCCCAATTTTTTTCAGTAGAGGCAGCAAAACTAATGCTACCGCAGAGACCGGCCATTTTGCGATGCGTGGGCAGCGTGAGCGTGGGGTATGAAAGTGGAGCAGATGCCGGTTTCGTGGTAACCGCGGCAACTCCCGAGGGACGTTACACTAGACATTTCATGCGTCGCATTCTTACCGTTCTGGCCGCGTTCCTTTCCGGCTGTGGCTATGTGGCTGGGCCGCTGCCGCAGTTGACCAACATTCCGGCGCGAGTCACCGACATCGCGGCCGTGCAGCGCGGCGGCAAGCTGATCGTTCAATTCACCGCGCCGCATCTGACCACGGAGGGTGTGGAGATCAAGCAGCCGCCGTCGTTCGACCTCCGCATCGGGCCGGGCCCCGTTCCCTTCACCTCCGAGCAGTGGGCCCGCGAAGCGAAGCAAATTCCGCCGGTTGCGGCCGCGGGCGGAACGGTGGCGCGTTATGAAGTGCCGTGCGCGGAGTGGACCGGCAAGGCAGTCAGCATTGGGGTGCGGGTGGTGGGAGCCAACGGGAAGAACGCCGGGTGGTCGAGCTACGTCGACGTGGAGGTGATTGCGCCGCCCAGCCGGCCCGCGGACGTGCGGGCGGAAATGACCCGGGCTGGCCTGCATCTCACCTGGCACGCCACGGCCGAGCACTTCCGCGTGCTGCGTGCATCGGAAAAGTCGGAGAAATACGACCTGGTGGCGGAGGTGACGCAGCCAGAGTGGACCGACAAGGCCGCCGAGGTCGGCACCAGCTACCGCTACCTGATCCAGTCCTTCGTCCCGCAAGGCGATAACCGGGTGGCCGAAAGCGACCTCTCGGAGCCGTTCGAAGTGACGCCGGAGCCGATGGCGCCCGCCGCGCCGAGCGGACTGCGCGCAGTGGCGGCGCCCAATTCCATCGAACTGGCGTGGGATCCGGCCGATGAATCCGGCATCAAGGGTTACCGCGTGTACCGCGCCCCCGCCAGCGGCTCTTTCGAGCGCCTAGCCGAAAGTGGCGCGGTTCCCACCTATTCCGATCACGCGGTGGAACACGGCAAGACGTACCGCTACGCCGTCGCCACCGTCGGCGCAACCGGGAAAGAGGGGCCGCAATCGGCGCCGCTCGAGATCACGCTGCCGTAATCGCCGACAGCGGAAGACAGGCGACAAGAACCGATCGCCTATCCCACGGTTGTCCATCAGGCGGCGCTCAGCTTGAGGGCTTTCACGCGGTCGCGCAGTTGGGCGGCTCTTTCGAATTCGAACTTGCGGGCCGCTTCGCGCATATTCTCTTCCAGATCGGCGATGAACTTCCGCAGCTCCTCCGGAGTGAGGTTGTCGACTTCCTGGTCCACCTCGAGGGGCACCGTAACGTAGTCGGCTTCCGCCACCGCTACCAAACTCATATCGATGGGCTTCACGATGGATTGCGGCACGATATTGTGGAGCTCGTTGTATTCGACCTGCGTCTGCCGGCGGCGCGAGGTCTCGTCCAGCGCTCTACGCATGCTGTCGGTCATCACGTCGGCGTAGAGGATGGCGTGGCCTTCCACGTGGCGCGCGGCGCGTCCGATGGTCTGGATCAGCGCCCCGGCAGAGCGCAGGAAGCCTTCCTTATCGGCGTCCAGAATCGCCACCAGCGAAACCTCGGGCAGATCCAGGCCCTCGCGCAGGAGGTTGATACCGATCAGCGCGTCGAACTCGCCGCGGCGCAGGTCGCGGAGGATCCGGATGCGGTCGAGCGTGCTCACCTCGGAGTGCAGATAGCGGCAGCGCACGCCCACCTCGGAGTAATACTCGGCGAGATCTTCGGACATACGCTTGGTGAGCGTGGTGACCAGCACGCGCTGGTTGGCGTCCACCCGCTTGCGGATTTCGCCCAGCAGGTCGTCCACCTGGCCTTTCACCGGCCGGATTTCCACGCTCGGGTCGATCAGGCCGGTGGGCCGGATGATCTGTTCCACCACCACGCCCGCCGAGCGGGTCAGCTCATAGGGGCCTGGCGTGGCGGACACATAAACCAGTTGGTTGACGCGGTGCTCGAATTCCTCGAAAGTGAGCGGGCGGTTGTCGAGCGCGCTGGGCAGGCGGAAACCGTGCCCCACCAGCACCTCTTTGCGCGAGCGGTCGCCGTGGTACATGCCGTGAAGCTGCGGAATGGTCTGGTGGCTTTCGTCGATGAACATGAGCGCGTCGTGCGGCAGGTAATCGAGCAAGGTCGGCGGGGCCTCGCCCGGCAGGCGGCCGGAGAAATGGCGCGAATAATTCTCAATGCCGTGGCAGTAGCCGATTTCCTTCATCATTTCGAGGTCGAACATGGTGCGCTGGTACAGCCGCTGCGCCTCGATGATCTTGCCCTGTTTTTCCAGTTCCGGGCGCCACCAGTCGAGCTCCGCGCGGATGCTCTCCATGGCGGCGAGCCTGGTCTCCTCGCTCATCACGTAATGCGTCTTGGGATAGATGGGGAGGCGCGTGTAGGTCTGTTTGACCTGCCCCAGCAGCGGATCGACCTGCGAGAGGCTTTCCACTTCGTCGCCCCACAGCTCGATCCGGTAGGCGCAATCGTCGTAGGTGGGGTAGACTTCGATCACGTCGCCGCGCACGCGGAAGGTACCGCGGCGGAAATCCGTGTCATTGCGTTCGTAGAGAATCTCGACCAGCTTGGAGAGAATCTGGTTGCGCGAAATTTTCTGCCCTTTTTCGAGCATCAACAGCATGCCGTAGTAGGCTTCAGGCGAGCCCAGGCCGTAGATGCAGCTCACGCTGGCGACGATCACGCAGTCGCGGCGCTCGAACAGGCTCTTGGTGGCGGAGAGGCGCAGTTTGTCGAGCTCGTCGTTGACGGTGGCTTCCTTTTCGATGTAGACGTCGCTCGACGGAATGTAGGCTTCGGGCTGATAGTAGTCGTAATAGCTGACGAAGTATTCGACCGCGTTGCCGGGGAAGAAGCCCTTGAACTCGTGATAGAGCTGGGCGGCCAGCGTCTTGTTGTGCGCCAGGATCAGGGCGGGCTTGGCCGTAGCCTCAATCACCTTGGCCATGGTAAAGGTCTTACCCGAGCCGGTTACGCCCAGCAGGACCTGGTGCTGTTCGCCCTCGCGCACACCGCGCGTGAGCTCGGCGATGGCGTTCTCCTGATCTCCGCGCGGAGAGTAGTTCACCACCAGCCGGAATCCCATCTCTTCAGATTAGCAACGCCGGCAAGGGCAGAAACTTGCCGCGCCGGGCGCGGTGAACACCCCAGCCGCGAACGTCTGCGCGGTAGCCGCGGCTAAGTCCCGTCGCGCCCGTGCCATAGCGGCATTTTCCCGGCGTCAGCCAAACTGTCACCCAAACTTGACCGGATGGGGTGCAATCGGTTATTCTGAGCGGCATCTGCGAACGTCACAATTCCCACATAATTTTATCCCGGGAGGATGAATGACTCCGAAAGAAGTTTTGGAATTTGCCAAGAAGAACGATGCCAAGCAACTGGATCTGCGGTTCACCGATATTCCGAGCTTGCAGCATCATGTTTCCTATCCGATGAGCGAGCTCGACGAG
>JBEKKO010000058.1:0-57866 GCA_050010695.1 Bryobacteraceae bacterium
TGGAAACCCGGTAGCGGGCGTCAGCGTGACGTTTACGGCTCCGGCCACGGGCGCGTCGGGCACGTTCAGCAACAGCACTAACACGTTCACCGTGACGACTAACGCATCAGGCGTGGCGTCGGCCGGTTCGTTTACGGCGAACTCCACGGTAGGTGGCCCCTATACCGTGACGGCGGCAGCGACTGGTCTCAGTTCGGTGACGTTCTCGCTGACCAACACGGCCGGAGTGGCCACGCATTTCTTGGTTGTAGCGCCGACCTCGGCATCTCAGGGAGTAACGCTTAACTTCACGGTGACGGCCCTCGACGCGAACAACAACACGGTTACCGGCTATGCCGGGACTGTGCACTTCACCAGCAGCGATGGGGGGGCGACGCTGCCGGCTAACGCCACATTGACCTCGGGAACTGGAACATTTGCAGCGACGCTGATAACGACGGGAAGCCAGACCATCACCGCCACCGATACCCTGACTTCGTCCATCACCGGCACCAGCGGCCAGATCAGCGTGGCGGCCCCCTCCATACCCACGAATCTCACAATTACCAGCGGAATGACGGCGAGCACCCCATGCCAGGCGTCGAATACGATCACCATCAGCGGCAGCGTGACCGTCAGCGGCAATGTCACTTGTACGGCCGGGAGCCAGATCATTCTCCTCCCCGGTTTCACGGCAGTCGGAAGCAGCGGCACTACGTTTACGGCGATGATCAATCCGAATATTTGATAGCGGGCTAGGCAAAACGAACAATGGGCCAGAAGTCAAGAACAAGAACAAGAGCAAGAGAGTGAAGCGAACATGGCCGCGCGTCATCGGAACTAACAATTGCGCCAGGAGGTTACTGAACGATGAGACATTTTGCAAGATGGATTGGCCGGACCATTCGAGCCGGTCGTGCGAGTCGAACGCTGCTGCCAATCGCCGTTTTCACCGCGGCGGCGCTGCAAGCCCAGTTGAACACCACGACGCATACTCAGATGCCGAGCATGGTCATTGAGCCGGTAGTCGTCAAACTCTCGGGCGTTTATCCGCTGAAGATTGTCCGCCCGAAGGGGCCGTTTATTCTCTACATCGAGAATCGGCTACCGGGTCACGCGGCGCACTTCTCCCTCACGCTGAACCAGGCTAACGCACCCGAACTCATCGGGCTTGATACGGCCGTCACGACGCCGCGTTCACACTTGATTCTGGACCTTCTCCCCAATACCTATGTGCTTCATATCCAAAACCAAGGGATAAGCCAGAACATCAACAGCCAGAGTCGGAATGGAATGTCGGTAGCAATCCAGATCACCAACTAAAAGAAGAGGCCCGATGAGACTCCTATCTACCTCGTGCGCGTCGCTCATTGCGTTCGCTTGGTTGCCCTGTGCAGCGTGGTCCCAGTCCCAAGCCGTGCCTTTACCCGAGATGTCGCCACTGGACGGGACGACGCCCGGCATTAACACGCCGGGCAGCCCCGATGGCGTCTTTCACTTGAGTTCGCTCGACACCGTGAACCACGCCAACGGCCATCTGAACATCTCCATTCCCCTGACCGAGGCGCTCGGCCGCGGTGACGCCAAGGCGCCGCTGATCTTGCCCATCGAATCTCACTGGTATGTGCAGACGATAACGGCCGAGGCCTGCGGAGCTTCCACCAGTTCTAGCAACCTCAACTGTCAGAGGTACACTGGCTACCTACCTCTCAACGAGTCATGGCAGGCAGACGAGCCTAACATCGTCCAGGGCGCGATGCAGATGAAGGGCACCGGCGACGTGTGCAAGCAGGAGACGACTGGCCCCAACAACATCGTGTACCAGTGGAACTCCACGCTCACCAGGCTGACGTATACCGGTCCTGACGGAACGGAACACGATTTTCGCGATCAGAATGCGGGCGGGGTGCCGGTGCAGACCAGTCTTGGGGCCTCCTTCGATCGTGGAACCGTTTTCCAGGCATTCGACGGCAGCGACGCCCTGTTTACTTCCAGCAGCCACATCACAGAAAGCTCTGGGAATGCTTCGAACTCGTCCTGCATTTTTCCATCCACTAATACAGCTAACACCGTCGGTGTGACTGGCATGCTGCAGCTGAAGAACGGAACGACGTACACTCTAACAACTGGCTTTGTCACTCAGATTGAGGATCGCAACGGTAATACTCTGTCGGTTGGTAATCAGTACGGGACATACCCACTTAGCATCACCGACGGGCTCAACCGTCTGATCACCATCTCCGATCAGATACAGTGCCCAGTGCCGTCCGGACTTCCCGCGCTCCCCGCAGGCGCACAGGCGCAGTACATTACCTACCCCGATGCGAATGGCTCCCCCAGCTTTAATACGAGCACTCCAGCCTTGGCCGCGGACTTCTGCCCCAACTCCGTGAATTCCGGCGGTCACGTGATAGCGCTTACGTACCAGCCCTTGGATGCATTCGTCGTGCCGCAAAACACGGCGACGCTGTTTTCGGCAATCCCTTCTTGCATCGGATCCGCGTGCACCGAGTCGGGGCCGGGCGGAAATACCCAAATCCCGACGCCAGCGACACTATACGACCCAGCGGCCCTGCTCCAATCAGTACGATATCCGGATGGGACCAGCCTTACATTCTCCTATGATGTCTATGGCGACGTATCGCAGATCGTCTTGCCCACGGGCGGCATGTATCGGTACACCTATGGCATCACGGTCGGAACGTCTGGCTCAACCCTGCAGAATACTATCTGCGCCGGCGGTGGCACGTGCCCGTCCGGCTATGTGATCGAGTCATACGTAACGGAAAAGGACATCTATACAAATGCCTCCGATGCCACGCCCTCTCAAAAGGTTTTCTTTTGCCCATTAGGCAACTCGTTGTATGGCCCTTATTTCGCCCAGGCGGGCATCGTCATCTACACCGACGGTACCGTCACGAGCCCCTATACCGGGCCCCTCATGCCAGGCGGGGCCGCTGCGCTCGCCACCTTCTGCAGCCAGTATAGCAATGGTGGCCCGGGTGTTCTGGGGGTCGAGGATCATTACACGTACCCGGTCGATCAGACTCCGCCATTTTACAATACGTACTACAAGGGCTGGCAGGAAGGTAAAGAGGTTCAAACGAACCTGTACGACGGCAGCAACAACCTATTACAGACGGAGAAATCCACGTGGCAACAGAGGCTTTGCGACAGCTCTGAGATTAACACCCTCGATCCAGCAACCGGCCAGCCTCCCTGCTGGTTCGCAGGATACGAGAATGCAACCACACTGCCTTCGACGTTTACCAATCAACTCGCGGCTTCCGTTTCTCCGGTCATCCCGGAGCACGATCCGAGAATCGTCACCAAGACCGTGACGCTTGGCTCGGTGACCGCAACGGATCAGTATACGTACGACGACCACAACAATCAGATCGAGGACGACGAATCCGACTACACCGGCAGCCTGATCCGCGCGACCGTTACGAACTACCAATACGATATAGGCACGCCGAGCCTGCCGCCGTATATCTTGGACCTGCCTTCGGTACGGCAGGTCTGCAACGCCACCAGTCCGACTCTTGGGACGCTTTGCCCATCCGCGAACGTCGTGAGTGAAACGGACTACGCGTACGATCAAACTTCGCCTCAAGGCTATTCGAGCGTCACTTCCCACGATGGAACCAACTACGGCGCGGGGAGCGGCACGGCGCGGGGCAATGTCGCCACAGTGACGCAGAAGGTGACCGACCCGGTGAACGGCCCCTCCACCCTCACCTCGACCTACACCTATGATATTGCCGGCAACGTAGTGCAGACTCTCGACCCCCGCACCGTGCAGCACAATTATAACTACACCGATTCCAGTGGCGGGAGCACTTACGCGTTCCCGACTTCGGTGACAAGCTACACGGGTCTTAACGGGACAGGCACCGCGTTGACGGCCCGCGCGGCATACGACTACAACATCGGCAAACCCATATCCACGACGGATGTGAACGGCAACACGACGAGCTATGCGTATTTGGCGTCCGCGGGGGCAGACGCATTCGACCGCTTGACCGGCGTTGCGCGCCCCGATGGCGGGTCGACGACCATCGTATACAACGACACCCCCTCGGCCTTCAGCGTCACCAGCTACTTGGCGCAGAGCAGCGGCACCTACGAGGTCACCGAGGTCGATTACGACGGGTTGGGAAGGAAAGCCGGCAGCGAGTTGTCCGACGCAGGGAGCACCTCGACGACCGGCGGCCCTCCATCCGGGAACTGGATCGCTACCACCTACGGCTACGACGGGCGAGGTCGCCAATCCTGTGTGTCGCTGCCTCTCCGGTCGCAGAAGCCGTTCGCCACGTGCTCTTCCTCGAACGCGACCACGACTCTGTATGACGGCATCAACCGGCCGACCAAGGTCACCGAGGCGGATGGTTCCACTACCCAAATCGCGTACCTGAACAACCAGACGTACGCGCAGGATCCGGCTGGTTTCGTGCGGCTATCGGCTGTGGACGCCGCTGGCCGGTTGACCTCCGTGCAGGAAAACCCGACCTCCTCGTTGCCGTCGGGAATTACGAATGGGAGCGGCTCAACCACCACCTACAACACCACATACACATACGACCCGCTGGACGACCTCACCAGCGTAATCCAGACCGATCCCAGCGGCGCCGGCACTCTGCAGCGAACATTCACCTACGATTCGCTGAAGCGCCTGGTTAAGGCCGCGAATCCCGAAAACGGCACCCTCACCTACAGCTACGATCAGAGCGGTAATCTCTTGACGCGCACGGACGCCGTTCGGATGCTCACATTTTCCGCCTACGACGGCATGAACCGGGTGATTGGGAAATCCTACAGCGGCGTCATTCCTACGCCCCCGGTCACCTACAGCTACTGCGACGCCACCGGTACCTGTACCGGGGGCTGCAACGAGAACGGCCGCTTGGCCTCCGTAAGTACCATCGCGCTGGCGAGCACTTCAAGCAGCTACCCATCCGCCCCAGCCACCACCAATAGCTACTCGTGCTTCGACAGGATGGGTCGCGTGGCGAACAGTAGCCAGCAGATCGGCAACGCTGCGCCTTACTCCTTCTCGTATCTCTACGATAAGTCCGGGGCGCTGAAAAGCGTAACCTATCCCTCCGGGCGTACCGTGACGAACACCTTCGACGCGGCGGGACGGATCAACCAGGTCACGGGCGCGCCGTCGTCGGGCGCATCGACCACCTACGCCTCGGGTGGAAGTTGCTTCGCAACGGGCATCTACTCGCCGTACAGCGGCACGGGGATCTGCTATGCCCCACAAGGCGCGGTGGAGAACCTCTCGCTGGGAAATAACGTCACCGAGAACTGGAACTTCAACAGCCTCCTCCAGCCGACCCAATTAACGGCTACGCTGGGATCGACGGCGCTGATGACTCTAGGATGGAGCTACAACTCGGGAGCCGACAATGGCAATGTCGCGGGCCACACCATCCAACGGACCAGCGGGTTGGCGACGGAGGTCTATCAGAATTACAATTACACCGATCCGGCCAACCGCTTAAACTCGGCAAGCGAAGCGACCTCCCCATCCGGGCCGGCCGTCTGGTCGCAAACATACAACTACGATGCTTTCGGCAATCGGGCGGTGACGCCGTCCAGCTATATGCCGAATGCGGGATTCACGCCGACCGGGGCCGTGACTGCCGTGTATCCTAATAGCAATAACCGCTTGGTTCGCGGTGCGGGCGACACCTACGACGGCGCAGGCAACCAGATGGCTTGGGCAACGGCTCCCGCCAGCCAGTCGGGGAGTTGGTTCAGCTACGACGGCGAGAACCGGCTGCTCACGGCGAATGTGGCGAACGGAGTCGGTGTGGCCAGCTTCGTGTATGACGGCGAAGGACGGCGGGTGCAGAAGACGTCGGGTTCGGGGGCGACGTCGGTAACCACGACGTACGTGCATGATGCCAAGGGCGACTTGGCGGCGGAGTATAGCACGGCGGCGCCGGTCGTGACGGGGACCCAGTATCTGACGGCGGATCTCCTGGGCAGCACGCGCTTGATCACGGACAACTCGGGGACCCAAACGAACTGGCGCTGTTTCGATTATCTACCGTTCGGCGAGGAAATCCCGGCGGGCGAGAACGGACGCAGCGGCTGCTACGAGACGATGAACAGCCCGGCGCAGTATCCGACGTCCGCGGACGTGGTGAATCAGAAGTTCACCGGCAAAGAACGGGATGCGGAAACGGGGTTGGATTACTTCGGGGAACGCTACTTCAGCTCAGCCCAAGGCAGGTGGACCAGTCCTGACGCCCCCTTCGCCGACCAGCAGGCGGAAGATCCGCAGAGCTGGAATATGTACGGGTACGTGAGGAACAACCCCCTCAAGAACACCGATCCCGACGGCAGAGACTGCTTCCAGGGCGTGTCCAGTTGTGCCAACTACGTGCTTGGCGGACTGGGCGCCGTAGCGAACGCCATCAGTAGCGACGTAATCAATTTGCCCAATCGTGTCATTGATTCGGCGATTTCCCCGTTCACCAGTTTCCGATTCGGGGATGCGGTTCCGGCTGCGTTCACGCCCGTGAACCAGGACCAGCAGCAGGGGATGCAAGCAGCCCAGGCCGTGATGCTAGTGGCACCGGTTGCCGCCGCTCTTAGCGGCACGAAGGCAGTCGAAGCGGCGGCCGAGGTTCCGCTCGTCACACAGAACGCGGCCCGAGGTACGGCGAGCGAGGCCAGGGTTCTGAATGATATGGGACTTACCAAGAACACGGAACCAGTCGTCGCCAGTGAAGGCAAGTCGATTCCGGACTTCCAGACAAAGACAACGGTCGGCGAGATCAAGGACGTGAAGCAGCTGTCAAACACGCAGCAGCTCAGAATTCAACGGGAGGCCGCGCAGCAGAGCGGGAGAGAGCATGTGGTTGTAACGGGGACAAAGACGAACGTTACGCCGAACGTTCAGAAGCCACCGACGAAAGTAGTTCGGCGAGATGACTTGGGACCCAGCCAGTGAGTGCAAAGCAAGAATCCGAAGCTCTCCTGAACGCGCTACTACCGCTGGCGGAGAAGATGCTGCGGCAGTATGGTGAGTTCTATCCCTATGGCGGCTACATGAAGCCGGACGGGGAAATCGTCGAGGTGGGAGCGGGCGATCCCGATACAGATCATCCAAAGTCCAAGGACCTGATTTATGTGTTGCGGAGTTCTCTCCAGGAGTTGGCGGAACGAAACGAGTGCAAAGCTGTTGCAATGGTCTTCGCTGTAAGCGTGACGTTGCCGAACTCCGATCGCAAAAGTGATGCCATCCAGGTTACGCTTGAGCACTCGGAAGGCTATTCGGCCGACGTGTTTTTCCCGTATCAGCTCGTTGCAAACGAGCTGGTTTATGGGGAGACATTCGCACAACGAGGCAGAACCGACGTGTTTGCGCAGGCCTAGCAGCAGGGCGGTAGCACAGGTAATCAGCGAGGTACGGTGCGGCAGCGGAAGCAGCCAGAGAATCTCGATGCTTCGCATCGGCTGAGCTATGATACGCCACGCCGCGGCGGGTTCAGTGCGGGCGCAGCGTGGCCGCCTTCGAAACTCGCCCCGGCGAAACCAGTGACAGGCTACGTGTTCACGACTTTCCTGAGACGAACAGTCAGCGCCGGCCACCATATGTCGTGTCCAGACTGGCGCGGGTGGTGGCTGTCGGGCTGCCGCATCACATCACGCAGCGCGGCAACTACCGGCAGGACGTGTTTGGCAGCGACGGCGATCGGATCACCTATCTCGGCCTGATCTCGGAGTATTGCAAACCAGCGCGCCTCCGGCTGATCGGCTACTGCTTGATGACCAACCACGTGCACCTGATCGTGGTGCCGGAACGCGAGGATTCCCTGGCGCGCGGTTTGGGACAAGCGCACTGCCGCTATGCCCATTGCGCGAATGCCCGCCGGCACTCGACGGGGCACCTCTGGCAGAACCGCTTCTATTCCACGGTGATGGATGAGCCGCATCTGCGGTCGGCCATGCGCTATGTCGAGAGGAATCCGGTGCGGGCGGGCATGGTGGCCGATGCCGGCGAGTACGCCTGGTCTAGCGCCAGCGCACATCTGACCGGGTTGGATGTAACCGGAATGCTCGATCTGCAGTATTGGACAGCGCGCATGAGTCTGGAGGAATGGCGTAGCGAGTTGGGCGTGGCCGAGGAAGCCGATGAGCTGGCGGCTATTCGCATCCAAACGGCGACCGGGAGGCCGCTCGGATCGAGGGAGTTCGTGGCGGCGCTTGGGCGGAAAATGAGGCGAGTGCTGGAACCGCGCGCGATTGGCCGACCGAGAAAGCGCGGGGAGGCCGATGCACCCGGCGTCCTACAGACCGCGCTATCATTTGCACTTGGGCAGGAAAGGGGAAACACGTAGCCTGTCACTGGTTTTTCTGTCACTGGTTTTTCGACGACGCCTGGGGAAACGTCCTGAATACGACGGGCTCCACGCCGAACTTGTACCTATTCGGCGCAGAGCAGTATGATCCAGACCTTGGCCTTTATTACCTGCGAGCCCGCTGGGTCGATCCAATCACGGGGAGGTTCCTGACGAGGGACACTGATACAGGCGATCCAAAGGCCCCAGCTACGCTGCATAAGTATCTCTATGCGAATGGCGACCCCGTCGACTTCCGCGACCCTTCTGGCCACGCGGCTGGCGCGATAGCGATGCCCGGCGCGCCCCCAAAGGGAGGCGACATGGCCGAGTATTACGAATTGCTTCAGATAAGCCTCAGGAATGCGACGATCGTCGCCGCAACTGTCTACACGCTAAATTGCTTTGCCGTGTACGAATTCACGACGCAGGTCGGATGGCTTACCGATACGCCACTGGGGATACTCAATGTCTGCAAAGGCAGAAGAAACAAGGGGAATGTGACGTGCGTTTATAAATGCTACGCGCACATACCGGGGACGCCGAACCACGCCTCTATCGGACCGTTCTGGGGCAGGGCGACCGACACCAATTGCGGGAAGGCCTGCGCAACAGCCTGGGCCCAAATTGGTGCGCAGGTCGCAGGCATGCAGGCGATTCACTGCCCGATCTATGGGAAGTGCCCATGATAAGCGCGAGATCCAGTCGCGAGTGGCGAGCAGGGTATGCGCCCCAGTGCGCCCGCTTGATGGATGAACTTGGGGTTGCGACCCCCGAAGGCCTTTTGCGCTGCTGCGAGGACACTTCCGAAAGCTCGGAGGTGCGCGTCAAGGCATGCTATGCCCTCGGGTTTCTTAAGGCGCACAAGGCGGTTCCGGCCTTGATTAAGGCCGCTGACGACGATAACCCGCAGGTATCGTGCCAGGCGATCTTATCCTTGTCGGTTCTCGGAAGTCGGCGAGCTACCCGTCCACTGATGCGTATCGTCAGGCACTCGGCAAACGAGGAGGTCCGGAACATGGCGGTCCTCTGCCTCGGCCAGTTATGCGACAAGAGGGCGGAGACGCTCGTCTGCAACCTGCTTGCTCGCGCCGAATCTGAAGCCACCCGCAGCTACGCCGCCCAGGCGCTGTCGCGGCTATCACATAGCGAGCAATCGTTTCAGGCCGTCCTGAAGGCCTTAAGCGACGTACATGCGCTCGTCCGGTGGACCGCCGCCGCCGCCCTGGGCAGCATAGGCGACCGCCGTGCAGTTGGACCACTCCGAAGCGCCCTTTCTGACCGCGAGGTTATCCCGACTCTACCCGCCGAGGAAACTGTCGCTGAGGCAGCCAAACGAGCCCTGGATCAGTTCCTGCGCGCTGAGGCTGGCGCCCCGAAGGGGGTGCACAAAAGAGCAGCGGAAACGGAAAGGACTAGCGGAGGGCCGGGCGACCTTGCGTTCGGTGCTTGTCCGGGTTTCATCCGGTCCTTGTCCAGCTCTTGTCCGGCGTTTTTTCGGGCCTTGTTCGGCGGTCGTCTCAAGCGGTAAGCCTCCTTGCGATGGAGCACGCGGGAGATCTGCAGGCAGTCGCCCTTGTCGCGGAAGAAGACGCGGTGGTCCTGCGCGCGAAGCCGAATCATCGGCGGGTCGATGCCCTGAAGCTGTTTTGAGTTTCCCTCGCCGGTCGCCGGTCTGGGCGTAGCGAGCCAGCGTTTTGAGAATCTGCAAAGCGATGGGCTGCTCAATGCCGCGAACATCGGCCTTGGCCTGTTCGGTCCAGACGACGATAGAGCTTCAGAGCCATAAAATCTGCCCTGAGTCTATCGCTCATTGCACGCTATTGCACGCTGGGAAGGCCGTCTTTATGCAAAATATTGAAAAACATATGGTGCTGGAGGAGGGGGTCGAACCCTCATGCTCAGTGAAGAGCGCGGGATTTTGAGTCCCGTGCGTCTGCCAGTTCCGCCACTCCAGCGTGTCGGCGCGCGGCGCTTCTTCGAGTATAACAAGTTGGCAAGCCAAAACATGGCGGAAGGTGGTTTGGTATGCGGCGCAACGATCTTGGCGTTATGGCCAGCTCAGTGTGCTGCCTATCCCCCGAAATGACCCGGATTCAAGCGGGCAACTCAGAGTTGTCGGGCGAGAACGTATCAAAACCGTAACAAAACCAATTCCTTTGGAGCTGTGGGACTTGCCTTTGAGCGAAGGGCAGACTCCTCATGTAGTTGAAAAGCCGAAGAACGGGAGGGATGCCATGGAGCCAAAAGAAGCAAGGTGCGGGCTTCCCACGCAGGAGGTCACAGGATCGAGTCCTGCCGCGGCCACCATTAATGAAACGCAGCAATCGTATCATCAAGCGGGCGAAGGAAGCGGACGTTCCCCGGCGAGGCCGGCAATCAGACGCCCGGGGGATTTCTTGGCGCGCGGGGCGTCGGTCACAGCGCCGCGCGGAGTTGTTCAATCAGCGGCGCGGCCGATTCCGCGAACCGTTCCAGGTTTTTCAGCATTCTACGATACTGGGGAATCCGCTGGCATTCTTCGGCTGGCGGTGTGGGTGGCTCGCACATGGCTCGCACGCATTCCGGCACCCGGGCCAAGGTGATGCGGCTGTGTTGAGCGCCAATCAGCAGCCTGCCCAAGAAAGCGCCCAGATCGGCGGCGGCCAGTCCTTTGGGGAGGCTCTCACGCGCGAACTCGCCCATGGAATCCATCACCGCTGCGAAGAGCGCCGGCCAACGCTGAAGAGCCAGGAGTCCCTCGGCAACGTAGCGCAGCTCGCGCCCCGCCAATTCGATCCGGGTCCGATGGCTCCGGTAGAAATGGCTGAACCGGTCCAAAAATGCGCAGGCGGAAACGATGCCCGGCCAAGCCAGCGTCAGTTCCCAGGCCAGTCCCATGCAGAAAGGCATCTCACGCGGCGACAGGCCCTGCAGCCAGATAGCCCGACTCGGGGGCGCGCCTCCGGCCGGAAACTCCGCCAGGAGAAAGTATGCTTGATCCTGCCTATAGAGCGTGTTGCCCACGACAAATTGGACGGAGCCGTCCTTCGCGGACAAAAGCATGCGGTCCCCGCTCCACTGGGCGCCGGGTACGATCCCCACGCCTGTCACCTTGCCGATTTCCACCACCGCCAAAATCTCGACCGTTTTCCGGACGGCATCAAGTCCCACGGCTACTACGCTTCTCGGCAAATGAACCACGCCCTCCCGCTGCAGACACCACCATTGTATCCGCCGGGGATCACGGTGAGCGTGGCTGGTCCGCCGTCCACCCGCGTGTTGCCCCAGTTATCGCCACACGAGCTTTTGCCTCTGGTGCAAACCACCTCCAACCACGCGAATGCCCGGGTCTCAGCCATGCCAGGATTTCGCTCTTGGGTCAGGATCGGAACATACGGTGAAAAGTGCCCGTCGCCATTCGCGCTGTCCGTCCGGGCACACCCTTTCCCCGATGGTTGCACGGCGTCACTTTGCTGGTCCGCAGCCAGTGATCCGGCCGCGAATAACAGGAGCACAATCGGCGCACGATGCATATTGCTATCCCACTTCCGTATAACGAAATCGAACTATTCCGCGCAAAGATTGTTTGGTTGCTCGATCCGGGGGTCCGCCGGAACGGACTGATACCGGACCTTGCCATTGTACCCGAGCTTCGCGGTAGAGCACCTGCATTGGATCAAAAACGCTCCGGCTCGCAAGAGTCGCGCCCTGCCCGAACCTCATCTCGCCGGAGCGTTTCCGATACAGCGCGAGGACTTGACGCTTGCGATGCAATTGCCAGCAGTTCGCGCCGCATCCGCCTGAATCTTCGGCATGTGTACGCAGATTCGGCGAACGCAAGAAACCCGCCGTCTCCGACTGGGGTCTAAGGTTGGGTAGGCCCTAACTATGCGAGTACTGCCTGCCGCCGTTTGCGCTGGCTTAGTTTGCCTGTTTAGCATTCCGGCTGCCGTCGCGCAGCAGAGTGCAGGCGCGATCTGGAATGACCTGCTGGCCAAGAGCCCTCCTGGAATCGACCTGTCGCTGCGATTGATCGATCCACACAGCTATCGCGAGGGTGAGTTGATCCGCGCCGAGATGAGGCTGCCCGGCAGTCGCGAGCCTACCCCACACCCGCCGCCGGAAATGTGGCAATTCGCCGGGTTGCTGCTCGATCCGCCTACAAATTGCGGCTCCCTGGCCTCGCCTTGTCTTCAGTCGATGCCTCAGGGGATCTTCGTCTCAGGCAATTTCGGTTTCGGGAACGGAGCCAACCCTTCTGCGGTTTCCCTGAATATCTACCTTCCCCGGTTGCGGCCGGCACGCTACAGCGCGGCGGTGCTGGTGCGCAAGCTGGTTCTCAGCCCCGGAGCCATGGCTATCGTCTACGGGTACGCGGGCCCACCGCAATATGCGGTCTCAAACCCGGTGGAGTTTGAGGTGATCGCCGCCACCGAAGAATGGGTGAATTTTGCTATCGCGGCTAGCGCCGCCAAGCTCACCGCCGCCAACGGCAACACGTCCGAGGAACACGAGCAGCGGCGCGTCGCCGCGGAGCAACTCCGGTTTCTGGACGTGCCCGCGGCATGGCGTGCCTCTTTGACGCTGCTGTCCGTGGAGGAATACACGCTGCTCGAAGGACTCGAGGCGACTCGCGAGCCAAGGCGCGTTTGTGAGTTGATGCAGGCGGCGGTTCCGGCGCCATCCCAGGTCGTGTCGTCCTACTATTTGAGTGCCCTGGCCCAGATTTGTACGCGAGCGACTCTGCGGCCGGCTCCGCCTTACCCCAAGCTGCGGCCGGGTGAGAAGCCGCCCGAGCCCTCCGCCGAACAACTGCAGTATATTAGCCGGCATCGCGAATACGAGCAACGCGCGACCGGGAGGGCAGCCGCCAGCCTGGCCGCGAGCCTGGTCCGAAAACAGGGCGATGCGAAAGCCATTGCGTTGCAGGCTCTCCTCGAGCATGTGCGGCAAATCCGCGAGAACGAGCCAGGGCAGCCATTCCCCGCATGGCTCCCGGTTGTGAAGGAGGAATTCGCGAAATCGTTCGCCGGAATCGAGGGCTGGCGGCAGCGCCAGTTGATTTCGCTGTATGCGGGCACATTGCGGTCGCCGGACGTGATTCCGCTGCTCGAATCGGTGCTGGACGCCTGGAGACCCGGTGACTACTACGAAGCCTCGCACGAGGCGCTGCAGAGCTTGTATGCCATCGATCCGGCACGGGCGCAAGCGCGCATCGCGTCGGAACTGGCGAAAGAGCGGACGTGGTTGGATTCGCCGCAACTCGAACTGCTGCCGGCGAGCGCCGCGCGGATCAGCGACGACACGTTGATCGAGGCGATGGCCGCCGCGCAGCGCGCCGGCGGTTGGAACATGCCACTGCGGATGACGGCTCTGGCGAAATATGCCAGTCGCGAGGCTTTACCGCGCATCAAGGCCATTTACGAGTCCCAGCAGGATTTGTGCCAGCCGGAACTGATGGCCTATTTCGTGCGCGTTGACCCGTCATACGCCGATCAGGTATTTCACAGCCACCCGTGGGACATACGCGTCGCGGCGCCCCGCTGTACGATGCAGTATTTCGAGCGCACTCCACAGATCGCCATGGGGCCTGCGTTGGAGCAGTATCTGGCGGCGTACCTGATGCAAGGCGAAGTGCCTCTGAAAAGGAGCGCGGCGCAGTCGCTGGGGCGGTTCGGGTCACCCGCCGCAATTGGGCCGCTGTGGGACGCGTTCCGCTATTTCCATGACTACTGGAAAGGGAAGCAGGCGGAATTGGATCAGAATCGCGAGGGGGTTCTTCTGGAGGTCGAACTGCGAAACGCGATCGCGCGTGGAAGGCATTGGTTAGCCACGGAGGCCGACCTGCGCACCATCGAATCGTTATGCATCTCCGAACGGTGCGTGGGCGAGACACGGCAGGACCTGGCCGCCTGGCAAAGGCCCCTGAGAATCGAGGTGTACGCCGAGTTTGGCGGGATTGGAGCACACGTGGCGCAGTATAACGGGATCACATCGATGGACGCTCTCGAGGAGAAGTTGGGCCAATTCCCGAAGGAGACTCAGTTTCTGTTGACCGCCGGCGGCGATGGCGCCGGCGAGACCGACGCCCGCATTCGGGAATACGCTGCCGCCCACGGTCTGACTCTCGCTTTGCATTGATCCGGTCCGCTTGCCGAACGCAGGTGTTTGCGATGTAAGCCGGCAGCGCGTCAGCTCGCTGGGTCGGTGGTGGTCGCCGCGGGAGGCGGAATGATGTGCTCCGCATCAGCCAGATCATTGCCAAACACAGTCGCCAGACCGCCCGGCGAAATGGCCCCCAGGTACGATGCCGCGTTCACGATTCCCGCGGGCGCGATCACCGGCGTTGTGGCTGCCACGGTGGTGGACTTATAGACGCGGACGTAATCCACCAGCATGGTCTGCGGAAACGTCACGCTGGCATCCGGCGTCCCGAGGAATGCTCCCGGACTGCCGATCGCCACGTTCAGGATCAAAAAGAACGGAGCGTTGAACACCCACTTCGCGCCGGCGGGCAGCGATGCCGGCGTGAGTTTCTCGTAGGAAACCCCATCCAGAAAGAACTCAATCGAGTCCTGCGCCCATTCGATGGCGTAAATGTGAAAGTCATCGTAGACTGTCTCGCCGAATGGCAAGGTAGCAGATGTGCCCACACCACCATACGGCGGGTAGTCGGTCGGGGTCGAAGGACTGTTCCCGGGACCCGGACCATGAATCGTGCCGTTGTTCTTGCTGGCGTTGTTGTTATAGGCGCCGAAGTTCTCCATGATGTCGGCTTCGCCACAACCGGGCCACCCTGCCGTCGCGTAGTTTTCGCCCAGCATCCAGAAGGCGGGCCAGACGCCTTTGCCGAAAGGCAGCTTGATGCGAGCCTCAATCCGGCCATATTGCCAACTCAGGTCCGCGGTGTGTGTGGAGGCGCCTGGCGCCCCGGTCTGCAGCCGCCCCGAGGTGTAGTTGCCCTGCGCGTCTTTGGTTACCCGGAGCACCAGGTTGCCGTTGCCGTCGAGGAAGACATTATTTGCGGAACTGTTATTGGACTCTATTTCGTACTGGCCCCACCCGCTCCCGACATCGAAGTTCCATTTGGCCGGGTCGGGTGCGGTGCCCGCCGCTCCGTTGAACTCATCGCTCCACACCAGTTGCCAACGGCTGGTAGTCTGCGCCGCCGCGATTACGGCGGCCAGCAACAATAATAAGGCAACCCGGATTGTGCGCATTTCCTAGTCCCATCATGGCGCACTCGGTTGGCTACTTCAAATCAGCTTCACTGAAGCGGACTTGGCTGCTCTACGGGCTGGTTCCAGGATGGACTGCACCAAGTCCCCCAACCGTTCCGCGCGGCCAGCGGAACACTAGCCGGCGTTACCGTCAATCGCGGGGCGCTTTAGGCGGCGTCGTGCCGATTGAAGGCGACGGGTAGCGGCCTGGATTCCCTACTGCGGAGCGGTCAGGCGAGCCAGGCCCGCGCGAAGCGCAGGAGCCTGCTCCGTCCGACCGGTGGCTTCCAATCTCAGCAGCGCTTCGAGGACCAGCAGAATGTTGTAATCGGGTGCGCCGATGATCTTGTGCTGGAACGCGTGTTCGAAACGGTCGTAAGCCCGGCGATAGTCTCCGGCGCGAAGCGCGGCGTGGCCTTCGCGATAACTATGCGCGGCGTCGAGCGCTTGGCGGTCCATCTGTCTCCGCAACGGGCCCTCCATCTGGTCGAGCACGTTCCAGGCCGTGCGATAGTCCGCCACTGCCACCGCGAAGTCGAACACCTTTACTGCCGCCGTGCCATTGCGCAAATGGGCCACGCCGGCGCCGGCCTGGAGCGGTCCCACAGCCGCTCCCGCCGGCACAAACACGGCGGCGGACGGTCCGTAGAAGGCCGGCTGCCATCCAGGCATCTTGAGGAACGACCGCCACGTCTGGTCTTCCTCAAAATCCACCACCGCCACATCGCCGGGATGGCGCACCAGGAAACTCTGAAACTCCCGCGGGTCCCCGGTCCGCTGGAACCGGATGAGCTCCGGGAACCAGCTCAAGTAGGGGAACGATCGCCCGTCCGCCATCACCTTGTAGCGTGGATACAGGTTCCACAGCAGGTAGCCTCCGGCGTTGAACGTGTTGTAGATCCGCGGGCCGAAACTTCCCCGCTTCAGAAACGCGGCTTCTTCCACCGGCTGAAAGTAGCTGATCCCGAACCCCATCCAACTGCCGATGGCCGGCCGGTAGCGAGCCTCGTACACGGTGCGCACGCCGATCCCGACGAACAGCACCGCAGCGATGGCCGGGACCCAGGAGGGCCACCGGACTCCGCGCGCGATCAGCACGAATCCATACCCAAAAATCGCCGGCAGAAGAAACGTCGACCGGGCGTAGAGCATATTCAGCGGCAGGTAGGCCAGAAACAAGGCCGCCACTGTTAGCAGGGAACGCCGCCGGCCCGGCTCGTGGCGCCCGGCGCGCCACGCCAGAACGATCGCCCCCAGCAGCGCCAGGCTCATCCACGCCAAAAACTCCGGCAGGCGATAAAAACGTCCGCCAGCGCCGAACGCGGGCTGATATTCGTTGTTCCATGCGATGTCCGGACGCGGCACCCGGCCCAACGCGTAACTTGCCAGCTCCACCGGATACCGCCATCCATACGGCGTGGCGAGCGCCGCCAAGGCGCACAGGCTCCACGCGATCGCCACGTGGCGCGTCTCGCGTTTGGGTAACGCAGCCCAAGCCGCGGCTAGGCTGACGGCGAGGAACGGCGCGGCCAGAATGAACCCTCCGTGGACGTTCACCCACACCAGCGTCAACGCCGGGATGGCGTAGATCCACGGTAAGGCGTTGCGCCCCTCCTCGATTTCGAGCAGCGCCGCGAAATAACAGAACAGCATCGCATGCCACAACACCACCGACAGCAACGCGGGCTTGGGATACGTAGCGGTCACCGAGGCCAGCAGCGTAATCAGTATCGCGAGCCACGTCTCCGGCCGCCCGAGCATGCCGCAGCGCCGCGCGAACAGAGCCATCAGCGCCAGCACACCCAGGATAGCGGCGTAGCGCAAGCCGAAAATCCCCGCGAGTCCGAACGCCTTCCACAGTCCCAGCAACAGCAGTTCGCTCACCCACGCGCAGTAGATCGAGTCGTTGGACGTGGGCATCCAGGAATACAGCGTGTGATCGGGCTTCAGCGTTCCGCGGTCGAGCATCTGCTGGCCGTAGGCCATGTGCCAGAAGAGATCGCCGTCTTCGATCGGTTCGGCGAAGCGCAGCGCCGCCACGAGCAGCAGCATTGCCGCCAGCGCCACAACCACGCTGCGCCGATGGCGGTCCATAACGGCCGCTATGCCTCGGGATTCCTCAGCCGCCGCAGCCAGGTCAGCAGACCGGCCACCCCCAGACCGATCACCAGGAGCAGCCACGATGCCGGCGCGGGCGTGGCGGGTGCGGTCGCGCTCCCCGAGATTGTGTAGGATTGCGTCGTCAGGTAGGTGTTGGTGGTGACGTCATTGCGAGCCGCGTAATACTCGATGTTGGTGTTGACGTTGATATCAAGCTGCCCAGAAAGCACGATAAAGACCTCGGTCTGATTGTCGCCGACCAGGATAGCGGCGGGGCCAAAGGTATCTGTGGTGGTAGTTGTGATGTTTCCGGTGGCAGCGGTATCGCCGGTGAGCACGTAGGAGAGTTGGCTGCTCTGCAACACGGTTGAAGTCGAAGTCTGCGCTGGAGCGCCGAAGGTGGCATTGTCGCCTGTCAGGATCGCGTCCGCCGCTGTCACCGCCGCCTGCACGGCCGGATCGGTAAACGCCACAGCGAACGTCTGCTGATACACGTTCTGGCTACCGTTCAGTATCGCCTTCAGCGTCGTCGAATACCGATTCACCTGCTGGCTCACTGGCGTGTCCTGCGCCACATAAGTGCTGCTGGTGGAGTTCGTGACCACGGTCTTTCCGCCGGGGTTGGGCGCGGTGCAGTCCGCCTGCACTGTGCCGTTACATGCCGGACCTAACGAAGCGGCCAAAAGCGTATCGGCCTGGAGGACCGCATTCTGAGTCGGACTGTCAGAGGCGGACGCTCCCGAGGGCGGAATCGGAATCGTCACATCGAAGACCACGGTGTTTGACGTGTTGTAGCCGGTGATCTCGGTCTGGCCCGTGGAGGCCAGCGGCGTGATCACCGTGTACCCGCCCAAGGTCGCCGCCGAGCAGCTATATTGAAACTGCGTTCCGCACGAAGGCGGAGCGGCCTGCGCCAGCGCGGCGGCCAGCAACAAGCTCGATAGAAGCGTCCATGGCGAACACAACCGTTTTCCCTGGATCAACCTACACCTCCGGTTCGGCTTATACCAAGTATCGAGTGTACAACGAAAAGGCCCTAAACGCTTCTGGGGATACGAAGCGATGGCCGCGCTGCCTCGATTTCGCCGATGAATGCGCTGAAGATCGAGTAGCACGCCGCATCCGTAGGGGCTGCCGTCAACAAACGGGACAGCGCCAACGGACGGCCTGAGCGCCAGCGATGCCCTTGACAAGAGAATGGCCTCTTGTGATACTGGCGGCTTCAGTAATAACTGAAACGGCCGTCGGATGGTCTGCGCCTGGTCGAAGGCGATGCTCCGGGCAGGGTCGTGCGAAGGCACATGGTATCCCTGTACTCATTCGATGAGATCGCGCCGGGGGCTCTGGAATCGTCTGGCGCGTCAACGAAACGGTCGTTTTCGTTGCGTCCCGGAGGGGGCGCAAGAGGCCTCGTCATGAAATCGTTTCTACATCGCTGCACCCCGTTGGCGTTGCTTGCTTGCTGCGTCACGGCTCTGGCCGCACCGGCGCCCGGAACCAAAATCGAAATCAAGGACGGCTGGTACTATATCGATGGCCACAAGTTCTTCGTCAATGCCATCGGCTACGAGCCCGGTGCGCGTCCCGGCGAAGATCCTTACCGGCAGCGCGTCTCCAATCTGCCGGAAATCCGGCAGGATCTGAGCAACATCAAGGCTGCCGGGTTCAATGGCATACGCACGTGGTCGGAGATGACCGAAGACGAGCTCAAACTGGTGCAGGCATCCGGCCTGAAGATCGTCTTCGGAATCTGGATCAAGCCCGATGAGGATTTTGGCGATCCCAAAGTCGTGGAGCGGGACCTGGCGTCGGCGAAGCGCGTCCTGGCCTACACCAGGAAGTATGATTGCGTGATCACCTATCTGATCATGAATGAGCCGATGCCGGCGCACATCCGCAAGGTCGGAGCGCAGGCGACCCTGGATCTGTGGACCAAGCTCCGCGACCTGATCCATCGCGAACACCCGGGAGTCCCCGTCACGATCTCGGGAAACACGGCCATTACCGGCTGGCTGGACCTCAACGTCTTCGACGTGTACAGTCATAACACCTACGACTACTCGACCGAGGGGTCCAACTTTTCGCACGGCTATGCCAACACGAATCGTTTCGTAGCTGAACTCAACAGCGGCGCGAAGCCGGTGCTGGTCACCGAGTTTGGCCGCTCGGTCTCGCGCCAGGGCGCGGGCGCCGGCCAGTACGGAGGCAACACGTTGGAGACCCAGGCACGGGCCATGACCCGCGCCTATCGCGACCTGCTCGATTCGGGCGTCGCCGGCCTGTGCCCCTTCATTTACGCCGATGGATGGTGGAAGGGCGGCGAGCCTGCCGTGCATAACGACACGGCCGAAGAGTGGTTCGGGTTCTGGGGTTTCAAGAATTTGAACGACAGGACCGGCTATCCGCGGCCGGCGTGGTACGCGCTCGCGGAGTATAACCAGTCGTTGGTAGCCTCGCCCAGGAATCAGCAGTTCTACGTGAATGGGGTTCCGGTCGTAGCCTTTTTGGGACCTAAAGTCAAGCGGTTCCGTGTCATCTACCAGGACGCAGTGCTTTGGGAAGCGGCGCCCGACGCCCATGGATATGTCAGCGGGAAGCTCTCGTTCGCGGGCGAGGATCTCAAGGATCGCGAATTGGTGTTCGAAAGCTACAACGCCCAGGGCCGTCTGCTCAAGTACGAGTCGGTCGTGGTGCTCACGGGCAAGGAGCCGGTCGTGTGGCCCACGCTCGAGCTGCGCACCCCGGTCACGGACCTGGACAAAGCCAAAGAAGTTCCGGTGGAATACGAGCTCGCCAACAACACCGTTTTCTCGCTCGGAAGCGAGTTACGCTACGTCTTTGCCCCGCACAAGGGCTGGGAGCCGGGAGAGACCCACCAGCGAACGATCGACCCCAAGCGGAAACAGCAGAGTGTCTCGGATACGTTCCCGCTGCCCGACGATTGTTTTGTGCTGGGACTCTATGCCGGGACCGACATCCGCTACGGCAAGTTCACCAAGACCATCTACGCGCAGAAGTTTCTTTTCCGCGGGACCTGGGCCGACCCGATCCGCATCAAGTGAGTCGAGCCATGAGGGCCGGCCTTGGCGGACCACCTTCTCCAGCACTGCCGCGAAGATCTTCGCGATCTCGGCCTCACTGATGTGCAGCTCCGGCATATCTTCAATCAGACGCCTTCCAAGTCTTCACCGTTGTCATGTCAGGGCGGAGAGGGACAGATGGCCTCCTGGAGTTTCATGCGAACACCGCGGCGAATGCTCGCGCCGCGCGCGCCTCACACCCACCAGGCAGCGGCGGGCTGCTGGCGCATGACTAGGCCGTTCAGTAACTCGGCGGCCTTGGTGAGGCCTTCCTCGGGTGACAGCAGGCTGTCCTCGTGTTCGATCGAGAGCACATAGTCATAGCCGAACATGCGCAGGGTGGACGCGAACTCTTTCCACCAGCCGGCATCGTGACCATAGCCGCAGGTGCGGAAGATCCAGGCGCGATTGCGCTCGTCGGTGTAGGACTTGGTGTCGAGCACGCCGGTGAGCGGCAGGTTGCGGTCGTAGATCTGCGTGTCCTTGGCGTGAACGTGGAAGATCGAATCGCCCAGCACGCGGATGGCGGCGATGGGGTCGATACCCTGCCAGAACATGTGGCTGGGATCGAGATTGCAGCCGATCGCGGGTCCGGCGATGGAGCGCAGCTTGAGGATCGTCTCCGGGCTGTAAACCACGAAGCCGGGGTGCATTTCGATGGCAATTTTGACGCCATGATCGGCGGCGAACTGGGCGCGCTTGATCCAATAGGGCGCCACCACTTTCTCCCACTGCCATTTGAGGATCTCCAGGTAGTCGGGAGGCCAGGGGCAGGTGACCCAGTTGGGCCACTTGGACTTCGGCGAATCGCCCGGGCAGCCGCTGAAATCCACCACCACCGGAACGCCCAGCTTTTCCGCCAGCCGGATGGTCCTGGCGCTGACATCCTGATCGTGCCGGGCGCGCGCCGTATCGGGGTGCAGCGGGTTGCCGTGGCTGCTCAGCGCGCTGATCGAGAAGCCGTGATCGGCAAGCTTCTGCTTAAACTCGCGGAGTTCGCCCGCATTGGTCAGCATGCTCAGCTTGCAATGCGGATCGCCGGGGTAATTACCGGTACCCAACTCCACGGTATCGATATTCAGGCTCTTGAGTTTCTTGAGAACGTCTTCGAGCGACAGTTGCGACAACAGGGGTGTGAATACGCCGACTCTCACGGTATGTCTCCTTAGCCTCGAGAAAAAAACCATCCACAGAATATCACGGGGACGGGCTGCGCGGGTCTGCCCCCGCCGCAATCGAGCCGCTTCCACCGCTCCGGATTGGCCTATTCCAATTTCAGGGTCAAGATGGTCAGCGAGTGGGCGGGGAACTTGTAGACGAAGCCGTTTCCGGTTGGCGTGACGGCGATGGTGCGAGTGGTGGGGCGGACTTTCTTGTCGTCCTCGAAGCTGTTGACGGCTTTCAGGTCGGGGTGATTCAGCTCCCACACGGCGATCTCGCCGGAAGCGCGTCCACCAACGCTGTCGATGCGCGCGGCGATATCGAGCTTGGAACTCCGGTTCAACACGTTGATGAATGCGCGGTGGCCTTTCTCGTCCCAGGTGGCGGAGACATCCAGGTAAGAGACCTGCCGGCCGTCGTAGTCGTAGGAAGGAGCCGTCACCAGCGCATCGAGCGACTGGTTGCCGCGCTGTCTGCCGTACTCGACCAGCGGCCAATAAATGGTCTGCAGAAAGAGGCCGTCCTGGTTGGTCACAATCGGCGCAATCACGTTCACCAACTGCGCCAGGTTGGCCACTTTGACCACGTCGGCGCGGCGGATGAAGGAGTTGAGAAACATGCCCATGGCGAGCGCGTCTTCGGTGTTGTAACGCTCCTCGAGGCCCATGCGGCCGGTCACGAACTCGTTTGAGCTGCAGCAGGTCCGGTACCAGACGTTCCACTCGTCGAACGCGATGTAGATGGGGCGGCGCGCGGCCGGGTTCTGCCCTTCGCGGGCGGCCTTGATCAAGCCGTCGACGATGGCGATGCGCCGGTCGATGTCGGCTCCGGCGGCCAGGAATTTCTCGAAGTTATTGTCGCGGTTGCCGATGTAAGTGTGCAGGGAGAGATAGTCGATATCGTTTTTCAGATAGTCGAGCACGGTGCGATTCCAGCCAATCCAGTCGTAGCCGGGCGAAAAGTTGGAGCTGCCGCTGGCGATCAGCTTGATGGAGTCGTCGGCGCGCCGCATGGCTTTGGCCGCTTCGAGGGCGAACTTGGCGTAATCTTCGGCGTTGCGGTGACCCAGTTGCCAGGGCCCGTCGATCTCGTTGCCGAGGCCCCAGATTTTGACGTTCCATGGCTTGTCGCGGCCGTTGGCGCGGCGCAGGTCGGCATAGTAGGTGTGATCGGGCTCGTTGCAGTACTCGACCCAGTGGCGGGCTTCGTCGATTGTGCCAAGACCCGCGTTGATGCAAACGTAGGGCTCGGCGCCGACCCGTTCGCAATAGCGCAGGAATTCGTCGGTGCCGAAACGGTTCGATTCCAGGGCGCCCCAGGCGTCATCGCGCCGCACGGGCCGCTTCTCCTTCGGCCCGATCCCGTCCTCCCAATGGTAGCCGGAGACGAAGTTGCCGCCCGGCCAGCGGAGCAAGGAAACGTTGAGGCCTTTGGCGGCATCGATCACGTCCTTGCGGAAGCCGTCGGCGCCGGCCAGCGGGCTCCCTTCGTCATAGATGCCGCCATAGACGCAGCGGCCGAGGTGTTCGGCGAAGTTGCCGAACAAGTGAGGGTCAACCTCGCCGATGACGCGCTCGGTATCGATTTTGATGCGCGCCTGCGGCGGAGCCTGGGCGGCGGCGAGCGCGGCCGCGGCCAGCGCGGCAGCCAATGGGGCAGCGGGCCTCGCCAGGCGGCGCCAAATCCAACGATTCACTTTGGACGACATGGTCTATCCTTCCTCCCCTGCGGCGCCGGGCCGGATGCGGCTTGTCTTGCGCGGCGGGCCACCGGACGCCCTGCGCACTGGCGTACCGGACGCTTCGCGCGCTCATGCGGATTCAACGATCAAATTTGCGTACTGAATGGTGTCTCCGGTGCGGATCAGGCCGATTGCCTGGGGGACGCGCTTCTTGAACTCGACATGCGGTTCAAAGACCAGCGACACGCCGGAAAGCGCCTGCTCGAATTCCAATCTCACGTCGTTGCCATTTGCGCCGAGGAACTCCTTGGCCATGAAGGCCCGGCCAGCCACGAAGTTGGAACGGATCGCCCGGACCACGTCAAGCACTCTCGGAATGTCGTCGATCAGTGAGATGTCGATGGTCTCTATCTGCGGCCA
This sequence comes from Bryobacteraceae bacterium, assembly GCA_050010695.1. GTDB lineage: Bacteria > Acidobacteriota > Terriglobia > Bryobacterales > Bryobacteraceae > Bog-375. The sequence continues at coordinate 23,984 of JBEKKO010000058.1, forward strand.
GAACGGAAAACCGCGATCCGCGATCACCAGCGTATTGGTATGGCGGACGCGGCTGATGAGGGAATTAATCGCCGGGTTCAGGATTCCGCTTCTCAGCATAAGCGCGAGCACTCCTCCGCACAGAATCGCACAGGTTAACCCAGCCTGACCCTGACGCGCAACGATCCTGGCACGGGCTCTTCGGAAACCACGATCATGTATCCGCCGCCGCACCCGGAATACATGGCGCCGGGGTACCGGGATTGAAACCAGCCAAGAATCGCTTTCAAATCCAAATGAATCGCCGGATGCTGCACGGTGTGCGGCAGAATCGCTTCCCAGCACCGCATGCAATGGTTCATGGCGGCGCCGAGGCGGCGGATGTCGGTGTTCAGGATAGCGTCAAAACAGTCCTTGCCGGTGCGGCCCAATTGCGCGATCCACGCAGGATCCAGGTTGCGGATGCCCAAGGGACTGTAGCCGTCGGGACGCTGGTTGATGGGGACCAGAGAGAAAACTTTCTCCACCCAGCGCGCGATCTCCGGGTCGCAGCTGGACTCGATGTGCGCCGGAAACCTTCCCTCGTTGACGCCGGCATCGTAATCGAGCCGGTTCACACCGGGATACAGCAGCCCGACCATGTCTTGCGAGCCGGAAGGTTCGGCTTTCCCGGCATTCTCCGCCCAGTACAATTCGCGGACGAGAGCCGCCCGAGGCCGGTCGGGAAGCGCGCCGTCCCACAGGCTGGTGGCAATCCGGCGCGTGCTGCTGGCCATGCCACAGCGGTCCATGAACCATTGAGCCGGCTCCAGTGCCACCACCACCATGGATCCGGGAGGATCCGGGTTGAGCCTGGAGAGGAACGGCTGGTCGATCCACCCGCCCGCCAGCGCCATTCGATGCTGGATTGCGCTGGTGATGAAGGCGATATCCCCGCTCCGGCTCCGGCCATCCGGAAGCGACGCGGGCGAGGCCGCCGCCATGGTGAGGGGAGGCTCCACGACTAATCTTTCACTACCCGCTTTCCGGCCTTGCGATCCGCGTACTGTTGCGCGATCCACGCGTAGGTTTTTTCCATCCCGGTACGGAGCGGCGTGTGCGGTTCCCAGTCGAGCACGCTTCGGATGAACGTGTTGTCGCTGTTCCGCCCGGCTACGCCTTTGGGAGCATTCAGATCGTAAGTGCGCTCGAGTTTCACGCCGGCGATTTCTTCCACCATGGTCACCAGATCGTCGATCGAGATCAGTTCGCTCGATCCGAGGTTGATGGGCGTCGCAATCAGACGATCGCAGTGCATGATCTGGTCGATGCCGAGCACGCAGTCCTCGATGAAGCAGAAGCTGCGGGTTTGCGAACCGTCGCCCCAGATGTCGATGGTGGTTTCACCGCGGTCGAGGGCTTCGATCACTTTTCGGCTGAGCGCAGCGGGCGCCTTCTCGCGGCCGCCGAACCAGGTGCCGTTCGGGCCAAAGATGTTGTGGAAGCGGGCAATATGGGTTTCCAGCCCCCGTTCCGCCCAATACTCCTGGCAGAACATCTCGGAGATCAGTTTCTCCCAGCCGTAGCCTCTCTCCGCCATGGCCGGATATGCGTCCGATTCCTTGAGTGCGCGGACGTTGGGATCCTGTTGCAGGTCGGTATTGTAAGCGCAGGCCGACGAGGAAAAGAAATAGCGCTGGGCCCCGGCGCGCCAGGCCGCTTCAATCAGATGGGTGTTGATCAAAATGCTGCGCAGGCACTCGACGCGAAAGCGCTCGATGAAACCCATGCCGCCCATGTCGGCGGCCATGTTGTAGACCTCGGCCGCGCCTTCGACGGCCTGGATGGCGTTCTCTTTCTCGCTCAGGTCCATCGAGAGCGATTCCACGCCGGGCACCCGCTGATACCATTCCGGCAGCGGCTTGCGGTCGATGGCGCGGATCCGCGTGTAGCCCAGGTCGTGAAAGTATCGGGTGAGCGAACCTGCGATAAAGCCCCCACCGCCCGCGATGACGATCAGATCGTCGCGGCCGATCCTGCGGTCGATTCGTACTTCGGAGTTTTCTTTCATGACAAGTGGTATTTATGCGACGGCAGAGCACGGCCACTGACTTGCCCTCCCGCCGAGCGGTAAGTCCCGGCGTCCGCCGATTAACGATAAAGTAACCGTTCGTATTTTAACCGCCGGGAGCCGCTTCTGTCAATCCTGTTGTCGGGGTCGTATTAGTTGGCGGTCTGCCGGCTTCCCGCAAACCGGAACAGTCCCAACCCGGTTCGGGTTGGCGGCTTGGGATCCTCGGCGACGCCGAGGAAGTTGGCGACCAGTTGCCGCGTTGCCTTGGCTAGCGGCAGCCGCTCATCGAGAAAGTCGCCGTTCCCATACGCCTCGTGCAACTCCTTCGAGCAATCGCCGATCCGCGCCGAAACCGGGCGCCCCAAGGCGCGCTCCAGATCGCTAGTGGAATACGAGGCTCCCTTCGCCAGCCGGTTGAGAATCAACTGAACCCGGCCGCCGGTTATTCCCGGCTCGAGAAGCTTTTTTAAGACGCGGCCGGCCTCGTACAAGGATTGGATTTCCGGCGTTGTGACGACAAACAGCTCACTCACTTCGTCGGTCAGGTTGAGGGAGGCCGCGCCTAGACGTCCGAGATCCACCACCACGTAGCTGTAAAGCGCCCGCGCAAACCCAACGACGTGACGAACGCTCTCGACCTCGAGCGGATCGTGAAACCGCGTCGCGCCGGGTGCCTGCAGGACGTCGACTCCATGTGACGTGTGGCACACCAGGTTGCGCCAAAGGGACGCATCCAGACGGTGCAAATTGGTGGACGCATCCGCGGTGGTGTATTCGGAGTGCACATCCATCAAGAACGACGCTGATGCGGAACTGACGTCCAAATCCATCAGCAACACCTTCTGCTTGGTTTGCCGCCGCAGTTCCAGGGCCACATGGCACGCGAGCGTGGTTGCGCCAACCCCGCCTTTGGCGCCCAGGATGCCGACAACCGTAGCCAACTCAACGTCTGCCGACGCGGAGGCATTGTGCCGCCTCAGCATGGCGTATTCCAGGGCACGCGCCAGCGATTCGGCGGTCAGTGTGCCTTTCACAAGGCAGTCCTCGGCGCCCCGCTCTACGGCGGCCAGGGCCGTCGATCGGCTGTCGAGCTGCGTGAGCGCCACGATGGGCAGTCCGGGCGCGTGCCGCTTGACCGTCAACAGCATCTCCAGCCCATGCGAGTCGAGATCGACCAGCGCCACATCGAACTTGCGCTGCGCCAGGGCGTTTAAGGCAACCAGCCGGCAGTCGGCGGTTTGAAGCCGAAACACATGGTTCGCGGCGTTGGCTAGCAACTCCTCCACGAATCGGGCATCGCCGGGATTATCCTCGAGAAGCAGAACTTTGCATTCCTGCATAACCTACTCCCTTGAATGAACTAAGTGCCGATGCGTTGCAACGTATGACGAGCGAGGCGGTTGATCCATGATGGCAAACATTGCACGCTGGTTGTGGGTGAGTCATGGCATTCGCATCAAGAAACCACATAGATCCTGGCTGCTCAAGCGGACGCTGCACTCAGTCGCCCCTTCTGTGATGGCGACGATATCCGCAGCGTTACCCTCTCCATTGCAAGTGGCTTTCGCAAGTGCTTCCAGCGATTGCCTGATGCCGCTCGCGATGCTCTCCTGCGCGGCGGAGCCAAGGCTGGTTGTCGCTTGCTGGAACCGCCGAGACAACTCCCCGCCTTCCATTTCCCGAAATAGCGCCAGGATCTCGGCCGGGTATAACATTTCGTTTCGTCCGTCGCCTCTGGTTTTGTAAGTGCCTCCCGATGTGCAATAAGGCTTGTGCGGGCCAGAGGGAACCTCGATTCGATAGAACGGCTTTTCGGCACGGTTCTCCACAAAGATCGAAACCGGCACCGGCGGCACACACTGGCTCGCCTTGGCAAGGATTCTTAACTGCTCTCTATCTCCAACCGTGCACCCGACTAACGCGACTCTCTCTCTTCCGTTTCCATGCGTAGTCCGATTAACGCCAATCAGGATAGCTCCGCCTTTCTTCGAATTGGCAAAGCTGACAAGGTCGTCGCTCTCCAGCCCCGAGATAGATCTCTTGAAAGCCACATAGAAGTCTTCCTGCCGGCTTAGGAGTCGATTTGCACGATCGGAGATCGATTGATACTCCCCGAACACAGCTTCCAGCCGGTCCGGATCGGCGGCGGCGAACAACTTGCCATCATCGACTTGAATAAGTACAGCTTCGTTAGTCATGGTCCTACTGATAGGATAGTGTTATTAGTCGTGCAGCGCACCCCAAGTTAACGAAAAGACCTTACCGCTTGGAAGCGGTACTGGTTTGCCGCGCCGACCGCTGCGGAGTATGGTACAGTTTGCTGAAAATGCAGTCACTCTATGAAGCCATCGCCGCCGCGCGCGTTTTCGATCTGGCGCAGCCATATTTTCCCGGCATGCCGCATCACCCGTCGCATCCTCCGTTCCTGTTCGGACTGGTGAAGCAGCACGGCGAGTACGTGGGTCCGGCAGGAAACAGCTCCGCCGCGGATTCGCTCGCGCTGGGAAGCCACGTGGGCACCCACATCGACGCGCTGTGCCATTTCTCCTGCGGCGGAAAACTGTTCGGCGGGGTCGAGGCGGCGTCCGCCCAGTCCTACCAGCAGGGCTTCAGCGCGCACGCAATCGATACGGTTGCGCCGATCGTGCGCCGCGGCGTCCTGCTCGACGTCGCCGGGCACGCCGGCGTGGATGCGCTGCCGGAGGATTTCGAAATCGTGCCGGAGCATCTCGACCGAATCGCGCGCGCACAAGGGATCGGCGTCGAGCGCGGCGACGTGGTGCTGCTACGCACCGGTTGGGCGCGCTATTTCGGAGACGCGGCGAGATTCGTGTCCGGGGTGCGCGGTCCCGGTCCGGGAAGAGCGGGCGCGGAGTGGTTGAGCCGGCAGGGAATCTTCGCCGCCGGATCGGACACGCTGGCCTTCGAGAAAATGCCGGACCCTGGAATGCCGGTGCATGTCCACCTGCTGGTGGAAAGCGGCATCCACATCCTCGAGTGCCTGAACCTGGAAGAGTTGGCCGCCGCGGGCGCGTGGACGTTTCTGCTGGTGGCCGCCCCGCTGAAAATCCGCGGCGCCACCGGCGCCCCGGTGCGCCCGCTCGCAATTGTTCCGTAGGAGCAGGGCACGCCCGGGCTGCGCCCTTGATATCCCGCTGGCGCTGGGGCGGTCCTCAGCGGCGTTGGAAAGAACACCGGCGAACAAACGATCGCGCTCGGACTTGGCCTTGCAGGGCTCGGGTTCTACCGGCGCAAACGTACCAATTGATCGGTATTGCGTGGGGCCGGCAAGCTAAAGCGTCTCTATCCCGTCCAGTCGGTGGCCAGCCGCACGAGCGTGCGCACGGGCAGACCGGTGGGGCCTTTCGGCATGTGGGGCAGGGCTTCGTCCAGATAGGCGGTGCCAGCGATATCCAGGTGGACCCAGGGTGTATCTTCCGCGAATTCTTTCAGGAAAATCGCCGCGGTGATGGCTCCGCCCCAGCGGGTACCGATGTTGGCAAGGTCGGCAAAGGGGCTCTTCAGACCTTCCTTGTAATCGTCGTCGAGCGGCATTGGCCACATGCGCTCGCCTTCGGCACGCGCGGCATCGAGCACGCGGTCGCGCATCGCGTCGTTGTTCGAAAACAGGCCCACGTGGATGTGGCCCAGCGCTACGACAATGGCGCCGGTGAGGGTGGCCGCATCCACCAGGTGGGTGCAGCCCTGCCGCCGCGCGTACGCCAGTGCATCGGCCAGAATCAGACGTCCCTCGGCATCGGTATTCAACACCTCGATGGTCTTGCCGGACATGGCAGTGACGATATCGCCGGGCCGCTGTGCGCGGCTGCCGGGCATATTCTCCACGCAGGGAGTGAAGGCCGTCACCGCCAGCGGCGGTTTCAATTGAGCGATGGCGCGCATGGCGCCGAGCATGGCTGCGCCGCCGCACATATCGTACTTCATCTTCTCCATGCCTTCGGCGGGTTTGATGGAGATGCCGCCGGTATCGAAGGTGACACCCTTGCCGACCAGGCCGAGGTGCGCCGTCGAAGCGGCACTTGCCGGCCGGTAGCGGATGACGATAAGCGCGGGCGGTTCGGCGCTGCCCTGCGCCACGCCGAGCAGCGCGCCCATGCCGAGGCGTTCGAGCTCGCCGCGCTCGAGCACTTCGCACTCCAGCCCTTGTTGCTGGGCCATCTCGCGCGCGGCGGCGGCCATTTTCAGCGGAGTGAGAAGGTTGGCGGGCTCGTTGGCCAGCGCGCGCGTGAAGTTCTGGGACTCCGCCAACACCTGGCCGCGCGATACAGCGGCATCCAGCTCGGCCGCGCCGTTCGGGCACACCACGGCAAACGAGGCCAGCGCCTTTTTGTCGTTGCCGGTCTTGTGGAGATCGGGTTCGAAGTCGCCGAGGATGGCGCCTTCCACCGCGGCCGAGGCGTACTCGGCGCCGGTGCGGTTTCCCTCCAGCAGCACCGCCGCCGACAGCACCTTCTTCTTTTTCAGGAAGCGCACCGAGGCGGCCACCAGCTTGCGTAATTCGGCGGCGTCGAAACGTTCGGCCCTTCCGCCGCCCGCCAGCAGCACGCGCGCGGCGGCCATTCCGGCCGGGTTGTGCAGCAGCGCGAATTCGGCCGCCTTGCCCGCCACTTCGCCGGATTCGACCAGCGGCGCGGCGCCGAATCGCGATTCCTTCTCGTCTTCGAAGACCGGCACAATCAGCGCGCCGGCGGCAATCTGTTCGGCTGGATTTCGTTCGAGCGTGATCTTCATCAGTTACGATTGTCACCGAACCGCGACGCGGCTTGCAAATGAGGGCTGCGCGTCGGCTACAATGCGGTCACTATGGAATCCAATTTCTTAAACGGGCGCACGGCGGTCATCACGGGCGGCAGCCGGGGGCTGGGAAAGGCGATCGCGCTGGCGCTCGGGTCGGCGGGGGCGCGGCTGGCGCTGGTTTCCCGCGACAGGGCGGCGCTCGAAGCCACGGCAGCCGAGATCCGCTCTAGCGGCGCGGTGGTGGAAGTCTTCCCCACCGACGTGACCGACGAGCGGCAAGTGCGGCAATTGGAGCGCGACGTCCTGGCCCGCTTCAAGCGCGTCGATATCCTGGTGAACAATGCCGGCACCAATGTTCGCTGCCCGGTGGAAGAGTTCACGCTGGAAGACTGGAACCGGGTGATCTCGACCAACCTGACGAGCGCCTTCCTGTTGTGCCGGTCATTTGTGCCCCAGATGAAGGGCCGCGGATACGGGCGCGTTCTCAACCTGGCTTCGACCATGAGCCACGTCTCTCTCCCTGGGCGGGCAGCCTATTCCGCCAGCAAGGCCGGCCTGCTGGGATTCACCAGGGCGCTGGCGCTGGAGCTTGCCGCGGAGCGAATCACGGTGGTCGCCATCAGCCCGGGACCGTTCGTCACGGAGATGAACACGCCGCTGCTGGAGGACCCGATCCTGAATGCCCAATTCGCCTCGCGAATCCCGGCCGGCCGTTGGGGGGATGTGCGGGAGGTGGGCCAGCTCGCCTTGTTCCTGTGCTCTCCGGACGCCGGGTTCATCACCGGCACGGATATTCTGATCGATGGTGGATGGACCGCGCAATAGCGGACCCGTGCGGCAGGCCACGACTGCCGACGTCCGGCGGAGAGAGCACGCGCCGGCAGCCGCAGGTTCGGGCTATCATCGAAATTATGAAAAAAACACTGACAATTGTCTCAGTCGTGTTATGGCTCTCGGCGGTTGGTCTGGCACAAAAAGGCAAGGACGCGAAGCCGGAAGTGGGCGGCGGCTACATCCCCAAACACGGTCCCGCCCCGGTGCATCAGGCGGCGCCCGCGCCGGCTCATCGAGTCGCCGACAAGGCCGGCCATCCGGAAACTCCCCACGTTCACACCAACGGCGAATGGGTCGGGCACGACACCGGTAAGGGCGACGCGGCGTATCGTCTGGACAAACCGTGGGAGCACGGGCGCTTCCCAGGGGGCATCGGCCGTGGGCACACGTTCCACCTGGTGGGTGGGGGCCCGCAGCGATTCTGGTTTGGCGGGTTCTATTTCAACGTAGCGGCTGCCGACGTCGCATTTTGTGACGGCTGGCTGTGGACCACGGACCAGATTGTGCTGTACGACGATCCCGACCACGTCGGCTGGTACTTGGCCTACAATGTTCGGTTGGGCACGTACGTTCACGTAATGTACCTGGGCAATTCATAGTAACCAGGGGAGGCCGCAAACATTCGGTCCGGCGAGCGGAGGCAACTTTACCGATTCGTGCGGGGGCCAAGCCGTCCGGCAGCGATGCAATCGGCCGAGGCAGCCGGTTGGGGTATCGCGCCGATTGTTGGTACAATGCGGCAGCGGGCTGAAAGAGCCCTCGGAACCGGTTGTATGTTTCCCTGTCCCAGTTGCGGAGGGCATGACGTCCGGCGGTCCCGTTTACGGGGCTTGCTGGATGACCTGATGTCGAACTTCCGCAGGTTTCCGTTTCGCTGCCGGGCATGCTCTCGTCGTTTCTATCGGTACGTCTCGGCCAGTGACGAAGAAGCTGAAGTCGACCGGGTCGCCGAAGCCACACCCACCGAAAGCCCGCGCGGAACCGACAGCCGGCGCTGAGCGATGGCCAGCGCAAAGCCCTGGTCAAACCCGCCGGACAACCACGCCGGCTTCGCCGAATAACACTTCCACCATGCCGAAATGCTGATCGTAATACTGGCTCGAATACTCGGTCATGCGTTCGCGCGAAACCACCACCTGGACAATGCCGGCCTGCACCACGGCGCGCGCGCAGTCCATGCAGGGCATAATCTCGACGTAAATCGTGCAGCCCTCGGTGGCCGTGCCGGCGCGGGCCGCATTGCAGATGGCGTTGCGCTCGGCGTGCTCTATCCACAAGTACTTGGTGGGACGCACCAGACGCTCCGGCACGTCGTCCCGAATGCCGCGCGGAAACGAGTTGTAACCGGTGGATCGGATCTCGTGGTTCGGCCCGACCACAACGCAGCCGATCTGCGTATTCGGATCCTTGCTGCGGGCCGCCACAATTTTACAGATATCCAGGTAATACTGGTCCCATCCGGGGATATTGCGCATGGTTTTCCGCCACTGTATCACAGGCCCGCGTCCACCGGGGCACGCATCCTCCGCACGCATCCTCCGCAAGCATCCTCCGCATGCGCATCCTCCGCGCCCATTTTTCTCGCGCGTTGCAATGCGGCTCCTGAAGGTTTATACCGTTTCGGTAGTCTGGCCCGGACGCCTGTTTGACGCGGGCGATGGCCAGCGCAATGCCGCCCCACAGGCCGGCTTTCTCCTGCAGCGCCGAACTCTCGATGCGCACCTTCCACCGGAAACAGCCGGACGCGCTCGCGAACTTCCCGTCTCGCGGTGTCGATTAGCAAGGGACTAACGTCATTGTTGACGTCGCCGCCCAGGACGACCAGATCCGGGTAGAGCACCGCGATGACGTTGGAGACGCCGATCCCCAGCATGCGCGCGGCCCGTAACAACTCTTCGCGAACGGACGAGTCCCCTGCCGCGGCCGCCTGCGCCATCAGGCGCGGAGTCACCCGGTCGGCGCTTCCCTCCGCCATTTCGTACAGGCGTGGGGCGTGTCCGCTCTTGATCAGCCGGACACCAGCCCCGATGAGGGCCGGGCCTCCGGCCAGGGTCTCCAGGCAGCCCCGGTTGCCGCAGCCGCAAAGGGGGCCGTCGGGCAGGATGGTCTGGTGCCCGATCTCGCCGGCTGCACCCAGCGGGCCAGGCCGCAGCTTCCGGTCGATTACCACCCCACCACCGATGCCGGTACCCACGGTGAAGACGACCATGGTTTTCGCTCCACGGCCTTGGCCAAACCAAAGCTCACCGAGGGCGGCCATGCGCGCGTCGGCAGGTTCGGGAGAAACAGGGTGCGGCCGCGATGGAAATCCGCAAGGCCGGGCACGCCCACGCCGAAGGCTGCCAATCGCCGACCTGCGCTGGCCGCCAACTCGTTAATCGTCGCCGCGATCCGGCTCAGGACGGCCTCCGGACCTTCGTGTGACAGGGTGGGGATTATCCGCTCAGCCACCATCTGCCCGGCTCCGCTGGCCACCGCGCACGAGGTGATGGTTCCGCCAATATCGACGCTTGCAAACATGGCTGGCGCTACTATGACGCACCGACAGGGGCTGCAGCCACGCGGCGATGCTGAATGTCGCGGCGATTCTGAAAAGGCCGTAGACCGCCTGCTGACGCGCGCGCCTTGCAAACCCGGCCGCGTCGCAGGAGGGTACCGGGCCGCGACCCGCATCGCCCGAACCATGCGAGCGGCATCGCAGCGTCCAGACAACCTGCCCGTCAATGCCGCTTGGGCGAGTGGCGCCGGTAAGGCGTCAGTCCATAGGTGGCGGAAGCGAGCGGGGGTCGAACCCACCTGGGGCACAAAGTACCGCACAACGGGTTTGAAGCCCGCGCCCAGCACTGGCCAAGACCGGCTTCCAGGTCGACTTCATCAGACTGGTTGCGGCCGTCCACGAAAGAGCCTCAAGCCAGGACCGCCTCACGCGGCGTGGAAGCTTCAAGCCTTGCCAGCCTCTCGTCGATCTTGGCAAGAGAGGCCTCCAGTTGTCCTTGCGGAGCCTGGCTGCAAAAAACGGGGTTGTTGACCCACCAATCCATGCCCATCTCCTTGGCCTTGTCCACCGAACAGATCACCAGGCGGATCTGAATGGAGAGCAGCTCAATGTCCACCAGCTTGACCTTGATGTCGCCGGCGATGACAATGCCTTTGTCCAGCACCCGCTCCAGGACATCAGACAGAGTCGAACTCTGCATCGCGTGTGTAACTGCCTGTTGGGGCATGATGAATCTCCTCTTCTAAAACAGCCTTCCTAGGGGCCCCAGATCGAGGTTCAGGTCGTCCTCTTCGAGGCCGAACTCTCTTCGCAGGCGATCGATCTCTTCCGCCTGGCCCATCAGGGTGACGCCCAGCCGCTCGATCTGTTCCTCGGTGAGCGAACCGGCCTCGATGCGCCGGAGCGCCTGGCGCTCGAGCACTTCGTGCAAGAGTTTGATGAGGGTGAGAACGAGTTGTCCGAGTCCGTTTTTCAGACGGTCCGGATCCAGATCCAGGCGGCCCCGGCCCCGAACTCCGTTATGCGGCGCCCGCGGTTGAATGCTGTCGGCCTGCTGCATCACGAGGGCAAAGTCCCGGATCGATTCAGACTCGACCCGCGTGGTTGGGACCGCATCCATTGGTCTTCCCCTTTCCAATCTCAATTGCCAAACCGGCTGCCGGCCGCCCGTTCCCCAGGCTCTCGCGCGCGGTCTCGATGGAGGTCAAGACCAGTTGCAGACCCAGGTAGAGGAGATCCACGTCGGCCACCGAGATGGTCACCTCGCCTGCCACCACGACGCCCTTGTTGAGCACGCGGTCGAGGACCTCGCAAATCGAAACGCGTTCGCATTCCTCCAGTTCGCATAGTTCTGGCAGGAACCTGCCTTTTTCGGGTGTGGCTGCATGATCGATCACAGGCTGACCAACTCCGGTATGACCAGTTCGGGTACGGCCAACTCCGCTGTGGCCAGCTCCGGTATGGCGGGCTGGTACAGGGACTGCCCGAGTCTTTCCAGCCGCTCCAGCCCGGCGATCTCCTGCTGTCTATAGACCAGGGCCTGTGGTTTCTCCGGGAAGGCCTGCCGGAAGCCCTCCAGCACCAACCGTTCCCGCCGCTGCAAGCTCGCACACAAGTGGCAACCGCACGGCGGCGTCACCAGGTTCAGAAACACGAGCGGGACGGAGATGCCCATCCGGTGGCAGGCTGCCACCAGGTCCCTGGTTTCCTCCCGCGCCATCTGGGTAGGAATGCTCACCGCGAACAGCGCGGAGGCGGCCGGATTCCGGAGCACTTCCCGAAGTTTCTTCAAATTCCGGGAGATCCCGACCAGTTCGTCGGTGAATCCGGGCAATCGCAGGATGCGCTCGTACTTGAGAAAGAGGCTGAAGAAGGCCTTCAGCCACTCGTTGATGAGCTCCGGCAGTTCCAGCAGCCGGATCAGGTGGCCGGTGGAAGCGCAATCCAGGACGAAAAGATCGTAGCGACGCTGGGCCAGGAACTCGAGGATGCGCGTGAGGGCCATGACCTCATCCAGGCCGGGCGGCGACAGGTCCAACATTCGCTCGAGGACCACGCGGTCGAAAGTCAAATCGAAACCGCGGGAAACGGACTGCAGAAAACGCTCGAGGTCGTCGGCGTAACGCGTTTTCAACTTTTCAAACTCCGCCTTGGCGTCGATTTCCATCGCGGTCAGGCCGGGGAAGACCACCGCCGGTCGGGAGCCGATCTGCGTTTGGAGGCAAGCCGAGAGCGAGTGCGCCGGATCGGTAGAGAAGAGCAGCACCCGCTTCTCGGGAAACTCGCGGGCCAACCGTATGGCGGTGGCGCACGAGAGCGTCGTCTTGCCCACTCCGCCTTTACCGGCCAACAGGACAAACTGCATGCGCGGAGAGGGACGGGCAGCCGGACGCAGCACCGCCGGCTGGTACGACAAGCCATGTCTGGCCGCGCCGACTGGCCGTTGAGCGACCGGCCGCGCGTGGTCCCAGAATCCGGATAGTAGCTCCAGCCCGCGGACCTCTTCCGCCAACAGCGGAATTCCCCAGGCCGAACAAGGAGATTCGACTCCGGCCAGGAGTCGTTGAATCTCGGTCTGTTCGGCTGAGCCGGCAGCCGCACAGGCGGGGCAGTCGCACTCCAGATGAAGCTGATTCACGATCAGCTCGGATACCGGCATTTTCCGGCCCAGCAGCTCCTGAAACAACGCCAGCGTCTCGTGAACGCTCAGCGGCTCGGCAATCGTGACGGGGACGAACTCGGTGCGCGCCGGATCGTGCAGCAGTTTCTCGGTCCGCAGGAGCGACGACTTCCACCCGGTGACAAACAGGTCGAGGCGGTCCGGGCTGGCATCCCGGCTAAAGACCCGCCGCATGTACCGGCGCTTGGCCAGCAGCACCTCCAGCATGTCGAGCCATCGCCGAATCAGCTCGGGTATGGCTAACAGGCGCAGGGTATGGCCGCTGGGCGCCGTATCGACGACGATGCGGTCGTACCGGCATGCCTCTACCCAGGAGGAGATCTCGAGGAACGCCATCAACTCGTCCAGACCGGGCAGAGAGAGGTTCAGGAATCGATTGATGTCCTCATCGTCCAGGAAGGTGCCGGCGGCGGCAATCTCCCGCAGCATGGCGCCGTTCTGCTTGCGGAATTTAACGAGGTATTGCGGGGCGTCAAGCTCCAGCACTTCGAGATTGCCCAGGGGCGCATAACCGGCCAGGCTGTCGCGTATGGAGTGGGCAGGGTCGGTGGAAACCAACAGCAAAGAACGTTGCGGGGCGAGCGCGGACATGCGCAGCGCAGCCGCCGTGGCGCAGGTGGTCTTTCCCACCCCTCCTTTGCCGCCGAACAGAAGGAGTTCGGGGCCCGGCCGATCGAAAAACGAAGGCATCGGCCGGCTCATGCGGATCTTCCGCGCTCCTTACGGATTTCGAGTCTCGTCGCCGGCCGACGCGATGTCCGGTTCCACATCTTCTTCCTCGCCTTTCAGACGACTGTCGATTGCGTCCAGCCGGTCCAGCAGGAGCTTCTCTTCGGCATCGAACTCCGCTTCGGTAATCGCGCCGGTTTCCAGTTGCATGTAGAGGAGTCTCAGTTGTTCGGTGACCGACTGGGCTTCGCCATCCATCTCCTCCTGGGCCACCTTGCCGATTTCCTTGAAGAGCCAGAGAATGCTGGTGAATGGGAAACAGAGGACATCGTCCACCAGCAGCATTCACTCCTCCAGGTCGAGTTCGAGATCGACGAAGTTGTGCGGCGCCCAGGGCCCGCTATAGTCGAAGGCGAAATTATTGTCGAACCGCTTGGCTGCGGCAAACACGCCAGCGGAAAACTCTTCCTGTGCGTCGCGCCATACCAGGCAAGCCACATTCATCACCTCGTGCTCATTGCGGCACGGGTTCGCCTTGAATTCCGCGCACACCGGCGCCAGCGCGCGCTCGACTTTCCGGGTGTGGTCTTCCCGGTCATCGTGGAGCAGGCGGTCGAACATGCGGCCCAGTTCGATCTTCTCCTCCTGCGTGAACTCGTGGCGGACGCCCACCAGGCGGTCCCGCGCCAGGCGCAGGTCCGCGTGGGTGTTGACGAAATACTCGAAGATATTCGGTACGTCCCAGGCGACGCGCAACCCCATTTCCACTTTGCCGGCCACGCGTTGGAGTTGCTCCTCAAAGGCACGGTGATTCCGGACCAGGATTCCGCGGATGGCCTCGGGGCTGGTGGCCACCGTGCCGAAAGCCATCGGCAGCGGAGTTGTGTCGGCCATCAGACACTTGAGCACCGCCTGGTGGGCCGCCAGGTTGGCGCGTTGCGGACGGATCTTGGAACCGGCCAAACCGCTGACCACAGCGGCCACGCGACCCTCGGTAATGCTGTACACGCCGCTCCCCTCGATGCCCAGAGACGGATAGGACCGCGGCTCACCCCCCGCCACGATGGCGTAGAGATAGTTCCTCCCGCCCGCCACCGGCACTGCCTGCTCCGTGGGGGGACTCTCGGAAACTACCGCACAGTCGGAGTCCTTCATAGTTGCCTCCTCGATTGTCTGGACCGGATGCGCCCGACATGCGCGCTCCATCGCTCACCCAGCCAGAGACGCCTCAATTCGGCATTGAACAGCCGGATCCATTCTTGAAGCAGACACCGCTCGCCGGCCCGCGCCGGGAGCGCACCGGTGGAAGTGGGGATGAGATGGAAGCTTCGGCGGTGTTGGTTGGTGGGGATGTGGGCGCAGGTCCTGATCGTCAGCATGGTCTACTTCCTTCAGTAACGAATCTTGAATCCGCCTGCGCTTCGGCGGGGCGCGGGTTTCAAATCGAGCCCGGGCAGGCGCCCCGGCGTCCCCTGGCCCCGCGCAGCCACCGCCTGGAACAGGTCCTGCTTGGCCTGGTCGATTTCTTCCAGACGCGCGTCGATCAGCGCGATACGCCGGCTGGCGCTCTTGCGCTCCATGTTGCGCCGGGCCCGTTCCATCTCCAGGCAGGTGATCTGCATGTAGCTGCGGTAGGGCAGGGAGACCTGGTCCACCCGGCCGGAGAGAGTGCGAATGTTGGTGAGACCTTTGGTGGGAATGGCCATGACATCACTCCTTTCCGTTTCCGTTCGCTGGCGAGGCGGGCCGGGCGTTGCTACTCCGCGGCTTGCAAGAGGCGTCGCAGATTCTGGCGATGGCTTCGTCGATCTTATGGGGCATCAACGACTCCCCGTCCCGCGTGACTTTGGCCGTCTCGGTGGCGAGAACGTCGTGGCAGACCCATTGGAATACCGGATCGTCCAGCCGCGCATGCGCCCCCCGATGGACCAGAATCTTGGCGATCACGATGGTGGCGCGAATCGTCGGCCGGTGATTGTTGACGCCGAAGCCTCGCAACTCGCGGACAATGTCCACGATGACCTCGGCGTCGCCGCGGGGCACACCCGATTTGGCCGTCGCGATCTGGATCTCCGTCTCGCGGTCGAAGTTGCCCAGGTTGAGCGTGATCAGCCGGTCCATCAGAGCGTCTTGTGTCTTGTGAACCCCGGCGTACTCCTCCGGGTTGGAGGTGAAGATCGCCCGGAAGTCCGGATGGACTTCCAGGTACCCCGCGCCACTCGGCCGCAGGGCGGGGAGATTCAGGATTTTCTCCTCTAACACGCTCAGCAGGGCGTTATTGGCTTCGGGGCGGGAGCGGTTGAACTCGTCGTAGATCAGGGTGTTCCCGTTGGCGCAAGCCGTGGTCAGCCGATTATCCACCCAGAGGGTGTTCATGTTCTCTTCCGTCTTCAGCACGGAATGGATGTAGTTGTCGATCAGCTTGGACTTGCGGTAGCCGGCGTCCTTGCCGACCAGGTCCGAGCTGCCAAACTCATCGTCCCCGTGAATCAGCGTGACGGGACGGCCGAGTTTGGCCGCCACGTGGAAGGCCAGCGTGGTTTTTCCGGTTCCCGCCGTGCCCGCAAAGTGCACCGCATAACCAACCTCCAGGTACGCCAGCGCCCTTTCGGTCAAAGCCTGAATGTGCGGGGTCGCCACGAACTCGTCACTGGCCTCGGGCACCACGTCGTCCCCCTGTGGCTGGACTCGGACGACCATTTCCCCGAGGTCTTTGCTCATTGTATCCACCATCGAAATGCTCACCTCTAAACTGGCAGGAATCAGTGCTTCTTCAATCCCATCAAGGGCCGTTTCTTGGCCCGCGGCGAGGGCGCCTTGGATGATTGCGCCGTCGGCGCTGCGACCGGATCATGGGAAGGCGGGCGCCTCCGCGGCTCCGCCTTCGGCGCCGCCGGTGGCTGCTCTTCCGTCGGGGCCTTCGCCTTGGCTGTATCCACGACTCTGCGCTGGGGTGGTCTTTCCGCGGTCCGGCTTTCGAAAAGCCCCGGACCAAACCACGCGCTGTGGGCGCCCGCGCGGTCGCTCGCGAATCCGGCGCACAAAGAGAAAACCCGCATGCGCCGCTCGTCGGTCTGGCGGACCAGGTCGCCCAGCAAAGCCATTCGGGCCTGGCGCGAAGACACAATCGCGTCTCGCAACCCCGTCATACTTACAGTCAATACACCCACGTTTGTCTCCCTTATCCCAACTCACCCAATCGACCGGCGTTCTTACTAATCCGCATCGGACTTCTCAAGCCCATCCGCGGCAGCTTCGCTTCAGCCGGCAGGGCTCTCGACTCTCGCCAGACAGGCTCTTAGCCGAGGCTCCGTACAACTAACTCCTCCACCAACCGGACCGGCACGTCCGTCACGGGACAGACTGCCCGGATGGTACCCGACTGGGCCGCGATTTCCATGGTCGCGCCACAGGCGAAGCACTTGATCCGGCCTACGTAATCGTCATAGGCGTCGGTGAGATCCACCTTGAACCCGCAACCAAGACAGTTGATTTGCATCTTACTCTCCTCTTCTTCCGAGTCCGTACGGCACGCTCCTAAAGGCCACTGGCGGGGAACTTGACTCAAACGCCCCGGCCGCCCGCGCGGCGAATTCGCGCGGCGAACGCGCCGGCGGGCACCGGACAGGAGCGGTTATAACTTTCGGGCCATTGGCTCCCGTCCGCTTGAGTTCCGGTCCCCACCGACGTTTGCTATGAGCTCTTGCCGGCCCAGGCCCTGCGGGCGCCGGCCAGATCGTTTCTGATATCGCGCTGCTGAGCGCCAACCGAGCGCCTCAGGTTGTTTAAAAAAGCCAGGCGCTCATGCCCGGTTCGTTTCGCCATGGTCGCCCGCACGCGGCCAAAGTGCGCGCACAGCTTCGTAACACTGTGCTGCAGCCCCTTGGCGCCGTGCTGTAACTCGGTCATCATAGCGCCGCGCGCCTTGCGCATCGTTACGATTTCATCGCACAAGCGAGTCATATCGTCTGTCAACATACCGTAAGCTCCTTTCCTGTCTCTGGCGTCCTTGGGTTCCCAAGCCGGAAGAGAGGCCCTTGTGGCGGGCCTCCGACCGGCGGCGGGAATATTCTTCGGATCCAGTTCTAAGCCGGCGCCGCAGCGCTGGCGGTCAGACCGATGGCTTCGGCATACTTCAAATACGTCTCAACCGAAGCGATCACAACGCGAGCTTCCACCGAGAGTAGTTCGATGCCAACCAGCGACACCTTAACCCAGGCGTCGATAACGATGCCTTTGTCAAGAATGCGGTCAACAACTTCAGCCAAGCTCGAGGAATCCGTGGACTTTGCTACTTTTGCCATGATTTTCTCCTTTTCCGGCTTTGCACCGCGATTGGGTCTCACTCATGTTCGACCTGCCATCTAACTGGCACGTCAAAGGCCAAGACACTCCGATTGACTCTTGTGAAACAACTTACTGAGTCTGCAAGAGTTAGAGCTTGGAACACCACCTCCGAAGGTACTACGGCGGAATCCGCGCCATGGCACTCATTCCACAGAGTCATTCCGGCGACCCCGCGAAGTTATACGGCGGCCACGGCCCACTTAGTAAGATCTTCGCCCCGCTGGGCGGACAGATTTGCCGAGCCTGATTCCGAAACCGTTCCACGCCAGTTCTCGACGTCAGAAAGTACAGCGAGAGTAAGCGCCGCTGGCTGGACGAGGAGACCTCTGTCCGCTGTTCGGTGGAACAGCCTGCGAGCAAGCCGGCGATCCGATCCGCCAGTTGGGTTTCCTCCGCATCGAGGACGCCGGCGGAGTGGTAGCGATTGCGCAGGGACGCCAGGTACCGGGCTCCCGGAGACGGCGGAACGTCGGGGAGAACTTCGGCGGACGCCGGCCATAGGACGCGGATTCCCATCTCGGTCATGCCTCGAAGCCGGGCTAAGAGCGCCCCGTACTCCTGGTGATGGTCCTCCAAGAGGCGAACGACCGCGGACTCGCTCTCCATCACGCAGCCATAGCGCAGGGGAATGACGGCCTGTCCGGCGTGAATCGCCTCGACTACTTTTTCATAGGCCAGCAGGGAGGAAACGCTGGGGGGCGCACTCATCTCTTCCACGGCCGAAACCGTGGCCGCCAAGCCGTGCGCCGGAATGAGGCAGATTCCGGGAGGACACCCAGCCGAATCCTGCGCGACGATGCCGTAGAGAAGGTACTTCATGGCTTGGCGCCAAGCGAAAGATCAGGAACAAAACTATAGGGCGGCCACGGGCCGGTCAGCGTCAGCGTTAGACCGGGGAATGCCTCGCCTGCATTGAGCCGCGCCAGACATCCCCGAAACTCGTCCAGGGCTGCCGGCGAAACTAGAAAGGCCCAGTTCAATACGACCTCAGCACCGGTTTCCGCCTCAACCCGCGCCGGCACTTTGCGTTCCCGGAAACTCCCGGCATGTTCCGCCAGCGCCGCCGCCGCCCGCCGGCAGAATTCTTTCAGCCGCAAGTTGAAATCCCGTTCCCACTGAGCCTTGACCCGCTTTTCCTCGAAGTATCGCGCTCCGGGGGAAACGGCCGGCGCCGGCTCATCCGATGCGGACCGGACCGGCGAGCCCGGCCCTTCGAGCCCCTGGCCGCGATCGAACCGCCCCTTGACGGCCCACTCCCGCCGGTCGCCGAGCTGAGCGAAGAACCCACTCACGGCATCCCGGTGTTCGAGGACAAACCGCTCGAAGCTGTCCAAGGAAGTAAAAAGGGTGGCGAAACGCGCCGGCAGCACGGGGACCCGGCTATTGACTTCCTCGATTACCGCTTCATGGCGACAAACCCGCGGTCCCAACCAAGCCAGATCCTGTAAGTGCGCGTCGGCCGATTCGCCGCAGAACTCCTCCACCGCCGCCTGGCTGAAAACCGCACCCATTCCTCCGCAGGCACGGACCATGACGCCATGCTTCCCATCCATCCCGATGGCGGAGGCGGGGATGCCGCATTCGCGCGGCGTCAGGCAATACAAGTAATAAGCAGTCGCGCTGTTATTCATTCACGGCGGCTTCCTTCAGAGCCGTTTCCAGGTCCTCGGGCTGGACCATCACCGGCGCTTCGTGGGACGGCTCGCCGACCCTGGCGGCCACCGCGCGCCGCACTGCGTGGAGGGCCGCCTTGGTGCATACGCCTTGGATATCGGCGCCGCTGAAACCGTCTGTGCCCGCGGCCAGGTCCCCGGCGCTCACTCCCGGCGCCAGCGGCTTGTTCCGCAGATGCACCTCGAAGATCAGGCGGCGGCTCTCCTCGTCGGGCAGGGCGATGTCGACGATCTCATCGAAGCGCCCCGGACGCAGGACGGCCGGATCCAGCATGTCCGGCCGGTTGGTGGCGCCCAGCACCAGCACCCCCTTGAGTTCCTCGACGCCATCGAGCTCGGTCAGAAACTGGCTGAGGACGCGCTCGGCGACGTGGGCATCGGAGCCGCCCGCATTGCGCGCCGGCACCAGCGCGTCGATCTCATCGAAGAAGATAATGCACGGCGCCGCCTGCTTAGCCTTGCGGAACATGTCGCGCATGCCCCGCTCCGACTCCCCCACGTACTTGGAGAGCAGCGCCGGACCTTTTACCGAAATGAAATTGACCCTGCTTTCATTGGCGATGGCCTTGGCGAGCAGGGTCTTGCCGCAGCCCGGCGGGCCTGTCAGCAGAATTCCTTTGGGCGGACGGATGCCGGCGCTGGTGAACAGATCCCCATACAGCAGCGGCCACTCCACCGCTTCGACCAGCCGCTGCTTGACTTGGGAGAGGCCACCCACATCCTCCCAACGGACGTCGGGCACCTCGACGAACACCTCGCGCGTGGCGGAGGGCTCGACCTCGCGCAGGGCATCCAGGAAATCCTCCATGCGGACCTCGAGCTTGGCCAGGTGCTCGTAAGGAATGGTCGCTTGCGCGAAGTCGATGTCGGGCATGATGCGGCGCAGGCAAATCATGGCTGCCTCGCGGCAAAGCGCTTCCAGATCGGCCCCCACAAAGCCGTGCGTGATCTCGGCCAGACGGCCCATCGCCACATCTCCGGCCAGCGGCATGCCCCGGCTGTGGATGGCGAGAGTCTCTTCGCGCCCATTGCGGTCCGGAATCGGAATGGCGATTTCGCGGTCGAAACGCCCCGGCCGGCGCAAGGCCGGGTCGAGCATGTTGGGCAGGTTGGTGGCGGCGATGACGATCAGTTGCCGCCGTTTGGCGAGTCCGTCCATCAGCGCCAGCAGTTGCGCCACCACCCGTTTTTCGACTTCCCCCACCACGTTTTCGCGCCGCGGCGCAATGGCGTCGATCTCATCCAGGAAGATGATGCTGGGGCCCTTGCGGGTGGCCTCCTCGAAGATCTTCCTGAGATGGGCTTCGCTCTCGCCGTAGAACTTGTGGATGATTTCCGGACCACTCACGGAATAGAAATTGGCCTCGGTTTCATGGGCGATGGCGCGCGCGATCAAGGTCTTGCCGCAGCCCGGCGGACCATGCAGCAGCACGCCCTTGGGGGCGTCGATGCCCAGCCGCTCGAAGACCTCCGGATAGCGCAGCGGCAATTCGATCATTTCACGGATGCGCTGGAGCTGTGGCTTCAGACCGCCGATGTCCTCGTACGAGGTGGAGCGCGCGGCCCCTTCCTCGGCCTGCTGCGGGTTGCCGATGACCAGCCGCGTGGTTGGATTGATCAGAACCGGGCCTTTGGGGGTGGTGCTTTCCACCTTGAAGTCCGCCCACCGGCTGCCGAAAAGCGTGGCGCGGATGCGGTTTCCCTCCTGCACGGGCAGGCCGTCGAGCAAACTGCCGATATAATCCAAGTCGCGTTCCGATGGCCGGGCGCCGGCCGAGGCCAGCACAACCCGCTCGGCCGGGCGGCAACTCGTCTTGCGCACCTGCACGAATTCGTCCAGCCCGACTCCGGCGTTTTCGCGCACCAGTCCGTCGATCTGGATTCGGGCTTGCCCGCGAAGTTCCTTGTGCGCGGGCATCACCTTGCAGACCGTCCCACGCTTCCCCGTGACTTCGACAGTGTCCCCAATGGCGACTTGCAGCCGGTCGAGGTCTTCCGGACCCATGCGGGCGATCCCCCGCCCCACATCCTTGCTCAACGCCTCGGTGACTTTGAGCTTGAGACCGGGCGCTGCGGTGGGCTCCGATGCCATAGCCGGGCCTTTCATTTCTTACTCTTCTTACATTTGATTTCCACTACCCCGTTATTGCAGGCGACCTCGGTCTTCTCGCGAGAGGAGTTCGCCGGAAGCAGCACCTCTTTGCGATACTTCTTGTCGCCGCGCTCGGCGGAGAAGGTCAGCAGGTCGTCCTCCACCGTAATATGCACGTCTTCCACGCTGACGCCAGGCATTTCGGCCACCACCAGGACATGGTCCTCTTCCTCGAAAACGTCCACCACGGGCTCACGGACTTCCTGCACCACGGTGTGCCCGGATTCCCGGTCCTTCCGAATGTTGCCGAACGGCTCGACCACCGGCCGGTCGTCTCCCAGTCCCACTTTGACAGTGACGCCGTAGATTCCTTTTACGTCCTTCCCCGCCCCGTGGATCTCGCCGGTTCGGGAGAGTTGTTCGCCGGTTTTGGCCAGCTCTCCGAGCTTTTCGACCAGATCCCCAAAGCCCTTGAGCATCCCGCCCAGCCCCAGCTCGAAACCGCCTTCGGTAGTTTTCTCATTGTGTTTTTTGATCATGCAATTGTTCTCCTTCGATCTGAATTCCGTACTCTTTCACCTTCGAATGCAGCGTCTTGTAATCCACCTGGAGGAGCCGTGCGGCCTTGGATTTGTTGCCGCCCGTTTTTCGCAGGGCGTGGACGATCGCCACCCGCTCCACGTGAACCGTGCTGCTGCGGACGATTTCCCGCAGCGCCAGATCGCCCCACACCAGGCCGTTGGCGGATGAACGCGCCGCCAGATCGTCTTCCGCCTTGAGTTCGCACGCCTTTGGTCGCAAGCCGAGATGTTCTTCGGTCACGACGTCCTCCGCCATGAGAACCGCGCGGCGGACGACGGACCGAAGCTGCCGCACATTGCCGGGCCAGCCATAAGCCAGCATCGCCTCCACCGCCGGCGGGGAAAAACCGCCGATGGATTTGGAAAGCTCGATGTTGGCAATATCGAGGAACCGCCTCGCCAGGTACGGGATGTCTTCCCTGCGCCCGCGCAGCGGCGGGACGAAGATGGTGTATTCGTTCAACCGGAAGTAAAGATCGGGACGGAATGAACCGTCATCGCAAAGTCCTTCCAGGTCGTGGCCGCTGGCGGTGAGCATCCGGACGTCCACCCGAATGGGCTTGGCGCCACCCAGCCGATACAGGGTCTTCTCCTGGAGCACGCGGAGCAGCTTGGCTTGAGAGGCCAGCGGCATGTTGGAGATTTCGTCCAGGAAAAGCGTCCCCCCGTGCGCCGCCTCGATCTTTCCAATGGTCTGGCGATCGGCTCCGGTGAATGCCCCTCGCTCATGTCCGAACAACTCGCTCTCGAACAGCATTTCGGGGATGGCCCCGCAATCCACCGGGATGAAGGCTTGCCGTGCGCGCCCACTGGCCTGGTGAATGGCCCGCGCCACAACCTCCTTCCCCGAACCGGTTTCGCCCACGATGAGCACGCTGAAATTTGAATTCGCGACCCGTTCGATAGCGGAAATCACTCTGCCGACCGCCTCGCTGGGACCGAACGTCTCGCGCGGCGAGAGGGCCTGGTGGATGTGATCCGCCAGGTGTTTTAACTGGAGTTTCAAGCGCCGCTCGTTGAGTGCGCGGAGCACCACGCGGAGCACCTGTTGATTCTCGAACGGCTTGGCGAGATAGTCGTGGGCGCCCGCGCGCAAGGCCTCCACCGCTCCCCGCACCTCGGCATACCCGGTGATCAAAATCACCGGCAGCTCCGGATCGAGATCCTTGGCTTTGCGCATCAACTCCATGCCATCCATGTTCGGCATCCGGAGGTCCGCCAGCAGCACGTCGGGGTCTCCCGCGCGGACCAGTTGCAGCGCCTCGATTCCGTCCTTGGCCAGCAGCGGCGTCAGCCCCTGGCGGTGCAGGAGGCACGCCAGCAACTGGGCCATTTCGTGATCGTCCTCGGCGATCAGGATTCTGCCTTGAGCCGTACTCATCAGCGCCGTCCGTGCCTCAGCCGGGGCGGGCCCAGCGGATGGATGACGTCGATATCGGAATCCAGGAACCTGGCGACCTGGTGGAGCATCCCCATGAACAGGATGCCGCTTTCCCCGGCGCCCAAGGTCCCGTTGATGCGCGCCGCGATGTAACGGTCCCGCTTCTCGAGCAGCGCGTCGCGTAATTGTCTCTGGCGGATTCCGGTGCGGCCAGTTGCCCCGGAAGCGAACGCCGCGGCGGCAAGCTGGTATTCCTCAAGCAGCAGTTCGGGCGACTCGGTACCCATCAGTGTGGCGCCACGAGCCTGGAGTTTCAAAAGCAACCGGTGATTGCGGTTCCCTGCCCCAGCCAACTCAGACACAATCTCCTCTTCGTGCCGGCAAACCGGCAAACCGTCCTGATAGACCCGCATGGAGCCGGGGGTCACCGGCAGCTTGGCCGCCACGCTCTCGATCTGGTCCCACATCTTTTCCACCACGGCTGCATGGTGCGCCAGACCCTGCCGCCCAAGCGCCGAAAGTTTCATCCCTCGTACCGCCGCCCCCAGTGTCCCCATGTCCGCCAGAGTGTGGATGATCGGGATGTAGACAAGTCTCCTTCCACTCCCGCCGGAATGGCCGTTATTCACCTCGGCAAGACCCTGATACGGCTCCGATTGCACTACAGAATAGAGTGTTCAAAATACGTTGTACTCTCACAACTTTCTCGCTGGCCCGGGAGTGGGTCTTAGGTTCCAAAAGGTGTACCCACCGCGTCGAAAGTCGATCCGAGCGCCTTTCCCTCGCCACTTACACCTATCGGCTCTTAGCCGGCAAACTTTAGGGACACGGGGATCGGGGTATTGGCTATGGATTGCCCACGTATCGCCTGGACCAAGGGGATCCGGCGATTACGCCCAAGATCGGCGTTCATCCGCGCTGATCGGCGGCCAATAACAATTCCGAGAGGTATTGCCTGATGGCGGCACATCGATGTAGTCGGTGATGAACACCGATGAACCGGGATACGTCGATTCTCCGGCCGAGCGCGTGCCCGGCGCCGTTGCGGAGGCGTCCAACGTCGATGGGTTTCGGATTCCCGCGCCGGCTGAAGCATCGGCTGAGCGGGCTGGAACGGTATGGAGACGCATATTCTCGAAGGAAAACTCAAGGTGGAATGTTCCGTGCCAGTCCACGAACAGACACGCCTGCAGATTGCAAAGGCGACCGCGGGATTGTTTGAGAGCAGCCGGCTGCCGATGTGGATCTACGACCTGCGAACGCTGTCGTTTCTGGCGGTGAACGACGCCGCCATCGAGTGTTACGGTTACTCGCGGCAAGAGTTCCTGGCCATGACGGTGCGGCTACTGCACCCGCCGGCGGAAAGGTCGGCCTTCCTCGATCAGGTGCTGAAGTCGCCTGTTTCTTCGGCGCCGAAACGAACCTGGCAACACGTTAAGAAGGACGGAACGGTGATCTACGTCGAGGTCGGAAGATCCGCCGTGGATTTCGCGGGCGAGAACGCCTGCCTGGTCAACGCCAGCGATGTCACCGAATACAAGAGATCCGAGTTGCTCTATTGGATGCTGATGGACACCATTCCCTCCTCGGTTCTGCTGCTGGACGAAGACCTGCGCGTAGTCCTGGCCAACCGGAACTTCCTGGAGAAGTCCCGCCGGACGACTGGCATGACTGTCGGAAAGCGGCTGGCGGAGGTATTCCCCGAGGTGATCCTGGCGGAAATGGGTTTGGAACAGCAGATTCGAAACGTCTTTACGAGCAGCCATGCGATGCAAGGCCAGAGGCTGACCTACCGGGCGCCGGGAGTTCCGATTCGGGTCTACTACTGCAGCGTTGTCCCAGTGAACTGGGCGTGGCAAGTCGATCACGTACTGCTCCTGATGGACGATGTTACCGAGCAGATGCGGCTGGGCAAGGAGATCCGGCGAATGGAGCGCCATCTGGCCAGCGTGGTGGAGAGCGCCAGCGATATTGTGATCTCCACCGACACGGGGGGCAATATCCTGACTTGGAACAAGGCGGCTGAAAGGGCTACCGGCTACTCACTGGAGGAGTTGAAAGGCCGCCCGTTTTTCGACTACTGCGACCAGACCGGCGCCGCCAACGTTGAAAAACTGTTCACCAAAGGGGCGTCTCACGGAATCTCGGGGAGAATCGAGTCCAACCTGAAGACCAAAGACGGGCGGTGCCGTCCGGTGGCCTGGGTTTTCTCCCAGATGACGGACGACACGGCACGAGCGGTGGGCTTCGTGGTAGTGGGCCGGGACCTGACGGAACAGCGCAAGTTCGAGTTGCAGATCCTGGAATCGCAGAAACTGGCGGCTCTGGGCGTGATGGCCAGGGGGATCGCGCACGAAATCCGAACGCCTCTGGCGATTTCCTCCTCGGCCGCTCAATTTCTCACCGAGGACGATCTTACCCCGGAGTTTCGCCGCGAGTGCGCCGAGAAGATTCACAGCGGCATCCGCAAGGCAGGTACCATTATTGAGAACCTGCTCCGTTTTGCGCACCCCTCGGCGGACAAGAGCAAGAGGCCGCTGGACCTGATGTGCGTCGTGACGGAGGCCCTGGCCCTGGTGGATAACCAGGCCAAGGTTCAGAATGTCGAGATTCGGACGAATTCTCCGCCCGAGCCCTGCCAGGTCCTCGGCGTTCCCGGCCTCCTGGAACAGGTGTTCATCAACCTGCTGCTCAACGCCCTGAACGCCATGCCGAACGGCGGGACGGTTGAGATCCAGGCTGAACAGGCCGCCGGCGAAGTGGTGCTGCGCGTGACCGATACCGGAGAAGGAATCTCTCAGGAGGACCTCGACAAGATCTTCGATCCGTTCTTCACCAGAGCTCCTTTGGGAAAGGGCACCGGCCTTGGGCTATCCATCTGCCACTCGATCGTCGATCAGCACGGCGGCTGGATCGGGGTCGAGAGCCGGAGCGGAAAGGGGAGCACTTTCACGGTGAAACTGCCGTCGCTCGCCGTGACGGAGGAGAAAAGCGATGAGCCTCGTGAACCGGATCGTCCTCGTCGTGGACGACGACCCTGATATTTGCTGGGCCCTCGAACGCGTGCTGGAGGGACTGGGGGCGCATTGCATTCGGGCGCTGGATGGCCGGACCGCTCTCCAGGCGGCCCGGCTCAATCGTCTGACGCTGGCTCTGCTGGACGCCAAGTTGCCGGATATCGACGGTCTGGAGTTAGCCCGCAGCCTTCGCATTGCCGACCCAGGCATCCTGGTACTGGTGGTGTCAGGGTACTTCTACAAGGACGATCCCACGATACAAGCAGCCCTGGAACAACGGCTGATCCACGGATTCATCGAAAAGCCGTTCTCGCACGCGGAGGTCATCGCGACGGTGAACGACGCTCTGTCCGCCCAGAAAAGCACCGTGACGAGTTATGCCGGTCCTGTCCAGGCAAAGTAGAAATGTCCTGTTTCAGAAATCTCCTCGGCGGCCGGCTTCTGCCGGGATCGGTTTTTCCCTGGCCTTCTTCTTGGCCGCCAGCCGGTCTCGCTCGGCATGGGTCATCGGTAACTGTCCTTTGTCCACTCGCCAGGCCGGACCCCGTCAACAGGATATTTCTGCTTTGCCCAAGTCGGACATTATCACTTTGCCGCAACAGGTTCTGCCGGACGGATTGCAGCCGTCCAAGTCGAGAGGTTACACTGGATGTGAGCAGTCCTTCATCTCGATTCCCCGGTCGTCTAATGGTAGGACAGCGGCCTTTGGAGCCGTGAATCGTGGTTCGAATCCATGCCGGGGAGCCACACCAATTAGAATCAATCACTTGAGCTTAATGTTTGACGAACTGTACCGATCATCGGTACAATTGCGGATGTGAAGGCTCAACAAGGTTTGGTATTGTACAAGCGACACAACCCGAGTTGCAGCGTTCATCGCAGCCGGATACCACTGCCGAAGCGCCGCTTCTGGATGGGGTGTGACTGCCAGATTTGGATCGTCGGGAGGATGCCGAGCGGAGACGCGGTGCCCAGGCAGCCGACCGGATGCACAGACCTCAGGAAAGCTGAAGCCGTGCGTGCGGCGCATATCGCCCACTTCGCGAAGCAGGCTAAAGCTGACGCTGTTCACGGTCCCACCATCGTAGAATGCGCTGACAAGTACCTCGCATCGCGGCGGCATGAGCTGTGCGAGAAGACCATCGGGCAGCACAGGCTACTCCTCGACCGATTGCGGAACTTCTGCGAGGCCAGAAATGCATTCTATATCGGCAACCTAACGGTGGACCTTCTGGAGACATTCAAGACTGAGGGCCTTCCCGCAGATATGAAGGACACGTCGAAGGCGACGGCGGTTGCGAAGCTGCGCTGCTTTTTGCGGACCGCTTATCGCCGCAACTGGATCACGGAATCGCTGGTCGACAAAGTCACCGGGCACAGGGCAGTATACGAACAGAAAGAACCGTATTCGGACGACGAGCTAAGGAAAATCCTGGATGGCGCGCTGGCGCTGAATGGCGGGACGCACGGATACGCCAAACATCCGAAGACGTTGCGGCTGTTGCTGGAGCTAATGCTTGAAACCGGGATGCGAGTCGGGGACGCGATCCGGTATGATCCGTCGGTCACGGTCAAGGGCGAGCAACTTTGGATCTATACGTTCGTGCCGCAGAGAAAAAAGAAGATCGATCTGCCGAAGCCACTGGAGACTTACCTAACCGGGCGCCTCAAGACGGCGATCGATCAGTGCGAGTGGCTGTCACCGAAGCGACCGTTCTTGTACGGTGCGTTCAGGAACGAAGCCTACTTGGCCAACGAGGTCTACAACCGGATGCAATCCATAGGGGAAAGCTGCGGCGTCGCGGATTGCCGGCCCCATCGCCTACGGGACACCTTCGCCGTGCGAAAGCTGTTGGGCGGATTTCAGCTTGACGACGTTTCGCGCCTTCTTGGACATTCCAGCGTGAAGGTCACCGAGACGTATTATGCGAAGTGGGTAGCCTCCCGAAAGCGTCGTTTGGAACGTTTGGTTGCCGAGTCTCTCGTGAACGCGTGAGGCGACACTCTCAAGAATCGAAAGGATAGCGTACTTGCGCTTGCCGGCCCCGCCATTGGCGATCCGAATCACGCCGACTTCTTCAGTGAACATCCTCGTGACCGTCTTCGCGGAAAGGCCCCAGAGTTCTGCCAAATCCTTTACTCGGTAATGTTTCTCGAATGCGAAGCTACCCATTTCGCTTCCCCGTAACGCTCGCGCTAGAGCCCCGCTCGCGCCAGCTTCTATCAATTCCACTCAATAGAGATACGCACTGGCCTTGGTGGTGCAGAACAGCGTGGCAAGAAAAAGGAGGGAGCCCTGTTCTGCGCCTTCATCACGTAGTGCACCTTCGCTGGTTTTGTCCGGGAGTATTGGTCCAGGATTGCCGGAATGAAGCTCCTCCCGACGCCTCCCATCTCTTGCAGGACCACGTGAAGCGATGCCTGGCTCCCATTTCTGCCGGTCGCTGCCATAACGCTTCTCTCAATCGATAAGGTTCTTGTTAGTTTGAAAACGGATCGTACTCGAACGCCATTTGCTTCTTTTTCTCCCGCTGCTCCCGCAGATTGCGGAATGGATCGTGTGGCGGCGGAGTTGGCGGACCGGGCTCGCCGTTCGCGACTGACGACGGCGGTTGCTGGGAGGTCGCGGGTGTTCGTTGCCGGCGGCGCCGAATTCTGGAAATGTAGACGCGGAACTGCGCGTATGACATCTCTAATCCATCACGCCCCGCGGCCTCCCAGATCTCCTTAAGTTTCATGCCCGCTGCCAAGCCGGCCTCGATTTCGGCCCAAACCCAGGTCACTTGCCCGATCTTAGTGGCAGGCTGGGTCGAAGCGAGGGACTGCAAATGGACCAAGTCCGATTTTGATTTTCTGCGGCGCGACTGTGCAGGAGTGCCCATCGACTCTGCTGGAATTGCCCCCTCACTTATATAGGTAATGGCGACGGCAGGCCGGGACATTCAATTTACATGTTTTTGATGAAGTGCAACCGTCTGCAAACTGTTTGTGAACAGTCTGCAACGGCTTTCACCTGGCGCGCGCGCGTGCAACAGTTCGTGAACAGAGTGCAACCCTTTGTGATAACGACCGCCAACGGAGACGGCGCCCAGGCAACCAAAAACCCGGTAGTGGAACATAAAGGAAGTGTCGAACGGTTCGGTGTTTTCTTCATGGCGAGCGGCGCACGATCAGCCGCTTCCGCCGTGGGACAAAATCGGTCACGTGTTCGACAAATGTTCGACGCTCGGATTTCAGTGAGAAATCATCCCAATTCCCGACCCTCCGCGAAGATTTCTTGTCCCGGAGTGCCTCTTCCATTGCCTTACTAATTGAGGGAGAAATTCATGCGGCAACACGCGGGCGCGGCCCGAACCGCCAGAATCGCAGTCCGGCTGAGCAGCGAAGAGCAATATCAGATCGAGGCAGCGGCGAAGACGAGGGGCTACGCAAATCCCAGTGCGTTCATCCGTGCGGCGATCCGAAACGAATCGAAGGGGCGAACGGAGTTGACCGGCACTGAGGAGCGGATTGCAGGAGGCTTCGACGGTGTCTCGCGGAACATCTTCCGCGTGGAACGCGGACAGCACGCGCTCTTCGCGCTGGTGGACACTTTTGCCAAGATGGTGCTGACCTGTGTGGCGGAACCGCCGCCCGATGCCAGGCCACAGGCCACCGATCGAGCCAGAGAGCGTTAGGAGCGGCTCATCAAGGCTGCTGGTAAGGCGATGTCGGGCGATGCGCGCACAGCCATGGAGGATCTGGTAAGCCATGGCACGAAATGACGGGGAGCGGAAGATCCGGCTCCGGCCACCCAATCTTCGCGCTCCGCGCAACGAACGAGCGGTGTGGTCGAGCGGTTTCAGGCTGCTCATGCACTACGCTCGCAGCAGCCGCAAGACCGTCAACCGCCGCACAGCCGGGAAAGGAAAAAGCGCTTGTCCCTACTATCAGCGGTGCGCCGTTCGGGTGACGTATCTGAATAACAGGACGCGAGGGCAGTGGCAGGCGCATGGACGCTACCTGGCACGCGAGAGCGCCACCTTCGAAAACGACGCGAAGGCCGTGGGATTCAATCGAGAGGTTGACGCAATCGACGTTGCCCGGCAACTCGAAAGCTGGCAGGGCGCAGGGGGCGAGCGGATGTTTAAACTGATCGTTTCGCCGGAATTCGGTGATCGGGTAGAGCTGTCTCGCCTGACGCGCCAACTGATCGAACAGATGGGAGAGGATCTGGGAACGGATCTCGAATGGGTTGCGGTGGAGCACCACAAACACGGAGCACCCGCATGTTCACGTCGTGGTCCGCGGCGTCAGAGGTGATGGTCAGTCCTTGCGTTTGAGTCGGGACTACGTGCAGCAAGGGATTCGGAGCATTGCCCAGGACTTGTGTACCCGCCAACTCGGGTACCGGACCCAGCGCGATGCGGCAGAGACGGAACGGCGTGAAATCACCGAAGAACGGAGCGTCCCACTTCGTCGTCACGCGGAATCCAATTCAGGCTGGTTCGACCGAGATGGCGCGCCTTCCTGCGGGACACGAGGTTTCGCGTCTCGCCGTGCTTTGCCGCATGGGTTTGGAGGAATCCATGGGACCAAACCGATGGCGTGTACGCCGGGATTTCGACCAAATACTGCGGGCCATGCAAAGAACCAGCGACCGGCAAAGGACGCTCGCGGCACACGGAGCGCTGGTGTCAGACGAGCGCCTGCCGATGGAGGTGCTCGACTTGAGACACGTCACGTCCGTTGAGGGCCGCGTGCTGGTTCACGGCCAGGAAGAGCAATCCGGGCGCAGCTACCTGATGCTGGAAGGAACGGACGCGAAGGCATATTTCATTAACTACAGCCGGGAGATGGAGGAGGCTCGCAGCCGCGGCGAACTACGAACCAACTCCTTGGTGCGGCTGCGGAAGCAGTTCCTGAATGGGGCACTGACGCTCGATGTCAACGACCTGGGCGACGCGGAGAAGCTCTTAACCAATCCTCGGCACCTCGCCGAGAAGGCGCGCCAACTTCTCAAGCGGGGGATCATGCCGACCGAGGACGGATGGGGAGGCTGGCTGGGGGAGTATCAGGCTTTGTGCAAAACCACTCGTGAGATCGAAGAGGGGAAGGAACGGAATCTGGTTCGCTCGCAGCAGCGGAAACGGGACCGCTCGGTGGGACGATGAGCAGAGTGAGTTTCTGCGATTGCTTGGCCAACACCGGCGTGTTAGCTCCTGTGCTGGTCATGACGAACGATTTTTCAACGGCTTGGCGCTCTCCGGTCAGTTCGCGGTACTTCCCCGCAAGCGCGCGCGGACAACGAAGGCCGCGTGCGCGGTCACCACATCGGCGCCGGACGCGCGTAGCCGCAAGTACGATGATGCCCAGCACGCTCTCGCGGCGATCTAGCATAGCGCGCGAACGCGCTACCGCGCCGCTACTGGGCCACGGCGTCGCGACCGGGTGCCCGAACGCTGGCTTGTGGGTATCTATTTCCGTGGACGAGACCTATCCGGTTGTTAGGCGGCTGATATCGACAGGAATCCGGCGCTGATGGGTGCGGCTGCCCGAGGCGCCGACTTCGCGGCAAGGTGGATCGCCGGAACCTTGCGTTTATCGGCACCTGTCGCCGAAGAGAATTGAGGGCGGCCTGACGACTGCACTTCTATCCGGGATGCGGCCATGTCGTGCAAACACAGACCGAATCGATTCGATCCGATTTGAATCGTCCTGCGACAGCGAAAGCGTGACTCGCATTGTCGACTCCGGAACGCCCGCCGAAAGCACTCCATATTTGCCAACGACTTCGTGCCCGCCGGCCGCGTAACAGGATTGCAGACAGGTGGGCTCAAAAAGGCCGGCTTGTTTGGAATCGGCGCTCATGGCTTCGCTCCTTATGCCGGCACCACCCCGACGCGGCAGCTTCATTGATATTCCGCTGCATGAGAAGCGCTGTAATCGCTTCTCCCATCTTTCGCGGGGCTTGCCCCGTTCACTGGCTGACCACCAGGCCGTCGCGCAGCACGATGCGCCGGTCGGCGCGGTTGGCCAGCGATTCCTCGTGTGTGACCAGCACCAGTGTGGCGCCCTGCTCCCGGTTTTGCGCCAGCAAGAGTTCCAACACCGCGCGGCCGGTGGCCGTGTCCAGGTTGCCGGTAGGTTCGTCGGCCAGCAGGATGGAAGGGCGCAGCGCAAAAGCGCGAGCCAGCGCCACGCGCTGCTGCTCGCCGCCGGAAAGCTGCACGGGGTAGTGATCGTGGCGTCCCCGCACCCCGACGCGGTCGAGCAGCTCGCGGGCGCGCGCCAGTCCGCCGCCATCCTGGCCTGCCAGTTCCATGGGCAGCAGAACGTTCTCTTCGGCGGTGAGCGTGGGGATCAGGTGGTATGACTGAAAAACGAAGCCGATCTTGCGGCCGCGCAGCGTCGCCATCTCGTCTTCGGAGAGCCGGGTAATGTCCTGGCCGTCAAGCAGAACCTGTCCGCTGGTGGGCAAGTCGAGGCCTGCAATCAGCCCGAGTAGCGTGCTCTTTCCGCTCCCCGAAGGACCCATGATGGCGGCAAACTGGCCGGTCGGGATCTCCAGGTCGATGCCTTTGAGGATATCGACACGATGTGTGCCGGTGTCGATGGACTTGGTGAGCGCGCGGACCTGAATCAAGCTTGTATTATGGCATTCCGCCCGGAGCGGAGGCTCACTCGTTGCGCAAAATGGCGAACGGCTTCTGGCGGACGGTGCGCATGATCGACGCCCACCCAGCCGCAACCCCGGTCGCCACGCCCAGCGCCGTCGCACCCAGCAGCACCCTCGCATCCCACGCCGGCGCTAGCTTGCGAAAAATCACCGACAACAGCAGGCTCGCGAACAGGCTGCCCATCACGCCGCCGCTCGAGCCGGCCAGTGCGCCCAAAAAGGCGAACTCGGCCAGCATTCCGTTCCTCACTTGAGAGGGCCGCGCGCCCAGGGCCTTGAGGATGGCGATTTCGCGGGTTCTGGTCTTTTCTTCGGCCAACACCATGAGGATCAGGATGCCGGTTCCGGCCGCCAGAATCAGCAGGGTAATCTCGCGCAGACTCCAGATGGCATCGGACGCCACCGATTCGATCGCCGCCGCCAGCTCCCGCCGGCTGATCACCGCGATGCTGGGAAAGCTGGCGGAAATCGCGCGCCTCACCGCGTCCGCGCGCGCGTTTCTCACCGAGATGCCGGCCCCATAGGAAACGCTCAGCCCGGCGAATGCGGTGCACGGAAAGACCAGCCCGCCACGCTGTTCCTCGATGGCGTCCATGCGGCGCAGACCCACGATGCGAGCCGGAAGGGCTCTGCCGCTCGAGAGGAACTCGACGGTCTGGCCTAC
>JBEKKO010000059.1:0-29074 GCA_050010695.1 Bryobacteraceae bacterium
CAGCGTGTCGGCCCCGGCTTCGATCGCACGCACGGCCGCGTCGCCCGCCGGAAATCCCTTGACGATGCCACCCATGTCCAGCGCGTCGGTGATGGTGAGGCCCTTGAACCCCAATTCTTCTCGCAGCAGGCCCGTGAGGATGGCCGGGGAAAGAGTGGCCGGCAAGTCCGGCGGGGCGAGAGCCGGCACGGCTACGTGAGCTGTCATTACCGCGTCTGTTCCGGCGGCGATGGCGGCGCGGAAGGGCACCAGTTCCACACTTTCCAGCCGCTCGCGCGAGGCCGGCACGGTGGCCAGATTCAGGTGACTGTCCACCGACGTGTCGCCGTGACCTGGGAAGTGCTTGGCCGTCGTCAACACATAGTTGTGGGGATCGGAATGCGCGCCCTCGATGAAGGCCGCCACCTGGGCTGCCACCGCCTGCGGGTCCTCGCCAAACGAGCGGATATTGAGGACCGGGTTGTCGGGGTTGATGTTCACGTCGGCCACCGGGTAATAGACCCAATGCACGCCCAGCGCTCGCGCCTCGCGCGCCGTCACCTGGCCTTCAAAACGCGAAAACTCCGGATCGCCCGCCGCGCCGAAAGCCATCGCATGCGGAAACACCGTGGTGCCCGCAACCCGCATCGAGGCGCCGCGTTCGAAATCGCCGCCCACCAGCAGCGGCACCTTGGCGATGCGCTGCACCCGGTTCAGAAAAGCGGCCAGCGCGTACGGCTCGGCATGCTGGATCGTACGGCCGCCGTTGGCGGTGTTGGTGAGGATCAGGCCGCCCACTTTCACGTCGCGGATCAGCCGCAGGAATCGCAGATACTCGCGCGAGCGCGTATGGGGCGCCGCGCCGGGGAAGGCGACGAACACCAGTTGCGCCACTTCATCGCGCAGTGTCATCCCCTTCATCCAGCGGCGCACCGCGGCGGACGGTTTCACCGCGGCCGGATGGCGAACGGCAGCGGCTAGTGCAGCCACCAGCAGCAGGGCTGCCAACGGGCGCGGAAAATGACGCATGGGATTGGTTCGCGGGATTCTTAGAGCGCTGCTACCCGCGCCGCGGCTGTTGCGCGCACCGAAGCCGGCGGCTTGCGCGCGGGCGTTCGGTTCAGCAGGCGTTTCACCGAGCGCGCCAGCATGGCCGGCTCGCTCGACGTCTTGGCGATCACCGCGTCTGCGCCGGTGTTGGTCTCGTTCAGCCCCAGCGGTTCCACGAAGCCCGATAGAAGGATGATGCGCGCCGCCGCGTCCTGCGCGCGGATTCTGCGGATCATCTCGATGCCATCCATGCGCGGCATGCGATAATCCGTGACAACTACGTCATAGCGCCCGCACTCGAATCGCTGCAGCCCTTCTTCACCGTTCGGCGCCGTCTCCACCTCCAGCCCGAGTTCTTCGAGCAGCAGGCGGCGCACTAGCAGCCCATCGGGATTGTCGTCTACAAGGAGGATCTTGGACGGTGCAGCGGGGCAGATTTTCATCATGGAATGTTGGGAGAGTAACAGAGCTGTAATCGGCATGTCAACCAATTTTTATCGCCTTGTAAAATTGGAAGATACTTTTCTTGACATCCGGCGTTCGATGAGTTCGTATTCCCAGCCCGCGCGCACTCGCGGCGCGGTACGCTGAAAGTTTACTGCAAGACCGTCCTATGAAACTAAACACTTTGGCCGAAGCCCTGGGTTGCCGTTTGGCGGGCTCGGGCGAAATCGAGATCACCGGCGTCGCCACCGTGGAACAAGCCGGCCCGGGCCACATCACGTTCCTGGCCAATCCGAAGTACGCCGCCAAAGCCAGGCGCACCCGCGCCAGCGCGATTCTGGTCGCCGAGCCGCTGGCCGGCGTCGACGTCGCTTGTCTGGTTTCGGCCAATCCCTACCTCGATTTCGCTCGCGCCCTGGCTTTGTTCTATCAGCCGCCGCGGCCCGCCCCGGGGATTCACCCTTTGGCTTCGGTCGCCGCCAGCGCCGTCATCGGCGAGAACCCCTCCATCGGCCCGTTTGCCGTGGTCGGCGAGCGTGTGAAGATCGGCCGCAACGCCGTCCTGCACCCGCACGTTGTGATTTACGAGGGCGTCGAGATCGGCGACGATTTCGTCGCCCATTCTCACGCCGCCGTGCGTGAACTCTGCCGCATCGGCAACCGCGTGATCCTGCAGAACGGCGTCGTAATCGGCGGCGACGGCTTTGGTTTCGCCAAGCGCGCCGACGGCACCCATGCCAAGATCGTCCAATCCGGCGTCACCGTCATCGAAGACGACGTCGAAGTGCAGAGCCTCACGTCGGTCGATCGCGCCACGATTGGCGAGACTCGCGTCCGGCGCGGCGCGAAGATCGACAGCCTGGTGCAGATCGGCCACGCCTGCGTGGTGGGTGAGGACAATATCATCTGCGCCCAGGCTGGCCTGGCTGGCAGCACTACCCTGGAGCGCAATGTGCTCCTCGCCGGACAGGCCGGTTCGGCCGGCCACCTCACCGTGCATGAGGGTGCCATCGTCTATGCGCAGAGCGGCTTGGGCGGCGACGTTCCCCCCGGCGCGCGCGTATCCGGCTCGCCCGCCTTCGATGCTGGCGAATGGCTGCGCGCCATAACCGCTTTCCAAAAGCTGCCCGAAATGCTGAAGACCCTACGGGAATTGAAGAAAAGAGTCGATCAATTAGAACAGCGATGACTAACCAAACGCCTCCCAATGGCGGCCGCCGTCCGGTCGCCTACCTCAACGAGCAGTTTTTGAACAGCCCGGATGCGCGGGCGATCCGCATCCTGTCGGAATTTCTGGAGCCGCTGGCCCACTTCCGCCGCGAGAAGATCCGCGACACGGTCGTGTTCTTCGGCTCCGCGCGCGTGCGCGAAGACAGCGAACTAGGTCAATATTACAAGGACGCCCGCACGCTGGCGCATAAGCTCACGGAGTGGGCCGCCCAGTTCACCAACGGCACTTATCGTTTCGTGGTCTGCTCCGGCGGCGGTCCCGGTATTATGGAGGCCGCCAATCGCGGCGCCGCCGATGCCGGCGGGAAGACCGTCGGGCTCAACATCGGCCTGCCCTTCGAGCAGTTCCCGAATCCGTTTATCACGCCGGAGCTGAGCTTCGAATTCCATTACTTCTTCATGCGTAAGTTCTGGTTCGCCTATTTGTCCAAGGCACTGGTGGTCTTTCCGGGCGGCTTCGGCACGCTCGATGAGATGATGGAAATCCTCACCCTCACGCAGACCCAGAAGCTGGCCAAGAAGGTGACCGTGGTGCTCTACGGCTCGAAATACTGGAAGGAAATTATCAACTTCGATGCGCTGGTGAAATATGGCACCATCAGCGCCGAAGACTTGAACCTGTTCCAGTATGCCGACGATCCGCAAACCGCATTCGAGTTGCTGCAGGCCGGCCTGACGGCGTACGTGCAGCCGGAGACGCAGGAATTACCGGCGATTTCCAGGTCGCGCAATCCGCAGAAACCTTCCGGCACGTCATGACCGGCGTCAAACTGGTGGACCTGAGCCATACGGTGGAGCATGGCATGGTGACTTACAAAGGCCTGCCCGCGCCGCTGATCTGCGATTTCCTGACGCGCGAGCGGTCGCGCGCGCTCTACGCTCCCGGCACGGAGTTTTACATCGGCCGCATCGATATGGTGGCCAACACCGGAACCTATCTGGATTCGCCGTTCCACCGCTTCGCGGCCGGCATGGATCTGGCGCAACTGCCGCTGGAGTCGCTGGCGAATCTCGAAAGCCTCGTGGTGCGGAACCCAGGCCGCGCGATCGGAGCCGCCGCGTTCGACGGACTGGACGTCCGCGGCAAGGCGGTGCTGGTGAATACCGGTTGGGACCGCTATTGGCGCTCCGATCCTTATTTCGAGGGGCACCCGTTTTTGACCGCCGAAGCCGCCGCTTGCCTGGCGGAGCGCGGCGCGGCGCTGGTGGGCATCGATTCCTATAACATCGATGACATCGCGGATGGATCGCGGCCCGCTCACACGATTTTGCTCGGCGCCCGAATCCCCATTTGCGAGCACATGTGCAACCTGGGCGCGCTGCCCGGCGCCGGTTTCCGGTTCTTCGCCGTTCCGGTGAAAGTGGCCGGCTTCGGCACCTTTCCGGTGCGCGCGCTGGCGGTAGTGGAGGAAACATGTTCCGGCGAACCGTAGCACCGGACATCGAAATCAAATTGCTCGATCCTGGTGACGCCGAGGCCATTTACGCCGCCGCCGACCGCGACCGGGAATATTTGCGCGAGTGGCTCCCGTGGGTGGACAACACGCATTCGGCCGAGGATGTGCGCCGCTTCATCGAAGAAGTGGTGAGCCCGCAGTGGGCGGATAACCGCGGGCCGCAATGCGGCATCTGGATGGATGGCGAGTTCGCCGGCTCCGTCGGCTGCCACGCCATCGACTGGGCCAACCGCGCCTGCAGCATCGGCTACTGGATCGAATCCCGCCGCCAGGGACGGGGAATCGTCACCCGTTCGGTGGCCGATATGCTCGATTACCTTTTTGAAGCGCAGCGCCTGCACCGCGTGGTGATCCAGTGCGCCGTCGACAACCATCGGAGCTGCGCCATCCCCAAGCGCCTCGGCTTCGCTAAAGAGGGAGTGCTGCGCCAAGCCGAGCGCGTCGGCAACCGCTGGTTAGACCTGGTCACCTGGAGCATCCTCGAAGACGAATGGCGCCAGCGCCGTCCGCGCTAGCCCGCCCCTTGCCGCGTGACCGCGCCGTCGGCGTTCATGAACGAGCATCGGGCGCCTGCGGTCCTGTATAATTGGAGAAAGGGTGAATCTTTCCGTGTCTCCGCGCGCGTTACTCCGTCTTTTCCTGCACAGCCAGATGTTGCCGATCCTCGAAAGCGGCGAGGAGACGCTGGTTGGCGGGCAGGCGGTGATGGAAGGCGTGATGATGCGCGCCCCGCACAGTTACTGCGTGGCGGTGCGCCGGCAGGATGGCAGCATCGTCACCGACGAGAAGCCGCTGCCGCGCCTTTCCGACCGGCACAAGATCTTCAAGCTGCCGATCTTCCGCGGAGTGGGCACGCTCTACCAGGCGCTCAAGCTCGGCTACGGGGCGCTGAAATTCTCCACCGACCAGGCGCTGGCGGACATGCAGCCTGCCTCGACCGAAAGCAAGCCGCCCAAGGAAATGCCCGGCTGGGCGATCACCGGCAACCTGGTGTTGTCGGTGGCCTTCATGATTTTCCTGTACAAGTTCATGCCGCTGCTGTTGACCACCAAGCTGGGCAAAGTGTACCCGGTGCTCACCGGGCGCATCCCTTTCAACCTGATGGAGGGAATCATCCGGGTGGCGATTCTGGTGGCGTTTCTGTACGCGGTGTCACGCTTCCGCGACATGCGCCGGATTTTTGAGTATCACGGCGCGGAGCACAAAGTCGTTTTCAACTTCGAATCGGGCGATCCGGTAACGGTGGAGCGCGCGCAGCAATTCACCACCTTCCATCCGCGCTGCGGCACCAGCTTTCTGATGATGCTGATGTTTGTCGCGGTGCCGGTTTATGCGCTGATTCCGTTCGACGGCTTCGCGGCCAAGTTCATCAGCCGCCTGGCCCTGCTGCCGCTGATTATCGGCTTGAGCTACGAACTGATCCGCTTCGCCGCCAAGCGGCGCGATTCGCTGCTGGCAGTGGTGGCCGCGCCGGGCCTGTGGTTGCAGCGCATCACGACCAAGCCGCCCGCCGACGATCAGGCCGCCGTGGCCATCCACGCTCTCGAAGGCGCCATGGCGCTCGAAAAATCGCAGGGCGGCGAGCTGGTCATCGGCTAACTCCGCCATGCAATTCATCCAGAGACTCGAACAACTCGAAAAGCGTTTTGACGAACTAAACGCGCAAATGGCCGATCCGTCCGTGATCGCCGATTCCGACCAATACCGCAAAGTCACCAAGGCGCACAGCGAGATGGCCGAAGTGGTGGCCAAGTTCCGCGAGTGGAAGAAAGCCGAGGACAGCCTGAAGCAGGCGCGCGGCATGCTGGAGGAGCGCGACCCGGAGCTGCGCGCCATGGCCGAAGAGGAAGCGGCGCGCCTGGAGCCCGAACTGGCGAGCCTCGAAGAGCAGCTCAAAGTGCTCCTGCTTCCCAAGGACCCGAACGACGAGAAGAACGTGGTGCTTGAAATTCGCGCGGGCACCGGCGGGGATGAAGCCACTCTGTTCGCCGGCGAGATCTTCCGCGCCTACTCGCGCTATGCGGAAATCCGCGCCTGGAAGATCGAAGTCACCTCGGCCAGCGAATCCTCGGTGGGCGGCTTGAAGGAAGTCATCGCCCTGGTGAGCGGCAACAAGGTTTACAGCAGGCTGCGGTACGAAAGCGGCGTACACCGCGTGCAGCGGGTACCGGTCACCGAGCAGCAGAGCCGCGTCCACACCTCGGCCATCACGGTGGCGGTGCTGCCGGAAGCCGACGAAGTCGAGGTCAAACTCGATCCCAAGGATATCCGCATCGACACCTTCTGCAGTTCCGGCCCCGGCGGCCAGTCGGTGAACACCACTTATTCGGCGGTGCGCATCACGCATCTGCCCACCGGCCTGGTGGTTTCGTGCCAGGACGAAAAATCGCAGATCAAGAACCGCGCCAAGGCGGAGCGGGTGTTGCGCTCGCGGCTTTACGAAATGGAGTTGGATAAGCAGCAGGCGGCGCTGGGGGCGGAGCGGCGCAGCATGGTGGGCTCGGGCGACCGCAGCGAGAAGATCCGCACCTACAACTTTCCGCAGGACCGCGTTACCGACCACCGCATCGGCCTGACGGTGCACCATCTCGATTTCGTGATGGACGGCAAGCTGGACGATATCATCGACGCGCTGACTGCGTATTACCAGACCGAGAAGCTCAAACACGAGAGCGATCTCGACGGGAACGCAGCGGACTGAAAGGGCGCGGAGGGCAAAGTGGGCCGACGGGGTGCCCTCTGGGCCCGTTCGCGCGCGACCCCCTGACCGCCGTTCTGCGCTGATCGTCGACTTTCGCACGGGACAGTACACTAGGTTCCATGACCCTCCACACGGCACTCCTGCAGGGCACGCGCCTGCTGGAGGATGGCGGCATCGCGGTGCCGCGGCTGACGGCCGAGGTGCTGCTGGCGCGCGCGCTCGGCCGCGACCGCGGCTGGCTTTTCGCTCACGGCGAACAAGAACTGGCGGAGCTGGAGTGGCTGCACTACGGGCGTTACCTGCACCAGCGCCTGCAAGGCATGCCCACCCAATACATCACCAAACGCCAGGAGTTCTACGGCCGCGAGTTCCGCGTGACGCCCGACGTGCTCATCCCGCGTCCCGAAACCGAGCACGTGGTCGAGGTCGCACTGAAGCGTTGGCAGGCGGAATCGCCTGCCCCACCCGGGCCGGCCCGCATTCTCGATATCGGCACCGGCTCGTGCGCATTGGCGGCGACGCTCGCGCTCGAGACTGGCGCGGAAACCTGGGCCACCGAAATCTCGCCGGCCGCGGCCTCGGTGGCGGGGCGGAATGCGCTGGCGCTGGGCGCGCGGGTGCACATCGTGGTGTGCGATGTGGCCGGCGCCATCGCGGCGGGCAGCATGAGCCTGATCGTTTCGAACCCGCCCTACGTGCCCCTCGCCCAGCGCGACGGACTGCAGCGTGAGGTTCGCGATTTTGAGCCGCACGCCGCCCTCTTCGCCGGCCCCACAGGGTTCGAAATCTACAGCCGCATCGTGGCTGACGCTCCCCGCGTACTGCGCCCCGGCGGCTGGCTCATCATGGAACTGGGATTCGGCTGCGAAGGCGGAGTGCGCGAGTTGCTGGCGGGCTGGCGGGAGATCGAAGTCACGCCGGACCTGGCCGGCATACCGCGCGTGATTGCGGCCCGGGCCGGCGGATAAGGGCAGGCGCGGAGTCCGGCCGCGCGCGTTCGGTCTCAGCCGGCCACGGCTAGACCGGGGTGGGGCGCATGGGGGTAGCGCAGGCGCGGACCTGGGCGGCCACAACCGCACGGCGAGCTTTCCAGCCCGGACGGAATTCGACGGGGCCCGCTGCCTTGCGGCAAGTGCAGGCCCTGGTGCGCCTCACACTCGTAAGCGCAGACCCTCCGATTGCCATCCAGTAACAGGACGTAGACGGGCACTTGGAACTGTTCCCATAACTCATCGCGCTGGGCGTCGGTGAGCAGATGGTCGCCTTCATTCTGCAACACAAAAACCGCACGGCGCGGTTCGACGCGGCGCGACGCGGCTTGGGCGAGTTGCTTAAAGGTTCCCGACACCGCCATGGGATGCCCGAAAGACGACAGCGCCGGGGTGGCCCTGACGGACGGGTAGAGAGGATGCCGGACGCGGGGCTGGAAGATCCAGAACATTACAATTACTACGTTGTTCCGGCATGCCAAGACTCTCAGGATTCTGCGGTCGAAACTCGATATAAGACCGTCTGGCGCAAGGGGATACGGCAGGTCAGGGGGTGGGACAGACGATCGCTTCTTGTCGGCTGTCGGTGTCGCGATTTGAGCGGGCGAATGACAGACCACGAAAGGCGATGGTCTGTCCTACCTCTCGGGAAAGCCCGACCCCAACGAATCGGTTCTAGCCGCGGAAGTAGAGGTACGAGCCGAGGATGCAGCAGAGCACCACGGCGGACGCCGCGACTTCTTTCCAGCCCCAGCCGGCGCGCGTGTGGGCCTTGTCTTCGGCCGTCGCGGTGGCGAAGGTGAGGCTCTGAATGCGGCCATATTCCGGCTCCGCGGTCAGGTGGCTCACCACTACCATGACCACCGCCGAGACGATCGTGATCAACACGCTGAAGTACTGAAAGTAGATGTTGTTGATGACCCAGAGAAACGATCCTTGGGCGTATCCGTCCTTCAGCCCTGCGATGCCGAGCGTGACCGGCGTGTCCACGCACATGCGGAAGATGCCCAGAGCAAAGCCGGCCACCATGGCCCAGAATGCGCCCTGCGCGTTGAGGCGTTTAAAAAAGACGCCGAAGAAGAAGACCACGAAGATGGGCGGCGCCAGGTAGCCTTGCACCGATTGCAAATAGGTGTAAAGTCCCTGCGCGCCCTTGATCACCGGGATCCAGGCCAGCGCGATCAGCACCATCGCAGCGGTGGCGATGCGGCCCATGCGCACGATCTGGTGCTGCGAGGCGGCCGGCTTCCACTTCTCGTAAAGATCCACGGTGAACAGCGTGGAGCACGCGTTGAAGACGCCGGCGAGCGATCCCATCAGGGCGGAGAGCAGGCCGGCTACCACGATGCCGCGCAAGCCGGGCGGCAGCAGGTACTCGACCAGCATGGGGAACGAGCCTTGCGCAACCGACGGAATGGCGTTGCCATCGGGGCCGATCATCGGCGCCAGCTCGGGAATCTTGCCGCTCTTGGCCAGCGCGTAGCACACCAGGCCCGGAACGATGAACAGGTAGACCGGCGCCAGCTTGAGGAACGAGGCGAAGATGCTGCCGCGGCGGGCGGTGGTTTCATCCGGCGCGCCCAACGCGCGTTGCACGATATATTGATCCGTGCACCAGTACCACATGCCGATGATGGGTGCGCAGAAGAGCATGCCGAGCCAGGGGAAGTTGTCGTTGAAATACCACGCCTGCTTGACGATATGCCCGGCGCTCCTGACGATTATGGGAGACCACGTGCCTGTCTGGCCGGCCGGGATGAGCGGCTTCCAGAGATTAAACATATCCGAGCCGCAGATGTGGCGCAGCTCGCTCCAGCCGCCCAGCTTGACCACGCCGTAGATCGTGAGCAAGGCCGAGCCGCAGATGAGGACCACCACCTGCACCGCATCGTTATAGGCCACCGCGCGCATGCCGCCCAGTATGGTGTACAGGCCCGTAAGTACGATTACCAGCACCGAGCCGATCCAGAAGCTGTCGATATCCAGG
The DNA here is from genome assembly GCA_050010695.1 of Bryobacteraceae bacterium. Classification (GTDB taxonomy): domain Bacteria; phylum Acidobacteriota; class Terriglobia; order Bryobacterales; family Bryobacteraceae; genus Bog-375. The sequence goes on from JBEKKO010000059.1 coordinate 9,838, forward strand.
CCTGCGACGTTGATTCGCACCTCGGGAAAGAGAGTGCTGAAGACCACCCCGCCGGCAAAGATGCCGACCGCAATCTTGGAGACGATAAAGGTGACGATGGAGACGATGGAAAGCACGTATCGGGACTTGACGCTGAAACGGCGCTCGAGAAACTCCGGCATGGTGAAAACTTTCGACCGCATGTAGAACGGCACGAAGACCCATCCCAGCAGGAGCAGGCACCAGGCGTGCAGCTCATAGTGCGCCATGGCGACGCCGCTGGTGGCGCCAGAGCCGGCCAGACCCACTACATGTTCCGAACCGATGTTGGACGCAAAAATCGAAGCGCCAATCACCCACCAGCCGAGATTGCGTCCAGCCAGGAAGTAATCGGTTGCGGAGTCCTTTCCTTTGCGGACCACCCAGGTGGCCACGCCAAGCAGAATGCCGAAGTAGAGCGCTATAACCAGCCAGTCGATTCCTGTAATCCGGGTGCTGGTGACGGCGAATGCGAGGTGAGGAGTCATGAATTATCCTTTTGATAGATTAAACCAATTCGGACGTGAAACGGGCGGAGGCGCCGGTTATCATAAAATAGTTCCGGACTTGCTATGAGGAACGCCACGGGAAAACTGAACGACGTACGGAGACTGGCCGCCTGGATGGCGGTTGTGCTGGCGGTTGCGGCGCCGCTGGCCGGGCAGACCACGCTCCGCCAGGCAGCGGCAGTGTGGGGAATTCCGATCGGCGCCGCGGCGTCCGCGGACGAGTACGGCCCGCCCGATCTGTTGCTGAATGCCAAGTACGCCAATTTGCTCTCCACCCAATACGACATGCTGGAGCCGGGCAACGCCATGAAGTGGGACGTGACGCAGCCCACCCAAACCACCTTCAACTTCCAGCCCGGCGACGAATTGGTTGCATTCGCGCAGGCCAACGGGATGCGCGTGCGGGGCCACAATCTTTGCTGGCACACGCAGTTCCCGGGTTGGCTGCAGCCTTATGCGAACAACGCCACGAAGGCGCAGATGGCGACCTTGCTCGAAAACCATATCGACACCGAGGTGACGCATTTCGCGGGAAACGTATTCGCGTGGGACGTGGTGAACGAAGCTTTCAGCGATTCGACGCCGACTACGCTGGGGAATTCCATCTGGTACAACCAGCCCGGCATCGGGATCGGCAGTGGCAGCGGAGATCCCACCGACACCGGATACATCGAGCAGGCGTTCCGCTGGGCGCACGCAGCCGATTCCAACGCGCTGCTGTTCTATAACGATTACAACATCGAGGGGCCGGGCTCCAAGTTCAACGCGGTTTTGGCCATGGTGACGGATTTCGTGAACCGCGGCGTGCCTATCAACGGCGTCGGCTTCGAAATGCACCTCGAACTCGGCGGCTATCCGGGCACCGTCGGCCTGGCGCAGAACATGCAGCAACTGGCGGCGCTGGGCATCCAGGTGCACATCACGGAAATGGACGTGCGGCTGCCCGTGAATTCCAGCGGGCTGGCGACAACGCCGGCGGAACTACTCCAACAGGCGCAGGTGTACCAGAACATCCTGACGGTGTGCCTGCAACAACCCAACTGCACGGCGTTTCAAGTTTGGGGCGTCTCCTACAACGACTCGTGGATTCCCAGTGCCTTCCCCGGGTACGGCGCGGCGCTGCCGTTCGATTTCAACTATCAGCGCACCCCGGCGTTCAACGCGCTGCTGACCGCATTGCAAACGACGGCGCCGGTGATCCATCAAAACTACGTGGTGAACGCCGCGAGTTATCAGAGTGCGGCTGTGGCGCCGGGAGAGATTCTGACGATTTACGGCGCCAGTGCCGGCCCGGCGAGCCCGGTGATCGGCCAACTGGACGCGAACGGCCAGTTTCCGACCAGCCTGGGCGGTGTCCAGGTGCTATTTGGCAGCACGCCGGCGCCGTTACTCTATGCGCAACTCGGGCAGGTGAACGCGATAGTGCCATTCGAGGTGGCGGGTGAACGGCAGACGGCGATTCAGTATCAATACAACGTCCCCAATACGGCGCTCTCATTCTCGAACACGGTGACATTGCCGGTGGCCAGTGCCGCGCCGGCGATCTTCTCCCAGAGTCAGAGCGGCACCGGGCTGGGCGCCATTTTGAACCAGGACAACTCGGTCAACGGCGCGTCCAATCCGGAGGCGGCCGGGAGGGTGATTCAGGTTTTCGGCACCGGCGGCGGCTCGGTCGTCGGAGGCGCAGAGGATGGCGCGCTGGCGCCGCCCGTGCAGGGAAGCCTGGTCACCCAGCCGGTCACGGCAACCATCGGCGGAGTGAATACGCACGTCGATTACGCAGGGCCGGCGCCGGATCTGGTGAATGGCGCAATCCAGGTGAATCTGACGATTCCGCCGGGCCTGACGCCGGGCCCGCAGCCGGTCGTGATCACGGTGGGAACGGCGCAGAGCCAGGCGGGCATCACCGTGGCGGTGAATTAGTCAAGTAGTTGCGCACTTGCAAGAGAACGACCCCGTGAATATTCTTTTGTCTGCCAATCTTATCGCTTGTTTGCTTTCCTCAGGAGCGCTCCTAATGGGCGCGGACGGGCCGAAATTCGAAGTGGCATCGGTGAAGCGGGCCGAGCGGTGCGAATTCGGAAGCTCAATTGACCCTGGGTCCGTGACCTTGAGGGGCATGCCTCTCAAGCCAGTGCTAATGGAAGCCTTCAAAGTGAAGATGGAGCAGATCCAAGGACCCCCTTGGCTGGACGCGGATTGCTTCGAGATCATCGCAAAAACACCAAAAGGCGCTACCTCCGATCAGCGCCCTGCCATGTTTCAGGAGTTGCTCACGGAACGATTCAAGCTTGCTGCCCACAAGGAGAATCGCCTCCGGCGTGGCTATGCGCTGGTTGTAGACAAGGGCGGTCCGAAATTCAAGGAAGACGATCCGAACAAGAGTTTCATGGAAGATCACCCAGGCCAGACGTTCTTCGGCTCTGGTGGCAAGGGCCGGCTGAGATCGGTGATGACGATGGCATTTCTTGCCGCCTATCTGTCGAAGAGGGGGTACGGTCCGGTCGAAGATCTCACCGGGCTCAAGGGAAAATACGATATAGAACTCACATGGACACCGGACCCGGACTTCGAACCAAAGGGATTTGACGTCTCGCCGTCAACGGCCCCGCCCCAAAGTGCCGATAGTCCGGCCGAGCGTGAACCCGACCTCTTTGTCGCGCTTCGGGAGTCGCTCGGACTGAAACTGGAGGGGCGCAACGTGCCCGTTGAGATCGTGGTGATCGACCACATCGAGCGGGTGCCGACGGAGAACTAAACTAGACCAAGAAAGTGCTTGACAGGGTTTCCTGGTTGATATCCATCGTCGATTGAATCCAAAACGACAGCCCCGGCGGGCGGCACCGGCTGGCAGGATAAAGGGTTTTTTCGTGTTTCTGAACGGGTGGATTCTCCGGGTCGGGGAAATGTGGGCGGCGGAGTTCAGAGGGTCCTGACGGGCTTTCAGTCTCGGTCTTCTGCCGGTAAAGCGGTACATCGTGGGCACCATGGAACAGCCAGCAACAGGGAATGGATTGCACGTTCTCCTGCCCACTCTGGGCAGCGCAGGCGACGTTCATCCCATGATCGCAATCGGAATAGCGCTCAGAAGGCGGGGGCATCGCGCGACCGTCGTTACCAACGAACTTTTTGCGGATTCGGTGCGGTCAGCCGGACTGGAGTTCATTTCACTCGGTACGGCCGCCGAGGCGCGGGAAACGATCGCGGATCCGCGTCTCTGGCACCCCGTCAAAGCTTTTCAATGTATCGCCGAACGGGTATTCATCCCAGCCCTTCCCCGCCTTTACGACATCATCGCCAGCCATGCCGGCCCCGACCTGGTCGTGGCGGCGGCGGGCACTTGTCTCGGCGCGCGGGTCGCACAAGAAAAACTTCGCGTGCGCCTGGCGACCGTTCATCTTCAACCGGCGATGATTCGCAGCCTGGTGGATTCCGGGCGGCAGGGCCGCATCCCGATGGGCCCGCGCGTCCCGCGTTTCGTCAAGAAGTCGCTGTTCTGGTTCCTCGATACCTTCTTCGTCACCCGCTACCTCTTACCTCAACTCAATGGGTTCCGCGCGCGGCTCGGTCTGCCGCCGGCGGGAAATGTTCTTGACGATTACCTGCATTCCACTCAGCTTGTGATCGGACTGTTTCCCGAATGGTTCGCGCCTCCTCAACCTGACTGGCCCCCGCACACGCACTTGACCGGTTTCGTGCTCTATGACGCAGGCGGGGAGCGCGAAACCGCCGCGACCGCGGAAAAGTTCCTGGATGCCGGGCCCCCACCCGTGGTATTTACGCCCGGATCGGCAACTTTAGGGCAGGAGAAATTCTTTCTCGAATCTATCGAGGCGTGCCGCTTGGCCGGACTTCGGGCGATGTTGGTCACGAACTTTCCCGGGCAGCTTCCGGCCGATCTGCCGCCTTCGGTGCAAGGCTTTTCCTATTTGCCGTTCAGCCGGATCCTGCCGCGTTGCGCCGCGCTGGTTTACCACGGTGGGATCGGGACGCTCGCCCAAGCCATCCAAGCCGGGATTCCCCACCTGGTCGTACCCAATGCCCACGACCAGCCGGACAATGCTCTGCGCATCGAACGCCTGGGCTTGGGACGAAGCCTCTATCCGAAACGGTACAAAGCGGCCACGGTGGCTCGAATGCTGAACGAAGTAACAGGTTCCAGCCAAGTGCGGGAACGCTGCCGGCTATACGCACAAGAGATCGATACGGAGGCGACGCTCCGGCGGACGTGCGAGCTGATCGAGCAACTCGGACGCTGGGGCGCACTACCGGGGTGAACGGCCGCTATTGCAGGCTGAGTGTGCCCACGCCACCGGGAAGATAGAAATCAAGAGCCCAACTCGCCAACAGAAGGCCAATCCCGATCCCAGCCAGAATCCACCGGAGCTTGCCGTTCATGGGAAACAGACCGCCGGGTATCAAGAAAACAACCGCGCCGAAGCGCATGCGCCAGGCAAGCGTGAGCGGCTTGGTGCGCAAGAAATCGGAAACGAAAAACAAAAGCAAAAACCCCGCTATGGCCAGTCTCAGCCAGAAGGGTATGTCGGCCTCTTGTTTAGTCATCGTCGGTCCAAGGTCCGCGTCTTAATGCCGGATGATCCTCAGAATACCACCGGATTGATCCGCACCACGCTCGCCGGGCGCGGCGGGAATCGGGCTCACTATACTGTAGGTATCGGGTCGGCATGGAACGGCGCGGGTGGAAAAACACGGCTACTTACGCGGGGCTGCTGGCGGCTGCCTTCGTGCTAGCGGTGGCGGGCAGTTGGAAGTTCGGCCGGCAGTTGGACAACAACGCCTACGATTTCATGTTCCGCCTGTACGACCCGCCGCCATGGCAGGCCGAATCGGCGGTGCTGGCGATCGACGAATCCACGCTCAACGCGTGCGGCGGCATGCCACGGATTCGCCGGCCGCTGGCGGAATCGCTTCGCCTGGTGGCGGCGGCTGCACCGAAGGCTGTCGCCGTCGATGTGATTCTGGCCGGGCGCAGCGAAGACCCGCGAATCGATGCCGCTCTCGCCGCCGCCTTTGAGCGTACGCCCAACCTGGTGCTCGCGAGCGAGCTGTTGCCCGGCGGTTGGGAGAACCCGATTCCGGAATTCGCCCGCTGGGCGGCGGCGCGCGGCCACGTCTACGCCAGGCCCGACGACGATGGCATCGCGCGTTCGATTCCGCTCGAAAAGGCGTTCGGCCATGAGCGGCTGTGGGCGCTCTCGCTCGAGGCCTACCGGTTGAGCCGCGGCGCCGAAATTATCGAATCCCCTTCCGGCCTTCAGGTGGGTGCGCGGTGGGTTCCCATTCCGAAGGTTCCTGCCGGATGGCGGCACAGCCGGGACCGCGACGACAGCCGCTTTATGCGCGTCCGCTTCGCCCCGCGCAACGCGGATACGGGCGCCGACGTCATTCCGCGTATTGGCATGCGGCAACTGATCGATCACCCGGAACTGGCGCGCTCCTATACCGGGAAAGTGGTGTTCGTGGGCCTGACCGCGGTGACCGAACTGCACGACCGCCTGCCGACTCCGCTGGCGCCGGCGATCCCCACCAGCGGCATCGAAATCAATGCGAGCGCGTTCGAAACCATCGCGCGCGGCCTGTTCATCACCGACTCGAGCCAGGCCTGGGTGCTGTTGTTCAGCCTGGCGCTGCTGGCGGGCGCGGGGGTGAGCTTTCGCTACCTGCCCGGCTGGTGGGCTTACCTGGGCGCGCTGGCGGTGCTGGCGGCGGCGCACATCACGCCGTACCTTTTTTTCACCCGCGGCCGCGTCTTTTCGTTCGTCACGCCCGCTTCGGTGGCCTGGTTCGGCAGCCTCACCGCGGCGGCATATTACCAGCTTGTGGTGCGCCGCAACTGGCACATCGAACAGGCGGCCCGCACACGCTACCAGCAGGCTATGCAATTTGTGACCCACGAAATGCGCACGCCGCTCTCCGCCATCCAGGGATCGAGCGAGCTGATCTCCCGCTACCCGCTCACCGAGGAAAAGCGCAAGCAGGTGGCGCAGGTGATCCACTCGGAATCGAAGCGGCTGGCGCGCATGGTCGAGGTCTTTCTCAGCGTGGAGCGGCTTTCGGCGGGGCAGATGGAATTAAAGCACGAGAGCGTCGCGCTCGCGCCCATGATCGCCACCTGCGTGGAGCGCGCGCGCCCGCTCGCCGATCGCAAACATATCTCGCTGACTCTCGAACCTATCGCCGATGGGCTGCTACTTACCGGCGACCGCGAGCTGATGGAGTACGCCTGTTACAATCTCCTTTCTAATGCCATTAAGTATTCGCCCCAGCGAACCGAAGTAACTGTTTCCGGCTGGAAGGACCAGGCGCACATCCGCATCGCGGTGAAGGACCAGGGCATCGGCATGGATCGGAAGGAAGTCAAACAGATCTTCCAGAAGTTTTATCGCACCCGGAAAGCGGAGGAATCGGGCGAAGCGGGCAGCGGAATCGGGCTCTCCATCGTGAAACAAATCGTGGAGCAGCACGGCGGCACGATTGAAGTGGCCAGCCAGCCGGGGGCCGGTTCCTGCTTCACGCTGGTGCTGCCGGCGGCGGCGCCGGTGTCCGCATCCAGCCTGGCGCAAGGAAATTGATGCTGAAGCTACTGTTAGTGGAAGACGATCCAGCGTTGCAATTCACCATTCAGACGGCGCTCGAGGCAAAGGGGTATCTGGTGGACGCCGTTTCCACCACCGGCGACGCGCTCGAGCGGCTGGAAGGCGAAGCTTACCCGGTCGTGGTCTCCGACATTTACGTGGATGAACGGACCGGCCTGGACGTGCTGGAGGCGGCCCGCCTGCGCGACCCGCTCTGCGCGGTGATTCTGATGACCGGCCGCGGCACCATGGAGACGGTGATGGCCGCCACCCGCGGCGGCGCGTTCGACTACATCGCCAAGCCATTCGATCTGGACGTGATGATCGACGCGATCGAGCGCGCCGAGGCCGCCCGCCGCGACGATTCGAGCGAGGCCGCCAGCGAAGAGATGCCGGAAACCGAGATGATCGGCAACACGGCGGAGATGGTGGAGATTTACAAGATGATCGCGCGCGTGGCGCCCACCGACGCCACCGTGATCGTCGAAGGCGAGACCGGCACCGGCAAGGAAGTGGTGGCGCGCATGATCTGGCGCAACAGCCTGCGCGCGGGGCTGCCGTTCGCGGCGGTGGACTGCGGCTCGATCGCTCCGTCGCTGCTCGAGAGCGATTTGTTCGGCGCCGTGCGCGGCGCTTACACCGGCGCCGACCGCGACCGCACCGGCGTCTTCGAAGCGGCCAACCGCGGCACCGTGTTCCTGGACGAAATCGGCGACATCGACGCGAATTTTCAGCTCGCCCTGCTGCGCTTCCTGGAGAACCACGAGATTCGACCGGTGGGCGCGGCGCGGTCCAAGGATGTCGACGTCCGCGTGCTGGTTGCCACCAACCGCGACCTGCAACGCCTGGTGGAGGAAAAGAAGTTTCGCGAAGATTTGTGGTACCGGCTGAACACGGTGCGCATTTCCATCCCGCCCCTGCGCGAACGCCGCGGGGACATTCCGTTGCTGGCACGGTTCTTCGCCAACAAATACAACGCCCGTTACCAGCGCGCGGTCAAGCTGATGGATTCTGGCGTGCAGGCGCTGAAGGATTACACCTGGCCGGGCAACGTGCGCCAGTTGCAACACCTGGTGGAACGGCTGGTCATCCTCGCCGAACGTATCGACGGCGAAACGGTGGCCAACTCGCTCGCCAGCATGGATTCGCGCGAACGGCCGGTCGAAACTCTGGCCGATGCCGAAGAGGAACAGATCCGCCGCGTGCTGGCCGCCACCGGCGGCAACAAAAGCAAAGCCGCGCAGGTGTTAGGCATCGAGCGCAAGACGCTGTACCGGAAGCTGGAAAGGATGAAGCTGTAGGGGCGCGCGGTAGTGCCGCGGTTAGACCATGTGGTCGTAATCGGAGTGACTGCCGATCCAGTACCAGACGATACGATCTTTCTTCACGACCGCCAGGGCACGGTAGTCGAGGCCGATGCGGGCCGAGTAGACGTCGTCCTCACCTTCCAGTTTCTTGAATTGCAGGCCGGGGTGAGCCGGATTCTCCTCGAAGAGACGAAAGGCATGTTTCGCGTCCCGTTGAACGGCGAGTGGCAAGCTGGAGAACAGACGCCTGAATTGTCGAGTGGTCCGCGACTGCATCAGAGGAGATCGGCCAACGGCAGCGTCTCGCCCCGCGCGTCTTCCTCGATGGCTTCCTGCGCCATGTGGCGGATCACATCGCGCTTCCCGGCAAAGCGTTTCTTCCAGGCCTCTTCGTCGGCGAGCGATTCCAGAATCTGAGATGCAATCGCCTCCTGCTCATCCGGAGGCAGCGCGACCACCTTTTCCAAAGCTTTGTCCAACAGCGAGGACATGCTTCGATCATAGCAACGGCAGCCGCGATCCGCTATCGAGGAGATGGGGGATAATGTGCTCTTGGGCCGACGAGGGTGTCGGCCGCGGTCCAGGCGGGGCCGCCCCACGAGGCTATTGCACCAACAGCGTTACCTGGTTAGATGGCTGCCCGTCCACGATGAGTTGCAGGGTGGTGGTGGAAGGAGCGGCGGTGGCAAGCGCGCTCGGCAATTGCAGATTGACCTGGTCGAGGCCGGCATAACAGCACTGCGGGCCGGCGTAAGTGACGGTAGCGTTCAACGACCAGCCGATGGTGGCTGTTACCGCGCTCTGGCTCGTCACGTTCCGAATCCCGGTTCCATAGAGAACCAGGTAGACGGTATCGGTGCCGGAGCCAAAGTCGATCGGGAGGGCGCTGACATTGCCGTTCTGATCGGTCTGATAGATCGTTTCGAAAGTCTGGTCCCCGTTCTGGCTGACCAGCACTACATTGGCCGCAACCAGGTTGGCCGGGTTCATGGTGAACAGGGCCGGCGCCACCGGCACGATGTTGATCGGGCCGGTCGCCGTGACATTGCCGCTGGCGGTGATGGTGACGATTGCCAGGCCCGGCGCGGTACCGGCCGGAATCAGATAGTTCACCTGTGTTGGCGAGACATAGAAAAGCTGCGCCGGGCGAACCGTGCCCGCGGAGTCGGTCACCGAGACTGTAGTGCCACCGAGCGAAACCGGCGGTGTTCCCGCCGGCTGCGCGGTTTGCGCCGCCAGGTTGACACCGAAGGCGGTCGCGATGCTGCCGGGCGCGAGCGGACCCAAACCAAAGCCGGCGGCGGACGTGTTCGCCAGAGTCGGCGACGGCCAAGTGGCGCGCGGCAGTATCACGGTGTTCCCGTCGGTTTGGACTGCGGCAGGCGTCGCGAAATCGTTAATTCCGGCAAAGCCCATCACGCCGCCGCCGGTGAAATCGGCGATCGCGAACGAGCCGGTGTTGCCCGAGCCGCCGAACGAGAGGCCATTTTCGAAGCTCCCATCACCGCGGCCGGCGAAAAACACGAGACCCGCGGGCCCGGTGTTGTACACATTGCGGGAGATCCCCACGGCAAGATCGACATAGCCGTCGCCATTCAGGTCCATAGCGACCATCTGGCCGGCGGTGTTGGCTGTCTGTAGAGTGGGTCCGGCTTTGAATGTTCCATCCCCCTGGCCCAGCAGAACCGTGATGAATTCACTGACCGGCTCGGACTGCGACTCGCCCCAAACGGCCAAATCGAGCCGGCCATCGTCATTGAAGTCGGCGGCCACGATGGTCGCACCGGCCCACGGTTCGTCACTGTGCGTAGTCGTATTGAAATTACCCTTTCCGTCGTTCAGGAACACGGTAATGGCGCCGCCGGTGGCAACCGCGATATCGGGTTTGCCGTCCTGGTTGAAATCGCCGATCGCCAGCGTCCCCCAGGCTGTCAGCCCCAGGTCGTAGGCCGTGGCAGTGCCGAATGTACCGTCGCCATTTCCCGGCAGGATGACCAGCTTGCCGCTGGATGGCGTCAGACCGCCAACACCGACCACGACGATGATCGCCAGGTCCGGGATGCCGTCGCCATTCAGGTCGGCGACCTGGGCTGCGTAAGCCGTCTCGTTGGTAACCAGCAGGGGTGGCTGAAAGGTGCCATCGCCGTTGCCGAGCAGGACCGCCAGTCCGCCAGCGGAGTTGGTCGGGATGAGCGGCTGGGCACTGCTGCCGATCACCAGCAGGTCGGTTTTACGATCGCCGTTCAGGTCCGCGGCGATGATCGACTGTGGCTCCAGGTTCGCCTGGCCGAGCGAAATCGGCGGCAGTGCCTTGAAGCCGCCGGCTCCGTCGTTGAGCAGGACGGTCAACGAATTGGAGCCGGCATTTGCAATCACCAGGTCGGGCAGACCATCGCCGTTCAGGTCCGCCGCGGTGACGCCGGCCGGGGTGATGCCGGTAGGGTAGGTCAAATAGCCGGCCTGCGCCTGCGCCAGCGAAGTCGTGGCCGGCCCGGCGATGAGGAAGAATGCAGTGGCGATAAACGCCGCACGGGTCGTGTCATTGCGCCACAGCCGGACATCTCGGAGCAGCGCCAAACGACTAAACTGAATCGACATGGGATTCCTGTGTACAGTCCAACTGGCACGCGAAGCGCCATTTCCGGAATGGGATTTTGAGTCTCGACTGGCGAGATGGCTGGGATTGCGCCGGGCCTGCTCGGGCATAGGCAAAACTGTGGTAGAAGACGCTATAATCTGGTTTACGCCTTCGGTGATGGAGCCCGCCATCAACCGTCTCGAGCCCGGCTCGGGAATGATAGCTCCTACGCAGGAAAAGCTATGATTCCGCACACGCCAACCATGCAGCTCGCGGCCGACACCATGGATTCCAGCCGGCCATCCACGAACATTTCCCACATCTCATCGTTGCCGGCGAGCCTGGAGCTGGCGGCGGAGGTGGCGGCGCGCTACGACCTTTCGGATCTCTCCGGCCTTCTCGCCGGCGCACAGGCATTGGCGGGAGGGAACGAGGTCAGCGTTGCCGTGCTGGGACGATTCAAGGCTGGCAAGAGCAGCTTCCTGAACCATTTTCTGGGGTGCAGCTTCCTGCCAGTCGGCGTCGTGCCGGTTACGGCCGCGGTTACGATAATCCGCTATGGCGCCCACGAGGAGGCGCGCATTCATCACCAGGATGGAACCGATCCAGAAATTCCGCTCGGCCGGATCCGCAACTACATTACCGAGAGGGAAAACCCGGAGAACGCCAAGGAAGTCGAACGGATCACCGTGGAATTGCCGGAATTGCGGCGATTTCGCGGGCTACAGTTCGTCGATACGCCGGGCCTGGATAGCGCGCTTTCTCACAACACGCAAGCCTCGTTGGATTGGCTGCCGAACGTGGGACTGGCGTTGGCGGCGGTCAGCGTCGACCAGCCCCTTTCGCAGCACGATCTGGATCTGTTGAGGAGTCTTTACCGGTACACGCCGAAAGTGGCCGTACTGCTCACCAAGGCCGACCTGCTCAGCGAACCGGAGCTCGAGGAAGTCACCGCGTATGTGCGCGAGCAGCTTGCCAGGAACTTCCCCGGAACGCCTCAGATCTTTTTTTATTCGACGAAGCCAGGCTTTGAGCGATTCCGCGAGGCGCTCGAAGCAGAACTTGCCGGTGGAACACTGGAGCGCTTCGCCGGAGAGCGCGAGTCCATTTTGCTGCGGAAGATGGACACGCTGTTGCGGGCATCGAGCGACTACCTGGCGCTGAGTCTCAAGTCGGCTGAAATGCTGCAGTCGGAGCGCCAGGCGCTGGAGGAGCAACTGATCGGCGAAAAGGTAGCTCTCGACGATGTGAAGGCGACGATCCGGCTGCTGGTGCAGAGTGCTTCGAAGCGAGCGCGGGATCATGTCAGCCATCGGCTGGAGACGTACCAGGCCGATCTGGAGCGCACGCTGCTCGAAGCGTTCGAAAGCGAATTTCCGAAATGGACCAAGAGCCTGCGCGTGATGCTTGGCTCGTACGAGGATTGGCTGGCCGGCGCCCTCCGCGACGAGCTTACGGCGCTTTCGGTCCGCGAGCGCGATTTGTTCCTGCAGCCTTGGGACACGGTCCGAAAACAGACGTATCGCGCGCTGCAACAGTTTCGAGATCGATTGTCGGATAGCACGATGAAGGGGTTCGGCGTGCCGCTGCGAACGACGGAAACCGAAATCGGCGTCGTCGAACCCAGCACGCCCGATATCAGAATCGGACGCGTGTTCGACAGAAACTGGGAACTGCTGTCGCCGATTCTGCCGGTGTTTGCGATTCGGTCGTTGGTTCGCCGCCATTTCGCGCGCACCATCCCCTATCTGGTGGAACAGAATCTCAGCCGGCTCAGCACGCAGTGGGAAGAAAGCATCAATGGCGCGCTAGGGGGCCTCGAGAAGGAAGCCAAACAGCGCCTGGATACATTGATGGCCACGGTCGAACGGCTGGTGGGAAGCGGCAGCAAGAAACGGACGCCGCAACTCCGCACGGACCTGGAGCGGATCGAGAAGGCGCGGGAATCGCTGGTTGCGGAGACCGCGAGTTGATGCGGGACGGCGCTGGTTCTGGTTCGGCGTGATGCTGGCCTGGCGTTAACGGTGCGCGAGGAGTCGGTATGCTGCAGAAGGGCACGGCCAAGAAGGTCACCATCTTCGTCAATGAGGACACCCAGCACCACTTCGATTCGCTGTGCGATTCCATCCTGACTTTCCTGCTGCACAAAGGAGTCTCCGGCGCCACCGCCACGCGCGCGATGGCCGGTTTCGGCGCCCACCAGGTGATGCACACGACCAAGATCGAGGTGCTCACCGAACACCTGCCGATTCGCATCGAGTTCATCGAAACGCCCGAGAAAGTCGATGCGCTCATGCCGACCTTGTACGACATGGTGACCGACGGCGTGATCGAAGTGCAGGACACGCAAGTTGTCAAAGTCGCCAGCAAGGAACGCCCGTCGCCGCCGAAGGGGCCTCATACGGAAATGAGAGGCACCGCCCGGTTGATGCGGATCTATATGGGCGAGTCGGATAAGTGGCAGGGCGAGCCGCTGTATGAAGCGATCGTCAAGCGCCTGCGCCTGATGGACATCGCGGGCGCCACTGTGTACCGGGGCATTCTCGGTTACGGAGCCAAGGGCCACACCCACAAGAGCGGGCGGCTGGGGCTCTCGCACGATCTGCCGGTGATGATCTCGATTGTGGACACGGATGAGAGACTGGTCAAGGCCGTAAACGAGATCGAGTCGATGATCGAGGACGGTATCATCGTTCTTTCCGACGTGGATGTGATTCGCCTGGTTCACAGCCAGCCGGCAGCGGAGTCTTCCCATGCGAACGATTAAGAAGGCCAAACTCCTGCGTCTGCATTTTGGCGAAAGCGACCGGTATAATGGGAAACCGTTGTACGAAGCGATCGTGCATCGCTGCCTGGAATTGAAGATCGCCGGCGCCACCGTGTTTCGCGGTTTGGAAGGGTTCGGCGAGACGGCGGAAATCCACCGCCATCACCTGATCCGGAAAGATCAGCCGATTGTGGTGACGATTGTAGACACGGCCGAGAATCTCGCGCGGCTGATTCCCGAGGTCGAGGAGATGATGGACACCGGCATGATCGCTACCTCGGACGTGGAATACATGCGGATCGAAAGGCCGCCCAAGGCCGGCACCTAAGTCAAATCGGCGTTCCTAAGACAAACAGAGTCACACACAATAAGAATATGCCCACTCAATTGAACAAATTCAGCGCCCGAATCACGCAGCCGAGATCGCAGGGCGCCTCACAGGCAATGCTCTATGCCACCGGTCTTCGCGAGGAAGACATGAGTAAGCCGCAGGTCGGCATCTCGAGCGTCTGGTATGAAGGCAACCCCTGTAACATGCACCTTCTCCAATTGGCCGCCAAGGTCAAGGAGGGACTCACCGCCGTTGGCCTGGTGGGGATGCGGTTCAACACGATCGGCGTCAGCGACGGCATCTCGATGGGCACCGACGGCATGAGTTACTCGTTGCAGTCGCGCGACCTGATCGCGGACTCCATCGAAACCGTGATGGCCGCCCAGTGGTACGACGCGAACGTCTCGATCCCGGGCTGCGACAAGAACATGCCGGGCTGCATCATGGCGATGGCCCGCCTCAACCGCCCGTCGCTGATGATTTACGGCGGGACCATCCGGGCCGGCTGTAGCGACGGAAAGAAGCTCGATGTCATCTCCGCATTTCAGAGTTATGGCGAATACCTGGCCGGTAACATCGACGATGCCGAGCGGCAGGAGATCGTTCGGCACTCGTGTCCGGGAGCCGGCGCATGCGGGGGCATGTACACGGCCAATACGATGGCCTCGGCTATCGAGGCGCTCGGGATGTCGCTGCCGTACAGTTCTTCCACGCCCGCCGAAGACTCGTTGAAGCTGGCCGAGTGCGTGGCCGCGGGCGCCGCTATCAAGAACCTTTTGGAGCTGGATATCAAGCCGCGCGACATCATGACTCGCGAGGCTTTCGAGAACGCCATGGTGCTGGTCTCCGCGCTGGGTGGATCGACTAACGCGGTGCTCCATCTGCTCGCCATGGCGCGGTCGGTGAATGTGCCGCTGTCAATCGACGACTTCCAAAAAGTGAGTGACCGCGTGCCTCTGTTGTCGGATTTCAAGCCTAGCGGCAAGTACGTAATGGAAGATCTGCACGGCATCGGCGGACTGCCCGCGGTGATGAAGATGCTCCTGGCCGAAGGGGCGCTAAACGGAGGCTGTCTGACGGTGACCGGTAAGACGGTTGCCGAGAACCTGAAAGATCTGCCGGACCTGGCGGCCGGACAGGAAATCGTGCACCCGCTCTCGAAGCCGATTAAGCCGGTCGGCCACATTCAGATTCTGCGAGGCAATCTTGCGCCGGATGGCGCGGTCGCCAAAATCACCGGCAAGGAGGGCCTGGAGTTTTCGGGTCCGGCGCGCGTTTACGACTCCGAGGAGTTGATGCTGGCCGCGCTGGAGCGTAATGAGATCCGGAAAGGCGACGTGATCGTGATTCGCTACGAAGGGCCGAAAGGCGGCCCGGGAATGCCCGAGATGCTGACGCCCACTTCGGCAATCGTGGGGGCGGGATTGGGCAAAGATGTCGCTCTGATCACGGATGGACGATTCTCGGGAGGGTCTCACGGATTTATCGTCGGCCATGTCACACCCGAGGCGCAGGAGGGCGGCCCGATTGCGCTGGTCAGGAGCGATGACCGGATCACGATTGACGCATCGAAGAACACGCTCACCGTGGCTCTCTCGGACGAGGAGTTAGCGGCCCGGCGCAAGAACTGGACGATGCCGCCTTATAAAGTGGATCGCGGCACGCTGGCGAAGTATATCCGCCTCGTGAAAAGCGCGTCGCTCGGTTGTGTCACGGACGAATAGCGGGCCGCGCAGTTGAGTCGTTTGTGGGGCAGCTTGCCAAGCTGCGGGCCGATTGGGAATCGGCCTGCCCCAAGGAGCTAGCCGCCGATGGAATACATGGGGCGCGGCGGGGGGATAAATCGGGCGCTGTCGATTTCGTGGCCGGCCCACTTGCGCGCCACGTTCTGGCGGATGAGGGCGGCGATTTCTTCGTCGCGCGCGCCGGACCGCATCAGCGTTTTGACGTCGTCTTCTTCGAGCGCAAACAGACAGTAGCGCAGCTTGCCATCGGCGGTGAGCCGCAGCCGGTTGCAGTTGCCGCAGAACGGACGGCTGACGGAGGCGATGAAGCCCACTTTGCCGATGCCGTCGGCGAAAGCGTACTCGGTGGCCGGCGCGCGCGGATCGGGGTCGGGCACCGGTTGGAGCGGGGCGATTTCGCGCGAAAGCGTGGCGATGATCTCATCTGCGAGCAGCACCTTGCCGCGGTCCCACAAATTCTGCGCATCGAGCGGCATGAACTCGATGTAGCGCACCTCGAAGCCGCGCTCGCGGCCGAAGCGCGCCAGCGGCACGAGGTCGGGCTCGATCAGGTTCTTCACCGCGACCACGTTCAACTTGATGGCGGCGAAGCCGAGGCGGCGCGCAGCCTCCAGGCCGGCCAGCACCTTGTCGAGATCGTCGCGCCGGGTGATCTCGCGGAAGCGGCCGCGGTCGAGCGTATCGAGATGAACGTTCAAACGCCGCAGGCCAGCCTCGTATAACGGCGCGGCCAGCGCCTCCAGCAGCACGCCGTTAGTGGTGAGAGCCAGGTCGCGCACGCCCGGAATGGCCGCCAGGCGCCGGATCAACACCGGCAGGCCGCGCCGTACCAGCGGTTCGCCGCCGGTGACGCGGAGCCTGGTCACACCCAGCCCCACCGCGATGCGCGCAAAGCGCTCGATCTCCTCGAAATCGAGGATCTCGCGCCGCTCGACGAACTCCACTCCGGTCTCCGGCATGCAGTAAAAGCAGCGGATGTTGCAGCGGTCGGTGACGCTGATGCGCAGATTATCGTGAACGCGGCCGAAGCCGTCGACGAGCGGTGCGGCTTGCATGACCATGAACGCCCAAGAAGGTAATTCGATTCTATCAGAGCCGCGGCACACATCCTTTCCCGCCGCGTTACCATGATTATTCGGCAGAGAAACGGGGCTATGCGGATCGCCAGCGATGTCACGGAATTGATCGGCCACACACCGCTGGTGCGCATCCGGCGGCTGTCGGCGGGCGCTGCGGGCGACCTGGTTGCCAAGCTGGAATTCTACAACCCATCGCACAGCGTGAAGGACAGGATCGGCCTGTCGATGATCGAGGCCGCCGAGCATGCCGGCCTGATCCATGCGGAGACCATCCTGGTGGAACCGACCAGCGGCAACACGGGCATTGCGCTGGCCATGGTATGCGCCGCGCGCGGCTACAAGTGCGTGTTGACCATGCCGGATACCATGAGCAAGGAACGGCGCCAGTTGTTGCGGGCGTATGGTGCGGAACTCATACTCACTCCCGGTGCGGAGGGCATGGCCGGCGCCATCCGCAAGGCCGAAGAACTGGTCGCGACCGACTCCCGCTACCTGATGCCGCAGCAGTTCAAGAATCCGGCCAACCCGGCTATTCACCGCCGCACCACGGCCGAAGAGATCTGGAACGATACCGACGGCAAGGCGGACATTTTGATTGCGGGCATTGGGACCGGCGGCACCATTACGGGTGTGGGCGAGGCGATCAAGGCGCGCAAGCCGGGCTTTCGCTGCGTGGCCGTCGAGCCGGACGCATCGCCCGTTCTGTCGGGTGGGGCGAAAGGCCCGCACCCGATTCAGGGGATCGGCGCGGGGTTCGTGCCGGAGGTGCTCAATCGCGAAATCTACGATGAAATCATCCGTGTGAAGAACGCCGACGCCATCGAGACCGCGCGGCGCGCCGCTCGCGAAGAAGGGCTGCTGGTGGGGATCTCTTCCGGCGCCGCGCTGTGGGCCGGGGTGCAGGTGGCGCGCCGGCCGGAAAACGCGGGCAAGCTGATTGTCGCCATTATTCCGTCGTTCGGCGAGCGCTACCTCAGCACCTTGCTTTTCGCGGACCTGGCAATCTAGCGTGGTGCGGCATGCGGAGTAACAGTTGGCAGGCGGAAGCCGCTTCGGACCCGAAAACCGAAGCGCCTGCTCCACGCCAATGGCTGCACTTCGCACTGCTCTTCGGCGCGCTGGCGCTCTTCTTCGCGTGGTACGAAATCATCGAGTTCCCGCGCTATCCGATTGGAATACTGCCGGCTGTCGCCATTTACGCCTGTCTGTTGCTGCTGCTGATCCTCGCCCTGGCGCCGGGATTCGCCGTCTCGCGCCAATGGTTGTCGCAGCGCGTTCGCGGCCCAGCGGGCGCGTTCGCCAGTATCGCGGCCTTCTTACTTCCGTATCTCATTTACGCCCTGGGTACCGGCGATTTTCGCTGGTGGGCCTACGTGAGACTGTTGGCTTTCGCGGCGCTGCCGTTCGGATTGTTCGCGGTGGCTCCGGTTCGCCACCGGGAGCGAATGAACTGGCAGGATGTAATGGTTCTGCTCTGGATTTTGACGCCGGTTCTGTTCGGTAAGATTGGTGGGATCTGGAACGTCCCGGTGAATCTGGACTTCATGTCCCGGATTTTCCTGACTGCGGTTGGAGCCTGGTCGTTCCTGATCATTCGGGGCCTTAGTGACTCAGGGTATAACTTCCAGTTTTCGCGAGTGATTCTTCGTGATGCGCTGATCTCCCTGGTTTGTTTCTCGGCAATCGCGATTCCTCTCGGCTTCGCGCTCCACTTCATTACCTGGAACTCGCACTGGCGGGGCGCACGGGCGTTCGCGTTCGACTATCTGACTATTTTTCTTTTCATCGCCATGGCCGAGGAGTTGTTCTTTCGCGGCCTGCTGCAGAATCTGCTGGAAGGCTCTTTTGGGTCCCGCGGACTGGCGCAAGCCTGTGCTTCGATTCTATTCGGACTCTCCCACATTCGCCATGCGCCGGCTCCGAACTGGCGTTACGTGATTCTGGCGAGCGTGGCGGGATGGTTTTATGGTTGGGCCTATCGGAAGCATCGAAGCCTGATGGCTTCGGCTACCACTCACGCTTTGGTCGATACGATCTGGAGAGCGTGGTTCGAGCTGCGATGAGGCGGTGTTTCGCAAACGCCGGGGAGGGCATGCCCGGCCCCTACGGGCGCGGTTTGGACACACTGCGGCCGAGAGGAAATGGGCGAGAGAAGACGAGGGTGCGTTGCGGGTGGCCGGGCTGTCGGACTTATCGCCGTGCGTATCGGCCACCCGATGATTTAAGTAGGAACTTCGATGATCTAGGCCCGCTGTATGGCGGACATATCCTTGCCGATTCGTTCCTTCACTTTCTGTTATCCGAGCG
>JBEKKO010000060.1:0-28938 GCA_050010695.1 Bryobacteraceae bacterium
ATCCGACCCGTTCACCAGCGTCAGTCCGGACTGCTGCTCCCGAATGAGATTGTTGGCGGAGTTGCTGAGCGTCAGCGAGCCCGAGCCTCCCAGAGTGACGGTACCGCCGAACGCCCCGTTCGAAGTCGACGCGTCCAATAACAGCCCGGTTGGCGAGCCGGTCGAACCCATATTGATGGTGCCGTTGTTGGTGTACGTGCCGCCCGTCTCGAGCTGCAGCGCCGAGCCGTTGGTGACATTGACGCTGGCCCCGTTGTTGTTGATCAGCGCCCCGCTCAGCACGTTCAGGGTCGCTGTCGCGTTGACGGTCCCGCTATTGTTCAGGACGGAGTTGTTGAACGTTGCCGCGTTCAGCGTGAGCGTGCCGTTGTTGGTGAGCGTGCCGCCCTGAATCTGCGCGCCGTTCAGAGACGATGGCCCCACCGCGAGCGTCAGCGAGTTGGGCCCTCCCGAGGTCATGTTGAGCGTGGAGGAGTTCATCGTCAGGCTGTCGATCGCGATACCCCCCAATAGGCTTACCGAGGTGCCCGATCCGCTAATCGTGACCCCGAACGTATTGGCCCCATTGTTGGGCACATCGCTGGGAGTCCAGTTGGCAGCCGTGTTCCAGGAACCGCCGGAAGTGCCGGACCAGGTGACGCCGATCGACGCGCCGTAAGCGCCGGGAAACGGCAGAAAAAGGCACAAAACGCACAAAAAGAGTACCGGATCTCTTTTGGCCATATTGTGCGAATTATAACATCGGTGCAGTACTAACGATTCACTTGGCAAGCACTTTGGTACCAAGCCGCGTACTAGGTAGATTGACGCCCTCTATTTCTTTGATTCTGCAATGAGTTGCGCCACCTTCGATTCCGGCCCGACCGGCTCCACGAAGACGATGGATCGCTCATTGATGATCATGCGGTCCGGCCCGTGCCATTCCTTGCCCCGCTTGACCAGCACGTTGGTCACCGCCTTGGTCTCCGGGTTAACGTTGCTCTGCACATAATAGACGTCGTGCAGCACCGGGTAGGGCGAGCCCAACCCTTCCAACCGCCCGAAATACACCGAGCCGTTGGTGAGCAATACGGCCTCGTACTGGGTCGGGTTTAAGGCGGAACCCGCCGGGCTCAGCACTTGCCGCTGGCAGCCGGCCAAGAGGAGCAGTGTGAGGCAGACAAAAGCGGAGGTCAGGATCTTCAGCATGCGGTTTATTTTCTCACATCGCACCCGCGCGCGGTCCGTTTAGTTCCTGCCGCCGCCCGGTACCAGCCGCTGGTACTCCGGCACCGCCGCCGGATCCTGCTGCGCCTTCAACTTCTCGAACTCGAGGGTCTGCTTTTGCGCGTCCTCTTTGCGGCCCGCGCGCCGGTAAGCCTGCGCCATCAGGTAATGAATCTGCGCGTTGCCTGGCTCCAGCCGCAAGGCGGTCTCCAGTTCGGTCACGGCGGCGGGCGCGTTGCCGGAGGTCAGGTACGCGCGCCCCATTTCGGCGTGGCAGAGCCACAGATAGCGCGCGGGCACCACCTTGAGGGCCTCGCGCAGCGACTCGATCGCCAACTCCGGCGTCCCCTGCCGGCTGCGCAAGGTCGACAAGAGTATCAGCGCCGGCCAATGCCTCGGCGTATTCCGCACTTCTTTCTCGAGCTCCGCCAGCGCTCCCGCCAGGTCGGTCTCCACCAGGTAGAGGGCATGCGCGTAATGCACGCCCGGCGCGTTCGGGTACTGCTCCATCAACTGCCGGTATTCGGCTTCGGCGTCCTCCGGCCGATGGCTCACCAGTGCCCAAGCCGCCTTCCCCGCCTGCCGCACCACCGCGCGCTGCTCGGCGGTCAGTTCCTCGATCGTGTGTGGAATCGCCAGCGCGCACAGGCCCATCGTGTCCGACACCGCGGTCGAGTTCTCGGTTGTGTCCGCCAGCGGCTGCAACTGCAGCAGCGCCTCGTCGAAAGCCGAAGCCTTGATCAGCAGCACGGCCGCCTTCAGCCGCACCGCGACCTCGAAATCGTGGTTGCCCTTAATCCCCAGGGCCTCGCCATGGCGGATGTCCGCCAGCGCCTGTTCCGAATCGTTCAGTTCGGCCTCCGCCAGGCCCAGAAACGCCCATCCCGGCGCCATCCGCGGCGCCAGTTTCACTTCCTTCCGGAACGCGTCGCGCGCCTCCGCGAACTGCCGAAGGTCGTAGTGCGACGCGCCCAGGTAGAACCAGCCTTCCGCCCAGTCCGGCCGCATCCCCACCGCTTGCCGGTACAGCGTGGCGGCTTCGGCCGGCCGCACCTGCAGCGCCGCTTGGGCGCGCCGCGCCAGGTCCTCGAAACTCGGGGCAGCCTCCGCCTGCGCGTGGGCCACGCCGGCCGTCAGCCGCAGCGCCGCCACCAGCAGCGCGCCACACGCCGTCCGCTTCAACCCTGCCGCCTGCATGTGGTATTACGATAACGCAAATACGGGTTATTCTGAAATGGATGCGCACCTGCGCCCTATTTCTCTTTCTGGCCTGCGCCGCGGCGCAAGAGCTTGGCCCCGAGCAACTCTTCAAGGAAGCCATGGCCGCCCAGCAGCGCGGCGACGACACGGCCGCCATCCGCGACTATCGCCAGTTGCTCAAGCAGCAGCCCGACATGTTCCAGGCCCGCGCCAACCTTGGCGTGCTCCTCGCTCGACAGGGCCACTTCGACGAAGCCATCGAACAGTACCGCCTCGCCCTGGACGGCCATGAGTCCGATTCCAGGTTCGGCTTCAAGCTCCGCTTCAATCTCGCCATCGCCTATTACAAAAAGTCCGCCTTCGAGGAAGCCGCCCGCGAGTTCGACACTCTTCACCGCGCCAACCTGGCCGATACACGCGTCTCCACCCTGCTCGGCGATTGCTACGCCCACCTCGGCCAGGACGAACAGGCGCTCGCCATCCTCGGCCCCATCGAGGCCGCTAATCCGGACGACCTCGCCGTCGCCTCGCTGCTGGCGCCCGTCCTGATCCGCACCGGCCATCAGAGCGAGGGCATGGCGCGCTACGACAAAGTCGGCCGCCTCGGCCACAGCGCCGAGGCCTATCTGCTGGCCGGCCAGACCGCCCTCAAGCTCAGCCTCTTCGAGGATGCGCGCGATTACGCCGATGCCGCCATCAAGCTGGATCCGCACTTCCCCGGCGTCTACACTTTGCGCGGCATGGCCCTCCCGCTGCTCGGCGACTCCGAAGGCGCCATCGAAGCCCTCAACAAAGCCCTGGCCGCCGATCCCAACGACTTCGACGCCCATTTCACCTTGGGCAAGACCCTCCGCACCGCCGGCGACCTTCCCGGCGCCCGCCGCCATCTCGCGCGCGCCATGCAACTCAAACCAGATTCCGCGGTCGCTTTCTACGAAATGGCGCGCGTCGAGCGCAGCGAAAACAAAATCGAAGACGCCGTCAAGGATTTCGAGAAGGCGATCCACCTCGACCCCACCTGGGCGCAGCCGCACGTCGAGCTCTCCGCTCTCTACTTCCGCCTCAACCGCCCGGCCGATGGCGAACGGGAGAAAGCCGAGTTCGACCGCCTCAACGTCCTCCCCGGCGGCAAACTCCAGAACTGATGGCGAGGCAAGTTAGTAACAGGCTGTAACTGGCATGTCCGGTGCCAGTCGAACAAGTTATCGAAGATGTTTTGGAACTTATTCCGGTTAGCCTCTTGCGCCGCGCACTCCGGTATTCACCTGGCTCAAGATTGGTCCATCATCCATCAATGTGATGGATGTAACCGGCGCAAAAAAACGCCCGTCTAACTGCGCCATGGGAGGAATTTCAGTGTGTCTAAGTCGACCTTGTTTTCACTTATTGCCATAGCCACGCTGGCGATGACTTTCCCGTTTCCCGCGTTGTCGGATATGACCGGCCGCCCGGTGGGGCAGGTTGGTAACCTGCGGGCCGATTGTCAATCGGCCCAGCCGGGCGGCGAGCCCGGCCGTCAACACACACCTACTGCGCTTCTTTCACCTTCAGCACCTGGTCGCCGCGCACGTTCTTGAGCGTTTGCACAATGCCGGACGGCCAATGGATCTCGACTAAGTCCGCTTTCGCGTCCGCGCCCAGCCCGAAATGCACCGGGCCGTCGCTGGAAGACGCATAGCCCACGCTGGTGGTCATGTGGTTGTACTGCGGGCCACTCTTGGTGACGATCTTGATTCTGGCGCCGATGCCTTCGCGGTTGCTCTTGGTCCCTTCGAGCGCGATGTCCAACCAGTGCGCACCCCCGGGACTGCGATTCATCCAGATGCGGCCGGGGCCGTCGATCTGCGTGGTCACCACATCGACCCGCCCGTCTCCATCCAGATCGCCGAAGGCCACGCCGCGGTATTCCCGGTCCCCGGCTAGTCCAGGAGGCCCGGTGCGCAGCCCATGTCTTGTTCAGCCATGCTCCTTACGGAGGCGGCCTCGGATTGCCGTCCCCTTCTTAGGTAGTTACCGATCAGGTTGCGCGTAGCCGCGCAGATGTCGTTGTGGACTAGCGGACAGTCCGGGTTGGGGCTGGCCACGCCAGCCTGGCGCTGGATGGCACAACCATGGGGATCGATCTGCTCATATAACTCCGTCAGCGCCGAAGGCACCTGGGGTTGGTTCGGGTCCGCGGCCATCGACTCCATCAGGGCCAGGGCCGCCTTGTGCGGCTCGCCGCCGTCGCGGTACAACGACGCCAACTGGTTGAGAAGGTCGGGGGCGGACTCCAGCGTCCGCCCGCGCTCAAACGCCGCCAGGGCACGGGGCGTCTCAGACAGGCGCAAGTAAGTGCGGCCCAGCTCCAGATACAAGCTGCCTGGCACGGAAGTAAGTCCGGGCTTGCCGAGTCGCGCGTTCTCAGCGCGGTATCTCGCATCCAGCAGAAGCTCGATCCTCTCGCCGCGCAACTGTGCAGCCAGCGATTTCCGGTACCAGCGTTGCGGGTCCGCACCGGCGGCAGCCGTGACGGCCGCGTCCTTCGACGCCACCAGATCGCCCAGATGCCGGTAAAAGACCCCCGCGAAGTGATACGCGATTGGTGAGCTCTGAGAGTCGGGCAACGGGTCGAGAATGGCAAGCGCGCGGTCCGCGCATCGAATTGAGCGGGCCGCGTCTTCGCGGTTGGCAAGGCCGGTATCGACAGCCGCGCTCAGGTTCGTTTTGAAGCTGCCCGGGGCTGCGGCCACGCCGCTCACCCAGAGCCGCTGTGGGTCTAGCCAGTCGCCGTTTCGGGCGTAGGTGCGGGTGGCCATCGCGATCAGCAGCACAGCGAGGCCCAAGCCCGCGACGTAACGGTACGCAGGCCTCCCTGCCGGCAAACGCCGCCAGAGCGCCTCAAGAACCCATACCGCGACGACCGCAAAACCAAGCGACGGAAGATAGAGGAAGCGTTCCGCCATGATGGTGCCAATCCGAACCAGGAGATTCGAGGTGGGCAGGATGGCGGCGAAGAAAAAGGCCACGCCGAACAGAACCGGCTTCCGGCTGCGCCAGGAACGGACGGCGAGAACCGCAGCAGCCGCACAGCCGGCCAGGGCGGCAACAGCCTCCCAGTCCGCCCAGCTGCGCAGGCGCCAGCCGAATAGCGGTACCTGATTATAGCTGTAATCCCACGACAGCCGCGCCGGCCACACCAGCAGTCCAAGATAGCGGCCCATCACCTTGATGGCTGTGATCCGTGCGGTCCAGAAGCCAGCGCCCAGCAGCGGGTTCTCGACGTATGGCATGTCCGGCGGAGATGCGTCGGCGAACACCCGCGAGCGCACATATAGGTAGACCAGGCACGGGACAACCGCAGCCGCATAGCTGGGTACGCGGGATCGCCAGGACGCGCTTCGCCCGAGCGTGAAGTCGTAGACCGCGAGCATCGCCACCAGCACGATGGCGCTTTCCTTCGAGAAAACGCCGATCGCGGCGGCGGCCCCGATTGCCGCCAGCCACCAACCCTTCCACACACCACTGGCAGCGAGCGCCTTCCGGTGGCACAGCAGCGCGGCCAGCACCGAGAAGGCGGCCAGCGTGTCGGCCCGGCCAACAATGTTGGTCACCGATTCCGTCAGGACGGGATGCAGCCCCCAAAAGGCGCTCAGCAGCAGGGCTGCCGGAGCTCGATCGAAAACCGCCAAACCCAGAGCGTACACCAGTACGATATTCAGGGCATGCAAAAGGAAGTTCAACCAATGGTAGCCCGCTGGGTCGGCGCCATCGCCGAATTCCGCGTAGTTGAGGAGGATCGAGAGCGTGGTCAGCGGACGATACAGCCCCGTATTGTTGATCTCCCAATACCCGCTGGTCAGAATCTGCTGGACGTGCTCCGGCGTCACCGCATGGACGCGGGCGTCTTCGAGGATGACCTCCTCGTTATCGAGCAAGAGCGGCGCGCGGAACGAATTCGCGTAAGCCGCAAGGGCGCCCGCGATTACTATCGCCAGCAGCAAGGCATGTTTCATCGCCGGGCGCATCGCCAAGGGAGGCGATCCGATATCAGCGGCGCGCGGCCCGCCCTTCAGGTTCCCGGGAAGCGCTTTCCCCGTTCGTGTTCGGCTGCGTCTCACTTTCTTTTACCGTTACCACTCCAGTTTACGGCGGCTGGTTTGAGTTTTGGAGGGGAAACAGGGATGGCCAAAGACGCTGGCGAAGATCTTGCTCACGTTGCCCATTTGGGGGCCGGGCGGCAAGACCCAGGGAGGCAGGAGAGGAGCCAGCCCTATGCGGGACAGTAGGTTGACGGGGGGAGCCTCATGGCCAAGCTGTCGAACGCGCCCGCCTCAACCGCCCGACCGATGGCGAACGACCGCCTCAACGTCGTCCCCGGCCAGGCCCATAACTGATTGTGATGCAAGTCAGTAACATTCTGTAACTTGTTGCGTCCGGTGTTGGCCGGCGAGTTATCCCGGGTGTCCTGGAACCTATACTGAACGGGATGGGAGCGATCTCAGCGTGTAACCAGCCCCGGTCAGTTCAGTGGGAGAGGTACACTCGCAGCCGCGCAATCGCGGTTGCCGCGCGCTGGGGCGATACGACGCCGCTCTCGTACCAAAGCACTTTCCAATCACGCCCAGCAAGGGCGGTGGACGGCGTCCCGCGGAAGGGGGTCGAGGCGGCGAAATCATAAGAGACCGCACTGAGCAAAATCTCCTGCGGCACATGCGGACCGTCGGGCGGCAAATCGTCGCTGTAAGGAAGCACGACGAAGCTGTCGCACCCGCTCCGCAGCGCCGCCTCCTCCAACTTGTCGTATCCACCGGAGAACCTGCGGGCGCACCAATGGCACCCTTTGCGCGCGAAGCGCACCAAATGGCACGGAGCTCTGCCTGCATCTCCGGGCGACACGAACCCCTGGGATATCGCGACACCGGCTGCCGGGGCAATGTGAGAGCCTTCGGGCCCGCCACGCCACGCCAGAAACCTCACTGCCAGCACGGCGATCAGAAGTGTTACGCTGAGCGCAAGTAGAACCACGCAAGGAATATAAAGCGGCGAGCGTTCTTTCATCGCTTTAGGACCTCTCCGAGGGCTCCCTCCAGCTCCGCCGCCGAAGCCGGCCGGCGAAGTCTTTTTTCGACGGCCCAATTGTCGGCACGCAGCAACAAGATCATGCCGCTGGCGTCAGCATCTGCGACCGCCTTCATTCCCATGTAGCCCGCATACGTCACTTCGGCGGATCCACTTCCCGAGACGCCGCCGGCCCCCTGACTCGTACAGGCCGTTCCGCTGCACACGGCCAGCGGCAGAACACCCCGACTCCGCAGCCAGTCGACCTCATCCAGGTAGAGCCTCGCCTCCATAGGGCTTCTCCCTGGATGCGCTACGAACGCCAAGAGGTGCTGGCTCCTCCCCGGGCTGAGGGAGGCGAGGCTTATGCTGCCATCTTTCCGATAGCCAGACAACTGAGCGAGCGGACTGGTGTTGTTCTCGGCCTCTGCCACCCGCCGAAGGTGCCTGAAGGCCCGCACCTCCAGGAACAGCTGTCTCCCCAGCGCGGCTACCACGGACAAAAGGAGGACGAGCAGAAGCGCGACACCGATGAGGCTTCTCCTCCCGGCCCAGCTCCGTGAAGCGTCCCCAGACTTAGTCCACAGTCGCATAGATTCTGCCATCCTTCTGTCAATCAGGTGCTGCTACGGGACACCTCTACGCGGAGAAGCGGGCACGAATTTCGCCTGCTCCTTCCTAAGGGCCGACCGCCCCGCTCCTCCGCCGGAGGTTATGGGTAGGAACTCCTGGCTATGGATTGGAGTAAAGTGGGCAGGGGTTGTTTGTGGGATTCGGTAAATGACAAATGCAGTATCCGTACTCGTTGTCGGGCTGCCTGGTGGGCTGCCAGCCGCAATTAAGCGACTCTCCGGGCATGCTGCATTGTTCCGCCGTACACGTCTCGTACTGATCAGCGAGCATTGGGGACGGCGTCAATAGAATAATCGCCGCAGCCAGAGCCACGGCGAAGGCGCTAATGAGCAGCTTCTTCATCGTATCGATCCTTTCTCGCAGGTTGCCGAAGGGCGCGCCGGCGTGCTGGCGTGCTTCCGCCAACCTACTAGGAGTACCATACCCGGATATCTTATTGGTGTCAATATTTCAAATGTTAGTTTGAAATGCGAACAAGTTTCTTATGTGCGATTTCTAACTCTTCAGCTCAGATCGAACGCCGGCTTAGCCAAGTCCCACGGGCGTCACGTCGAATATCACCACGGTAAGTGCATATCGCCGCATCCGCCCTTACTGGGCTTCTTTCACCTTCAGCACCTGGTCGGCGCGCACGTTCTTGAGGGTTTGCACAATGCCGGACGGCCAGTGGATCTCGACTAAGTCCGCTTTCGCGTCCGCGCCCAGTCCGAAATGCACCGGGCCATCGCTCGAAGACGCATAGCCCACGCTGGTGGTCATGTGGTTGTACTGCGCGCCCGCCTTGGTGACGATCTTGATTCTGGCGCCGATGCCTTCGCGGTTGCTCCTGGTCCCTTCGAGCGCGATGTCCAGCCAGTGCGCCGCGCCGGGGCTGCGGTTCATCCAGATGCGGCCCGGGCCGTCGATCTGTGTGGTCACCACATCCACCCGCCCGTCGCCATCCAGGTCGCCGAACGCCAGGCCGCGGTAACGCCCGGGCGGCGCCGCTGTTAGTCCCGCTTGCTCCGTCAGCGCCTGCCATTTCCCGCTGGCGCCCGTATTGCGGAATACGGTGTTCGGCTGGTTGACCATGCCGCCCGGCATGGCGAGCGAAAGCACGTCGCCGCGGGTTACGAAAAGGTCCTTCCAGCCGTCGTTGTCGAAGTCGTAGAATCCCGGTCCATAACCCGCCATCGGCCAGCACAGGGCGCGCATGCCGCTCTCGGCCGTCACTTCTTCAAACCGCTTTCCGCCGACGTTGCGGAAGATCGGAAACGTCTGCCGCTCGAGCGCCACGAAGACGATGTCCGGATAGCCGTCGTTGTTGTAATCCCGGAAGTCCGAACCCATCCCCGAAATGAACACGCCGTCTTCCGGCAGCGCCACGCCGGCCGGAAACGCCACTTCTTCGAATTTCTTGCCGCCCACGTTATGGAACAGGAAATTGTACACCGTGTCGTTGGGGACGAAGATGTCGGGAAAGCCGTCGAGGTCGTAGTCGGCCATCGACGCCGACATGCCTTTGCCCGGATGCGCCCGGATGCCCCATTCCGCCGATACGTCCTTGAAGGTGCCGTCGCCCTGGTTCAGATAGAGTTGGTTGGGAGTGGGTCCGTATTGCCGCGGGTCGCAGTATTCCGGGGACCCTTTGTAGCCGCACTGGGGCTCGGTCGCGTAGTCCCATTTCATGTAATTCACCACGAACAGGTCCAGCAGTCCGTCGTTGTTCACGTCCACCCACACCGCGCCCACCGCCCACAGCGGCCCGTATTGCGGGTCCGGCGCGTTCTTGATTCCCGCCTTCTCGGTGACGTCGGTGAAGGTGCCGTCCCGATTGTTGTGGTAGAGCGTGTTGTGATGCAGCCCGGCCACGAAAAGATCGGGGTAGCCGTCGTTGTCATAGTCGCCCGCGGCCACGCCTTCGTCGTAGCCGACGCCCGCCAAACCGGCCTTTTCGGTGACGTCGGTGAAGACGCCGTTTCCGTCGTTGCGGAAGAGGCGGTTGTAATATTTCGGGTCGTCCTTGCGCAATGTCTTCAGGGGGGCGCCGTTGGTAAAAAAGATGTCGGGACGTCCGTCCCGGTTGTAATCGAAGATGGCGACTCCGCCGGCCATGGTCGCCGGCGCCTGCCTGCGCCCGGGGTCTTCGCCGTTCTCGTGCTGGAAGGCAATCGGCTTCAGCTCGAATCGGATCGGCGAAGCCGCGTCCCCGGCCAGGTGCGGCGCAATCAGCGCCGCCGCGCACAGGACTGGCGCCAGAAGAACTCCATAGCGCCAGCGCCGCAACCTAAGCGTTCCCATCTTCACCTTTCCCCAAGTCATCGACCTTCAGCCGCCTGTGGCGCAGGTTGTCAACCTGCGCGCCGATTGTCAATCGGCCCCGCGGGGCGCCGGGCCGGCCGCTTCAACTTTTCATATCTTGCAGCATAGCACCGGGCTTTCTTTGCGCGAGCGAATTCCGGGGCTTCAGCCCCTGGCGCCTTCTTTGTATCAGGGCACGGCTTCAGCCTGGCTGAAGCCGTGCCCTGATACACACCCGATCATATCCGCGCGGCGCCCGGCTGCGCCGATTGTCAGTCGGCGCGCAGGATATCATCCTGCCCCACGCAACTAAGAACACAAAAAAAGGGGCGGCTGGTGGCCGCCCCTTTTTGGTTAGGTAAGTCTCAACCCGCGAGACTTAGAAGTTATACTTGGCCGCAAACTC
Organism: Bryobacteraceae bacterium; assembly: GCA_050010695.1. Classification (GTDB taxonomy): domain Bacteria; phylum Acidobacteriota; class Terriglobia; order Bryobacterales; family Bryobacteraceae; genus Bog-375. The sequence goes on from JBEKKO010000060.1 coordinate 10,766, forward strand.
GATAACGCGGCGTACCACGTTGGAATCGAACAGCGGTTTGCCGTCGGTGTTGGCGCTCTGGTTGGTCAGCAGCAGCGCATTGGACGAATTGGTGAAGCTGAGGTTCAAATCGTTGGCCCCGCCCATGCCGAACTGCGGCAGCGGGTGATTCAGGAAGTTGAACGCGGAGAAGCGGAGTTCGACTCTCTGATGTTCCTTGAATGCAAACCTCTTGTAAATCGCCAAATCGCTGTTGAAGTACGCCGGGCCGTGGATGTCGGGCCAGATAATGTTGCCCATTTGTCCCGGAGGCGGAGGAGTGAAGCAGGCCGGGTTGAAGTACTGACCCGAGGAGAGACCCGCTTTCGGATTGCACGTCACCAGCGGCGTCTCAGTCGCCGAGCTGGTGCCGAGTTCGATCATGTTGGTGTAGTTGGGGCCGAAGTTGGCGTTCAGAGTTCCGCCCGTGTTCGGCTGAATCGGCGCGCCGGTCTGAAATTGCGTGATACCGGAAAGTACCCAGCCATTGACCACGCCACCCAGGAACTGGTTGCCCTTTACGGGGCTCGGCAGGTTGATCACGTACGCCGCGTTGAAGATTTGGTTGTGATCCCAGGCCAGTGTGCCATAATTCGCTGCGAGGCTGTACGGCCACAGCGTGGTTCCGTCGCCCGCACCGTTGTCGGACTCCTGATCGCGAACGCCCAACACCTTGCTGAATGTGTAATTGGTGGTGAACGTTATGCGGCCGGTCTGTTTCTGCCACGACGCGACGAAAGCGTTGTAGTTGGAGTAGCTGCCGTGCGATACCAACTGTAGTTGGGTGTAGAACTGAATCGGCAGGTAATCGTTGGTCGGGAAGCCGGCGAAACTGGCTGGGTTGTTCACAAAGCCATTCGTCTTGCCCGTCAACGGATCGGGCCCGAAGAACGCGCCGAACGGAATGTTGTCCAGGTTCGACAACGAGCTGTGCAGCATCTCGTCCTTCGACTTGTTGCCGGTGTACTGCAGTTCGAGAACGCTACGCCCTGGCAGCCGTTGATCGACCGTCAGGTTGTAGGTCCAGGTATAGGGGGTCCGCTCGTCGTTCATCTGCAGAAGGCCGCCCTGTCCCGAACCCTCGCCCGGGACTCCGCTCGAAGGCGAGAACGCCGAGAAGTTGTTCCAGCCGACGCAGCAGCCCCAGGTGTTGCCCTCGCTCACGACGCCCAGCGGATCGTTGAACGCCGAGCCGCTCACGCTGTTATAAGCGAGCTGATAGCGATAGAGGCCGATGCCGCCGCGTACTACCGTCTTGCCGTCGCCGAAGATGTCATAGGCGGCGCCGACGCGAGGCAGCGGGAAGACCGACTTAGACGGGAAGCCCGAGGTCGGAATGGCCGAATTCATCGCGTGCCAGGCTACACCCTCGAATGGAGTGGTGCTGCTGGCCGAATTGTTGGTGTATGTGGCCGGATTCCAAACCGCAAGACCGGGACACGGTGAAGTCTGGGTGGTGCCGACCGGGAAGCCCGGGCAGCTCGGGGCCGTCCACTCGCCGAGGTGGTCGAGCCGGATACCCAAAGTGAGGGTAAGCCGCCGGCCAGCCTTCCACGAGTCGTTCACATACCACCCGTAGGTGTAATACTTGAAGTTGTTCGTCACGCCGCCGTTGGATTGGCTCCAACCGCTGGCGTGGGCGATCAATTCATCCACCAGCGGATTGCCGCTGCTGGTTGCGCCCCAGTTCTCGAAGTCCGCTTGGCCCATGGTGGATCCAACGCCCGCCGAACTCTGGTAGTTCTGCGCGAAGTCCCAATAGAAGCCGGCCTTCAGGGTATGCTTTCCGACCACGTAGTTGATGTTGTCGGAAACGTTCGGCGTCGAAGAATCCTTGCCGAATGTGTTGGCCAAACCCTTGAATACGGTACCGTACTGTTCGGTGTAGAAGCTGCTGATGACGTTATTCCAGCCGAGAACGTCCGGAATCTGCGGCGTGTACGCATCCTTGAAGAAACCGGTGTAGGTGAAGCCGACTTTGGAGGGATTCACCGCGTTCGGATTCGCCAGAATGACCGGGTTGTCGAAGATCGCATCCGCGAATACGAATTCATTGGTCAGCGTGGGGCTGAACACATGAACCAGGTTCGCGCTATACACGTTGGCGAGCTGGGTCGCGTCCTGCTGGGACGGATAGGGGAGGGTGCTCGGAGATCCCCACCACCAAACGTAGAACGGGTTCTGGTCGATCTCGTGCTGGTGATTCCAACTGAAATACAGCTTGGTCTTGTCGCTGATGTTGTAATCGCCGCGGAGCCGGAGTTCCCAGCGGTTTACGGGCGGGCCGAGGAAGTAAGAGTAGTTGCCGCCCGTCGAGTTGGCGGTCGGATTCTCGTTGGGGGTCGGATACAGCGCCATGTACGCCAGCGAATTCGCGTCGAACATGCTGGCCGGGACCTGGCCGTTCGGGATGGTCATGTTGTTGCAGCCTGGTCCGCTGCCGCTGCCGCCCGAGCAATTCGGGACCACTGCGCCGTTGGATCTGGCGCCGCTGGAAGTCCACTGCGGGCCGAGGGTAGCCAGGTAGGCCGGCGTAAAGTTGCCCTGCAGCATCTGGGAAGTCGGCACGAAGAACTGGTAGGATGTGCCGGCCGGCTGCTGTTTCATGTACTCGTATGCGCCGTAGAAGAACAGCTTGTCGCGGTTGCGATTGAACTTCGAACCGGGGATCAGCACCGGGCCGCCGAAATCGCCGCCTGGATAATAGAAGCTGTCGCTGATCGGCTTCAAGTTGTTCGACTTGTCATAGGAGTCAATCGCATTGAACGCGCCGTTGCGGGTATAGAGGTAAGCCTGCCCGTGGAACTGCGCGCTGCCGCTCTTGCCGTAAGCCTGGAGCGTGACCGGGCCCTTGGCAAACGATGCGTCGTAGGCCGACGTCAGAACCGATACTTCCGCCACCTGATTCTGGTTGATGTTGGCGGTCTGCGTTCCCTGGTTGCCCGGGTCGAGCAGGTTCGCGCCGTCCGAGGTCATGGTCACAGCGCCGTTCGGCTGGGTGCCATTGGCCGAAAACGCGCCGATGGGGCCCGTGTTGATCTGGGTGGTATAGCTGTTCCACATGCCCTGACCCAAACCTTGTGTCATAGCCATGCCAGGCATGATCTTCATCAGCTCAGCCGCGTCGCGGCCGACGATCGAAAGATCGGTGATCATGTTCTGGCTCAAAGTCTGGCTGACTTGCGGCGAATCGACGGGAACCGCCATGTCGCCGGAAGCCACGATTTCAATCTGTTCTTTGGTGGTGGCTACCTGCAACGTGATGGTCGGAATGCCGACCGCTGCGCCCTGCGTTACGACGATGTGCTGCAGCTCGTAGGTCTGGAGACCCGGAGCGGTAACCGTGACCGTGTAACTGCCAGGCAGAATCGTCGGGAAACTGAAGATACCGGAGCCGTTGGTAACGCCATCGAAGTTGTTATTGTTGGCTTCGTTCTTCGCCGTCACTTTTGCGCCCGGAATGACGGCGCCCGACTTGTCGGCTACTGTGCCGGCGATTGAACCGGCCGCGTGCTGGGCGAGTGCCGGTAATTGACAAAGGATGAGGACTGCGACTAGCAGCCCAAAGAAAATGAGGTTCGCGGCCCGGCCCCTACACCCCTGTAGGACCTGACCCCTTGCCTTTGGATTATACGTGTAACCCATTTAGCGAGATCTCCTCTTTTTTTACTTTCAACACCAAACTCACGCTAGTTCGCGCTTCTGCACGGCGGCAGAACGAGACTCTAACGCTCTAATATCTGAAAACCCTGTCCGCAGCAGAATAAAACGTTTCACCGGCAGTGTCAAGGGTGTTGATCCTTTTAAATCGGCAGGACTTGCAGTTGTTAACCCCATCCCATTCTCAGGTGGGCGACCTCCCAAATATTGGATACAAAAATTGGAATAAAACCGGTTTTCTCCAGGTTGCACGTCCCATTTATCGGAGAACCGGGCTGGTTGGCGGAGATTGGGGCCTGCCACGGATGAAACAGGCTTTTTCTGGCGCCATCCGGCCAGCGGAGGGCAAATATTAAATTTACATAATCGACGAAATAGCCAATTGGCGGCCCGAAGCCTGCCCAGCTCGGGAGTTTCATCCCCAAATGTCCTGAAATCAACCGATTGGGTGCTGCGCTCCCGAATTTTTACACTTTATTCATGACGCGAGGTCCCGGCGGGCGCGTTTTGACCCGCCTCCCTGCAGGGCAGCCCGGCCAGCTTGAAACTCCGCTCCGATTGGTCCATGATGAACACGGGTTATGCGCATCCTTCTGGTAACATCCTTAACATTGTTGACCGCGTTTGCGGCCGCGTCCCAGACCACCACCACCGGCTGGCAGCTGGTGTGGAGCGATGAATTCAACGGTGCGGCGGGCACTCCGCCGGATCCCAACCACTGGAACTACGATCTGGGCGACGGGGGCTGGGGCAACCACGAACTCGAAACCTATACCAACTCCACCAACAACGCTTTTCAAGACGGCAACGGCAACCTGGTGATCCGCGCCATCCGCGATTCCAATGGCAATTACACATCCGCGCGCTTGCAGACCGGCAGCCCCGACGCTTCCACGCACACCGCCGACGGAAGCTGGACATACGGCCTGGTGGAAGCCAGAATCAAGCTTCCACCGGCGAGCCATGGAGTGTGGCCCGCCTTCTGGATGCTGGGCGAGAACATCGGGACTGTCAATTGGCCGGCCTGCGGCGAAATCGACATCATGGAGAATTTCGGCGTCTACAGCAATGTCAACGATTCGTCCATCAACAACGGTACCGCGCACGGGCCGGTTGCGGCGGGCAACTCGAGCGACTATAACGCCGGCGGGCGTTATACGCTGCCGCTGGGTGAGACGGTGTCGGACGATTACCACATCTATGCCATCCAATGGTCGCAAGACTCAGTGGCATTCTATGTCGATGGCGCACTCTATTACACCGCCACGCCATCTGTGGTTCCTTCGGGTCAGTTTGTTTTCAACAACGGTCCGTTTTTCATTCTGCTGAACCTAGCGATCGGCGGGCCCGCCACGTTTCTCGGCACACCGAGCGAAAGCGCGCCGTTTCCAAACCAGGACATGCTGGTGGATTACGTGCGCGTGTATCAGCCGACTACAGTCGCCATCACCACGCCGGTCATCAACCCCTCGGGGTTGCTGAATGCCGCGTCATTCCTGGGAGACATCGCGCCCGGCAGTCTGGTGTCGCTGTTCGGTAGCAATCTCGCCGATAACACCTATCAGGGCCCGCAGGTGCTCGACGGCAACAACAACTTCCTGACCTCGGTGGCCGGCGTCAGCGTGAGCGTCAACGGGGTGAATGCGCCGCTCACTTACGTCAGCCTGGGGCAAATCAATTTCCAGGTGCCGTGGGAAACCGCGCCCGGCCTGGCGGTGAATGTGCAGGTGACGCGCGGCAGCGCGCAAAGCAACGTGGAGGCGATTACGATTGCGTCCACGGCTTCGCCATCCATGTTCATCAACGACCCCTCGACCGGCGTGGTGTGGGTGACCGGGACCGCGGCGGAGGGTTGCAGCATCATCACGCAGTGCGCGGTGCAGGCGGGCAACACCTATCAACTCTGGGCCAACGGATTGGGGCCGAAGAACGTGCCCGAGCAGGATGGCGTGGGCGATGGCGCGACGAACATCAACGATCTGTCGGTGGTCGGCGGCACGGCGGCCTGCCAGTTGACGATTGACGGCATCGCGGCCACGGTGACTTACTGCGGCGCCGCGCCGGGCTTGATCATCGACCAGTTGAACTTCACGTATCCGTCGGGCATACCATCGGGCGCGCCGGTTCAGGCGGTGCTCACCATCACTAACCCCACGGGCAGAGTCCTCACTGTCGCGACGGGCAGATTCTGGCTGCCCGCGCCGCCGCCGCCGACCGCGGCCCAGCTCGCCGCGCAGATGCTCGGGCAAATGACGCAGGCGCAGAAACTGCAAATGGTGGCGGGCGCGCTCGGTCCGGTCACCAACATCTTCAACCCGCCGAACGGCGCGGGCGGCTATATCCCCGGCGTTCCGGCGCTGGGCATCCCGGATCTCTACTTTGCCGACGGCAGCCTGGGAGTGGCGGATGGCCTGAGGCCGGGGACGGCGCTGCCTTCCTCAATCGCCAGCGCGGCCACCTGGGACCTGGGCCTGGCGTATCAGTTCGGAATGGTGATCGGCGCCGAAGCCAGCGCTTACGGACTGAACGTGAACCTGGGCGGCAATACCAACATGATCGGCCGGGAGCCGCGCGACGGCCGAACTTTCGAGACCAAGGGCGAGGATCCGATCCTGGCCGGCAAGGTCGCCGCGGCTCACGTGAAAGGCGTGCAGGACCAACACGTGATCGGAGGCGTCAAGCACTATGCGTTCAACGATCAGGAGACCGGCCGGACCGAGAGTAACGTCCTCATCGACGACCGCAGCGGGCGCGAAAGCGACCTGCTGGCATTTGAGATTGGCGTCAAGGACGGGGGCGTGCAGTCGGTGATGTGCTCTTATAACCTGCTGAACGGCACCTGGGCCTGTGAAGACCCGTACTTACTCACCCAGGTATTGAAGAACGATTGGGGCTTCACGGGATTCGTCATGTCGGACTGGTGGGCGCTGCCGGCCTCGGGGCCCTCCTCGACGACGGTGACGGCGGCGAACGCCGGGCTCGATCAGGAACAGCCGGACAACGAATTCTTCAACGCCACCGCGTTCGGCGCGGCCATCGCGTCGGGGCAGGTGCCGCAATCGCGCGTGGATGACATGGTGACGCGAATTCTGCACGCCATGTACCAGGTGGGAGTCTTCAACCAGCCGGCCGCCGTAACCGCGCTCCCGAACGCCCTGGTCGCCTCCGACGAGATCATCGCGCAGACAGTCGAGGAGCAGGGCGCGGTGCTGCTGAAGAACGCCAATGGACAACTGCCGCTGAATGCGGCGTCGCTCAGCTCGATCGCGGTGATCGGCTCCCACGCCGATATCGGGGTGCTCTCCGGCGGCGGCTCGGCGCAGGTGTATCCCAACGGCGGCGCGGTGCTCTACGAAGGCTATCCCGCGGTTCCCGGCTGGTCGCAGGTGATCTGGGATCCGTCTTCGCCAGTCCAGGCGATCCGGGCGGCGGCGCCCTACGCGACAGTGGAGTTCAACGCGGGAACCAGTGCGGCCGCGGCGGCGGCGCTGGCCAAATCCACCAGCGTGGCGATCGTTTTTGTCAGCCAATGGACCAGCGAAGGGATGGACATGCCGAGCCTGAACTTCACCGACTTGATACACTCGACACCCATCAATCAGGACGCGCTGGTGGAAGCGGTGGCGGCGGCCAATCCGCACACCATCGTGGTGATGGAAAATGGCGGCGCGCAGGTTCTGCCGTGGCTGGGCAGCGTGAACGCGGTGCTGGAGGCCTGGTTCCCCGGCCAGCGCGGCGGGCAGGCGATCGCCAATATCCTGTTCGGCAGCGTGAACCCGTCGGGCAAGCTGCCGATCACGTTCCCCGCGAGCGTGAACCAACTGCCGCGCCCGGTGATTCCCGGGTCGAACAGTGCGAGCGCGCCCTTTGTGACGGACTGCACGATTGAAGGCCTGTGGGTTGGTTATAAGTGGTATGACTCGAATAACTACACTCCGGAATTTCCGTTCGGCTTCGGACTGTCGTACACCACCTTCCAGTTTTCCAACCTGGCGGTCGTCAACAACCTTGCATCGACCAATCCCAACTTACAGGTGACGTTCAATCTGACTAACACGGGTGCGGTGACGGGCGCCGAGGTGGCGCAGGTTTACCTGGCGTTGCCGGCCAGCACGAACGAGCCGCCCAAGCGCCTGGTGGGCTGGCAGAAAGTCTGGCTCACGCCCGGCCAGCAGCAGAGCGTGACCGTGGAAGTGGATGAGAACGATTCGTCGCATCCGCTGTCCTATTGGGACACCACCTCGGGCAGTTGGCTGACGGCGCCGGGCACTTATACCGTGTATCTAGGCAACTCGTCGGCGCAGTCCGGTTTGCAGGTTGCCGGAACCTTCCAGATAAGCTCGTAAGCGCGGACTCACTTCGCAAGTAGGACAGACCCTCGCCTTTCGTGGTCTGTCACGCGTGGCGAACAGTGACAGACGACGAAAAACGATCGTCTGCCCTACCACGGTTATCCAGAGACGGACACACTTCGGGCGAGAGGGATGAGTTAAGAAGGAGTGAGACGTTGCGGGTGGCCGGGCTTCGCGGACGGACCCAGAGGGTACCCCGCCGTGCGTATCGGCCACCCGATGATTTGAGTAGAGACTTCGATGATCTAGGCCCGCTGTATGGCGGACATATCCTTGCCGATTCGTTCCTTACTCTCTGTTATCCGAGCGGGCGGCAATAATGGCTATCCGTTTTCCGCCGGCGGTTATGAATTCCCGGAATCCAAAGTCTTCCGTCGAGAGTCCTGCCCGTAGGGGACCCCGCATGCCTTTCAGGGGCGCCGGAAGTTCAGTATCACTTGAAATCAACGTTCCCTGGCCAGGGATAGGACTAGCAGCAGTGCCTGGTGCCACAGCCCCAATTCCAGTATGGAGGGTGTGTCAAGGGTTTTTGAAGCTAAGTGATTGAGTTAGTGGAGAAGAAAGCGGGTGACTGGGGTGGGCCAGACGATCGGTTTTTGTCGCCTGTCAGGGTGTCGGGATTTGGCGAGCGATGACAGACCACGAAAGGCGATGGTCTGTCCTACTGCGAGGCGGACGGAGGAGAACGGCCGGGTTTCGCCCGGTTGGCAGGCGAAAGCGCCTGCCCCACTTTGCTCAGTATTTATATAGCCAGCGGGCTTTTTCGATCACTTTGGCGGCGTTGGGGAGGAAGGCTTCTTCGAGCGGCGGGCTGAAGGGCACCGGGGTATCGGGCGCGGTGACGCGGACGATGGGGGCGTCGAGGTGCTCGAAGACGGCTTCGGTGATGCTGATGGCGAGTTCGCCGGCCATGCCGGCGGTTCGTGTGTCTTCGTGCAGGAGCAGCACCTTGGAAGTCTTCTTGACGCTTTCGCAGACGGTGTCGCGGTCGAGCGGCAGCAGGGTGCGCAGATCCACCACCTCAATCTCGATGCCTTCCGCGGCGAGCGTCTCGGCGGCCTCGAGCGCCACCCACACCATGGCGCCATAAGTGACGACGCTGAGGTCGCGGCCCTGGCGCGCCACTCTGGCCTTGCCGATGGGAACGGTGAACTCTTCCGAAGGCAGGTCTTCCTTGATGCGGCGGTAGAGGGCCTTGTGCTCGAGAAAAATCACCGGGTCATTGTCGCGGACGGCGGACTTGATGAGTCCTTTGGCGTCATACGCGGTAGCCGGGGCCACCACCTTGAGACCGGGCGTCTTGACGAACCACATCTCGGGATTCTGCGAATGGAAAGGCCCGCCGTGAATGCCGCCGCCGGAGGGCGCGCGCAGCACCATGGGCACGGCGGCGTTCCAGCGATAGCGGCACTTGGCGGCGAAATTGACGATCTGGTCGAAGCCGCAGGAAATGAAATCGGCGAACTGCATTTCGGCCACCGGGCGGAGGCCCATCAAGCCCGCGCCAATGGCTGCGCCGACGATGCCGGATTCGGAAATCGGCGTATCCACGACGCGCCGTGCCCCGAAATGCTCGATGAAGCCGGCGGTTACTTTGAACGCGCCGCCATAGATGCCGATGTCCTCGCCCAGGAGGAACACGTCCGCGTCGCGTTCCATTTCCTCCCACAGGCCTTCGCGGATAGCTTCCAGGTAAGTGGTGGACATGACTATTCGCCGTCGTAGACGCCGCCGAGCAGGGTAGCGGGGTCGGGGTAAGGGCAGTCGTCGGCCCAGGCGATGGCGGCATCCACTTCCTGGAGGACCTGCGCGTGGAGGGTATCGATGGCAGCGCGATCGTCCCAACCGCGATCGATCATCTTTTGTTCCAGGCGCAGGATGGGGTCGCGCTTGGCCCACTCCTCGAAAAGCGCGGGCGGCACGTACTCCGCGGCATCGTGCGCGGAGTGACCGGTCATGCGGAAGGTTTTGCACTCGAGCAGGTAGGGCCCCAGGCCGGCGCGCGCATGGGCCACGGCGCGGCCGGTAGCCGCATGCACCGCGAGCACGTCATTGCCGTCGACGATTTCCGCCGGCATGCCGTAAGCCGGGCCGCGGTCCGCCACATTGGCGCAAGCCATCTGCCCGCTGAGCGGCGTCGAGTAAGCGTACTGATTGTTGTTGCAAATGTAGACCACCGGCAGTTTCAGCACAGTGGCCATGTTGACGCCCTCGTGCCAATCGCCGCGGCTGGTGGAGCCGTCGCCGAAGTAGCTGAACGCGACCGCGTCGGTGCCGCGGTACTTGAGCGCCAGCGCAACACCGGCGGCCACGGGCACAGTGGCGGCCAGCGCGCTGATGATGGACACCAGGCCGGCGCCCATATCGCCCATGTGCATGTTGCCGTCGCGGCCGCGCGTGAGGCCGGCGGTGCGACCCATGTATTGGGCGAAGATGCGGCCCAGCGGAATGCCGCGAATGAAGAACACGGCCATATCGCGATGGCTGGGCAGCAGCACGTCCTCGGGGAGCGAGTGGAGGGCGCTGCCAACCGGGATGGCTTCCTGGCCGCGGCCCACGTAGACGCCGCCCAGAATCTTGCCCTGCCGATAGAGTTTGCGCTCGATGCGGTCCTCGGTTTCGCGCATCAGCGACATGTAATACAAGCATCGGCGCGCCAGTTCGGCCTCCGCGGCGGACTCGTCCGAACCGCGCTGGGACTGGGCAGGCATGGTGGGAGCAATGCTCATTGGACGCGCCTCAAGCTACGTTGCAAGGGCTAGTATAGCGCCTTTGCGGGGGTTGGCCGCGGTCGGTCTGGCGGTCGGCGGTCGGCAGGCCGGGGGCGTCCGCCACAAGCCTACTGGGCGGCGGGTTGCGCCGGCAGGGCCGCGGGATAGTAGCCGTCGCGGGCGCGAATCACCACGCCGGGCACGGTCGGGATCAGCACTTTGATGTGATGGTAGATCTTGTTCTTGGCGTCCGGAGCGTTTTCGGGCACGTAACGCAGGATGTATTGCGTGGTGATGTCGCCGGCGATGCCCATGATGGCGTTGGTGATGGCGCCCGAGATCTCCGCCGCGTAACCGCCGGTGCCGGCTTCGTAGACGTAGTTGCCGGCATCCTTGGGCACTGAAATGTACCCGGAGACATCCTTGTATAGATCCTTGTTCAACGGGTACTCGACGTGGCCGCCGGTCTCCCGCGTGAGCCGCTCCAACTCGTCCTCGGATGCATTGCTGAAGCCGAACGACTGGGTGCTGATGGCATATATGGTCACCAGGCTGCGCTTGGCCAGCTCGATTACCTGCTCGAAGCTGATTTTCTTGCTGGCGGTGTCGTGCCCGTCGCCAATCACGATCACGACGCGGCGCGGCTCGTAAGGTTCGCCGTGCACGAGAGTGCGGCTGGTACAAGCCATGTAGATGGCGTCGTAGAAGGCGGAGGCGCCGCCGGGCTTGGACTTGCGCAGCACGTCGGTGATCTTGTCGGCATCCTGGGTGGTGTTGACCGCCACTTCGGCATCGTTGGCGAAAGTGATCAGATAGCCGCTGAAGCGCTTGTCGTCGACCGGCAGCAGGTTCCATACCAGATCCATGGTGGCGTCCTGAAAAGTGCTCCAGTAAATCCGGCTGGAGTTGCTCAGGTCGACCAGGAAGCCGACCACGATGGGCTGCTTGGAATTGTGGCTGAAGTAAGTGAGGCGCTGCTGCTTGCCTTCGTCGAGCACCTGGAAATCCTTGGCCTCGAGGTTCGACACGAAGCGGCCCTTGTCGTCGGTGACGGTGACGGGGAGGATGACTTCGTTGGCCTGGACGGTGAACCGCGTGGTGGGCGGCGGCTCCTGCTGGGGCGCCTTAGGCTGATCCGGCGCGGCTTGTTGGGGGATGGCCGCCAGCGGAAGCAGAACGCCCAGGGCAAACACCGGCACGATTCGACGAAACATGATTTTCACGGCTTGTCCTCATTCTAACGCGGGCGCCAGGCGAGGTAGGACGGCGATGGTCCGTTCTATCGGAGGGCGTGCGGCGTAGAATGGGTTTAGACGAGGAAGAAAAGTCGAGAGGAATCTCGGCTCAGCAGGCTTGACGGCCTGCGCCACTACTAAGGACACCTCTTGCAGCCTCCGATCAAAGTGCTTATTGTGGACGATGAATCCAGCCAGCGCAGCGGCCTGGCGGGGATGGTTTCCGCCTGGGGCATGACGGCGGAAACGGCGGCCGAGGGCGAGGAAGCGCTGCGCAAACTGGCCACCTTCCACGCCGACGTGATTCTGACGGATCTGAACATGCCCGGCCTGGATGGCTTCGGCTTCTTGGCCAAGCTGCGGGACGCGGGCGAGATGCCGCCGGCGATCGTGCTGACCGCGTACGGCAACATCGAAACCGCGGTGAAGACAGTGCACGAGATGGGGGCGTATTGGTTCCTCGAGAAACCGATCCAGCCGGGGCCGCTCGAGATCCTGATCCGGCGCGCCGGCAGTCACGCCGCCTTGCGCGCCGAGAACCGCGCCATGGAACGGAACCTGGGGTACAAGGGCGCGGTGGGCGATCTGGTGGGGACATCGCCCAAGATGCAGGAGATTTTCGCCCTGCTGCAACAGGCCGGCCCCAGCCGGGCCTGTGTCCTGATCACCGGAGAGAGCGGCACCGGCAAGGAACTGGTGGCGCGCTCGCTGCACGCGCTCAGCACGCGGCGCCACGGCCCTTTCGTGGCCATCAACTGCGCGGCGCTGCCGGAGACGCTGATGGAGAGCGAACTCTTCGGCCATGAGAAAGGCGCCTTCACGGGAGCCTCCGAGCGCCGCGCCGGCTGCTTCGAGGTGGCGCAGAACGGCACCCTGCTGCTGGATGAGATCGGCGAAATGCCGCTCGCCACGCAAGCCAAGCTGCTGCGCATTCTCGAGGATTCCAAAGTGAGGCGGCTGGGCAGCAAGACCGAATTCGAGGTGGACGTGCGGGTGGTGGCGGCCACCAACAAAGCGCCCGAGGACGCGGTGCGCGGGGGGCAATTGCGGCAGGACCTGTTCTACCGGCTGAACGTTTTCCACGTCCACTTACCGCCGCTGCGCACGCGCAAGGAAGATATTCCCGCGCTGGCGGAGGCGTTGATCGTCAGCCTCAACCGCAAGCACGAATGCCGCATCACCGATTTATCGCCCGCCGTGCTGGAGGCCTTTGCGCGCCACGATTGGCCGGGCAACGTGCGCGAGCTGCGCAACGTGCTGGAGCGGGCGGTGATTCTGGCGGGCGAAGGCACGGTGCAGATGAAGTACCTGCCTGCCTTCCTGCAAAACCGCACGTTCGCCGCCGCCGCGTTGCCCGAGACGCCGGCCGCGGACGATCGCGAGACGGTCCGCTTCCCGATCGGCGCCACCGTGGGCGAAGCCGAGAAGGAGCTGATCCTGCGCACGCTCGAACATACCAATAACAACAAGACGCGCGCCGCGGAGATCCTGGGCATCAGCCTCAAGACGCTGCACAACAAGCTGCGCGAGTACAACTCGAAGGAAAACGGCGGAGCGGCAGAGTAGCGGCAGCTTGTGGCGCAGGCTGTCAAGCCGGCTTGACAGCCGGCGCCACGAACCTAGAAATTGACGATGGAGGCGAAGCCTACCGGGTCCAGGCTGGCGCCGCCAACCAGGACGCCGTCGATTTCGGGCTGCGCCATCAGGATGCGGGCGTTGTCCGGCTTGACGCTGCCGCCGTAAAGGATGCGGATGGCGTCGGCGGCTTCCTTGCCGTACTTCTCGCGCACCTCGCCGCGGATGACGCGGTGGGCGTCGGCGGCGATTTCGGGGGTCGCGGTCTTGCCGGTGCCGATGGCCCACACGGGCTCATAGGCAATCACGATTTTGGCGAACTGCGCCGCGCTCAACCCGGCGATGCCTTTCTGAAACTGGCTGACCAGGACGGCTTCGGTCCTGCCGCCTTCGCGTTCCTCCAGCCGCTCGCCGACGCACACAATCGGGACGAGCCCGTATTCGAGTGCAGCCTGCGTGCGTTTGAGCACGGTCTCATCGGTCTCGGCGAAATATTGGCGGCGTTCGCTGTGGCCGACGATGGCGTGGGTGGCGCCGGCGGCGGCGATCATGGGTCCGGAAATCTCACCGGTGAAAGCGCCCTCCCTGGCCCAGGCGATGTTCTGGGAGCCGACCCGGATGGCGGTGCCCTGGGCGGCAGCGACGGCCGCGGCGAGATTGGTGAAGGGCGGCGCAATCACGATTTCGCAGTGCCCGGACGCCGCAACCAGCGGCCGGAATTTCTCGAAAAATGCGGCGGTTTCGACGGGGGTCTTGTACATTTTCCAATTGCCCGCCATGACTGGTTTTCTCATAAGAGTTCCTTTAAGAAGAGAGTTCCTTTAGAAAGCTGGCGCCGTGATTGATGGAGACGCCGAAATTGGCGGCCACGGTCTGGCCGATGTCGGAAAGCGAAGCTCGCAAGCCGAGGTTGACGCCGGCGCGGACGTGCGGACCGGCGGCCAACAAGGGGACGTACTCGCGGGTGTGATCGGTGCCGGGAACGGTCGGGTCGCAGCCGTGATCGGCGGTGAAGATCGCCAGGTCGCCCGGGCGCAACGCGCGCTCGAGCTCCGGCAGCCAGGCGTCGAACCGCTCGAGCGCCGCGCCGTAACCCTCGACATCGTTGCGGTGGCCGTACTGCTGGTCGAAATCCACCAGGTTGACGAAGATCAGCCCGGCGCCGAGTTCGGCGATAGCGGCGAGCGTCTTCGCCATGCCGTCGGCGTTGTCCGTGGTCTTGACGCCATCGCGAATGCCCCGGCCGAGGAACACGTCGAAGATCTTGCCCACGCTGCGCACCAGGACGCCGCGCTCCTCGAGCCGGTCGAGCAGCATGTCCTTGGGCGGCGGCACGGCGTAATCGTGCCGGTTCGTGGTGCGGGTGAAATTCCCCGGCGCGCCGATGAACGGCCGTGCGATCACGCGGCCCACTTCATGCGGTCCGCGCAGAATCTCGCGCGCCGTTTCGCAAATCTTGTACTGCTCCCAGAGCGGGATGACCTCTTCGTGCGCCGCCACCTGGAAGACGCTGTCGGCCGAGGTGTAAACGATGGGCGAACCGGTGCGCATGTGCTCCGCGCCCAGTTCGCGGATGATCTCGGTACCGGACGCCGCAACATTGCCCAACCAGTGGCGGCCGATGCGCCGCCCGAATTCGTCCATCACCTCGGCGGGAAAACCGTGCGGGTAGAGCGGGAACGGTTTGGATAGATGAATCCCAACCATTTCCCAGTGGCCTGTGGTGGTGTCCTTGCCGGGGGAAGCCAGTGTGCAGCGCCCGTAAGCGCCGGTGGGGGCAGCCGCGGGCGGGATTCCGTGCAGCGGCTTCAGGTTGCCCAGACCCAGCCGCGCCAGGTTCGGCAGGCGAAGCCCGCGCACCCGTGCGATGTTGCCGAGGGTATCGGCTCCCGGCGGATCGTGAAACTCCGGCGCGTCCGGCATGGCACCCACGCCGACGCTGTCGAGCACAATCCAGACGATGCGTTCAAACCCCAACTTCCGAGATTAACATGTGGCATTCGCCGGGCCGCTTGCGCCGGCACTGCCCGCGCGGCGCCCGGCGTGCGGCGAAGGCGTGCGGGCCGCGGCGGACTGGTCCTCAGATCAGGACGCGGCAGCGGCGGCCGCCGCCAACTGGGAGTTGGTGGTGGTCCAAACCGTTTTTATCTTGTTGCCGGCGCCGATGAATAATGCCGCCGAAGCCAGCGCAACGAATGCGAGCAGAAGGGTATACTCGATCAGATCCTGCCCCCCGTCTTCCCGCCAAAAGGCGCGCATCAACGCGCCAGATTGTTCGAACCAGTTCTTCATAGCAAGCTGCCCTTATCTCGTGGCGTCCGGGCGCCTCCGTCTGGTTGATTGAGCCGCCTTCGAGATGCCGCCGACGCTAGTACTTCCGTTATCAGGCTACGGCAGCATCCCCCCCAAAGCCAGAGTGTCTTTGGCTCACTGGAAACAGCTAACCGATGGCTTACTTTGGTCAATTGCCGAAAGTCAGCAGACAAAGCCCAACCAAAGTGAATCGCTTGCTCCGCGACCGCAGGCCGGGCATGTCCGGCCACTACAGGATGTAGCGGCTGAGGTCCTGGTCTTTCACGATGTCGGCCAAGTGCTTGCGCACGTAAGAGGCGTCCACCTTGACGGTCTTTTTCTTCAGGTCCGGCCCCTCGAAAGAGACTTCTTCGAGCAGTTTCTCCATGATGGTGTGGAGGCGGCGCGCGCCGATGTTCTCGGAGCTCTGGTTGACTTGCGCGGCGAAGCGGGCCACCTCTTCGAGCGCGTCGTCGGCCAGGAGCAGCTTGATGCCTTCGGTTTCGAGCAAGGCGACATACTGCTTGGCTAAGGCGTTTTTCGGTTCTTTGAGGATGCGGATGAAGTCTTCGACGGTGAGCGATTTGAGCTCGACGCGGATGGGGAAACGGCCCTGCAGTTCGGGGATGAGGTCGCTCGGTTTGGAGACGTGAAAAGCGCCGGCGGCGATGAACAGGATGTGGTCGGTGCGGACGAAGCCGTAGCGGGTGTTGACGGTGGTGCCTTCGACGATGGGCAGGATGTCGCGCTGCACGCCTTCGCGGCTGACGTCGGGACCGTGGCCGGATTCGCGGCCGGCGATTTTGTCGATCTCATCGAGGAAGATGATGCCGCTCGATTCGACGCGCTCGAGGGCGGCGCGCGTCACCTGGTCCATGTCGATCAGCTTCTGCTCTTCCTCCTGGACCAGGTAATCGAGCGCCTCGGCCACCCGCATTTTGCGCCGCCGCGTCTTCTGGCCGAACAGATTGGGCAGCATGTCCTTGAGGTTGATGCCCATCTCCTCGATGCCGGCGTTGGTGGTGACTTCGAACGAGGGACCGCGGTCCTTGACGTCGATCTCGACCATTCGTTCGTCGAGCTTGCCGGCGCGCAGCCGTTCGCGTAGTTTCTCGCGCGTACGTTCCACGCTTTCGCTGGGCTCCGGCTGGGGCGGCATCAACAAATCCAGCAGGCGGTCTTCGGCGTTCAACTCGGCGCGGTCGGCCACTTCGTCGAGGCGTTCCTCGCGCACCATGTCGATCGAGATATCCACCAGGTCGCGGATCATGGCCTCGACGTCGCGGCCCACGTAGCCGACTTCGGTGAACTTGCTGGCCTCGACTTTGAGAAACGGCGAATTGGCCAGCCGCGCCAGGCGCCGCGCCAGCTCGGTCTTGCCGACGCCGGTGGGGCCGATCATGAGGATGTTCTTGGGCATCACCTCTTCGGCCATTTCCGGCGCCAGTTTCTGGCGGCGGATGCGGTTGCGCAAGGCGATGGCGACGGCGCGCTTGGCGTCGGCCTGTCCGATGACGTGCTTGTCGAGCTCGCGCACGATTTCACGCGGAGTGAGCTCGTCGAGCACCGGCTCTTCGTCCACGGACTGGCTCGGCAGATAGATCACCATGGTGCTACCCCAGCTCCTCGTAGGTCACGTTCTCATTGGTGTAGATGCACATCTTGCCGGCGATCTGCATGGCCTGCTCGGCAATGTGGCGGGCGGAAAGCTTGGTATTGCGCGCCAGGGCCAGGGCCGCGGCAAGAGCGAACGGGCCGCCGCTGCCGATGGCGGCGATGCCTTCGTCGGGCTCGATCACGTCGCCGTTGCCGCTCACCAGGTAGGTGATGGCCGGGTCCGCCACCAGCAGCAGGGCTTCCAGGTGGCGCAGCACGCGGTCGGTGCGCCACTCCTTGGCCAGTTCGACAACCGAACGCGGCAGGTTGCCGTTGAATTGCTCGAGCTTCGATTCGAAGCGTGCGAAGAGGGCGAACGCGTCGGCCGTGGAACCGGCGAATCCAGCCACGATCTTGTCGTTGTAGAGGCGGCGGACCTTGCGCGCGTTGGCCTTGATCACCTCATTGCCGAGGGTCACTTGCCCGTCGCCGGCCATCACCACCTTGTTGTCCCGGCGGACGCAAAGCACCGTCGTAGACCTGATCTTCTGCGGCATGATTTGTGCGCCTTTATTGTATCGCACGGACTCCGCGCTGCCCCCGGTAGCGCCTGACCGTAATCCGTCCGTAGGCGAACCACGTTTTTCGCCGGGTTCTGCAGGTTATAGGCAAGGCAGCATTTATTGAGTTCCGCTGGCGGGACCGGGCAGCCTGGGCCGCACCAAATGGGTGCG
>JBEKKO010000061.1:0-39109 GCA_050010695.1 Bryobacteraceae bacterium
CCAGGAACCTTGATTCGGCCCTCTTGCGGGTCCCTCGTTAGGAACCTTCCGCTCAGCGGGTTGAAGTACCGCGCCCGAAGATAGTAAAGATTCAGATCCGAATCGTACTGCTCGCCGCGGTATAGGTACACATTCGGCGTGGAGCCGGTTGTGTTGACGGCGTTGCCCCAGGCGTCGTAATCGTAGGTGTCGGTCACCGTGCCGGTCGAGTCAGTTAGCGTTCTTACGCTGCCAAAGCCATCGTAGCCGTAGAAGCTTGGGGTCCAGGTGTTGGCGATTTGCTGAGTCTGGCTGATGCGTTGGATGCCGTAGGTGTAAGTGCGGCTGGCAGTGGTGCCAGTGACTTCTTCGACTACTTGCGCGTAGCCGGTGGGGTTCAGCTCATCGACCAGATATTGCGTGGTCACGCCATTCACGGTCTTCGCGACGCGGTCGCCGTCGGCGTCGTAGACGATGCTGACTTGCGTGCTTCCCATCGTCATCGTCTTCAGCCGATTCTCAAAGTCATACGTAAACGTCCGAGCGCCGGTGACGACCGTGTTGCCGTTGGCGTCGTAGGTTTCGGTTGCGAGCATCCGGTCGTCGGCATCGTACGTGTAACTGCCAGATGGGATCGCGGAAAGCGTCGATGTCTGCGACAGGCGATTGCCTACCGGATCGAGGCCGTAGCTCACCGCGCCGTTGTTCGAGTGCGGATCGAAGCTGATGGTTTCGTTGGTCAGGCGGTAGATGCCGTCGTAACTCCAGTTTAGCGTCCGACCGCTCGACTCGACCGCGGCGGTGCGGTTGCCAGTGGGACTTAGCGTGTAACTGTAACTCGCCCTAGCCGCGTTCATCGCGGTGATGCGGTTCAGCGTGTCGTACGTGAACTGGCTCTGCAACCCGTTTGGATACTCAACCGTCGCCAGGTTGCTGGCCGGGTCGTAGCTGTACGTGGTGGTTTGCTGGCCCACCAGACCATGATCGACCACTGTTTGCAGGCGATTCAAGCTGTCATAAGTATACTCGACGTAGACGCCGTTGGTATTCGAGGATTTCATCGACGCCACATTGCCCGCCGGATCATACGTGTACGTCAGCGTGCCCTGCGGCGTCTGCTTCTGGGACAGCCGGTCGTGGTCGTCATAGACGTAGGTGGTGATGCCGCTCGCGTCCGTCATGGTCGCGCGCTTGCCGGTCGCGGTGTAGGTGAGGATTTCCGGCGCGTCGGTCAGGCCCGGGTCCGGCTGCCGAACGAGCAGGCGGTTCATGGGAGAGAACCCGTGGCAGGAGAGAACCCGTGGCAGGCTACGTGTTCCCCTTTTTCCAGCCCAAGCGCAAATGCGTAGCACGCTGCCCTGGCCTTGCAACCCCTGTAACACAAATTGACACAGGAAGCCGCCGTGTGCCATTAATTGAGTATGCCGATCCGCACCAGCATGAACGTATCCCTCACCCCGGAACTGGAGCACTTCGTCCAGTCACGCGTGGCCTCCGGCCTGTTTCAAACTGCGAGCGAAGTGGTGCGCGAAGGCCTCCGCCTGCTCGAAGAACGCGAGCAGGCGCGCGAGGCCGCGCTCGCAGAGATCCGAGCCAGGATAGGGCGCGGCGTCGAACAGGCAGATCGTGGCGAGTTGCTCGATGGAGATGCCGTGTTTGAGGAGATCCGTCAGTTAAGCGCCCGGCGCCGGGCGGACGGCAGGTGAACTGGCCGCAGTTTGTCCTTACGCCGGAAGCGCGGGCAGACCTCATCGAAATCTGGAACTACATCGCCGAAGACAGCATCGACAGCGCGGACCAGGTAGTTGCGCGGCTCTACGATGCGTTCGCACGCTTGGGGCAGGCGCCGAAGGTGGGCCACCACCGCGAAGACCTAGCAGACTCGCGGCACCGCTTCTGGTCGGTTTACTCCTACGTCATCGCCTATCGCTGGGAAACGACGCCAGTGCAGATCATCGCCATCGTACACGGGGCACGGCAACTGGAGGCTTTCTTTCAACAGCGGATCACGTGAAGTAAAATCGTGGCTGCGTGTTCACATTTCGGCAAAGCCCACGCCGCCCTTATTCTTTCGGCCCGATTCCCAGGGTTTTCATCTTCCGGTACAGGTTGCTGCGCTCCAGGCCGAGTAACTCGGCGGTTCTGGTGACGTTGCCGCTGGTCTCGTCGAGCTTTCTCAAAATGTAGTCGCGCTCGGCGGCTTCGCGGACCTCCTGCAGGCTGCCGAAGCGGTCGACCGGGCGATCCTGCGGCTTGCGGGTTCCGGCGATCGGGATGTGGCGGGCGTCGACGCGCACTTGCGGATTCAAAATGACGATGCGCTCGATCAGGTTCTTCAATTCGCGCACGTTGCCGGGCCAGTGGTATTCGCCGAGCACGCGGTAGGCCTCGGGGGTCAGTTCCTTGGGCTTGCGGCCATAAGCGGTGGTGAACTCGCGAAGGAAAAAATCGGCTAGCAGCGGGATATCCTCGCGGCGGTCGCGCAGGGGCGGCACGGAGAAGGGAATCACGTTGAGCCGGTAGAAGAGGTCCTCGCGGAAGTTGCCGCGTTCGATTTCCTCTTCCAGGTTCTTATTGGTGGCGGCGACTACGCGGACGTCGACCTGGACACTGCCCGGGCCGCCGACTGGTTCGAAGCGTTGCTCTTCGAGCGAGCGCAGCACCTTGGCCTGCGTGCGCAAACTCATGTCGCCGACTTCGTCGAGAAACAGCGTTCCGCCGTCGGCCTTTTGAAATTTGCCGATCTTGTCTTCATGGGCGCTGGTGAAGCTGCCCTTGGTGTGGCCGAACAGCTCGCTCTCGATCAGCTCTTCCGGAATGGCGGCGCAGTTGACTTCCACGAACGGCTCGGCGGCGCGCTGGCTGAGGGCGTGGATGGCGTGCGCCACCAGTTCTTTGCCGGTGCCGCTTTCGCCATAGATGAGCACGCGGCCGTTGGTGGCGGCCATCAGGGAGAGCTGCTGGCGCAGCGCCTTCATGGGGACGCTTTCGCCGATGATGCGGTGGTGGCTGCTCGAGTCCTGTTTAAGCTGGCTGTTTTCGAGCGCCAGGGCGTGGTGCGCCAGGGCGTTCTTGACGATCACCGAGATCTTATCGATGGAGAGCGGCTTCTCGAGAAAATCGAAAGCACCCAGCTTGGTGGCCTTGACGGCGGCTTCGATGCTGCCGTGGCCGGAAATCACGACGACCTCGGGCCGCTCGGCGAATGGGATTGCCTGGATGCGCTCGAGGACCTCCATACCGTCGATGCCGGGCAGCCAGATATCGAGCAGTACCAGCTCGAAGCCGGCGCCGGGAAGGGCGTCCAGACAGGCTTCGCCGTCTTCCGCCGTGTCGGCGCGATAGCCTTCGTCCTCGAGCACGCCGGCCAGCGAGCGGCGGATTTCCGGCTCGTCATCGACAATCAGAATGCGCCGCTGCTTCATGCCTTCACCGGGGCGGCGGGCTGCGCCTGCGGGGCAACGTTCTCGGCGGCTTCCGCATCGGCGGCCACGGGAATCTCGATGGTGAAGCGCGCGCCGGCCGGCTGGTTGTCTTCCACGCGTATGTGCGCGTCGTGCTCGGCCACGATGTGGCTGACGATGGCGAGGCCCAGGCCGGTGCCGCGCCCCTTGGTGGAGAAATAGGGCAGGAAAAGTTTTTCCTTTTCGTCGGGGCTGACGCCGCAGCCGGAATCGGCCACCACCAGCTCGACCGTGTCGGCGGCGCCCGGCTGAGTGGCCACATAGAGGTTCTTGACCAGCGAATCCTGCATGGCTTCGGCGGCGTTATCGACCAGGTTCACCACGACGCGCTGGAACTGCTCGCGGTCCAGGTTGACCGGCGGCAGGTCGGGGGCAAAGCTGGTGCGCAGGTCGATCGAATCCAGGCGCCCGTGAAAAATGGCCAGCGCTTCGCGCGTAACTTCGTTGAGGTCGGATCGCACAAGCTGCGCGGCGGGAAAGCGCGCGAACTGCGAAAACTCATCCACCAGGGTCTTGACCGATTCGACCGAGCGGCTGATGGTCTGCGCGCACTCATCGAGGATGCGCCGCGGCGCGGCGGCCAGCTCCAGGCGGTCGATCTGCCGCGCCATGCGTTCGGCGGAGAGCGCGATGGGAGTGAGCGGGTTCTTGATTTCGTGCGCCACGCGCCGCGCCACCTCGTGCCAGGCGGCGGCTTTTTGCGCGCGCAGCAGCTCGCTGGTGTCTTCGATCACGATCACGAAGCCGGAAGTGACCTTTTCCTCGAGCGCGGCAACCGTAACCGCCAGGTGCCGGTTGCGGTTTTCCGTGCGCAGCTCGAGTTGGCGCGAGGCGGCGCCGGTGCGGCGCGCGCGTTTCATGAGATACTTGATTTCGGCCGTGTCCTCGCGCGAGAACAAGTCTTCCAGGCGGCTGGCCTTTTCCACTTGCGTGCCGGGAAAGATCTGGGAGAGCGCGCGGTTGACGCGCTGGATGGCGCCGTCGGCGGAGATCGAGATGACGCCGGTGGGAATGCTCTCGAGGATGGCCTCGGTGAAGCGTCGGCGCCGGTCAAGCTCGCGGCTGTTGGCTTCCAGTTCCTGGGTCATCCGGTTGAAGCCCCGCACCAGCGACCCCAGCTCATCGGCGGCGCGCACATTCACGCGGTGCGACAGGTTGCCGCTGCGCACCTGGCTGGCGGCTTCGGCCAGCGCGGTAATCGGAATGCTGATCTGCTTGGAGAGAAACAGCGCGGTCCAGGTGGTCACGAACAGGACGAACAGCGTGATCAAGGCCATCAGCATCACGCTGACGCGGCGCACCGAGCGCGCGTTGTCGTGATTCTCCTGCCACTCGCGGGCCCAGGTGCCGACGACGGCTTTCTTTTCCGCCACGTCTCCGGGCACTGCGGCGGTCACGGCGACGAATCCCAAACGCCGCTGGCCCTGAAGAATCGGGTACGATGCCGAAACCAGGCGGTCCACTTGCGCCTTGCGCCGATAGTCTCCCCACGAGTCGAGCGGCGGCCCGCCAGCGGACGAGTAAACCGCCGCCGAGGCGAGCTCGTAGCTGGCGGCGAAGCGCGCCAGGAAGCCGGGCGTGCGCGGGCCGCCCTCGATCAACTGGCGAATTTCGGGCTGCGCGGCCAGCAGCGCGGCCTGGGCGTCGATCTCATCCTGCATCTCCTTGCCGAGCTGGCGGGTGATGGCCTCGAACGCTTTCAGCTCGTTACCGGCCGGTTCCTGGAACCAGGTCGCGATGTTGCGATTCATGACGTAATAGCTGAACAGGACGAGGAAGAATACGGGCACGAAGCTGAGGGCGAGCGCGCCGACGACGAGCTTGGTTTTGATGCGCGAACCTTCGCGCCGGCTCTGGCGCTCGACGTAGAGCTTGACGAACTCGCGGATCAGAATCCAGCCGAGCGTCACCATGAGTAGAAAAATGAGGCTGGAAACGGCCCAGAAAATCAGCGTCTGATTGGGATTGGTGGGGCGGAAGTTGCCGGGGTTGAAGGAACCCTCCCAGACCACCAGGATGACGGAAATCGCCAGCAGGATAGAGACAGAGCCGTAAATCAGCCGCTTGCGCATGAGATTGCCCTTAGCTCCGATTATACGTGCCTGGCTGGGCGCGTGACCAAAGCGGTCGGGCGGGCCATCGACTTACCTGTTCACCGCAACAAGTCTTCGAGCTGAATCCTCGAGTCGGTGCGGGCATCGCGGTATTTGACGATCACGGGGGTGTAAACCGAGATGCCCCACTCCTTGCCGGGCGAGCTGGTGACGGCGCGCGCGCCGGCCACGATCACGGCCTCTTCCGGAATCACCAGCGGCTGTTCCGCGGTGGCGCGATACACGATGTTGCGGACCAGGTCATAGACCGGCGTGGAGCCGTTCAGGATGGTGCCGGTGCCCAGCACCGCGCGGCGCTTGACGATGACACCTTCATAGATGCCGCAGTTGCCGCCCACCAGCACCTCGTCTTCGACGATCACCGGCATCGCCCCCACCGGCTCCAGCACGCCGCCGATCTGGCTGGCGGCCGAAATGTGGCAGTTCTTGCCGACCTGCGCGCAACTGCCGACGAGCGCGTGCGAATCTATCATGGTTCCGTCATCCACGAAGCTGCCGGCGTTGATATACATGGGCGGCATGCAGGTGACGCCTTTGCCGATGTAGCAGCCGTCGCGAATGCTGGAGCCGCCAGGCACGATGCGCACGCCGCTGTTTGCGGTCAGGTGCTTCACCGGGTAAGTGGATTTGTCGAAATAGGGCTGGCGGCTTGCGTCGATCGACATGTCGATCACGCCGCCCATGCGGAAACCGAGCAGGATGCCTTTTTTGACCCACTGGTTGACGCGCCAGCCGGCGGGCGCGTTGGGATCAGGTTCGGCGGCGCGCGCGCGGCCTTCGTTCAGCGCGGCCTTGAATTCGGCGAAGAGGCGGAAGTGGGCGTCGGTGTAAGCGGCGGGCCTTTCGTCGTAGAGCCGTTCGATCTCAGCCTGCAACCGGCACGCTCCCGAGCAAGCCCAAACCCTCCAGCACTTTTTCGATTCGAGCCAGGTTGGCGGCGGCGGGCGGGCACAGCGGCAGGCGCCAGACCGGTTCGAGGAGGCCCATCAACGCCATCCCCGCCTTCACCGGAATCGGGTTGGCTTCGATGAAGTTGACATTCATCAGCGGCAGGTAGCGCGCCTGGATCTGCCGGGCCGCGGCGAAATCGCCGGCGAGACAGGCTTGCGCCAGCCGCGCCATCGGACCCGGAATCTGGTTCGAGACAACCGAGATAATGCCGCGGCCTCCCAGCGCCATCAGCGGAATGGTAACCGCATCGTCGCCCGAGAGCACGATGAAGTCCGCCGGCACTTCGTGCAGCACATTCACCATTTGAGAAATATTGCCGGACGCTTCCTTGACGCCGACGATGTTTTCGATTTGCGCCAGCCGCGCCAGCGTAGCCGCTTCCACGTTGACACCGGTGCGGCTCTGTACGCTGTAGACGACCAGCGGCAGGCGGATGGCGCCGGCGATGGCTTCATAGTGCCGGCAAAGGCCTTCCTGGGTGGGTTTGTTGTAATAGGGCGTGACGGAGAGAATGCCGTCGACGCCGATGCGCTCCAGCTCGCGGGCGAGTTCGATCACCTCACGCGTGTTGTAGCCGCCGGCTCCGCCCAGCACGGGTACCTTGCCGTGCGCCTCTTCGACCACGATCTCGATCACCCGCAGGTGCTCGGCGCGCGTGAGCGTGGGGCTTTCGCCCGTGGTGCCGCACGGAACCAGAAAGTCGACGCCCGCCTCAATCTGCCGGCGCGCCAGCTTGCGCAAAGTACTCTCGTCGAGCGACAAATCGTTGTTGAACGGCGTAACCAGCGCCGTCCCGCATCCTGTAAACATGTGCCACCTCCCAAGAAAACATGCGCGCCATCAAGCCCTGTGGGGCAGGTTGGCAACCTGCGGGCCGATTGTCAATCGGCCCACGGCGGCTGCAAAGCCGACGCGAAGGCTATCCTGCCCATACTTCTGCAGTCCCATCATCGAAACACCACGTCGCTGAACTCGTAAAATCCCTTTTTGCCGGCGATCCACTGCGCGGCGTGGAGCGCTCCGCGTGCGAAGCCCTCGCGGCTGCGCGCCGTGTGGCGCAGGGTGATCGTGTCGGCTGCGGAATCGAAGCCGATCTCATGCGTGCCGGGATGCGCTCCGGCGCGGTTGGAGGCCACGTCGATCGAGCGCCCGTACCCGGCCTTTTTCATCGCTTCCACCAGCTTCAGTAGTGTACCCGACGGCGCATCCTTTTTGCTGGAGTGGTGGATCTCCCAAGCCCAGGCGCCATACTCGGGCTGACCGGCCAGCAGGCGCGCCGCTTCCGCCACCAGCCGGAAAAACGCGTTGACGCCGATCGAAAAATTCGGACTCCACACCGCGCCGGTGCCGTTTCGATCTACCGCCGCCTGGACGGCTTCGACTTGATCCAGCCAGCCGGTGGCGCCAATGACTAGGTTCACGCCCAGCGCGGAAATGCCCTCGGCGTTGCGGCGCACCGCGGAGGGAATCGAAAAATCCAGGGCCACATCGACACCGCGAAAATTCTCCTCCGTCAGCCCTTCGAAATTCGCGTTGTTGAATTCGTCCAGCTTGAGCGCCACGCGAAACCCGAATTCCGGCGCAAGCCGTTCGATCAGCTTGCCCATCTTGCCGTAGCCGACGATGGCCAGACTGCGCGGTTCAGGCATGCACCGCCTCACTGCGCTCGAACACGGCCGGGTCCAACTCGCTGAAGAACTCCCCGTGCAAGGCTTCGATGGCGGCGCGCAGATCTTTTTCCGCCACCACGAAACTGATGTTCAGCAGCGACCCGCCCTGCGAGATCATGCGCACGTTGATGCCCTCGAGCGCGTTGAACACGCGGCGGGCCACGCCCGGCGTGTAGCGGATGTTCTCGCCCACCAGGCAGACAATCACCTGATCGCGCTCGGTTTCGGCTTCGGCGAACTGGCGCAGCTCGGCCAGCACTTCCTCGATGCGCGCCGGATTATCGATGGTGAGCGAGACGCTGACTTCGGAGGTCGCCACCATGTCCACGGCGGTCTCGAAGCGGTCGAACACCTCGAAGATGCGGCGCAGAAAACCGTGCGCCATCAGCATGCGCGTCGAGTGGATGTTGACGACCGTGATCTTGCGTTTGCACGCGATCGATTTGACCGCGTTTTCGCAATGCACCCGCTCGGCCACGATGCGCGTGCCGGGGACTTCCGGCCGGCGCGAATTCAGAATCAGCACCGGAATGCTTTTCTCGATGGCCGGCAGCACGGTGGCCGGATGCAGCACCTTGGCGCCGAAATAGGCCAGCTCGGCGGCTTCGGCGAAGGAGATGGTCTTGACGCGATGGCCGCCCGGCAGGATGGTGGGATCGGCGGTGAGCATGCCATCGACATCGGTCCAGATCTGGATCTCCTCGGCGCCGATGCCGGCTCCCACAATCGATGCCGTGAAATCGGAGCCGCCGCGGCCGAGCGTGGTGGTGACGCCGTCCTCGCTGGCCGCGATGAAGCCGCCCATCACGATCACGCTCTTGGCGGCCAGCGGCGGCACGGTGGCGGCGAGGCGCGCGTAGGTTTGCGGAAACAGCGGCGCGGCTTGCGTGTGGCGCTTGTCGGTGACGATCAGGTCGCGCGAATCCAAGTGCTCGGTCGCCATGCCGAAATGGCGGAAGGCCTGCGTGACGATGAAACTGGAAAGCCGCTCGCCGTAGCTGGAAATGGCGTCGATGGAGCGCGGCGTAAGCTCGCCGAGCACGGCCAAGCCCTTGGCAAGCTCGGTGAGTTCCTGGAAATGATCGTCGAGAAAACGGTCGAGGGCGGCGCGCTCGGCCAGCGGCACCACTTGGCGCGCCTCGCGGGAATGGAAATCGCGCAGGTCGTGAATCTGCCGCAAATATTCCTCGCGAGGCCCGTTAATCGCGGCGTTGGCGATGGCCAGCAGCTTGTTGGTGGTCTTGCCCATGGCGGAGACCACCACCACTGGGTGGCGAGCCTCGCGCGCTTTGACGATGGCGGCGACGCGGGCGATGGCGGCAGCCGATTCCACGCTGGTGCCGCCGAATTTCATCACGATCATCAGTCCAGCATCCCTTCCGAATGCATCAGCTCGGCGTTGAGCACGGCCGCGCCCGCCGCGCCGCGAATGGTGTTATGGCTGAGCACGACGAACTTCCAATCGAGCACGGGGCACGCGCGCAGCCGTCCCACGAAGGCCGCCATGCCGCGCTCTCGTTCGGCATCCTTGCGCGGCTGCGGCCGGTTGGTCTCTTCCAAGTAAATCACCGGCGCCGGCGGCGCGCTCGGCAGTTTGCGCTCCTGCGGCACGCCGGAAAACTCGGCGAAGGCGCGGCGCAACTCCTGTTCGGACGGTTTCGTGGAAAACTCCACCGAGACGGTTTCGGTGTGCCCGTCCACCACCGCCACGCGGTTGCATTGGGCGCTCACCTTGGCGGCCAGCGGTTCGATGTGATCGCCGCGAAACGCGCCCAGGATCTTCTGGGTTTCCACCTGCATCTTTTCTTCTTCGCCGCCGATGAAGGGGATCACGTTGCCTACAATATCCATCGAAGCCACGCCGGGATAGCCGGCGCCCGAGATGGCCTGCATGGTGGTGACGATCACCTTGGTGATGCCGAACGGTTTGAGCGGTCCGAGGCCCATCGTCAACCCGACCGTCGAGCAATTCGGATTGGTGACGATCTGCCCTTTCCAGCCGCGTGCGCGCTGCTGCTCCGGCACCAGCTTGAGATGGTCCGGGTTGATCTCGGGCACCAGCAGCGGCACGTCGCGCTCCATGCGGTGGTTCTTCGAATTCGACACCACCACATGACCGGCTTCGGCGAAAGCGCGCTCGATTTCGGTGGCGACCGAGGCGTCCATGGCGGAAAATAGCAGGCGCGGCGCGTTCCCCGGCTGGCAGTCTTCCACGGTCAAATCCGCCACCGTGGCGGGCGCGCCGCCGGGCAGGTGCCAGGTCATGGCGTCCTTGTACTTCTTGCCCGCGGAGCGGTCGCTCGCGCCGAGCCACACCAGTTCGAACCAGGGGTGGCCCTGCAGGAATTTGATGAAATGCTGGCCCACCATTCCGGTGGCGCCCAGGATGCCTACTTCGATGCGCGTTTGCATAATTCCTTTACCATGCGGATGTAGATGCCCCACTGGCCGTTCAACGCCGGAATATCGGTGGTGAAGGCGACCACGGTGGTGGGAATGCCGTCCAGCGGGTTGAGGCGGATGGCGGGGATTTCGAGCACCTCGCGAAGTTCGGCGCGGCCTTCGGCGGCGCGGGCGAGCGCCTGCTTGGTTTGGCTCGAATCGCCCACCAGCCGGATCAGAACTTCGGCCTTGGCTTCGTCGGCGATCACGTTCGGCGCGCGGCCGCCATGGATGGTGCCGATGTTCAAAGTGCTCGAGCCGAGCAGCGGATCCACCGGCAGCGCAATCGCGCGCATCAGGGCCAGCGCGTCCACCAGTTTGTGGATGGCCGATTCGCCCAGTTCCGGATACGCCGAGTGCGCCATCCTGCCGGTCGCCACCAGCTCATAGCGCAGGGCGCCCTTGGAGCCCAGCGCCA
This sequence comes from Bryobacteraceae bacterium, assembly GCA_050010695.1. Classification (GTDB taxonomy): domain Bacteria; phylum Acidobacteriota; class Terriglobia; order Bryobacterales; family Bryobacteraceae; genus Bog-375. The sequence goes on from JBEKKO010000061.1 coordinate 11,039, forward strand.
GCTTGTTTTCGGTGGGCTCGCCATCGATCACGTACCGCGAGCCGCGCGGGTTGCGGGCGGCCTGGAACGCGCCCGCGCTGTTGCGTTCTTCGCCCACCACCAGCAGAATTCCGAAATTGCGTTCGCCCGATTCGAGCAGCGCCTGGGCCGCGTGAATCATCGATGCGACGATGCCCTTGGCGTCGCACGAACCGCGTCCCCAAATGAACGTATCGTCCTCGCGCGAGGCGACGAACGGCGGCACCGTATCGAGGTGCGTGGAAAGCGTGACGTCGAGCCGTTCGCCGAACTGCGCGAACAGATTGTAACGGCGCGGTTCCACCTCCATGGTTTCGACGTGCCCGCCATACTGCGCCGTCAGCGCGCGCAGCCAGTCGCGAACATGCAAGGCTACCCGCTCTTCGTTATTGGTGATCGATTCGATATCGACCAGCGCCCGCGTGAGTGCAAATACGTCCATCAATTCACCAACGGGGGAGGCAGGGAGAAGGAGAGAACGGCCAAACCGCGGCGCGTCTTCGATCCCGATAGCGCTCCACCCGCCTAAGGTACGGGTGACAGTGAGCCGGTGTTAGCCTGGCTCCCCAACCGCCGGGAACTGCACTACCCCCAGCGCGATTTCGGCGGAAGACTCTCTTGCCGGCCCCTTTCGAGCGGATCTCCGGAGCACAACCGGAACCCCAACCCGCCGTACTAATGGCCGCCGCACCTCTACCGTGAAGAATTCAGGATAGCACGGCGCCGCCCGGCAAAGTGGGGCAGGCGCTTTCGCCTGCCAACGCGACGCTGCCGATCGTGAACGGCGCCCATTCCACAGACGGTCGCAAGCGTCGCTCATGGTTCCCCATCCACTGCGCTCTTTGTATCAAAATGTACTTATGCCGATCAACACTACTCTTCGCGTCTTGGCTCTCGCTGTTTTATTGACCTGCTACCCACGCACTGGAACGTGCGAAGCCAGGCTGCCTGGCATTCTCAGCAGTCATATGGTGTTGCAGCGCGATAAGCCGATTCACATCTGGGGTTGGTCGGAGCCCGGCGAGAAGGTTTCCGTCACGTTTCATGGCATCAGCCGGACCGTCGCCGGCGACAGTTTGGGAAACTGGAGCATTTTCCTGGCTCCCGAGGTTTCCGGCGGCCCGTACCAACTCACGGTGACCGGCACAAACAAGATCGTTCTGGACGATGTTCTGATCGGCGACGTTTGGTTCGCATCGGGCCAGTCGAACATGGAGTTTCCGTTGAAAGGCTGGCCCGGCGCCCCGCTGAAAAACTCGGCCGAGGAAATCGCTAACGCCGGCCAGCCGCAAATCCGCCTGCTCCACATCCCAAGCAAGGCCGCCGACTTCCCCCTTTGGAACGCCGGCGCATCATGGACTGTCTGCTCTCCCGAAACGGCGGCCAACTTTTCGGCGGTGGCCTACTTCTTCGGACGCGATCTTGCCACCCGGGAGCGCGTTCCCATCGGACTTATCGATGCCACCTGGGGCGGCACCGTGGCCGAAGCATGGATGAGCCTCCAGGCCATCTCCACCGATGCGGCTTTGATGCCGGTCTTCGCGACGCGCGCCCACATGATGCAGACGCAAGGCGAAATCACGGCGATCCTGGCGCAGGAACGGCGCGAAGATCTGGCCGCCCGGCAGGCCGGCCAGGCGCCGCCGAAACACGTTTGGCACCCCGACCCCGCGTCCTGGGCCCCCGCCGCGTTGTTCAACGGAATGATCGCCCCCGAAACGGCTTACACAATCAAGGGCGTCATCTGGTATCAGGGCGAGTCTAACAGCCGGCTGGCCTTCGCCCCGATGTACGCCAAGATCTTTCCGGCCCTGATCGCCGACTGGCGCGCGCAGTGGCATGAAGGGAATTTTCCATTTCTATTCGTGCAAATCTCCAGCTTCACGTCGGACTCGGCCGAGGCATGGGCCATCATCCGCGAAGCACAACGCCGCAGCCTCGCCGTGGCGAATACAGCCATGGTCGTGACGGTCGATGTCGGCGATCCGGACAATGTCCATCCGCCCGACAAGCAGACCGTCGGCGCGCGCCTCGCCCTGGCTGCGCGGGCCGTGGCCTATGGCGAAAACGTGGAGTATTCCGGCCCTCTGTTTCGACAGGCTGCGCCCGAGGGAGAAGGCGTGCGCGTCTGGTTCGATCACACGGCCAAGGGATTGGTCGCCAAGGGAGACACGCTCCAGGGGTTTGAGATTGCCGGAGAGGACGGCCGCTTTGTGACCGCAACCGCGCGCATTGACGGCGATACCGTGGTGGTCGGTAATGCGCAGGTGGCCGGGCCGAAGTACGTCCGGTACGGGTGGGCCAATGCGCCGGTGGTCAATCTCTTTAACTCCGACGGATTGCCGGCCTCTCCCTTTACGTCGGAAGACGCGATCCCCGCGCCGTAGGGGCCGCGCATGCACGGCCCGCCTTATCTACGAACAGGCTGTACCAGGACGGCGCGTGTTTTGCTTCGCCCGCCAGTCAGCGATCATTCGCTTTCGGCATCCCCGGCTCGTGTTCGAAGTTGATGCGCTCGCGCTCCACCACCAGCGGCCGTTTCTGCACTTGGGTGAAGATGGAGCCGATGTACTCGCCCAGGATTCCAACCGACATCAACTGCACCGAGCTGAAGAAGAAGATGCCGAGGACCAACGGGGCGATGCCGGCCGAAAAGCGGTTCCAGTACAGCAGCTTATACACCAGGTATCCGAACGCCACCAGGCCGCAGGTGAGAGCGCTGGCGAAACCGGAAAAAGTCATCAGCCGCAGCGGCACTTTGGAGTGGTTGATGATCCCCAACATCGCGAGGTCGTAGAGGGTATAGAAATTGTTCTTGCTCTTGCCGCGCTTGCGGACGGGCTGGTCGTAGGAAACCTCTGCATGGGGAAGACCGATTTCGGCGATGAGGCCGCGGAAGTAGGGATAGGGATCGTCGATCGACTTGACGATGTCGATAACACGGCGGTCATAGAGCCCGAAGCCGGTGAAGTTCTCGAAGGTTTCGATCGAAGAGAGACGCTTGACTAGGCGGTAATAGCGTCTGCGGATCCAGAACATCAGCGGGTTTTCCTGGCTGGTCCGCTTGATCGCCAGCACCATGGAGAAGCCGCTTTCCCACCGAGCGATGAGTTCGGGAATCAGTTCGGGCGGATCCTTGAGATTCGCCATGATTCCGATGACGGCATCACCCGAGGCCTGATACAACGCGTGCATGGGCGAGCGGATGTGCCCGAAGTTGCGGGCGTTGACGATGATCTTGACGTTACTGTCCGCGCCGGCAAGCCGCTTCAGGATTTCTACCGTCCGGTCTGTCGAGCAGTTGTCAATGAAGATGTGTTCATACCGATAGCGCCCCAGCGCGGACATTACGGCGCGAACGCGGTTGTATAACTCCTCGACGTTCCCCTCTTCGTTGTAACAGCCGGTAAGAATGGTGATGGTCTTCATGCTTTCTTCTCCATCATTCGCTGCTCGACTCGCGAAGCCTTTCTAGCATGCCCTTACTCGATGCCACAAGTACTCCCATAAAGCAAAATGACGGGATTAGGAAGGCCCAAGGTGTGGCGGATCTGATCATGAATCTCCCGCTGAAAGCTACGGGTCGAGATGAGGATCGGCTCCGGACGTGGTCCCAGATCTTCGGGCGAGACTACCGGGATTCCGCGAACTTCACGGTTTCGATACTTCGGATTCGAATCGACGAAGACCGCGATCTTGTGCGGGTCCAGCCCGCCTGTGGCGAGCAATCGTAGCGTATGTGTGCCTACGCCCCACACGATGATTGACCCACCTGACGGAATCGACTGCTCAATCCTCCTCCGAACTTGGGCATCCTCTTGCTGGCAGCCTTGCACATATGCGCGCAGGCCGGCTTCGGTCTCGTGATCGCGCGAAATGGGGATCTGCTCGAAGTGCCGTTCAAAAACGCCGTATGTGCACGGGCAAGTAACTTCGTGGAGGGGACGAATTGTAGCAGAGGCACTCAACAACCGGAAGCCGCGGCTTTGCATCAGATTGCTCAAAGACTGCGTCGAGAAGAAGTTGATGTGCTCCAAGCTAAATTCCTGAAAAGGCGCATCTTGGGACGGAATATACCGGCTTGCATCGGGAACTTCAAGATAGATGCAGCCAGCCGGCCGCAGCAGCCGGTGAAACTGCTCGACGGCCCGGTCCAGGTCGCGGATGTGCTCCAGCACTCCGGTCAAGATGAGAAAGTCATAAGGTTCTTCCGGTGGCGGAAGCGTGAACAGGCTGGCAGTCATGGCGGGAATGCCAAGAACTGTTCGGGCGATGTGAACACAACCCGGGGACGGGTCCGCCCCGGCCACTCGCGAAAACCCACGTTCCTGCAACGCCTTCAGCAAGCCGCCGGAAGCACAGCCGACTTCAAGAATGCTGGCATCGCGCCGGGGGATGAAATCGGCAATGCTTGCGGCGATGTCCCGGAACCGCTGCTCTACCACCGGCGATGGCTGACGACTGCCGTCCCTATCTTCGTACTTCGACAGATCGCGATAGTATTCGTCGAAAGCGGCCTGCGTTGGGACGCGGTCGGCGAAACCCATGCCGCACTCTTCGCAGATCACCACATCGTAGCCATCCAACAGGCGCATATCCGACAGTTGCTCGAACGACTGCCGAAACAGCAGCTTCGATCTGTCACTATTACAGACGGGACAGAGCCGGGATGGGAACCGCTCGCCATTCATATTCATTTACCGTTGAGCGCACGCTTGAGTCGCTGCTGGGGGATCGCGTAGCATACCAGGTCCCAGACTTCGATCAGGTGAGGCCGCAGAAAGAAACGGTAAGTCGGATTGAATAAGTGGATCAATCGTGGAATGTTCCACACGTGATCCTGCTTATGATAGCTACAGATAGCCAGCACGGGCGCGTGCTCCGCAATTGTCCTCCGTGCGCCCGTGAGCGCGTCGAGTTCCGCTCCCTCGATATCCATCTTGATGTAAGTGGGGGATTCGTTCTGCAAGATATCGTCCAGCTTTACACAATCCACCTGGATAGTTCCGGAGCCTACCGAAGCCGAGGGACTGCCGTCGCCGGTGAAGAACACAGGGCCACTCTGCGCACCGGTAGCGGCCTGGTGTAATTCGATGGATTTGCTACAGCTCAAGGCGCTGACCTTTTCCTTGAGCTTCCTGAAACTCGTCTGGTCCGGCTCGAAAGCGATGATCTTTCGGAAACCGGGCTGTGGCTGCGCCAGGAAGCTTGCCACACTGTCGCCATCATAGGCTCCACAATCTACGAAGACTTCATCCGGAATCAGCGGACAGAGGTCGCGAGGGAAATAGATGGGGTGCTGGACCGGATCCGCCAACCCGTCAAAATCAAAGAGGAGACGCCAGCGAATTTGAGACAGGTACTCGCGACAGGAGGCATCGTCTTCCCACAACTGTGCCGCTTCGAGAACCTCGGCCGATTGTTCGTGAACCTGGTGCGCCGGGGCTGCGGCGTAGTGTGGAAGGAAGATCTCCGGATACTTCCAGAACAACGGCCCGAAGGTTACTACACGTTCGCAACCGAGGTCGCGAAGGAAACGCAGCCGGTCGCGCATCCGGTCGGTTCCCTCCCCGCACCATATCGTGACAACGAAGGCAGCCGTCTTTCCGTACCGGGCACAGGCCACGCGCGGGGGAACCACCTCGACGCCATTCACGCGCTTGTCCCACAGAGCCGGATTGTTGTCGGCGAAGACCAGTGGTTCGATCCCCAGGGTGCGCAATCCCGCCAGTGTCCTGCGGCCTAACCCACCGGCGCCGAACAGGACGAGCGACTTCCCAAGCGGCCCCACCGCCTCGTCGAAAGCCGTCCTTTCGCGCTCGATTGCGCCGGCTACGCCCTCCCGCAACAGATCGGAGAGCGCCGCGTGGATAGTGGACCCGGTAGCCGTCATCTATTCTCCTGATTCTTCACGCGTCGAAATGCAGCCGGTTCGGATCGATTTCCTGCCTGTGATCCGAAAACCAGCGATAAAGCGCACTGATCGAGTCGTCTACATCGCGAAAGTGGAAACCCGGTATTTCGTCAAGCAGCCGGCGATTATCCCCGCTGTACTCGGGGCCCAATCCTGGCTGCTCCACCTGGATCGGGAGTGCCTTGCCGGACGCTTTCACCACTTTCTCCGCCAGGGTTACGAGATCCAGCGCGCGCCCCGAGCAGACGTTGTACGCAGGATGGCGCGGCTCGCCCTGCATGAGCCGGTCGACGACGATGGCAAGGTCCGATACGTCCATGTAATCGAAATTCACATTCTGACGGATCACAATCGGCAGGTCGCAGACCGCACGGCAGCAGGCATTCGAGAGGAAGCGGATTTCCCAGTCTTCGTGTGGACCGAATACACCAAAGAGCCGCAACTCGAACAGGCGCTGGGCGCCGGCGATGAATCGCGCGCAAATGTACTTGGAAAAACCATAGTCATCCGCCGGGATGTGGGAGTCGAAGCATTCCTCCCTAATACGCGGCACCGCGTGGCGGCGGTCGTAGACGTTTCCAGAACTCAAGAAAAACAGCTTGCCGAAGGCCTCCTGGTTGCGAACCAGACTGAAGAACATCCGGCAGTTCTGTTCCAGAAGCTGAGGCGGCGAACCGAGTCTTCGGTTAGCCCGCACCGTGGCCGCGTGCACAATCGCATCAAACTGGTTCGGTCGCAGATAGCGCGTAACTTCCCGATCGTCGAGAAGGTTGAGTTCCGAGCGGGATGGGGCGGCGACCTGGTGATAGCTCCGCAGATAATCCGCAAGGTGTCCGCCTATGAAGCCACTCGCACCTGTGATGAGGACTTTCACCAGCAGGTCCTCCCGCCGTCGATAACGAGGTTGGAGCCGGTCATGTACGAAGAGGCGTCGGAGCAGAGAAACACTACTGCGCCTTGATACTCATCGAGATGGGCCATCCGGCCGAGCGGAATGAGCTGCGAGAGCTTCGATACGAACTCATCCGGCTGTCCGTTGTAGACGCCCCCGGGTGAGATGGCGTTCACGCGAACGCCGCGGTCCGCCCAGTAAGTCGCCAGATATCGTGTTAGCCCGATTAGGGCGGACTTCACGACCGGGTATGTCACGGGCTTGACCGGCTGCAAGTGTTCCGGGAGGCCGGGCTGGCGATAGATGCGCTGGTCGGGTGCGATCAGCGCCAGGTCGGAAGCGATGTTTAGGATAACGCCCTTGCCGCGGCGGGCCATTTCGGCTCCAAACACCTGGCTGCAGAGGAATGCTCCGGTCAGGCCGACCGAAAGATCGGCGTGCCACTGGTCCAGTGGGAAATTCTCAAAACGCGAAAAGTTCACCTCCGTCCGGCTCTCCATTTTGGGGTTGTTGGCGGCGTTGTTGATCAGGATATCGACGCGGCCGAAGCGCGCCAGAACATCTTGCAGGGACTCCTCCACTGATGCCGCACTGGTGATGTCCGCCTGGCGGCCGAATGTGGGGACATCGAACTCGGCAGCCACCTCGGCGGCTCTTTCCGCGGCGCCCGGTCCGGCAACGTCCAGCAGCACAGGTATACCGCCGGCGCCAGCGATGGCCCGGGCGTGCTGGCGGCCCAGCAATCCGGCGCCGCCTGTGATCACGGCCACGCGCCCGCTGAGATCAAACGGGTCTCGCCGTTGGCGGCCCTCACGCAGCGCTGTTTCCATACGCATTCCTCACTGGCAGGTCCACGGCCGCCCGGCGCTGGATCGATTCCTTAGCGGCCAAGGCGGTGCGCAAACTGCACACGCCATCGGCGAGATCGACCACCGGCCTGCGGCGTGTTTCCAGGCACTCGAGAAAGTGCCGCGTCTGATCGAGAAACAGTTGGTTACGGTCGAACCCTTCCCAACTGCGGGACTCCGCCACCTTGCCGTCGCCATCGTAGCGAATCAGAGACAGGGCGGAGAGGTTCATGATGGCTTTGCCCCTGTCTCCGATCACTTCGCAGCCCCGGCTGGCAGGCCGTTGGAGATAGTCCTGCTGCAGATGCACCGGCAGCAAGCGGCCCTCCACGCAGCACTCCATAAGCGTGCTGGCGATGTCTTCGACATCGATCTCCAAGCGGCTGGCATGGCCTCCTAAGCAGAAAACGCGCCCGGGTTCACCGAACAGGGCGTACAAATAATCGAACTCATGGATCTGCGAGAGGATGACGCCGCCGCCCAGCTCGGCGCGGGAAGCGTACATCCGGCGGTAATCTTCGTAGGGATGCCAGCCGGGCAGGTATTCGCCGACGTGCGCCCGCACGGCCAGCAGGCGGCCCAGCAAGCCGCGGCGGACGATCTCCTGCAGTGCCTGGAAGCAAGGATGAAAACGCAGTTGGTAGCCGACCATCGCTATGCGCTGGAGGCTGCTGGCGGCTTCCATCAGCTCAGCGACGCCATCCAGGCTGCTGGATACGGGCTTTTCAAGGAAGACATCGCATCCCGCGCGAACGCAGGCCAGCGCAGCTGGGACATGCATGCTGCTGGGATTGCAGATGAAGGCCGCCTGGGGGCCCGCAGCAAGCGCCGAATCGAGAGTATCGAACACACGCATGCCGTATTCCCGTTCGACGTTGCGGTTCGCGTCGCCTTCGAGCGCCGGCGTAACCACATGCAGCAGGCGCCGTACGCGGTACGCGAGGAATTCGGCCCTCTCCCCAAGCACAGCGCGCAGGTTTCGCACGTGGCGCTGGCCGATGCCGCCCAGTCCCACCATGAGTATTTTCATCGCGCGCTCCAGCTCGCCAGGGCGCGGGCTCGATCCAGTCCCGCGACCAGAAACTCGCGGTTCGCCCGCGTCCACGCCACCTCGTTGTTGGGCGCCTCGCGCGCTACCTGCAGAACATAATCGCCGCCGTAACCGAGCGCCAGGAGACCTTCCAGCAGGGCGGGAAAATCGGCGTCCCCCGAGCCCAACGGCACCGTGCCGCCGCCGCGCAGGCGGTCTTTGATGTGAACGCTGCCGATGCGCTCGCCATACGCGGCAAGTTCCTCACGAACGTCGTAGCCGAGGGAGGAACTGTTACCGGAGTCATAGTTAGCCTTCAGAAAAGGATGCGGAAGTTCGGCCAGAAAGCCGGCCAGCGCGGTGGGATCCATGGACGTTTCCAGGTGTAGTTCCACGCCACATTCGGCGGCCCAGGGGAGGACCTCTCGAAGCAGGCCAACGATCCGCTCGCGCTGCTCTGCGGTCTCGATTTTGGAGGCATCGACGAAGGGCAGCACGATGCGCCCGATGCCGGCCATTTTTGAGCGCCCCCACAACCACCGAAGATGATCGCTCAACTCTGCGAAAGCTTCAGGTGAAGCAGTCGTAAAAGGCCGATCCATGAAGTAATCGGCGCAGAGCGAAACTACGGCGACGCCGGTTTGCGCCGAAAGTTCGTTCATTTCGCCGATTCCGGAATCGGTCGCCACCGGGTTTGCATTCATGCCGTATAGATCGTAGATCCACTCGATGGCATCCACGCCCGCGGCAGCGGCAGACGGAAACTCTTCCCGCCAGCGCGTGCATGGAAAGGCTTGAAAGCGCCCTGGTTCGGGCGGCAACAGCCGGCCCTGCATGACGGCAATGCGCATTACGCCAACACCTCCCCGGCTGCCGGAACAATCATGTTGGCCGCAAGTTCCTCGCGATCGAGGAACGGCCAGAGGTCTTCGAGTGGCTTGGAAACGAACGACCCATCGGCAAGCTGCACGGAAGCCAGGCGCGGTTGGCGCACTTCATCCGGAATCATGCGGACATCGCACACCACCGGACCGGGCCGGTCGAGCACACGCTGGATTTCGGCCCGTAGATTGGACTGGTCCGGAATGCTGTCCGTGGCGATTCCGTAAGCCTCAGCGACTCTCCGGACATCCGGCAGCGACTGGCCGGTGCGGCTGTCGCAACCAATGCGCGCTTCTCCAAAGAAGCTCCTCTGCGAGGCGCGGATAGAAGCGTAGCCGTTGTTGTTCAACACGAAGAACTTGATCGGCAACTTCAGCCGCGCGACAGTTTCGAGTTCCTGAATGTTGAATTGGAATCCGCCGTCTCCATCCACGCACACCACCCGGCGCCGCCCGCCGGCCAGGCATACACCGGTCGCCGCGGCGATGCCGAATCCCATGGCGCCCAGCGCAGTGGTGTGGAAAATGCGCTGGCCCTGCTTCACGCGGAGAGCCAACAGCACCAACTCAATGCCGGTGCCCGAACTGCCCGACACGTAGTAGTCGTCTTTATTGAGGACTTCCGACAGAACGTCCGCCAGGTTGTAACAACTGACCAGGCCGGGCCGCCGATGTTCCTCCTGAACCAGGGGATAACGCTTTTTCCATTGAGCACAGCGTTGCTTCCACGGCGACCGGTCGCGGCGGGCGATGGCGTGGCCCTGCCGGAGGAGTTCGCGGAGGAAGGCGCCGGCATCGGCCCAGATCCGCGTTCGCACCGAATCCCCCATCTTGCCCAACTCCGCGGGATCGATATCGACCATCACCTTGTGCGCCGAGCGGGCAAACTGTTCGGGGGAGTAGCCAGTGACCACGCGATCCAGGCGAGCGCCCACCGCCAGCAGAAAATCGCTGTTCTGCACGGCGAAGTTGGCTCCGCGGGCAGCCAGGGTGCCAGGCCGCCCTACGTGGAGCGGATGATCGTCGCCGACGATATCGAGAGCCAGCCAGGTGGTTTCGACCGGCGCATCCAGCAAATCCACCACCTGCAGGAATTCGCGTTCCGCATGGGCCAGGCGGATGCCGTTGCCAGCCAGCACCAGCGGCCTTTCGGCGCGATTCCACAGGCGGATCACGTTCCGTACCTGGTCCTCCAGGCCGGCGGAATCCGGCGCGGCCATGGGCGCTTTGAATCCGGCCAGACTCTCCTCGTCGATGGGGCAGGCCTGCACATCGAGTGGGATATCGATCCACACCGGCCCGGGCCGCCCACTCTTTGCCAAGTAGACCGCGCGCTCCAGGTGGTAGCGGATGGTATTCGGATCGACCACCGTCACCGCGTATTTAGTGATCGATCTGACAATCGAGACGATATCCACTTCCTGAACTCCCACCTGGCGTACGCCGAGCGGCTTGCCGTCCATCTTGAACATGCGATCGGCCCGCTTCACCTGGCCGGAAATGAAAAGACACGGAGTGGAATCCAGCCAGGCGCCCGCCACGCCGGTGACGGCATTGGTCCCCCCGGGGCCGGTCGTCACCAGTGCGACACCCAGATGATTGGTGGCCTTGGAGTAGTTTTCGGCGGCGATGGCGCTGGCCTGCTCGTGCAGGTTGCAGACGAATTCGATCTCCTTGCAGCGCGCCAGCGAATCGTTCAGATGCATGGCTCCGCCGCCGGTGACCAGAAAGACGTGCTTGACGCCGAGCTTGGCCACGAAACCGACGACATAATCGGAGAGCTTGATCATGGTTATGCGGATTCGCGCCCGGCGCCTACCAGTTGCCCGGCCATAATCATGTCCACCAGTTCCCGTACCGCGCCGTTGCCGCCCGGGGCTCGCGTGACCACATCCGCGCATGATCGCACAACTGGCCGCGCATCCGCCGGTGCGGCCGCCAGGCCGGCCAGTTTCATCGCCGCCAGGTCGTTCACGTCGTCTCCCATGAAGCAGATTTCTTCCAGGCCAATCCCGTGTCGTTCCGCAAAAGCCCGTAAAGCGGCGGCCTTATCCTTACACCCTTTGGCGACGTCGGTGAGATTCATCTTCACGGCGAAGCGATCCACCAGCGGGCTGTCCTCGCCGGAAATCAGCGTTACGATCAAGCCCGCCTTGCGTGCCAGCGAGACACCCATGATATCGGCGAAAGAGAATCGCTTCCATTCGGCTCCCTCGGGTCCCCACCAGACGCCGCCGTCGGTCAGCACTCCATCGACGTCGAGCGCCATCGCTTTCAGCACGCTCATTTCAGGCGGCCGTTCCTACGCGGCGCAGCTTCTTGATGATCGGCTGCTCGCGTTCCACCACGCGCTTTACGCCATCGCCCAACGATTGTTCGACGATGCGCACATAGCCCACGATTTTGGTGATACCGTTCGGCTCGAGCGAGGCGGCCTGGTCCGACCCCCACATGGATCGATCCAGCGTGATATGGCGTTCGATGGCGCAGGCGCCCAACGCCACGGCGGCGACCGTGGAAGGCAGGCCGGTCTCATGGCCCGAATATCCCACCGGGACATGATAGCGTTCCTTCATGGTCACAATCGCCTTCAAGTTCAACTCCGGGTAATACGCCGGGTACGCGCTGCAGGCGTGCAGCAGAATCAGATCCTTGGTGCCTAACACTTCCACCGCGTGATCGATTTCCTCGATCGTGCTCATGCCGGTGGATAGAATAACCGGCTTGCCCTTCGAGCGGGTGTGGCGCAGCAGGCCGTCGTCGGTGAGCGACGCAGAAGCGATCTTGTAACACGGCGGATCGAACTGGTCTATAAAGTCGGCCGATTTCTCGTCCCAGCACGAGGCGAACCAAGGCATCTTGACCTCGCGGCAGTAGCGGTCGATCAGACGGTATTCGTCATGGCCAAACTCCAGGCCGCGCTTCAAATCGCCGTTCGTGGTGCCGAACGGGCTTTCCCGCAGCTTGGCCAACTCCTCCGCCGAATACACGACTTCCACCGTGCGCTTCTGGAACTTCACGGCATCGCAGCCCGCCGCTACCGCCACGCTGATCAGGCGGCGCGCCAGATCGATATCGCCGTTATGATTGATGCCAATCTCGGCGATGATGTAGCACGGGTGTTGGTCGCCCACCAGCTTGTTGCCGATCAAAACCGGGGCGCCTTCGTTGGTGTTCAGGTTGTCCATCTCACACTCCCACAGGCGCGGTCAGCGTAGCGGCGCCGCGCAAAGTTTCCACCATATACTCCAAAGCGACGGGACCAATTCCCGGGTAAAGCCCGATCCAGAACACCTGGTTCATCACGGCATCGGTTTGGCTGAGCGAGCCAACCACGCGGAAGTGCGACTCGCGGTAAGCCGGCTGGCGCGCCAGGTTGCCGCCGAACAGCAGCCGCGTCGCGATCTTGCGGTCTTCCAGGTAACGCGTCACCTGGTTGCGCGAGAACGGGGCATCCGGCCGGACCGCGATAGGAAAACCGAACCAGCTCGGCTCCGCGCCGGTGGTGGCTTCGGGCAGCACGAAGAACTCCTCCACGCCCGCCAGCCCTTCGCGCAGCGCTCTGAAGTTGTGCCGCCGCGCCTCGACGAATCCGTCCAGCTTTTCGAGTTGCGCCACGCCCACCGCCGCCTGCATGTCGGTAAGCTTCAGGTTGTAGCCGATGTGGGAATACGTGTACTTGTGATCGTAACCGCTGGGCAGATCGCCCAGTTGCCAACCGAACCGCTTGCCGCACGTGTTGTCGCAGCCCGGTTCGCACCAGCAGTCGCGGCCCCAGTCGCGGAAGGATTTGGCGATGGTGTCGAGCAGCGGCGTGTTAGTCAACACCGCGCCGCCCTCGCCCATCGTGATGTGATGGGCCGGATAGAAGCTTACCGTCGCCAGGTCGCCGAAGGTGCCGGTCTTGCGCCCGTAATAGGTGGATCCGACCGCATCGCAGCAATCCTCCACCAGCCACAAATCGTGCTTCTGCGCGAAGCCGGCCACCGCGCCCACATCGAATGGATTTCCCAGTGTGTGGGCGAAGATCATGGCACGGGTGCGCGGCGAGAGAGCGGCTTCGAGTTGCGACGTGTCGACATTGTAAGTGGGCAGCGTAACATCCACGAAGACCGGGACCAGGCCATTCTGCAGAATAGGATTCACCGTGGTGGGAAAGCCGGCCGCCACCGTGATCACCTCGTCGCCGGGCCGTAAGCGCCGTTCGCCCAGGCGCGGCGAAGTCAGCGCGGAAAGCGCCACCAGGTTGGCCGACGATCCGGAGTTTACCAGCAGGCACTGGCGCATTCCTATCCAATCGGCAAATTCCCGCTCGAACCGCTCGGCGTAACGTCCCGCGGTCAGCCAGAAGTCCAGCGAGGCATCCACCAGCAGCCGCATTTCGGCTTCGTCGAAAACCTTGCCTGAAACCGGCACCGGATCGCAGCCGGGGGAAAACGGGCGCGCGGGGAAAGCCTCATGGGTGTACTCCGTCACCAGGTCCAGAATCCGCTGGCGAAGTTGCCGGCCTTTTTCCGTCATGCCAGAAACTCCCGGTACCAGGCGATGGTTCGTTCCAATCCTTGATCGAGCGTGAACAGCGGCGACCAGCCCAGCAGCATGCGAGCGCGCGCCGCGCACAGCGACTGGCGGGGGATTTCGCAGGTGGCTTCGTTGAGGACGAGTGGCTCCAAGCGAGTCCCCATGGCTTGCACGATCCGGTTCACCAGCTCCATCACCGTCACTTCGGTTTCATTGGAGAAGTTGAAGGCCTTGCCGCGCAGTTCGGGTCTGCCAAAAAGTTGTTCGGCCAGCAGCATGTAGGCGGCGGCTCCGTCTTCCACGTAGAAGTAATCGCGCACATAGCTGCCGTCGGAGCGAATGACGGGCCGCTCGCCCCGCAGCAGGCTCCGGATGGCGCTGGGCACGATGCGGTTCCAGTTCAGATCTCCGCCGCCGTAGAAATTCCCGCAGCGCGTCACCGCTACCGGCAAATCGAAGGTTGCGGCGTAAGACTGCGCAATCATGTCGGCGCAGGCCTTGCTGACGTCATAGGGAAAGCGGCCGGCCAGCGGCGCGTCTTCCGTGTAAGGGAGCTTTTCCTGCGAACCATACGCCTTGTCGGAAGATGCGATCACAATCGAGCGCACGCCCGGCGAGCGCCGGCAGGCTTCGAGCACCGTCCAGGTGCCGCGAATATTGCTTTCAAACGTCGAAATCGGGTTGCGGTTGGCGATTCCTACGATGGCCTGGGCAGCCACATGAATCACAACCCCGGTTTCATATTCGCCGATGGCGCGTTCCACGATATCGTGGTCGCAAATGTCGCCCCGCACCAGGTTCACCCGCTCCGCCGTACCGGAACGCAGGAGTTCGCTGCGCGGAACCCAGTCCCGCACCAGGCAAGCCACCTCGGCTCCCTGTTCCACCAGGCGGCGCGTCAGCCAGCCACCCAGCAGCCCGGTGGCCCCGGTCACCAGCACGCGGCGATCCCGCCAAAACCCCGCCGTCATTTCCACACCTTCCACGGCGCCCTGCCATCCTTCCAGAGGTCGTTCAGATACTGATATTCGCGGAAAGTATCCATGGCATAAAAAAAGCCGTCGTGCTGGTAAGCCATCAGTTCGCCATCGACGGCGAGCCGCTCCAGGGTCTCCCGCTCCAGGATGCAGTCGTCCCCCCCGATGTAGTCGAACACGCCGCGATTGAAAACCATGAACCCCGCGCTGATCCAACCGTCGGCCTGCGGCTTCTCCTTGAATCGATCGACGTGCCCTTCCGGATCGAGCGTCACGGCCCCAAAGCGGGAGATGGGCCGCACCGCCGTCACCGTCGCCAGCTTTCCATGGGCCTGGTGAAACGCGACGATCTTCGCGAGATTCGCGTCGGTCAACCCGTCGCCATAGGTGAGTAGAAAGGTGTCGTCCTCAATATACTTCTGGATCCGTTTGACGCGTCCACCGGTCATCGACTCCAGGCCGGTATCCGCCAGGGTTACCTGGAAGCCCTGTTCCTCATGGCAGCCGTTGTAGTGGATTTCGGATTTCTGGCCGAGGCACATTGTAAAATCGTTGTTCATCGCCTCGTAATTCAGGAAATAGTCCTTGATCATGTTGCCGCGGTACCCGAGGCACAGCACGAATTCCCGAAACCCGTAGCTGGCATAAGTCTTCATAATGTGCCAGAGAATCGGCCGGCCGCCGATCTCCACCAGGGGCTTCGGTCTGAATTCGGTCTCTTCGCGCAGGCGTGTCCCAAGACCGCCACAAAGCACGACCACCTTCATTCGGGCTTTCCTCCCTAGTATTATCCGGTACCAGCGCGCGTGAGACTAGACTGCGGAGGGCTATATGCTTGAGTTAACGAAAGTATACTAGTATCCCGTCTCACAAGTTCACACCATGATTCCGGAGCTTTGTACCAGGGGGACGGCTTCAGCCGGCTTCAGCCGTGCCGGAATGGGACCTGCTAGACATGGCCTTTAGGCCCTGCAACAGAGCCCGAACGGCGCCATGTCGCCAGCGGCCGACTGCAAGGAAAAGTTCATCGCCCGCCGCGGCGTATGGCCGACAGAGCGTCGCGCGCCACATCGGAAGAGTTAGACTGGAGGCACGTCAGGGATGGGTTCTTCGATAACACGGCGCGAGTGGGCACGGCTGACTGTGGGCGCGGCCCTGCTGGCTGCCGCCCGACTAAAAGCACGCGCCGCCGGCTTGTCCTGGGATACGCCGGTCCGCGGCGGCCCGGGCTCCGAGCGCAAGTACCGTGTGGATGCGCAAGTGGTGTTGTTTTCCGTGCCGCTGCTGCGCCGCTCCGGGGTGGGTGCGGGCACAGCCGCCTGGCGGGAATCGAGCGAGGGCGACGGCACCACGCGCGTTCTCGATTTCGCCGCATACTCGCTGCCCGACCGCGCCGCCGGGTTGAAGCGGCTTGGGTTCATCCAGGAGAGGGTCAAGCTGACACAGGCCGGTATGGCCGAAGCCATCTATTTCGGCCTGATGACGGCGTCGGCCGAAGAGAGCGCCGAAGAGGCTCGCAAGGCGCTCCACTCCACTGCCAGCCAGGTGGCGTTCACGGCGATAGACGCCCACATCCAAAGCCATTCGATAGAGACCGCGACCGCGCACTTCACCGCGCCCGTGGAGCTTTCCGTGGGCCACCGCATACAGTTGGAGCAGATGGCGCGCCAGGCTCTAGCCGCCGCTCCGCGCAAATCGGCGGACCTCTCTCCGGACGGTCAGTCGCCGCCTCCCTTCCTCGAAGCTTTGGCCGAATTGCTGCGCCAGCCGAACGGCGGCGGCGGCCGCTACATCTACAACGGCCGTCTCTACCGCCTGTGGCTGCGGCGCGCAGCCGACCCCAAAGCCAGCGAGCGTTTTCGCTCCAGCGGCCTGGCATCCGGCCCGGTCATCGCCGTAGCCGGCAAATTGCAGCGCATCGTCGGCGGTAAACCGATCGACTTTCGCCTGTGGGTGGAAGAGTCCGCCGCCCATCCGGTGCCGCTCCGCATCGAGTACCAGCCCAAGTCATACCTGCGGCTGGCGTTCGAAGCCGAGGCGTGAGCGGCGAGTCCTCCCACTTTCCGCTGTCCACACTTTTCCTTTGTTAACCTGTAGGCGTGTCCTGGGCCGCTTTGAGTAGGCTTTCGGCTGGCTGTATTGCAGTCGCGTTGTGCGCAGCCGCGATGGGTGGCGACACGGGGCGACCCGTCTCCGATGAAGCCTTGCGACTGGTTGCTCTGCGGGCCATCTTCACCGACATGCAGGTTTCCGTCGATCCGGGCAGGAGAATCGATGACTCCGGGCCGAAGAAGCCGAAGCCTGGTGAGATGTACGTTCCCGACGCCTTTGCGAACGAGAGCGTGTATCGAGTCATTGGGGCGGCGAGGAACGAAGTGGAGAGCTGTGCATCGGAGAATCTCGGCACCGAGAAGTTCTCGAATACGCGGCGGGTGCGGTTTAGACTGTTTCGATGGCCGAACGAGGATGATGCCGGGCTGGTGGCCGTTCTCCAATACGATTTCCTGGGCGCGAGTCCGGCGGGGTCTTGCTGGTCTGTTGGCCTCTTGGTCCACCTGGTCAAGAATGCGGAGAACTGGGAGGCGCGCGACGAGTATTTGCTGGATACACAGCACCATTCTTCGTTGCAGCGAGTCGAACTCCTGGATCTTACCGGCGAGGGTGCGGATGAGCTTGCGGTTGAGTCGAACTCCGGTGGCGCGGGAACCTCTGGAACCAGTTTTCACGTGTTCGCGTTGGGGGGGACGATTTGAAGAGGAGCTTGACACTCCTTCCCGATTGGAGTACATGGAGCGGGATAACTATACGCAGGTGTTCGATGTCAACCGGACCCGCAAGCGTCGTGGCCAGGAATTCTGCTTCTTGAAAACGGCGCTTTATGAGGAAGGTGAGTGGTTCAAGCCTCCTCTCGTGACTCACCCGTGCTACGAAAGCCGTAAAGGCGAGGTTTTCGATGGGGTCGCGGATCGCAATAAGATGCTCGCCCCGTTGCGCTGAGCCGTGGGGCAGGTCCCCGACCACACCTTGTCGATGTGCTGGCAGTAGGGCTTTAGTAACATTGAAACGGAGGGGGAGGAGACTGTGACGGAAAACGAGCGGGACTTAGGAAGGCGCTGGTTCGAGGAGGTTTGGAACAAGGGCCGTCGCGATGCGATTTCCGAATTACTTTCGCCGGAAGGCGTGCTGCACGAAGGCGGGTCCGATTCAGTGGGTCCAGGCGGGTTCTACCCGTTCTTCGACCGCATGAAGAACACGCTGTCGGACATTCGCGTGACTGTTCACGACGCCATCGCCGAGGGTGATCGCCTCTGTGTTCGTTGGTCGTGCACTGCGACGCATACCGGCCCTGGACTGGGTGTTCCTGCGACCGGAAAACCTATCGACGTGACCGGCATCACTATCTTTCGGGTTGCCGGCGGCAAAGTTGTCGAGGGCTGGCAGAATTGGGACATGCTGGGAACAATGCAACAGATCGCAGGCGCTGGACGAGGGGCTACCTACGTCGCCGCTTCATAGCGCGGCGTACGATTGCAAACTATGGACCGGCCGGGGCCATCGACCTGTTCGGTCCGAGGTATACTAGTGGCCCATCGAACCCAGCAGCCGTCACGCTTACGGTATACTGGCTCTCTCCGATGCCCAAGCTGGTCTCTATCGTCGGTCCGCTGTGCGGAGGCGTCTTTCCGCTCCCCGAAAGCGAAGCGGAGACCTTCTCGATTGGCCGCTCGGTGAACAACACCCTCTGCATCCCGGATCCCTCGGTCTCAAGGAACCATTGCGTGCTGGCCCGCCGCGCCGCGCAGGTTGTCATCACCGATAGCGGCAGCGTCAACCGCACTTACATCAACGGCATGCCGCTCGTCGAGCACACGCTCCGCAACGGCGATGAAATCAAGCTCGGCGAGTCGCTGTTCCTCTTCGTCACCGAAGCCGGGCCCGGCACTCCGCAGGGCGAGCCGCCGGCGCCGGCCACCGGAATTCACTCGGCCAGCACCCAGATGCTCCGCGCGCCGCACAGCATCCGTGTCAGCGGTGCCCTCGGGCACTACTTCGATGCATTGCTGGGGGTGGGCGAGGTGATTCCGTCCGCCGCGCGCGTGGACGACATAGGGCGCCGGATACTGGAATCGTTGTGCGCCGCGCTGGCGGCCGAGCAGGGAACGTTGATCATTGGAGGAGCCAGTCCCGGCGAGCCCGACTCCGTAATCGAGTGGCGGAAAGCGCATCTTAGCGAGGGTGTTTCGGTGTCACCTGCCGCGTTGTTGGACAAGATGACGCGGGAGCCCGCGCCCGTGCTGTGGCGGCGTCCCGCAACGCCGGCCGCCGCGAGCCCACCAGGCATGGCTGTCGGACCGCGAGTCAGTTCCATCCTGGCCGTCCCTCTGCTGGCGTTCGAGCGCTTCATCGGCGTCCTCTGTTTCGCTGCCGGCAATCCCAAGGCGGGCTTTGAGGAAGATCATCTTCGCTTCCTGAGCAAGGCCGCCGGGCTCACGGCCGCCCTGGTGGATGCCGCGCTCAGCGCGCGTTACAGGGAAAGCGAAATCCGGCAGCGCTCGGCGGTTGCCAACCTGGAACACAACATGGTCGGCGAGGGCCCCCGTATGCGCCGGGTCTACGACACCATTGCCAAGGTGGCGCCGACCGATTCCACCGTATTGATTCTCGGCGAGAGCGGTACCGGTAAGGAACTGGCCGCCACCGCTCTCCATCGCAATAGCCTGCGCGCCGGCAAGCCGTTCCTGGCCATCAATTGCGCGGCCATTACCGAGACTCTGCTCGAAAGCGAGTTGTTCGGCCACGAGAAGGGCGCCTTCACGGGTGCGGTCGCGCAGAAAAAGGGAAAGTTGGAAGAGGCCCAAGGCGGCACGGTCTTCTTCGATGAGGTGACCGAGATGTCTCCCTCCCTGCAGGCCAAACTGCTGCGCGTCCTGCAGGAGCGGGAGTTCGAACGCGTCGGAGGCACGCGCCCCATCCGTGCCGATGTGCGTATCGTGACGGCCACCAACCGCGATCTGGAGGACTCCATCCGCCGCGGCGCGTTTCGCGCCGACCTTTTTTACCGGCTCAACGTGGTCTCCTTGCTCCTGCCACCGTTGCGGGAGCGGCGCGAGGACATCGAGTCGCTGGCCAACCACTTCGTGCGCAAACACAGCCGTAAATTGAAGAAATGGATTAGCGGCATTTCACCGCAGGCGCTTGCGCTCCTGCGCGGGTACGACTGGCCGGGCAACGTACGCGAATTGGAGAACGCCATCGAACGTGCTCTGGTGCTCGGCGGTACCGATAGCATTCAGCCTGAGGACCTGCCCGAATCGGTGATTGAATCGGGCGGGTCCCCGGCCGTCTCTGCAGGCGGCTTCAACGACTCCATTACAGAAGCCAAGAAGCGCCTCATCCTCGAGACCTTTCAAAGAACCAACGGAAATCACGCGGAATCCGCGCGGCTGCTCGACCTACACCCCAATTCGCTGCATCGCATCATCCGCAACCTGAACTTGAAGCCCAGACCCGAGGCATGAGGTGTTCCGGCCGGTTGCCGCCAGGAAGAGCGACGGACTGCAGGTTCGGAATTCGTACTTCTGGATTTGCATGGCCGCCCGCCCCGGCTCCACGCGCACGATCTTGCCGGCAACAACCAGGCTCAGGTGTACCGAATCGAACAGCAGTACCGGCCATTTCACACTCAATGTAGTGTCCGCGCCCAACTCGAGCGGGCGCTCGGTCGTAAACAGCACGCCGCAACTGCTGATGTTCAGAATCGTGCCCCTACCTGCGTCGTCCGTAGTCCTGTAACGGACCGGAAGTGTCAGTTGAAAGCGTACCGCTTTGCGGTTTCGTCCGCGGTACGCCGAATCGTCGGGCGAAGGTGTCGAACAGTACCTGCGGGCGGCGGCGAGCGGTTTGACTGAAGCTGCTGCTGAGGTGTACATACGTCTCCCTCAAGGCAATCGCGGGGCCACCCGCCCCGCTGCTATCGGTTTGTTGAAAACGCGGGGCTTGCCCGGTCACTCGCGTGTCATCGGTGCCCGCTCTGGCGAACAGAAGTGTTTCGGCTCTAACCCGATGGTTTGTCGGCGACCTCCCTCGCTGGCTCAATCGCCGGGCTGCCTCCGTTTCGCCGTTTTGGCCACCGGCATGAAGCGGTATATGAAACTGGTGTCGAAGCGGCCGGCCTGGAAATCGGGGTCGCGCTGGGTAACACAGCCGCGACCGTGAGGGAGCGGTAAACGAACTTCCGAAGCAGGAGCCTGGCCGTGCATCGCGATCCAGTTTGTAAGGGCGTTATCGCAAGGGACGGCCTCCTTCTCTAATATGTTCATGCTATTCCCCACGCCCGTCATTGCTTGTAGAATTACTACCCATGAAGAACCGATTTGCAGTCGTGGCTGCTCTCGCCATCATCGCGAGCACATCCGGCCTGGCGGCCGAGCAGAAGACGATTACCGGGTGGGTCCTCGACTCGGCGTGTGCTTTCACTAAGGGACTGACAAAGCCCATCAGTGCCGAGTGCGCGATATCCTGCGCCAAGAACGGATCGCCGCTCGTCATCTTGCGGGACGACGGCTCCATTTACTGGCCGATCGCAGAAACGATGCCGGCGGAAGGGCAGAATAAACGGCTCATGCCGTTTGCCGGCAAACGCGTCAGGGCGACGGGCAAGACCTATGTGCGCGGCGGCTCCAATGCGATCGTCATCGACAAGATCGTCGAAGCACCTGGCCAGTAATCCCTCTCGCTGGGGGTCTCTGCCGGCTTCGCGCTGGTGCTTCCCCGACGGCTGCCGGTCAGGTGCACCGGCAGCGTAGAGGTCCTTCGCCTGTTATGTTTTGAGTGGCGGACGATCCGGGGATTTACGTCGGGATTCTGATCAGAGCCGGCGCCGATGAAACCTGGCGCTGTACCAAGGTTCCCGATCTGCATCAACTTTGGGATTTGCGCTTTAGTGCGATTGACTACCTGCCGAAATCCGCTTGGCGTGCCCATCATGGCTGGACGCGGGCGCAGCCCCATCACCTCGAAATACGATCCGCCGACCACCCCGGCGCGAACCTCGCGAGGCTCTCCCAGGCCGACCATCGTGAAGCCGATCGTCGAGAAGTCGCCGAACGCGCTCAGCGTTTTCACGCGTGACCGTAAGTCCTCGATCTCCGGCACGGAGAACGTGGTGTTGTCGGTGCCGATGCCGCGCGCGCTTTGCCGGATGTAGATCAGCCGGTCCTCGTTGCGATTGACCAGCGGCCGCAGACGCCGCGCACCAGGCTGAACATGGCGGCGTTCGCGCCGATTCCGAGGGCCAAGGTCAGCACTACGGTCACCGTGAACCCTCTGGTGCGGGCCAGCGAACGGGCCGCGAATTTCAAATCGTGCAGGAACGTTACGATGTTATCGAGCATCCCGATTGCTCCTCGAGTGTAGATGGCTTCTCCGCATTGCAATCGGCCGGCCATTTCGCGAGACCGTGCAAGTGATTGAAACTATTCACTGTCTTGGAAGCCGCATCCGGCGCGACTGTCCATTTTTGGGAATCGTGCTTTATGTCGCGCGACCCGCGGTCCGTGCATGATCGTTTGCCCGCAAGGAACCGGCGGCAAAGGCCACCGGCGTTACAAGGAAACACAGGCCGTAGCCGGTGTTTCTTCCGTAGCGCCGGCGGTCTTTGCCGCCGGTGTTTTGCCCGGCCCGGCCTTCCTCTAAGCCGGTCTTCGTCAGACAGGAGTGTTCCCGGGTCAGGTTTCCTTGCTGCGGAAGGATGGCGACTAGCGCGGGCCGCGGCCAAAGCGGTAGCTGAGCGAAAGGGCGACGCTCGAGGGCAGGCGAACGCCAACCACCCGCTCGAACGGAGCGAGCTCATCCGAGAGGGCCAGAGCTTCGGTGGTTTGGCCGGTGTAGCCGCTGGCGATCAGGAAGTTGGCGCCGGCTTCCAGGCGGCTGCCGAACTGGCGGGCGAGCGCGCCGCGCAACTCGCGGACGGACACGCTGATGAAGCCATCGCCCAACGGCTTGCGGCCCACGGTCTCGAACTCGGCGCGGGCGCGCAGGCCGAATGGCAGGCGGTCCAGCGTCCCCAAAACGTCGGCAATGAGGCGCGGCGCTTCGGGCACCGGCGCGCCACTGACGAGATCGCGTGCGTCGGCCTTCGACATCGATGCCTGCAGAAACCCGCCGTGGAAGGAGTGGCGCGCGGCGACCGTGATGTAGCGATTGCGGCTGGGCCCCTCATCGAACTGGAGGCCGGTATCCGGGTCGATCTTGGCTAGCGATTCCTGCTGCGTGATGCGGCCGAGCGTCACCCGAAAATCGGTATCGCCGACGGCCTTATGTACCACCATCTGGTAGGCGTGCGCGCGGCTGACCGGCGTCCCCTGGGTAGTGCCGGTGCCGATGCGCGGATCGTTGGTGAAAAAGGTCTGGCCAAAGCTCAAGGAGACGGACGGCAGCGGCAACCGCTTCGGCGCGATGAGGCTTAGCGTGGATTTTGGCGAGTTCACTCCCACCCATTTGCTGTAGGAATTGGCCGGATTGAGCAGGTCGGCGTCGCCGATGCCGATTTCGTCGCGGCGCCAGCCGAGGTTGTAATGCAGCCAGGAGGTGAGCTTGCCATCCATCGCAACGTAGGGCGCCAGATCGCTCAGCGTCACGTCGTTGGCGGTGACCTTTTCGAATGCGCCGTACACGGCGGGGTTGTCGGACTCGTAGTGGTCCAGGTCGAGCCGGCGCGGCGCATCCCGCTGCTCATCCATGCCGATCAGAAGCGCGAGATATTGGTTCACCGGATGCACGTAATTGGCGCTGCCGCCGGCCACGGTGCGGAATTCGCTCTGCCGGATCAGACCGTCGCCGAAATTGGAATCGAGCGCCAGGTTGTAAGTGCGAAAGAAGCCGGAGAGCTGGAGTTCGCTCGATTCCGTCATATGCCACCTATCGTTGAGCGCGACTTCGGCGGTGTGGGTCTGGTCGCGCTGGCGCGGGTCGATCGTGTCATGCAGGTTCGGCACGTCGATCGGCACCAGGCCGGGCACCTTGGATTGGCCGTAGTAGCCGATGCCGAAAAGAGTGAGCTGGTGATGGCCGATGTCGAACAAGCGTTCGCCATTCAGTTTGTACTGCTGGCGATGTTCCAGCGTGTCGAGAAAGCCGTTGCCATAAGAAGCCTGGATGGCGAGCCACGCCTTGGTGGCGGGATTGCCCGGGCTCCAACCGGCGGCTAGGTCGATGTCGCGGTAATCGCCGGTGACGGTGGCAAACGGCTCCAGCCGCGGGCGAAAGGCATAGATCGCGGCCATATCGACGGAGTGGTTGCCTTCGCGGACGTTAAACGCGCCGCCATCGGTCACCACGGCTTCGATGACCCCGGGGATCATGATGTCGGGATCCGCGTAGCCATTGCCGTGCGCATTGGCGCTGAGGTTGTTGGGAACCAGGTAGCTGCCGGCTGCCAGGTATTGAGCGATCGGCTCGCCGTGATCCCCGGCCACGCCGGGGGCGAAGTACTGTGGCGCCTTGATGCCGCCGGAAGCGGATTCGACCGGCAGGCCGGGGATGGAGACCGGGGCGCCGGGGCGGCCTGGATTGGCGTCGAGGACGTCTTCGCGAACGTTGACGCGCTGTGCCGGGTCGGGATGATCGAGGTCTGCCTCACCAGCGTCCGCCGTGACGGTTACGGCCTCGTGGCGGGAAGCCATGCGGACGAACTTCAGGTCCACCCTAAGCGCCTCGCCTTCCCCCAGAGGGAAGGTTTGCGTGGCTGGCTCGAAATCGCCGGCGCTGGCGCTGAGCGTGTAGGTCCCCGGCGCCAGTGAGCGAAACAGGAACTGGCCGTCGGCGCCACTTGTCGCGCTAGGTTGCGCCGCGCCGGCGCCGCCGCTCAACCGCAGGACGGCGCCGGGAACCAGGTTACCCTGCGGATCGGTCACCCGACCCGCTACGCTGCCGTCGGCGGCAAGTAGCGCAGCGTGCAGGAGCAACGGTATCGCCGGCAGGCAACGCATGCTGAAGCGCAGCGTAATCATGGCAATTGGTGACGGTTTCCGTAGCACGTTTGTTAGATTTGTATGTCCAACACGGTAACACAATTCTGCAATTGGTAGCCCGTCAGCGGGTGTGCGGCGGGTGCGCGACATAAATGGAGGGATCGGGCTGGGCGCTGGGCCGCCACTACGCCCGCTTGGCTTCGCGGCGGATGCCCTCGGCGATCCACACCCGGAGTTGGGTTTGGTAGCCTACTGGATTCGGGGCCGCGATGTGCTACGCCGCGGCGATCCGCTCGGGCGCCAGCCTAAGGGGCAAACCGGGTATGTCCACCAAGTAATCGCAACCGCAATGGCCTTCGCAGAACACGATATATGGTATGCGTATCTCAAAGGGATTCTTATGAGACTGCGACCGTTGACTATTGTTTTTCCGCTTGTGTCGATCGCCGGCATGGTGCAGGCGCTGGCCGCCGCCGAGCCGTTCCGCGACCCCAATCTGCCGCTCGAGCGGAGAGTGGACGATCTGGTTTCCCGGCTGACTCTGGACGAGAAGATCGCCATGCTCGGGCAGGTCCAACCAGCCATCGCGCGGCTGGGAATCAATGCGTTCACCAACTTCACCGAGGGGCTGCACGGTTTGGGCTGGGTGTGGGGCGGCAGCGTCACGGCCACCACTTTTCCGCAGTCGGTGGGACTGGGCGAAACCTGGGACCCCGGGATTCTTCGCCAGGCAGGGGCCGTGGAAGGGTATGAAGCCCGCGTCTATTTCAAGAAGTACGATGGCGCCCGCGTCGGCCTCGCCATCCGGGCGCCCAACGTGGATTTGGCCAGGGACCCGCGATGGGGACGGACGGAGGAGTCATTCGGCGAAGACCCCTACCTGGTCGGCAAAATGTCGGTTGGTTATATCAAGGGGCTGCAGGGCGACAACCCGAAGTACCTGCTCTCGGCATCGACGATGAAACATTTTCTGGCCAACAGCAATGAAGATGGCCGGACCAGTTCCTCCTCCGATTTCGACGAACGGAACCTTCGCGAATACTACCTGGTTGGGTTCCGGATGGGCATTGAGGAAGGGAATGCGCAATCGTTCATGGCATCGTACAACGCGGTCAACAAAATCCCCAACACGGTGTCGCCGTTCCTCAGAGACATCGTGGAGAAAGAATGGAAATTCGATGGAATGATCTGCACGGATGCGGGCTCACTGCCCAACCTCACGCGCCAGTTCCACTACTATCCGGATCCCACGGCCGCGGTGGCGGGGTCGGTCAAGGCGGGCATTACGGTGTTCCTCGATCGATACGACGCGCCGCTGCGGGATGCACTGGAGAAAAAGCTGGTCACCGAAGCCGATATCGAACGCAACATCCGCGGCAACATTCGGATGCGCATCCGGCTGGGTGAGTTCGATCCGCCCAAGCTGTCGCCCTACAACGACATTTCGGGCACCGAGGAACCCTGGTACGGCGAAAAGAATAAGGCTCTCGCCAGAAAGATTACGCAGGAATCCATCGTCCTGCTCAAGAACAGCGATAACCTGCTGCCGCTGGACAAGAGCAAACTGCGCTCGATTGCGGTGATCGGCCCCTACGCCGACAAAGTGCTGGTGGACTGGTATGCGGGGATGCCGCCGTATACGGTGACGCCGATCGAAGGAATCCGGAACAAGGTTGGCGCTGGTGTGCGGGTCCGTTATGCGCCGGACGATTACAACCGCTACGCATCCAACCTCGCCGCCGAATCCGATGTCGCGATCGTGTTCGTGGGCAACCATCCGATGTGCAACGCGCCGTTCGGCCGGTGCCCGTTGCCGAGCGAGGGCAAGGAAGCCGTGGATCGCAAGTCCATCGACCTGGACCCGGCGCAGCTCAACCTGATCCGCAGAGTGAAAGCGGCGAACCCGAAGACCATCGTGGTGCTGATTTCCAGCTTCCCGTACTCGATCGGTTGGGTGCAGGAGAACGTCCCGGCGATTCTCCACATGGCGCACTCCAGCCAGGAAGAAGGCAACGCGCTCGCGGATGTGCTGTTTGGCGACTACAATCCGGCCGGGCGGCTGGTGGCCACGTGGGTGAGATCGCTCGACGATTTGCCGCCCATGATGGACTACGACATTCGCAAAGGCCGCACCTATCTCTACTTCAAAGGGCAGCCGTTGTTTCCTTTCGGATTCGGCTTGAGTTACACAGCATTCGAGTATTCCAACTTGCGCATTTCGTCCGAATCGGTGAACGCCGCGGGCGAGGTTGTGGTCAGCGTGGACGTCAGGAACACGGGGACACGAACTGGCGATGAGGTGGTGCAGATGTACGTCAAGCACCTGGACTCCGCGGTGGAACGGCCGCTCAAGGAACTACGCGGGTTCGAGCGCATTCCGCTTGGGCCCGGCGAGACGCGCACTGTCAAGCTGCCGTTGAAAGGGGCCGATCTGACCTACTGGGACGCGGGCAAGCAGAGCTTCGTGTTGGAACCCGGCCGCCTCGGCATCATATTGGGCGCGTCTTCCGCCGACGTAAGGCTGGAGAAGACGATTGAAGTGAAGGAGTGATGGGGGGAAAAGAGAAGCCCAGCCTGTCATGGGCTTTGCGTTGCGAAAATGGAAACACGGCCTGTCACCCGTTTTTCGTCTGATTGGTGACGGAGTTCACCTGCTGATATACCTGCGGCGCCGTCCCCTGGGTCGGCACCTTCGAGGTCAGGTTGCCAAACCCATCGTAGGTGTAAGAGTTGCCCCATACTGGGCGGGTCGTGTCCGTCGTCGCCGCGGCAATCAGCCGGTTCAGTGAATCGTAGGTGTAGCTGGTGTAGCTGACGTTTTCGCCCGTAATAGCATCCGACGACGAAACAATCCGCCCGTTGTTCTGGGCCGCGGAGAAGTTGGGAGTTTCGTCGCCTTGAAGTGAACCCCTGTCGTGAGACACGAAGTTAAGGGGGTTATCGCCGTTCGCTGAAAAATCATTGTGCGGCGGGGTTGATGTCGTCCACTCTGGAAGGACCTGAGCGGAGGATAGGGCAA
>JBEKKO010000062.1:0-28601 GCA_050010695.1 Bryobacteraceae bacterium
TCACTACCGGCGCGCTGTTCGCGCTGGTCGGGCTGATGTACGAGCGGCGCCATTCGCTCGCCATCGAAGATTACGGCGGCGTCGCCACTGCCGCGCCGTGGCTCTCGACCGTGTTCCTCATCACCACGCTAGCTTCCATCGGGCTGCCGCTGCTGAACAATTTCGTCGGCGAGTTCCTGGTGCTGCAAGGCGCCGCCCTCGCCAATTTCACCTGGGCGATTTGGGCCTCGCTGGGCGTGATTCTCTCCGCCTGCTACATGCTTTGGATGTACCAGCGCGTTTTCTACGGCGTGTTGAAAGAGGAAGTGCGGTCGCATCTGCCCGACCTCAATCTGCGCGAATGGGCGGTGGTGATTCCGCTGATCGCGATGATGGTCTGGATGGGCGTGTACTCGAAATCGTTCCTCGACCCGGTGGGCAAGACCACCGCCCGCGTGCTCGAACAAACCCAGGTCAACGTGCCCTACCGGGTCGATCTCCGGATGTCTACGCGCACGGAGGTGAGCCGTGCCCGCTAGCCCGATGTTCAATCCGGCCGACCTGATCCGCTTCCTGCCCGAGATCATCCTCACTGCGATGGGCACGTTGCTGATGGTGCTCGATCCGCTGCTCGACCGGCGCGAGTCCAAGGTCTATGGGACGCTCAGCCTGGCCACGCTGGCGGCCGCCATTGCCGCCGCCATTTTCGCTTACTCGATGCCCGGCCCGGCGTTCGGCGGCATGCTGGTGGTCGATGGCTTCGCCACTTTTTTCCGCGTGCTGGTTCTGGCGGTCGGCATCCTCACCGTCCTGCCGTCATTCAGTTTTCTCAAACGCCAGCAGGCGGAGACCAGCGAGTTCCACGCGCTGCTGCTGTTCTCCATCGCCGGTCAATGCATAATGGCCGCGGCCAACGACCTCATCATCATCTTCATCGGCCTGGAAATCTCCTCGATCGCCAGTTACATCCTGGCCGGCTATTTCCGCGACGATAAGCGGGCCAATGAGGCCGCGCTCAAATATTTTCTGCTGGGATCGTTCGCCACCGGTTTCTTCCTCTACGGCGTGGCGCTGATTTATGGCGAAACCGGCAGCATCAATCTCAGCGTGGTGCGCGCCGTCGTCGTTGCTCCCGACGCGCCCCTGGCCACCATGGTTGGCCTGGCGGCGGCGCTGATGTTCGTCGGGCTGGCCTTCAAAGTCTCCGCGTCGCCATTCCAGATCTGGGCGCCGGACGTGTACCAGGGCGCGCCCACGCCGGTCACCGCATTCCTGTCCGCCGGTCCCAAAGCGGCCGCCTTCGCCATCTTCCTGCGCATCTTCATGACCGCCTTTGCGCCCATCGGCGAAGCCTGGGGAACGCTGGTGTGGGTCTCGGCGCTGCTCTCGATGACCATTGGCAACTTCGCCGCGCTGCTGCAAATGAATGTCAAGCGGATGCTGGCCTACAGCTCGATCGCGCACGCCGGTTACGTGATGGTGGCGCTCGCCAGCCGCTCGGAAATCGGCACCGCCGCCGCCATGTTCTATCTGGCCGCCTACGCATGCATGAACGTAGGAGCGTTCGCCGTGGTCAGCCACCTGTCCGGCAAGGGCGAGCGGTACCAGAGCGTCGAAGATTTCGCCGGGCTCGCGCAGAAGCAGCCGTTCACCGCGGCCATGCTCTCCATTTTCCTGCTCTCGCTGATCGGCGTGCCGCTCACCGGCGGCTTCTTCGGCAAATTTTATATCTTCAAAGCCGCTTTGGAATCGCACCTGGTGTGGCTCACCGTGCTCGGCCTGCTGAACAGCGCGGTGGCCGCGTATTACTACCTGCGCCTTCTGGTGATGATGTATTTCCGCGAGCCGGGCGACGCAGCCTCGAACGTTGAGCCGCTCACGCCCGCGCTTTCCGCGGCCCTCATCCTGCCTGCCATCGGCACGCTGTTCCTCGGGATCTTTCCCGGCTGGGTGCTGAATTTCGCGGGGCGGTCCGCCAGCCTGGTGAAGTGATGGTTGGATGACGGATCGCGAGAAAGACGAGCTCGCCGCGGAGGTTCTGGCCGTCGTCCGCGCGCGTACCGAACCGCCCGGTCGCGCCAGCACCGTGGATATCCTGAAACGCGCCCTGCGCCAGGCCCGAGCGCCGGCGGCCGCGGCCCGGCCCGCGCCCGACATGCGCCGGGTCGACCGCTGCCTGATCGCCGCCGGCGCGCTGCTGCTGGCGGCCTACTTCTTCCGCCTGACGCGCGCGTCCCTCCACGTCTATTTCACGCCTGACGATCTGATGAACCTGTATCGCTCGTGGATCTTTCCCGCCGGCCATCTCCTCAAAGCCAACCTGCTGTTCTTCCTCAACTCCGATTTCGGACGTCCGATGGCCAGTCTGTGGTACCGCGCGATCGTCGAGTCGGCTGGTTTTCATTCCTTCTGGTTTCACGCTTCCAATCTCGCCATCCTGGCCGCCAACATCTGGCTGACTTACGCGGTGGCGCGCCGCCTGGCCGGATCGCGCGAGATCGCCGCCCTTACCGCGCTGGCGATGGCCTATCAACAGCGGCTCGCGTGGCTCTATTTCGATACCGGATTCATTTACGACGTGCTCTGCTATTTCTTCCTCTTCGCCGCGCTGGCGCTCTATCTGCGGGTGCGCGCGCAGAATACCGCGCTTCGGCCCTGGCACTGGGCGGCCCTTTTCGCCCTGTACATCTGCGCCTTGAATTCCAAGGAAATGGCGGTGATGCTGCCGGCATTTCTGGGGACGTATGAACTGCTTTACCATCCGCCGGGCGCCTGGCAGCCCGCCACGCTGTACCGCTGGCTGCTGCGGGAAGGCCGCGCCACGCTGGTCACCGGCGCAGTGGCCGTGCTGTTTGTGGTGGGCAGATCGATCGGCTCTCAATCGTTGATTCACAACGCCGCCTACCGGCCGGTCTTTGCCTGGACGCAATTCATGCTCACCAGCCGCCACTTCGCGGGAGACTTCCTAGCCATGCCGGACTGGCCGGCCTGGGCGGTGCTGCTGTTGTGGATCGCGCTGGCGGCCATCGCATGGTTCACCCGGTCGCGCGTGCTCCGCTTCGCCTGGCTCTTTCTGATGCTCAGCCCGTTGCCGGTTGCGTTCATCTCGCCGCGCGGAGCGGCCCAATATTACGTGTGCGTGTTCGGATGGATGCTTTATGCCGCCGCGTTGCTGGTGAAACTCGCCTGGCTTCTCACGCGCAATGTGCCGCTTCCGGAGTGGTGGCTGTCCAGGGCGCGGGGCGCGGGTTTGTTCCTGGTCGCGATGGCGATTCTTTATTCGGCTTACAAACCCTTGGGCTACGGCGGAATTATCAGCGCGTCCCTGGAGGCTCCGGAAAACCGCAACACGGTAGCCCAGCTTCATGCCGCAGCGCCGGCTATCCGCCCGGGCAGCCGTCTCCTGTTCCTGAACGACCCCATTAGCCCCGAGTGGTACAACCTGCTCTTCATGGTGGGGTTGAGCTACGCCGATCGCAGCCTGCAGGTCTTCCGGGTCAAACAAATGAATCCGCCCCCCAATGACAAAGAGATCGCTTCCTACGATTACGTCTTCGATTATCACGATGGCCGCTTCTTCGAGCTGAAGAAGCCCGGTTTCTGACCGTGAGACCTGGTGAGTTCCGGCCTCGCCAACATCTTACGGAGATGTTGGCGTAGACTGATATGTTTATGCTAAATTCGCGGCAAGTATTCGTCCTGGCGGCCGGGACGATCTTGTTTTACCAATTGATTATTCCTCCTGTCGTCGGCCTGGCGGATAATGGCGACTTCGTCAAGGTAATCGGCATGTTCGATCTGCACGGGCGGGATTACCACACCTACGTAAACATCGATACCGTTTATCAGATCCGTCCCGAATACCACTGGGTCAGCGGCTTTGTCTCCTTGGAGATGCCGCTCACGCAGTTGGCGGTCTGGCTCAATCGAGTGGTCTCGAAGGATGGCAACTTCGATCTCCGCTGCATCGGAATCGTCCACGGGACGCTCTTTCTGCTTGCCGTCTGGCTTTTCTTCCCCTTGCTGGCGGCGATGCGGAGCGGCGTCCGATGGGCCACGGCCGCGCTCGCCCTTTTCATTTTCTGCGACGTGATGTATGTCAATTCGCTGAACGCCTTCTATATGGACGAACCCGCATACCTCTTTTTGTTGCTGACGGCGGTGCTCTACCTGCGTGTGATTCAGTTCGGCCGAAAACTCGACGCCGTCCTG
This sequence comes from Bryobacteraceae bacterium, assembly GCA_050010695.1. Classification (GTDB taxonomy): domain Bacteria; phylum Acidobacteriota; class Terriglobia; order Bryobacterales; family Bryobacteraceae; genus Bog-375. The sequence goes on from JBEKKO010000062.1 coordinate 4,192, forward strand.
CTGATGATATGCCCGTTCTTAATGGTAAGCGCCAAGGCGCAACACGCACCGCTCGGCCTTTGGGTTGCCATTCTGTTTTTCGCCACTGCAAACGCTCTCAAGCCATTTACTCGGAGCCGCTGGTATGTGGCCGGCGCCGGCCTTGTGTTGGCCTCGGCACTGATGATGTGGAAGGCGCAGCCGGCCGACTATGCGAGTAATCCGCTGTACAACGTCACTTTCGAGGAGATCCTACCGCACGCTAAGAACGTCGAGCGCACTCTGACGGATCTGGGCCTCGACGATTCTTATCGTTTCTGCATCGGGAAAAAGGCTTACTCGCCGGGCTCCGGACTGGATGATGAAGCCCACTATCCGGACTTTCGCAAACACTTTATGCAGCGACTGTCGTTCGTCAAACTCGCGTTCTTCTACGCGAGACACCCGGCAGTGGCTCACCGTACCATGCTTGACTCGCTGTCCGAAGCGGGCAGGCAGCACGCGTTCGGGAACTTCGATAGCTCGTACGGGTACCCGTGGTCCGCCGAAAGCAAGGCGTTTGGATTCTGGAGCGACGTGAAGCGCCATTTCTTCTATCACCATGGGTCAGCTTTTCTGTTTTCGTTCCTCGCCCTGGTGACTCTATTCGGTGTCTTGCTATGGCTCGAACGGAAGCGACTGCCGAGAGGAGCTTTGCCAGCCGGGTTCTGCCTGATCGGAGCGGCTGTCACCGAGTTATGCCTTTCGACGCTATGCGATTCCATGGACATCACGCGTCACAGTATGCTTTTCTACGTGCTTTTCGACATGATCGTGCTGGCGTGCGCATACCTCGCGCTTAGTTCCACTCTCCCAAAGACGTTCCGGAGAACACTGGCCGTCGTCGGTCCCCGTGTCGACCCGCTCGGCCCCTCCACTGGCATAAATTCTCATGCCTGATTCGCGGCGAGTATTTGTCCTGGCGGCTGGGGCGATCCTGTTTTACCAGTTGATTTCGCCGCCTGTCGCCGGCCTCGCGGACAATGGCGATTTCGGCAAGGTAATTGGCAGGTTCGGTCTATACGGGCAGGTTCACCGCACCTGCGAATATATCGACACTGTTTATAGCTTCCGTTCCGATAAGCACTGGGTCAGCGGCTTTTTCTCTCTGGAGATTCCGCTCGCGCGTTTGGCGGTATGGCTCAATCGAGCAGTCTCGAAGGACGGCAACTTCGATCTCCGGTGGATCGGAATCGTTCATGGCGCGCTCTTTCTGTTGGCCGTCTGGCTTTTTGTCCCCCTGCTGGCGGCTGCGCGGCGCGGCGTCCGGTGGGGCGCGTGCGCACTCGCCCTTTTCATGTTCTGCGACATGATGTATGTCAGTCCGCTGAACTCCTTTTACATGCACGAACCCGCGTACCTCTTCTTGTTGCTGACGGCAGTGATCTACCTGCGCGTGATCCGGTTCGGCGGAAAGCTCGGCGCTCTCCTGCTGATGCTTTGCCCGTTCTTACTGGTGAGTGCCAAGGCGCAACACGCACTTATCGGCCTCTGGATTGCCATTCTGTTTTTCGTCGCCGCAAACCACCTTCGGCCGTTCGCTCCCAGACGTTGGTATGCGGCCGCGGTGTGTCTGGTGGTGGCCTCGCTACTGATGATATGGAAGGCGCAGCCGGCCGATTATTCGAGTTATCCGCTGTACAACGCCACCTTCGACGAGATTCTGCCGCACTCCAATAACGTCGAACGCACTCTTGCGGATCTGGGCCTCGACGATTCCTACCGTTCGTGCATCGGAAAAAACGCTTTTCAGCCGGACTCCGGGATGTTCGATCCGGCTTTTCAGCGGCGATTCATCGAACGATTATCGTATGGCAAACTGGCGGTCTTCTACACAAGACACCCGGCAGTGGCTTATCATGCGGTACTTGACGGTCTGTCCGAAGCCGGCAGGCAACACTCGTTCGGGAACTTCGATATTTCTGCCGGCTACCCCCCGTACACCGAAGACAGAGCGTTTGCATTATGGAGCGATGCGAAGCGCCACGTCTTCTATCATCATGGGTTTGCATATTTACTTTCATTTCTCGCGCTAGCGACTGTATTCGGCGCTTTGCTATGGCTCGACCGCGAGCGCCTGCCGAGAGGAACTCTACCAGCCGGGTTCTGCCTGGTTGGAGCGGCTGTAACCGAGTTGTGCGTCTCGACATTGTGCGAGTGCACTGAAATGACTCGTCACAGTACGATTTTCTTCGCTCTTTTCGATATGATCGCGCTGGCGTGTGCTTACCTGGCGCTCAGTTCTGTAGTCCCAAGGGCCATTCGGGGAGCACTGGCCGTCCGCTTCCACCCGCGCGGCTCCGCCGATGCCGAAGACATCGCGGATGGCGCCGGCCGCCAGGCCCAAGCGCCGGCTCCCATTCCGCCGCCCGAGCCAGCGCCGGTTCCCGCGCCCTCCAGTCCGCCCGTTCCCGCGCCCGACATGCGCCGCGTCGATCGCTGCCTGTTCGCCGCCGGCGCGCTGCTGCTGGCGGTCTACTTCTTCCGGCTGACGCGCGCTTCCCTCCAGGTTTATTTCACGCCCAATGATCTGATGAACCTGTATCAATCCTGGATCTTCTCCGCCGGACTTCTCGTCAAGTCGAACCTGTTGTTCTTTCTTGCCTACGATTACGTGCGCCCCATGGGAGACGCGTGGTACCGCGTGATCGTCGATTTCGCCGGTTTCCAGCCCTTCTGGTTTCACGTTTCGAATCTCGCCATCCTGGCTGCCAACATATGGCTGACTTACGCGGTGGCGCGCCGCCTGGCCTCCCGCGAAATCGCCGCTCTCACCGCTTTGGCGATGGCCTATCAGCTTCGCCTCGCGTGGCTCTATTTCGATACCGGATTCATTTACGACGTCCTCTGCTACTTCTTCCTCTTCGCCGCGCTGGCGCTCTATCTGCGGGTGCGCGTGCGGGCGGCGGCGCTGCGGCCGTGGCAATGGGCGGCCCTCTTCGCGCTCTACGTCTGCGCCTTGAATTCCAAGGAAATGGCGGTGATGCTGCCGGCGTTTCTGGGAACCTATGAACTGCTGTACCATCCGCCGCGTGCCTGGCAAGTCGCGATGCTACACCGCTGGCTGCTTCGGGAAGGCCGCGCCGCGCTCGTCACCGGCGCAGTGGCCGTCGTGTTTTTCGTTGGGAGATCGATCGGTCCTCAGGGGCTGATTAACCTTCCCGCCTACCGGCCGTCCTTTACCTGGGCCCGGTTCATGCTCACCAGCCGCCACTTCGCGGGGGACTTCCTCGGCAAGCCGGATTGGCCGGCCTGGGCGGTGCTGCTGCTCTGGGCCGCGCTGGGCGCCGTTGCCTGGTTCACGGCCTCGCGCGTGCTGCGTTTCGCCTGGCTGTTCCTGATGCTCAGTCCGCTGCCCATCGCATTCATCGTGCCCCGAGGCTCGCCGCAGTATTACGTGTGCGTGTTCGGATGGATGCTCTACGCCGCCGCGTTGCTGGTGAAGCTCGCCTCGCTGCTCACGCGCGGTGTGCCGCTCGCCGAATGGTGGCTGTCGAGAGCGCGGGGCGCGGCTCTATTCGTCGTCTCGATGGCGATTCTCTACTCGGCTTACAAGCCCCTGGGCTACGCCGGAGTGTACTCCGCGGCCGTCGAGGCGCCGCAAAACCGCGAAACCGTGGCACAGCTTCATGCCGCCGCGCCGGCCATCCGCCCGGGCAGCCGTCTACTGTTTCTAAACGACCCCATCCCCGCCGATTCGTATCACCTGCTCTTCCTGGTGCGCTTGAGCTACGATGATCGCAGCCTGCAGGTTTTCCGGGTCAAAGAAATGCAGCCGCCGCCGAATGACAAAGAGATCGCTGCCTACGACTACGTCCTGGATTATCGCAACGGCCGCTTCTTCGAGCTGAAGGCGCCCGGTTTGCCCGCCAACTAGCCGGTAGCGCCGGCGTTTGGCCGCAGGTAAGGCGGTAAGGACGTAATGCGGTATGCTGGGAGCGGCGGCATCCATGGTAAGCAAGATCACCAGCAAAGGCCAGATCACCCTGCCGAAGAAGGTCCGCGACAAGCTCGGTGTTCGTGCCGGGGATTATCTGGCCTATGAAGTTGCCGGGAACACCGTGAAGCTCCGCAAGGCGCAGCCGCTCGATCTGCCCTGGCTGCGCGCGGTTTCGCGTACGCTTGCGCCGGAATGGGACTCGTCATACGATCACGAGAACTTCGATGACCTGTGATGTCTTCGATGTGGTGGTGGTGCCGTTCCCGTTCACGGATTCGCCCACCGCCGTCAGACGCCCCGCCCTGGTGCTGAGCCGACCCTCGTTCAATCGCCACGGCCATACCGTGCTGGCGATGATCACGGACCTGCGCAATGCGCCGTGGCCGCTCGACACTGAGATCGACCCCTCGCCTGCCGGTCTGAAGATGGCAAGCGTCGTGCGCATGAAGTTCTTCACCCTGGACCATCGTCTGGTGATCGGCAAGATTGGCCGTCTGAAGCCTGGGGATCGCCACAAGGTGATGGCGGCCCTCGCAACGCTGATGCCGATTCCCGCGTAGCGCGAGCCAGGAGAGCAGAAGACAGGCGACAAAAACCGATCGCCTGTCGTACCCCTCGCCTCAGTGCCCGAAGGGCCACAAGTGGCCGAGCCAGCCGCGCGGCTGTGCGAAGCCTTCCAGCATCCAGATATCGGATTGGTAGTTGATGACGGATGCCGCCAGCGAGGCGTGATCGTTGGAAAGGCTGAGCGAACACGAGCTGAACTTGGGCCCGGCAAACAGGTACTGCGAGCCAAGGTCCGAAATGGTTCGCTCGGCACCGCTCGCAACGTCGATAGAATCGAGCAGCCATTTCGTTCCCTCGCCCCGCGACAGTGCGTAGAGTTGATGGCTGTCGCTAGACCAGGCAACTGAAAAGCTCCGGGTTCCCACCTTGCGCGTCTGTTTGCCGTCGGGCGAGAGCAGCAGGACGCCATCGCCGACCGGGCAGGAGATCCACTTGCCATCCGGCGACCACTGAGCGGGATTGCGGCAGAAGTCATTCCGGAGCACCACGGGCGGTTCGGTGCCGCCCACGCGGACCTTCATCAGGCCGCCGGCTGTGGAGAGATACGTAAGCCAGTTGCCATCCGGTGACCAGGCGGGGCCCAATTCGTATTCGTCCGACCTGGTGACCGCCACCGGCGTGCCGCCGGAGAGCAGGGAAATCCAGATGCGGCCCAGGTGTTTGGTGCTGTTCCGCGCGTATGCCACGCGGCTGCCGTCCGGCGACACGGCCAGCGTCCAGAGCGCCAGAGTATCGTCATCGGGAAAATCGCGCTGCGTCACCAGGGGACGGTCGGAGCCTTCCTGCGCGTTTCGCAGCCAGATTTCCTCCCGGCCGCTGCGGTTGGTAACGTAGGCCAGCAGCGGAGCCACCGGCGACCAGGCGGGCCACATCTCATCCCGGCTGGTGGCGAGCAGCGGGCGAACGGGGCCGCCGGCTACGGGGATTTCCACGATGTCGAAGTTGCGCATAGCCGAGGCGTAGGCGATTTTCTTGCCGTCGGGCGAAACCGTGGGGCGGAGTTTGCTCCCCTCGTCGGCGGTGAGAGCATCCAGATCCTGGTCTTCCACATGCGCCATCCAAAGCTGCGGCTGGGGATTGCCGGGAGTTGGGAAGGACATCACCAGGTGCTGGCTGTCGGGCATCCAACTGAAGGCGGGCGGCGACTCGGCGCCGGTCAGCATGGAAGCGAACAGGCGGCGTGCTTTGCCTGGTGCCGGGGCGCCATCGGGGAACGGCAGAAGCCAGAGTTCCGGTCCCATGGCGGTTGGCCTGGCGAGCATGATCTGGCGCCCGTCCGGTGCGAAACGAAGATAGACCGGGCTGAACGAGCCTTCCTCCTCGAACAGCACTGGCTCGTACTTTCGCGGCGGCGCGCCGGGCGGAGAGGAGACCCACAGTTTGGGCTCCTTGCCGCCCTTCTCGCCCTTACTCAGCCACAGGACGAGCGCCTTTCCATCCGGAGATGGCGTGGCGTCCTCATAATCGCCCTTCAGAACGAGGGTAGCCTCTCCGCCGGCGCGGCTCATCGACCAGACGCCGGTATTGGTGACGTAGTCGAGGCGGGTGCTGTCGGCTGACCAGAATAAGGACCGGGCGTCGGCGCGGGCGACCAGGACCGGAACCAGCGAATCGAGGTTGCGCACCATGATTTCGTTGGGAGCGTTGATGACATCGCGCGCGTAGGCGATACTCTTGCCATCCGGCGACCAGACCGGCATATCCTGGTGCCGCGACTCGCTGGCCAGAGGCGTGAAGCGGTACGCTTCCAGGTCCACGCCGCGCGGCGCTGTGACCAGAGCGAACAGAGCGGCTGTCAGCGACACGGCGAGCACCGTGACCGCTGCCGGCAGCACGAAGCGGCGGCGCGGCGGGGCCTTCAACCGGGGCGCTGCGCCGGAGGCCGAGCCGGTCCCGGCCGCGCCGCGCAGGGCAAACGCCAGGTCGGCGGCGGATTGAAAGCGTTGCGATGGTTCCTTTTCCAAACAGCGCGCGACAATCTGCGCCAGCGCCGGCGGCACGTTGGCGGGAAGCTCGGCCGGTTCGTCGCGCAAAATGGCGCTCATGGTTTCCACCGACGTCGCGCGATCGAACGCCAGCTTGCCGGTGAGCATTTCGTACAGGACGATGCCCAGCGAAAAGATGTCCGATTGCGCGCCGGCGGGCGAGCCGGTGACCTGCTCGGGAGACATGTAGCCGGCGGTGCCCATCACCAGTCCCGGCTGGGTGACGGTCATAGTGGCTTCGGGTGCGGCGCTGGCAGCCGGTTGATAGCGCGCCAAGCCGAAGTCGAGGATCTTGGCGCGGCCGTCGCGCGTCACCATGATGTTTTCGGGTTTGAGATCGCGATGGACGACGCCGGCGGCGTGCGCGGCGGAAAGACCGTCGGCGATCTGCGCGGCCAGGTCGAGCGCCTTGCGAACCGGCACCGGACCGCGGCGGATGATGTCGCGCAGCGGCTCGCCCTCCACCAGTTCGGACACGATGTAGGAGACGCCGTCCTGGTCGCCGGCATCGTAGAGCGCGACGATGTTGGCATGAGCCAGGGCCGCGGCCGCTCGCCATTCCTGTTCGAAGCGGCGGCGCCGGTCGGGGCTTTGGGCGAACTCGGCCGGCAGGATCTTGATGGCGACATCGCGGCCGAGGCGGGTATCGTGGGCGCGGTAGACCTCGCCCATGGCGCCCTCGCCCAGCTTGGCGGCGATCTCATATTGACCCAGGCGGGCGCCCGATTCTAACGACATGGAAACCAATTGTAGCGCGCTATACTGGACACGAACATGATGTCCGGCATTCAAAAAGTGGCGATCTTCGGGGCTTCGGGTGCGATTGGCCACGCGCTGGCGCCGGAACTGGCGCGCCGCGGCATCCCGTTTCGCGCGGTGGGGCGCAGGCGGCAAGCGCTCGCGGATGCTTTTGGCGACCTGGCGGGCGCGGAGATTGTGGACGCCGATCTTTCCGATCCGCAGCAGGCCGGGCGCGCCGCGCAGGGCGTGGATGCGATTGTGTACGCGGTGGGCGTGCCATACACCGACTTCGACCAGCACCCGGTGCTGATGCGCACCACGATTGAGGCCGCCGCCGCGGCGGATGTGAGGCGTCTGCTGCTGGTCACGGGCATCTATTCTTACGGCGTGCCGCGCACGTCGCGGGTGGCGGAAACGCACCCGCGCGAGCCGGAGTCGCACAAGGGCAAGTGCCGCAAACAGCAGGAGGACCTGGTGATGGCAGCGCACCGCGGCGCGCTGCGCACGATGGTGGTGCGGCTGCCGGATTTCTACGGGCCCCACACCGGCCGCAGCCTGGCGGGCCGCATCTTCCGCAGCGCGCTGGATGGCAAGACGGCCACCTGGCCTGGCCCGGCGGGCACGCCGCACGAATTCATTTTCGTTCCCGACACCGCGCCGGTGCTGGCGGAGCTGGCGGGGCGCGCGGATTGCTACGGGGAAGCGTGGAATATAGGCGGAGCGGAAGCGATTGCCGGAATCGACTTCATGACGCGTGTTTATCGCGCGGCGGGGCGCGATCCGCATTACCGGTCGGTGGGCCGCACGATGCTGAGAATCGAGGGAGCGGTGAATCCGATGCTCAAGGAACTGGTGGAGTTGCTGTACCTGCAGGAGACGCCGGTGATTCTCGACGACCGGAAACTGGCGGCGACGCTGGGCGTCCTCAAGAAGACCTCGTACGACGACGGCATCCGGCGCACGCTGGAATGGATGCGGGCGCAGTAAGCTGACAGGGCGGGTTGACAGACGAAAGCGTCTGTCCCACTTTGCCGGCGAAGAGGTGGGCAGGCGCTTCCGCCTGCCAAGCGACTCTTCAAGGGCGCGTCACTGCTTTTCGGGCGTGAGCGCCTGGCGGGTGGCTTTGAGGGTATTGGTGAGCGATTCGCGCGGCAGGCTGCGGATGATGGGGTTGATCAGCCAGCCCAGGCCGACCGGGACATCGCGGGTGAGAGATATGGCGCGGCACTCCAGGTACACGCCGCCGTCGCGCTCCTCGAACTTCCAGAACGAATCGAGACGCCACATGAAGCCGTGATCGTTGCCGGGCGGCAACTCATGCTCGTCGGGGCCTGGGTCCTCGACTTCGGCGATGCGCGTAGTGACTGACTTGCTGTACCAGCGCGTGCGGTCAAGCCGCACGTAGCGTACGTCGTGCTCGGTGTTGAGGACCACGGTCAGGATCTGCTTCTTGAGGATGCGCAGGAAAACGTGGAAGTCGCCGTCGTGGCGGCTGAGCAGGCGCGATTCCATAATCTCGGGGCGATAAATGTTCTTGTGGTTGTCGTAGTCTTCGACCATGCGCAGGGTCTGCGCGAGAGTGGCGCCGGGAACGAAGACGGCGCCGGTCCAATCGTGGATCAGCCCGTCGGGGACTTCGATATCGCCCGATTGGTTGAAGGGCTCCGCGAGAATGTTGCCTTCACTTACGGCACGCTTGCGATCGGCTGAAGCATCCACCCAAAGGAACGGGCCCGTCCGCAAGCTGGCGTCGAAGCGCGCCTGGGCCGCTTGCATATACTGGTCGAAAACTTCCACCGTGCGCGGCTTGAGTTGCACTCTGGTCGCGTCCGGCAGACCGGTGAGCATCCACGCCGCGAGGCAAAACAATGAACTGTTATGTAACATCGCTCGTCTAAGGATTCGTCTACTTATTCAGCATGACACGGAACAACGTGGCGGCGGAGAGGGCGCGGTTTCAAGAAGCGTCGCGCGCGCAGGCGAGTTTCCTGGCGCCGATCGAAAAGCGCTGCCTGGTATGGCTGGCGCGGCGCACTCCGGCCTGGATCGACTCGGACCACCTGACTGCTTTGGGCTTGATAGCATTGCTTGGCGCGGGACTTAGTTACTGGTACGCGCGCTCGAATCGCCTGGGGCTGATGTTGGCGATCGTCTGCCTGGCGCTGAACTGGCTGGGCGACAGCCTGGACGGAACGCTGGCCCGTGTGCGGGATTGCCAACGACCGCGCTATGGATTCTATGTCGACCACATGGTAGACGCGCTCGGCACTTTCTTCCTGCTGGGCGGCATGGCTCTTTCGGGCTATATGAGTCCGCTGGTGGCGGGAGGACTGATCGTAGCTTACTTCCTGTTATCGATCGAAGTGTATCTGGCGACTTACACGATCGGCACGTTTCATATCTCGTTCTGGAAGTTCAGCCCCACCGAGCTGCGGATTCTGCTGACGATAGGCAATGTGGCGCTGCTGTTCCGGCCGATGGCCCGAATTGCCGGCCACACCTGGCCGCTGTTCGACTTCGGCGGCGTGATCGGGATCTGCGGCATGGCGGCCATGTTGCTGGTAGCGGCGGTGCGGCACACCGCGTATCTGTATCGCGCGGAACCGGTGCCCGGAAAGACGAGCCGCGCCGCGGAGGCGCCGGCTGAACCGGGTGTGCGGTGATCCGCTGGCTCAAGTTCAACGCGGTGGGCGGGATGGGCATTGCTGTGCAGCTTGCCGCGCTGGCGCTGCTCAAGAGCGGCTTGCACGTCGGCTACCTGCCGGCCACGGCGGCGGCGGTGGAGCTTGCGCTGCTGCACAACTTCATCTGGCACGAGCGGTGGACGTGGAGAGACCGCGGCGCTGGCGGCCGGGCCGGGCGGCTGCTTCGGTTTCATTTGGCCAACGGGCTGCTCTCGATCGCGGTCAACCTGGCGCTGATGCGCGCCCTGGTCGGGCGAATGCATTGGCCCTATCTGGCCGCCAACGTGGCGGCGATTGCGGCCGGGTCCGTGATCAACTTTTTTCTGGGCGACCTGCTGGTCTTCCGCCGCGCGCGAGGCCGCGATGCGACTCCGGCGTGCGAGACGGGTTCGGCCAAGCCGGCCTTTCTGCGCGGCTAGCGACTGCGAAAAACTGTGCCCGCAAGCGGGCGTTGACAGGTTCAAACCTGGCCACCTGTGACACAATGGAAGGAAATTCATCCGCAATGGTGACCTTTCAACATGAGAATCTCGTGCATTGCTCTTCTTCTGGGGTCGGCGGCGGCCTGCCTGGCGCAAAGCCGCGATGCGATGTTTGACAAGCTGGCCGATCGTTATTACAGCGAGGTGGTTTTCCGTTACAGCCCGGAATCGGGCACGCAGGCGGGCTTCCATCAGTACGATCCGCTGCTCGCTTCCGGCGCGCGCAGCGAGATTCAAGCCGAGATCGCGGCCCTGCGCAGTTTCGAAACCGAAGTCGCGGGGTTCGACGCACGCGGGCTATCGGCCTTCGCGGCGGCCGATCGCGAATTGCTGCTCTCGCAGATCCGCGGGCAGCTTCTGGAGCTCGAGACGATTCGCGCTTGGGAAAAGAATCCGGACGTCTATTCTTCGGGAGCGGCCGGCGCGATCTTCGTCATCATGAGCCGCAACTACGCGCCGGCGGCCGAGAGATTGAAGTCCGTGGTGGCGCGCGAGCGGCTGATTCCGCGGCTGCTCCAATCGGCGCGCGAGAACCTCGGTAACCCGCCGCGCGTCTACACCGAGGTTGCGCTGGAGCAGGTGCCGGGCATCGTCGGCTTCTTCCAGAACGACGTGCCGGCGGCGTTCAAAACGGTTGCCGACCAGGCGCTGGTGGCGGAATTCCATCAATCCAACCAGGCGGTGATCGAAGCGCTCCAGGCCTACCAGGGCTGGCTGAAGGACGACCTGCTGCCGCGGTCCACCGGCGATTTCCGCATCGGCGCGGAGAACTATCGCAAGAAGCTGCTATATGACGAGATGGTGGGTACGCCGCTCGACCGGCTGCTCGAGATCGGCTATGAGAACCTGCGCCACAATCAGGAATGGTTTCGCCGGGTGGCGGCCGAGATCGATCCGAAACGCACGCCCCAGCAGATTCTCGAGGAACTCGAGAGCGACCATCCGGAGCCAGGCAAGTTGCTGGACACTTTCCGCGGCGTGCTGGGCGGTCTGCGCGAGTTCCTCGAGCAGCACCATATCATCACCATTCCATCGCCCGTGCCGCCGATCGTCGAAGAGACGCCGCCGTTCATGCGCGCGCTGACCACGGCATCGATGGACACTCCCGGCCCTTACGAGAACGTGGCCACGGAAGGTTTTTTCAACGTCACGCTGCCGGACGCCGCCTGGCCCGCCAAGGACGTGGAGGAATACATGCAGGGCTTCAACCGGGGCACGATTATCAGCACCGCGGTGCACGAAGTTTTCCCCGGCCACTACATGCAATTCCTCTGGCTGAAGCAGGTGTCGACCAAGGTGCGCAAACTGGCCGGCTGCGGCTCCAACGCCGAGGGCTGGGCGCATTACACCGAGCAGATGATGCTGGACGAAGGCTACGGCAACGGCGATAGGAAGCTGCGCCTGGGCCAGTTGCAGGACGCGCTGCTGCGCAATGCCCGCTTCATCGCCGGGATCAAGATGCACACCGGCAACATGACCGTGGAGGAAGCGGTGGAGTTTTTCGTCAGGGAAGGCTACCAGGTGCGCCCGGTGGCCGAGAAGGAAGCCAAGCGCGGCACCTCCGATCCCACTTACCTGGTGTACACGCTGGGAAAGCTGCAGATACTGAAACTGCGCGAGGATTACAAGAGGAAGAAGGGCGCGCAATTCTCGTTACAGGAATTCCACGATTCCTTCATCAAGCAAGGCACGCCGCCGATCAAGATTGTCCGCCGCGCGATGTTGGGCGACGATTCGCCGGTGCTGTAGGCAGATAGATCGTGATCTTGGACATAAAGCCCCTCTTCCGCCCCGTTCCGGGGCTTTCCATTCCTCTCCATGCCTCTCTTTCCCAACGCTGACGCCTTGGGCTATGTTCTTTCGCTCTGGCGGGCTGATGCAGTGGATTGAAAAGGCAGGCTCACAGTCCCCCGTGGAAACGTCCGAACACGTGGGCAAGCATTAGCGACATGGCCAGGATGCCCGCTCCGAGGGCGAGCACGTGCGAGGTCTTGCGCAGATCGAAGCTGCCGACACGACAGACGAGTGCATACCCGACGGCGAGGTTGAAGAGGCCCCATAGGACATTGACCATCGAGGAGGACAGGCCTTCCCCAGGTGGCGATGCGAAGGGGCTCTGGAAGGCGTGTCCCGAGATCCCGTTGCCGAGGTGGGGCAGGGCATTGGCGAGGAATGCGCCCCCGAAGAAGTACGCCACATAGTGGTACCAGCGCATGGTTGCTCCCTTCTGGCTGCGGAACCAATGTTAACAGCAATACCGTTCATTTGAACAGTGGCCAGGAACAGTGGCCAGGAAAGGGATAGCGGCCAAGAAAAGCCGAGACGAATCTGGGCTCAGCAGGCTGGACAGCCTGCGCCACGAGCGGTTGGCTGAGCTGCGGCTAATCGCCGAAGCTGCCGACTTCTTCCCGCTCTTCAACTGCCGGCGGGGCTGCGGCGGGCTGGATGCCGCCAAGCTGGATCAGCTCGGGAGCGGGCGCTTCTTTAAGCACATGCTCGCGGTACAGCTTGGCCATGCGGGCGTTTTCCTGCTGCTCGCGGAGCTTGGCATCGCGGGCGCGCATCTTCTCTTCGCCGGCGGTTTTAGCGATGCCCAGGCGGTCCAGGTCGTGCTGCACTTCGTTGGTGATGATGTCTTCGCGCAGCACCAGCGAATGGTCCACGTTCTTCAGCGGCACGCGCTTTCCGCCGGCGAAAATCTCGTGCTTGCCATGCTCTTCGTACCACTTGGTGAGGGTCGCCGTCATGTGCATCTTCTCGATGATGTTGCGCCAGCCGACGCCGGTATTGTACGCGCAGAAGGAAATCTCGCCTTCCTGCGTGGCGTAGGGGATGATGCACTGCTCGGTGCGGCGGAAATCGTAGTTGAAGAGATCCTGGAACCACATGCCGGCGATGAACAGGAAGTTCCAACGGTCGCGGCGGCGGCGCTCGATATCGCTCATCGTGCGGTCCTTGCCCACCGTGCCATAGTTCTTGCCGGTAGCGCCGAACGTCTTGTCCAGCTTCTTAAAGAGATCGCTCAACTTGAAATGCGTAGGTGACTGAAAAGGATCGTAGTTACGCGTGGCGGCCAGCGCCATGCCGAGAATCGAAAGCCACTTGCCGCGGGCCGCATCGTTGACGCGGGCCACGTCTTTGGCCAGTTGGTCGGCGTTCCAGAAGGCGGTGACCGGAACCCGTTCCTTGGTTTCCTTATCCACCATCACGGCCATGCCGGTGCCGCAATTGGGATGGCAGCCGCAGCTCAACTGTCCCCAATCGGATTGCGGGCCGTGCACCAGATCGCTCCAGTCGGAGAAGGTCGAGATGAACGAAATCGGGAACCAGTCGCGCGCCGGCTCGCCCAGGCCCATCTGGCTCTTCACATCGTGCGCCAGGTGCGAGAGGGTGTAACGCTGCGCGGCGCGGCGCTCATCGGTCACTGCCTCGTCGCGGCCGGTGAAAGAGACCGGCTGGAAGGAGAGGAACGGAATCTTCTTCGGGTTGTCGAGCGCAAACTGGACGATCCGTCCCACCTGCTCATTGTTGATGCCGTTGATGATGGTGATGACCGGGATGATATCGACGCCGTTCGAGTGCAGATTTTCGATCGCCCGCAGTTTCACGTCGAACAGGTTGCCCACTTTGCGGTGCTGATTGGCGGCGTTGCCGATGCCGTCGAACTGGAGGTAAGCATAGCGCAGGCCGGCGTCGGCCGCCTGGCGGCAGAATTCCGGGCTCTTGGCGAACTCGATGCCGTTGGTGGCCGCCTGCACCGAGGTGTAGCCCACTTCGCGCGCATACCGCACGGCGTCCAGGAAGTAAGGCGAGATGGTCGGTTCGCCGCCCGAAAACTGCACCGACATCTGGCGCTTCGGCTTGATGGTGACGGCGTTGTCGAGCAGCGTCTTGATGTCTTCCCAGCTCAGCTCGTGGACGAACCCGACCTGGTTGGCGTCCATGAAACACGGATCGCACATCATGTTGCAGCGGTTGGTCAGGTCGATGGTCAACACCGAGCCGCGGCCGTGGGTAATGGTGCTGGTGCCGTGCTTGTGCAGCGTCGAATCGTTGTGAGCGCGGATATCGCGGCCGGGGAAGACCTGCTCGATGTGCCGGTAGAAGGCCGTATCGACCGCCATCACATCCTCGAAATGACCATGGATAGCGCAATCCTTCACCATCAGGATCTTGCCGTCGCGCTCGACGATTTTCGCCTTGATCTCGCCGGGGCGCTGGTTGTAAAGAACATCGAGCGGCGTCTCGCCATCCAGAATCCGCTGGCGGATTTCCGGCACACAGCGCGGGCACAGCGAATCGGTTTCGCGGGGCCAGCCCAGCGGCGGCTTGGCCTTTTCCCAGCTTTTGAGGAGCGGCTTGTCCGACCACCTCGGTGTAAAGCCCGGATTCCGATGGATCTGATTCAGCTTGTCGAAGACCGTCCAGGCCGCATTGGCGGCTACCGTGAGGACTTTTTCGGCATACTTTACCGGCTTGTGCATCTTGCGTTCACTCCTCTGGTGGCTCTGGCGCTTTTCCGTTGTGGACTCCCCGCGCCGGATCCAACTTGTGCTTGTGCCCAGTATAGGCAAAGCCGGGACGCACGCCTACCGGTTGGCATTAAAACGTTGAAATTATTGGTTGTACGGCGCAGAACGGGGTTGAACGGAGCGCTTCCGCCCTTACTGCGGAACTCGGGTGTAGCCGTATGAAAGAGAATGGCTTACAACATCAGGACGCGCGCTTCACCACCAGGTCGGCGCCCCAAGCGCCGTCCTCGGTTCCAAACTGGAAATGGATCTCGTCGTCCGTCACCTTTCCCTTGAAGACCAGCTTGTAGGTGGTGCCCTGGTAATCGGTGGCGACCCAGAAGGTGATGGTGTCGCCATCGATCTTGCCCTCTTTGATATCGGCCGGGGAAGTAGGCAGGCCGTCGATGGTCCCGGTTACGCCAGCGTCCTTGACAGTCAGGTGTAGCACCACAGGCACGCTGTTGCCGTCAAAATCGAAGGCCCCTTTCCAGTCGCCGCTGAGGCCGGCGGGCCAGGCTAGCGCAGCCAGGAAAAGCAAAAGAGCGGTCACCGTACATGCGCGTTTCATAAGTCTCCCTCGGGGGTTATTGTACAGCGGCGCCGGCGTCCCAGGCCACTCTCACTTCTTGGATTGGGCGGCCTTCTGGGTTTCGACGAATGCCGCCACGTTGCTTTTGTCGATCAGTGTTACGCCGGTGTCCACGAACCTCGGCAGGGGCGAGAAGGAATCGCTCGCGAAGTCGAGCAGCAGCGAGGCCGGCGGGTGGTGGTGCAATTCGTCCAGCATCTTGATGCTCAGGTAGGCCATCGTGAAGGGCTTCTGGCCCAGCGTAGCGGTGATGGTGCCGTTCCGGATGCCCTCAATGGTGCGCTGATCCGCGTCCATGCCCATCACCAGCTTGCCGGTCACGTTCTTGCGGGTGAGGACGTCGGCCACTTCCGGCGCGGCGATCGAGACCAGGCAGACAAACGCGTCCACCGGTTCCTTCTTTTCCGCAACCTGCAT
Organism: Bryobacteraceae bacterium; assembly: GCA_050010695.1. Lineage (GTDB taxonomy): Bacteria > Acidobacteriota > Terriglobia > Bryobacterales > Bryobacteraceae > Bog-375. The sequence continues at coordinate 20,129 of JBEKKO010000062.1, forward strand.
CACGCGGTCGAAGATCACGCCCGGATCGCCCTTGGCATCGACGATTTCCGCGATGTGGATGCCCGGGTGCTCCGCGAAAACGTCACGGTAACCTTGCAGCCGCTCCTTCAGGTTCGGCTGTTCGGGGAACGTGAAGATCATCACGTTGCCTTTGCCGTCCAGATGTTTGGCGACCAACCGCCCTCCCATCAGCCCGGCCTTGTAATTGTCGGTGCCGACGAAGAACAGGCGCTTGCTGTCGGGAGCGTCCGAATCCATGGTGATGACCGGAATTCCCTGCGTGATGGCGGCGTCGATGTCGTCTTTGAGCGACGCCGGGTCGCCCGCGGAAACCACAATCCCGGTTGGCTTCTTGCTCAACACGGCGCGGAACTGCTCATGCTCGCCCTTCGGGTCGTAATTGTCGGGCCCGACCGAACCGGTGACGACGCCCAACTGTTTGCCCGCCAGCTCGACCCCAGCCGCCGCTTCCTGCCAGTACTCCATCTTGGTGGTGGCGCTCACCAGGTAATACTTCTCATCGACACTGTGCTGCGACCCGCCACAGCCTGCTAGAGATGCCAGCGCTACCGCTGGCAGGAACCACATCCAACGTGACACGGTTGCCTCCTGAATGGCGAGTATAACCTGTGGCTCGCCCGGAGAAAAGCCGACGATGGGTCGATTCGCGGTTCGCACGGTTCTGCATAAAACGTAAGAACCGCGCCCGCACGCGGGTGTTGGCAAGCTAAAGCATGCCCCACCTACCGGATACAATGAAAGCTCATGCGGGCGTGGAACCGGGCAAAACTTTTGTGGGGCTATCTGCGGCGGCGGACCACGCTCAGCGCGCTGCCGGTCGAATACGTCGTCGAGACCACCGCCAAATGCAATCTGTATTGCCCGATGTGCCCGCGCGAGACCCACGCCCAGCCCAAAGCCGACATGGCGGACGCGATCTTCGAGCGGCTGGTTCGCGAATCCGCCGATTCGGCCGAGCACATGATGCTGATCGGCCTCGGTGAGCCGTTCATGGACCCGCGCATCTTCGACCGCATCGAGTTTTGCCATCGCCACAGCATCGCGACGCTGCTTTCCACCAACGGCACGTTTCTCGACGAGCGCCTGGCGGGGCGCGTGCTCGATTCATCGCTGAATGAGATTACGCTCAGCTTCGACGGCGCTAAAAAGGAGACTTTCGAGTTCTACCGCAAAGGCGCCAAGTTCGAAAAGGTGCGCGACAATTTCGTGCGCTTCGCCCGCATGAAGCACGAGCGGCGATCGAAGTTGCAGGTGGTGGTGCAGATGGTATGCATGGAAGGCAACGCCGGAGAGGTGGGCGATTTCCTCAAATTCTGGAGCGGCCTTCCCGGCGTGGACCAGGTGCGCATCAAGGAAGACGAGACCAACCTGATGCGTCCCGACGCCGGTCACGCCGCGGAAGAGTGGAAGCACCCCTGCCACTACCTGTGGCGCGGACCCATGTACGTCAAGCAGAACGGCGACGTGTACCCCTGCTGCCAGAGTTACACGCTGGATGGCGCGCCGCTGGCCAACCTGGCCGATCAGCCGCTGGTCAGTATTTGGAACGGGGCGGAGATGGAGCGGATGCGGCGGTTGCACGTCGCCGGCCGCGCCGGCGAAGTGGATGTGTGCTCGCGCTGCTGCACCACCATCCCGCATCCGGCGCTGGTCATCGGCAGCCTGATTTTACACGGCCACACCGTGCGCCGCCTGTTGCCGATAGTGGAGCGGTTGACGTATCTTTCGAAGCTGCCGCGGCGGTTGCTGCGGCCGCCGAGGCGGATGGGGTAAATGTGGGGCAGGCGCTTTCGCCTGCCAACCCCGTGTGTTCCGACGCTAAAAAGCACTCAAGCTGCGGGCACAACTGCCGCTGACTGTTGGCAGGCGAAAGCGCCTGCCCCACCGCCTATTTGCCGACTACCAGCACGTGGAATGTATCGGGCAGAACCGGCGGGCGGACTCGTTTGCCGGCTTGGGCTTCGGGCATCGGGCCGAACTCGGCGGTGAGCAGGTAGACTTTGTGGGTCTTGGTGTCAACGGCCATCGTGCGCGCGCCGGGTTCGGTGGTGACAGTGTCGACGGCCTGCCATTTGCCGCTCACCAATTTGACTAGCGTGAGCGTGCCATCGCGGCCGTTGGAGCTGAAGGCCAGGCCCGCGCCGGGATCATACCCGGCCGCATCCGGCCCCTGGCCGATCTCGGGGGTGGCGATCACTTTCATCTGCTGGATGTCGGTCACCGCCATGGTCTTGTTGCCGCAGACGGAAAACAGCACGCCATCCTTGGTATCGATGGCCAGGCCGGAGGGCCCATCGCACGGGTCGAGCTTGGCGGTGCGGGTGACTGCCGGTTTGGCGGCGTCGATCTCCACCAACTCCGACTTGTCTTCCAGATTGTCGTAGATCTTGCCATCGCCGGCGACGGCGCAGAATTCCGGTTTCCCGCCCAGAGGGAAGGTGGCCAGCACGGCATTCGACTTGGCGTCGATGGCGGTGGAGTCGCCTGAGCGGCCGTTGAAAGTGAACACGCGCTGCGTCTTCGGCTCATAGCAGATGGCATCGGGATTTTGCCCGGTCTGGATTTCGGCGGTCTTGGCGAAGGTGGACAGATCGAACACCGTCACGGAGCTGGATTGGCCGTTGCTGATGAACCCTTTGTTGAGTTCGGTGGCGACCGCGATGCCGTGCACGCCATGCAGGTCGGCGACGGTGCCCACCACGCCGCCGGTATCGGTATCCACAATCGCGATGCTCACGCCGTGGGAGACGTAGAGCCGGTGATTGGCGCCATCCGCGGTGACGTAATCCCAACCGCCGGTTCCGCCGATCTTGATCTTGTTGACAACGTGGTAGCCCTCGGCGGCGAACGCCGCGGCCGCTACCAGGACGAGCGCGAAGAGTTTCATCATTGTAATACTCCTTGCCGTGTGATTCGTTCCGGCTTCCAGATCATACCGCACGGCGGAGACATCGAGTAAAATCAGAATCGTGAATCACTATACAACAGGTAGGAAACTGGCACTGGCCGCCGCGACGGCCGGAGCTGTGGCGGCACTGGCTTTCATGCCGGCCTGGGCGCAGATGCCGCCGGCGCAGCCGGTGCATGGTCCGTGGATGGACAAGAGCCTGTCGCCGGACAAACGGGCCGACCTGGTTCTCGATCAGATGACGCTAGACGAGAAAATCCTGCTGGTCCATGGCCAGGGCGGTTTTGCGGCGGCGACTCCCCGCTCCAACGGAGGCGCCGGCATGATCTCGGGCATACCGAGGCTGGGACTGCCGGACCTGCAGTTGGCCGATTCGGCGGTGGGGGTGAGGGGCGCCGCGGACCGTGGGCGCTACTCCACGCTGCTACCGTCGACCATCGGCGAGGCTGCCACCTGGGATCCGAAGCTGGCCTTTGAATACGGCAAGCTGATCGGCCGCGAACTGCGTGACCAGCAGTATAACGTCACCCTCGGCGGCGGCGTGGACATCACGCGCGAGCCGCGCAACGGGCGCAATTTCGAATACCAGGGCGAGGACCCGGTGCTGGCCGGAAAGATGGTGGCTCAGCTTATCCGCGGGGTGCAGAGCCAGAGCGTCATCGGCGACGTGAAGCATTACGCCTTCAACGACCAGGAGACGGGACGCGCCATCGGCAACGTCAAGCTGAGCAAACGCGCCATGCGCGAGAGCGACCTGCTGGCATTTGAGATCGCCGTCACCGAAGGCGAGCCAGGCATGGTGATGTGCTCCTACAACAAGTTGAATGGCGATTGGGCGTGCGAGAACAGCTACCTGCTCGACAGCGTGCTGAAGAAGGCCTGGGGGTTCAAGGGCTTCGTGCTGTCCGATTGGGGCGGGACGCACTCGGCCGTCAAGGCCGCGCTGGCCGGGCTCGACAACGAAGAGCCGGCCTACCAGTATTTCGGCGACCCGCTGAAGGACGCGGTGACGAAAGGGGAGGTTCCACTGGCGCGGCTGGACGACATGGTGCACCGGATTGTCCGCACCGAATTCGCGGCTGGGATAGTGGATGACCCGCCGCACGGGCGCGTGGTGGATCCTTTCGCCGGGGCCGACCTGGCGCAGCGGATCGCCGAGCAGGCTTCGGTGTTGTTGAAGAACGACCACGGCCAGCTTCCGCTGAATGCTGCGGCCGTTAGGTCGATCGCCGTCATCGGAGCGCATGCCGATTCGGGCGTGCTCTCCGGCGGCGGTTCCGCGCAGGTGGATGCGCCGGGCGCCGAGCGGCGCCGCTTTGGCGGCACGCCGGTGTGGTTCCCTTCGTCGCCGCTTGCCGCCATTAAAGCCAAGGCGCCCAAAGCCAAGGTGGAATTCAACGATGGCGCCGACCCGGTTGCCGCCGCGGCGCTGGCCAAGGCTTCGGAAATCGCCATTGTCTTCGTCAACCAGCCCACCAGCGAAGGCCGCGATGTGCCCACGCTCACGCTGCCCGACAAACAGGACGATCTGGTGAGCGCGGTGGCCGCCGCCAATGCGCACACCATCGTGGTGGCCGAAACCGGCGGCGCGGTCGCTATGCCCTGGATCGAACGGGTCAGCGCCGCGCTCGAGGTCTGGTACCCAGGAATTCGCGGCGCGCAGGCAGCGGCCAACATTCTTTTCGGCGACGTCAACCCGTGCGCCAAACTGCCCGTCACTTTTCCTAAAGCCGACGCCGACCTTCCGCATCCGCAAATCCCCGGCATCGATCTGATTCCGGCCGGTGGGGGCCGCGGCGGATATGGCCGGATGCCCGAGTTCGATATCGATTACACCGAGGGTCTGAAAGTTGGCTACAAGTGGTTCGATGCCGAAGGCAAGCAGCCGCTGTTCGCGTTTGGCCACGGCCTCAGCTACACCACCTTCGCCTATTCCGGCCTCAAGGCCGCCATCGACAGCGTGTCGTTCACGGTACGGAACACGGGCAAGCGCGCCGGCGTTGAGGTCGTCGAGGTTTACGCCGGGCTGCCGGCTGCCGCGGGCGAACCGCCGAAGCGGCTGGTGGCGTGGGATAAAGTCACGCTCGAGCCCGGCCAATCGAAGAACGTCACCCTGCCGCTCGATCCAAAGTTCCTCTCGATCTTCGATGAGCAGAAGGACGCCTGGAGCCTGCTGCCGGGCGAATACAAAATCTTCGTCGGCGGTTCTTCGCGGAGTACGCCGCTGAGCGCCGTGATCACTCACTGAATACCGGCGGCTTCGGGTTGAGGTGGTTTGGCCGAGGAGCCAACATCATTGGAAACGGTAAAGGCTGCCAAAGAGGGACGGGTGAGTGCCCGCCTGCGCGTGGCGCTGGTAGCGGCCGCGTGTCTGGCCGGTCTGATCGCGCAGGCATTGCCGTTTGCTAAGGATTGGGGCGCCATCCGGCAGGGACTCAATGACTTTCCGGCGTTCTACTTGAGCCCACGCTTGCTGGGAACGGGCCACCTTTACGACCAGGCGGCGTTTCTGGCCGAGCAGGCTCGGAGTCTCGGCCGCACCAATGCGAATATCCAGTTCATCCGGCTGCCGTACACGGCGGTCATGCTGGCGCCGCTCAGTGATCTTCCTTATGCGGTCGCCTATGCGGTCTGGCAGATGTTGTCCATCGCCGCGCTGGCCGTTTTCGTATGGTTGTGGCCCGCCAGGCACCCGCTCGCCCTGGTCGTCGTCTGCTGGTTCCCACCGGTGGCCGCGAATCTCGCCAATGCTCAGGATGTAGCGTACATCCTTCTATTGGTCGCCATCGCGGCGGCTTTGGTGCAGCGTGGAAGAGATGTTGGAGCGGGGCTGATGCTCGCGCTGTGCGCCGCCAAGGTGCACTTGTGCCTGTTTCTGCCGGTCCTGATCGTGGCCAGGCGGATGTGGAGACTTGGCGCAGGTTTGGTTGCCGGATGGGCCGTTCTTCTGGCGGTTTCGTTTGTCGCCGCCGGGCGGGGATGGCCTGTCGCCTGGCTGCAAGCGATCCGGTCCCCGCTGGTGAGTCCGAACATTGGGAAATCTTCGCTGCTCGCGTTCGTCGCAGAGGCCGTTCACGGCCCTGCGCTGTGGGTGATCGCAGGTGTGCTGATCCTGCTGGTGGGAGCGGCCGTGTACAAACTCGCGCAGCGGAACTCCTTCGTGTTCGGGCTCGGGGCCGCGTTGGCTGGCGGGCTCATCGTCGCCTTTCACGTCTACCTGCAGGATTATCTGCTGGCGCTCCCGCTGATCCTGACGCTCGGGAGCGAATTGGTTGACGGCAGGCGGGAACCGAAACCACGCTCAGCTAACTAACCTTCCAGGCTGACTGTGTAGAAGCCGCCTTCCTTGAAATGGAAATCCGGATCAAGGAGGCTCTCCAGCGATACGTCCTCCCGCGCCCGCGGCGTTTTCGCGAAGTTCCCATCCCAAATGCCATAGAGCTCGACCAGTTTCTCTCGGGTCGCGAGCAAGAGGCCGACCAATGCCTCCATATTGTGGCGATCGCTGGCGTCCCGCTCCGCATCCCGCCGTGGGTCTCTGAAAAACGGCCACTCTCCGTTCTGCATCATCAGATGAGGGAAATCACAGCCACAACAAGAAGTCGAGCCAATGTATTGGACCTCGGGCTGGCTGAAGTGCGTCCTGATGGCGGCGTCGTGCTCGTTCAGCGACACGACATTCAGATTGGGAGCGTTTTCATCGAACTCGATTCGCGGGATTGGCTTCATCGTTCCGGCATAGAGCAGGAAGCACATGGGTTCATTCTAGCGAAGGGGGCGAGCTGAGCCACAGACGAACACCGATCAACGCCGAGAGGACTTTCTTTATCTGTATTCATCTGTGGCTTGTCCGTTCGCCCGTCGAGAATGGCGATGACTTTGCCAAGCAGAAGATTCGCTTGCACTGGCCCGAACTCGCAGGAACTTGGTAGAGTGCTCAGGCTGTTCCTTGCCAATGATCGGAGGTTCTCCAAGCTCCGTTAGTTTGCCAATCCCCTTGCAGAGTTCACAGGGCTCGAAGCGGAAGCCCGGCTGAATCGCTGTGCCATCGCAATACGGACACGGGTGCAGCGTTGGATTTCCAGCTATCGTGAGCACCTTGTGCCCCTCGCAAAGCTTGCATCGCTCGAAGCGGAAACCCGGCTGGCGACCGCTACTCTCGCAGAACGCACAATCGATCTTCATGGCTCCTTTGATGATCTCATCCCCAAGCACTCTGGCAGCGGGGGCCTGGCCGCTTTAACACCCGAACCGAGCCGGACTACGCGTTTCCCGTTTCATGGTTCAACGGGGAGGTTTCCATGGCCTTCCGGGCGATTACTCTCGTGGAACGGCGTTCTGGGAAACGTCCGACCCTGCGCCGGTCGGACTCGTGGGCAACCCGGGAACGATCCAGGGTCGGCTTTCCAAACCGATCCACTGCCGCTCTTTTTCCCCCCGCTTGCACTTTTCCGTCCGTTTCGGGTATTATGAAAAGGTTCCGCGAGTGTCGCTTTCTGCTCCTGTGCTACCGCTTGTCGTGTGACAAGCCCGGCTGGGAGTGAGGTCCCGAGGTTCCACCGGTCACCCCGTCTGGAACATGGACCTGCCCGAAGCTAGTAATCCTCGCTTGTAGTGGCCTTGAAAAAGGCCAGTTGTGTGGAGAATCGGTGCGGTTTCCGGGCGATTCCGGATTGCGCTTGCCGAATGAGTTTCAACGCAAAAAGGAAGATTTGTGCCAACTTTTAACCAACTTGTGCGCATAGGGCGAAAACCGCCCCGGTGGAAGACCTCGAGCCCGGCTCTGGAAAGCTGCCCGCAGAAGCGCGGGGTGTGCACGCGCGTTTACACCTCCACCCCCAAGAAGCCGAATTCGGCGCTGCGCAAAGTGGCCCGCGTGCGGCTCACCAATGGGATCGAAGTCACCACCTATATTCCCGGCGTCGGCCACAACCTGCAGGAGCACTCGATCGTGCTGATCCGCGGCGGCCGCGTGAAGGATCTTCCCGGTGTGCGTTATCACGTGATTCGCGGCGCTCTCGATACCGCCGGCGTCGCCAACCGCAAGCAGGGCAGGTCGAAGTACGGAGCGAAGAGGCCCAAATAGTAGGAACCTATGCCACGTAGAAGAAGAGCCGTTGTTCGTGAGGTATTGCCGGATCCGGTCTACAACTCCACGCTCGTCGAGAAATTTGTCAATTCGATGATGTGGCAGGGCAAGAAGACCGTCTCTCAAGGCATTTTTTATGACGCCATGGACAAGCTGCGCGAGCGCACCCAGGACGACCCGCTGAAGGCTTTCAAGAAGGCGGTGGAGAACACCAAGCCGCTGCTCGAGGTGAAGACGCGCCGCGTGGGCGGCGCCAACTACCAGGTGCCGATCGAAGTGCCGCAGAACCGGCGCACCTCGCTCGCCATTCGATGGATTCTGATCAACGCGCGTTCGCGCGCGGAAAAAGGCATGCCGGAAAAGCTGGCCAATGAGTTGAACGACGCCGCCAATCTGCGCGGCGGGGCGATTAAGAAAAGGGACGATGTACACCGCATGGCGGAAGCCAACAAGGC
>JBEKKO010000063.1:0-28302 GCA_050010695.1 Bryobacteraceae bacterium
TCCTACATCACCAATAACGATCTGTCGCCGCGGAAGTACTTCGTGCAACCGATGGCCGGCGGCGTCGCCATCTTCGACTACGACAACGACGGCAGGATGGACATCTTCTTCACCAACGGCGCCAAGTTGCCGGAGCTGAAGAAAACCGGCCCCGCGTTCTACAACTGCCTGCTCCGCAACAAAGGCGACGGCACGTTTGAGGATGTGACCGGGAAAGCCGGCCTGCTCGGCGAACGCCTCGGCTACAATCTGGGCGTCGCCGTGGGCGATTACGATAATGACGGCTTCGAGGACATCTTCATTTGCGGCGCCGGCCGGAACACCCTGTATCACAACAACGGCGACGGAACCTTCACCGATGTCACGGAACAATCGGGCATCGGCGGGAAGCCTCCGGGTGTCCTGAGCGTCGGCGCGGCCTGGTTCGACTACGACAACGACGGCCTGCTGGACCTGGTGGTGGCCAATTACACCACCTGGACTCCCCAAACCGACCGGCGCTGCGCCGTCGCCGGCGTGGAGTATTATTGCAGTCCGACGTTTTACCCGCGTGCCGCGCATCGGCTGTATCACAACCTGGGCCATGGCCGGTTCGAGGACGTGACCGAGAAGTCCGGCTTCGCCGCCGCGCCGGGCAAGGGAATGGGAATCTCCATCGCCGACTTCAACGACGACGGCTATCAGGACGTCTTCATCGCCAACGACACCGAGCCGAACTCGCTTTTCATGAACAAGGGAAACGGCACCTTCGAGGACCAGGGCCTGCCGCTCGGCGTCGCCTACAACGACGATGCCAAAGCGGTCTCCTCCATGGGCAGCGACGCCAAAGACTACGACAACGACGGCCGCGTGGACATCTTCACGAATAACCTGATGGGGCAGATCTGGCAACTCTTCCGCAACGGCGGCGACTTCTTTCGCTACGTCCCCGAGCAGGTTCAGTTGCAGCAGCTCAGCCAACCGCTCTCCGGCTGGAGCACGGCTTTCATCGACTACGATAACGACGGCTGGAAGGACTTGTACTCCGCCAACGGCGACATCGACAACGTGAAGCCGAACGCGCGCCAGCACGACACCATGTTTCGCAATCTGGGCGGGAAGCAGTTCGTGGACGTGTCGGGCCAGATGGGCGCCGGCTTCCTGCGTGTCGGCTACCAGCGCGGATCGGCGATCGGCGACCTCAACAACGACGGCTTCGAGGATCTGGTGGTGACCTCGCTCATGGAGCGGCCCCGCATCCTGCTCAACTCGGGCGGCAACGGCAATCACTGGCTGACGCTCGCGCTGGTGGGCCGTTACAGCAACCGCGACGCCATTGGCGCGAAGGTGAAGCTAACCACCGCTTCGGGCCGCGTGCTCTACAATCACGTATCCGTCAGCACGGGGTTCATGTCTTCGAGCGACAAGCGAGTGCACTTCGGGCTGGCAGACGAGAAGCGGATCGCCTCAATCGAGATCCGGTGGCCGCGAGGCGGGGTCCAGACCCTCAAGGACGTGGCTGCCGATCGGTTCCTGAAAGTCGAGGAGGATTTGAGCCACTGATGGCTCGATCGTTCGCCTGGTGACGAACATACTGTAACGGCGCGACAACCGTTGTGAACTGGACTCGCGTTCCGCCGGCGTTCCAACATGGTGACTGATGCAAGAGAAGCCGCCGCTTGATCCCGGATTCGTTCCCGCCTCGCTGTGGAACCGCGATTTTCAGGCTGCCGTGCGCGCGAGCGGATGCGCCCGCAAGCTCGCCATTGCTCTCGAGCGGCAGGATGGCTCGCGTTCCGTCTTCCATACCGAGATCTTCGCCGGCGCGGATCCGGCGAATGAATTCTACGTTGAGCGCCTGGTGAAGTTCCTGCTGTGGCAGAGGGGCGGGTGGAGGGTGACCATCGCCGGCGATCCCGGCGTGGCGGCTCACATGCAGCGGGTCTATTCCGCGACCGGCCCTCGCGCGTTCGACTTCGATTTCATGGGCAGTCGCGTGTACGGGCGGCCGATGGCGATCGAGAGTGTGTCCTATGCACGGGCTCCCGAGCCGAAGGAGATCGGGCTTGCGCTCGGACGCCACCAGGACGGCTGCCGCATCGGGTTCGACCTGGGCGGCAGCGACCGCAAGTGCGCAGCCGTGATGGACGGTGAAGTGGTGCACACCGAAGAGGTCGTCTGGAATCCCTATTTCCAGGCCGATCCCGCCTATCACTTTGCCGGGATCGACGACTCTCTCCGGCGGGCGGCGGCCAAGCTGCCGCGTGTCGACGCCATCGGCGGCAGCGCGGCGGGCATTTACGTGGACAACGAGGTCCGCGTGGCATCGCTGTTTCGCGGCGTGCCTCCCGACCTGTTCGACCGGCGGGTACGGCGCATCTTTTTCGAGCTCCAGCGGGCCTGGAATGGAGTACCATTCGTGGTGGCGAATGACGGCGAGGTGACGGCGCTGGCGGCTTCGATGGCGCTGGGAGACACGGCCGTCCTGGGCATTTCGATGGGCACCAGCCAGGCCGCCGGGTACGTCAATCCGCAGGGCAACATCACGGACTGGCTGAACGAGCTGGCGTTCGCACCGGTCGACTACCGGCAGAACGCTCCGCTGGACGAGTGGTCGCGAGACGGCGGCGTGGGTTCGCAATACTTCTCGCAACAGGCCGTCAACCGGCTTCTACCGGCCGCGGGCATCGCGCTCGATCCCGGTATGCCGCTGGCCGAAAAGCTGGCCACGACGCAGGAACTGATGGCCGCCGGCGACCAGCGCGCCCGGCGAATCTTCGAGTCCATCGGCGTGTATCTGGGCTATGCGATCGCGCAGTACGCCGGATTCTATGAGCTTCGCCACGTGCTGGTGCTGGGCCGGGTGATGACAGGAGAGGGAGGCGGCGTCATCCTCTCGACCGCGCGCCGGGTCTTGCAGCGGGAATTCCCCGAAGTGGAGGAGAGTTTCCGGTTGCACGTGCCCGGGGAAAAGGAGAAACGCCTCGGCCAGGCAGTGGCGGCGGCGACGCTTCCAGCATTGTCGAAGTCGTAAAGGACCGATCGCTAGATCCAGGTGCAAGGGCTTCTGCGCCGACTTTGCTTGGCCGCCCCCGCGCAGGGCCTACATCGTCCGCGTGATCTTGTGCAGCATCCTCGGCCGATCCGGGTTCAGCCCCTTGATCTCCGCCAATTGCGCCGCGAACAATTGCGCCGGCACGATGTACGGAATGGGCGTGTACAAATCCTGCGGGCCACCCCAATTGCCGGTTGGATGCGGAAGCCGGATCAACCGCGCAGGCTTGGCGCAGGCCTCGCTGTTGCTCTCGTCGGTGATCACCAGCGTCTCGGCCTTCACTTCCTCCAGCATATCCACCACCGCGGAAATGGACTGCCACGTGACTCCCGCCGGAGCGAACACGAAGACCGGAAACGCGTGCTCCACCAGGGCGATCGGCCCGTGCATCAGGTCCGCCGATGAAAGCCGCTCGGTCACCACGTAGCACGTCTCCATCAGCTTCAAGCCGAACTCGAGCGCGTTGGCGTAGTTCAAGCCGCGGCCCACCGTCACCGCCCGCGTCATGTACATGTAACGCTCGGCGATCTCACCCACGCGTTCCTCGATCTCCAGCACGTCTTCCATCCACTGCGGCAACTGGCGCAGCGCGTCGAACGATACCTCGCCGCCCAGCGCATACGCCACCAGGTACAGCGCCAGGAGTTGGCACGTATACGTTTTGGTTGCGGCCACGCTCTCTTCCGTGCCGGCTCGCGCCAGCAGCGTGTACTGCGAGATCTCGGCCATCGTGCTGTTGGGTTCGTTGGTGATACCCAAAGTGGTCGCGCCCCGGCTGCGCGCGTCGGCCAGCACCGCGTTCGTGTCGGTCGATTCGCCCGATTGCGAAATCCCCACCACCAGCACGTCGTGCAAATCCAGCGGACAGGCATACAGGGTCAGTACCGACGGTGCCGCCAGCGAGACGGGGATGCGGGTGGTGATCTCGATCAGATACCGGCCGAACTGTGCCGCGTTGTCCGAGGTGCCGCGTGCCACCAGAATCACCAGCCGCGGCCGGTTGGCTTCCAGGTGGTGGCGCAGTTCGCGCAACCGGATGGCACCGTCCTCCAACGTGTTCGACAGCGCTTCCGGCTGCTGGCGTGTCTCTTCCAGCATCTTTGACATGGTGCTCAAGTTTCAATCTGAGCCGTTGGGGGACTGATGTCCAGTACCGAACGGTTGCGAAGCTGTTGCGACCCGTTCGTTACCACAACCGAACAGTAATATTTTCAGCGTATCCGGCGCATTGGATCTGGTAGAATCGGACCAGCAATCGAGTGGGCCCATGTCGCAGGGACATTCTCCGGGGGTTTCTTCAAGGTCGGCGCCGGACGCGGGGCAGGCCGCGTCTGTGACCGAGGAGCAGGTCCGCGAGGAATTGAGCCGCGTCCTCGCCTGTCACGAATTCCGTGCCAGCAAGCGCAGCCAGGACTTCCTGCGCTACGTGGTCGAAAACACGCTGCAGGGCCATGGCGACATGCTCAAGGAGCGCACGATCGGCATCGAGGTTTTCGGCCGGCCCACCAGCTACGATCCCAGCGACGATGCCACCGTCCGCGTCAAAGCCGGCGAGGTTCGCAAACGGCTGGGTCTCTATTATTCCGATCAGGGATCTCGTAACCCGGTACGCATCGAATTGCCCTCCGGCACCTACATCCCCGAGTTCCACCTGGCCAGCGGCCCACCATCTCCTCCACCCGGGCCCAGTCCCGACGCGACGCCGGCCGCCACGCCGCTTCCGGCGGCGGCTCCCCGGCGCCAACCCGCTGTGACTCCCCGCCGCACCGCCCTCGCTGCGATAGTCCTGGCCGCCGTCGCCGCTCTGGTCTGGGTCTTGACGCGCCCCGCGGTCACGCCGCTCAATCAGTTCTGGGCGCCCGTCCTGAACGGATCGTCGCCCCTGCAATTGTGCGCCGCCTACGTGCCCGTGTATGGTGTCGATATCGACCCGTCTATCACGCCGCCATCGCGCGTCGGAGACTTCACGCTCCTGACCGACCAGTTCGTGGGCGGCGGCGACCTCATCGCCACCTCCCGCCTCACCGCGATGCTCACCCGGCTCGGCCGTCCCTATCGTGTCAAGCTCGGCAACGACGTTTCCTTCGCCGACCTCCGTTCCGGCCCCGCCATCCTGGTAGGGTTCTCGTACACGCGGTGGAAGCAGATCAGCAATCAGATGCGTTTTTTCGTCGACGGCTTCCGCCGCCCGGCCGGAATCACCGACGATGGCAAAGCCACGGAGTGGGTGCTCCCGGCGCTCCCGCGCGACCGCCATACCACGGAAGATTACGCCATTGTCTCGCGCGTCTTCCATCCCGATACGCACGCAATGCTGGTGGAGCTGGCCGGCATCACCCAATACGGCACCGACGCCGCCGCCGACCTGGTCACCAATCCCGATCTGATGGCCGAAGCGCTGCGCGGGGCTCCGCCTGACTGGCAGAAAAAGAACCTGCAACTCGTCCTGCACGTGAAGGTGATCTCAGGCGCGCCAAGTTCGCCGAGGGTCGTCCGCCAATACTTCTGGTAGCCGATCGGGGAAATTCTCGCTGACGGTTGAGACATGTCGGCCGAGCGTGATCATGATATCATCCGGGGACGATACGCCGGTTGAATGGACAACCGATGTAGGCTGAACGAGCGAGACGGTAAGATGAAAATCATTAGCCAGTCGTCAGACGAGTTGGTGCTCAGAGAAGGCGGCGCTTCGGGCATCGTTGTCGGTGTCGTTCTTGTCACTGCCGGAGTGCTCGCCGGATATTACCTCCGTCAATCCAATCCGATTGTTATTTGGGTTGCCCTGGCTCTTGTCGTCATCGGATTCGGCACGATCCTTTTCGCTTCTTCGATCACCGTGGCTGCCAATAAGGCGAGTGGCCAAGTTTCTTATCAAAAGAAGCGGTTGGTCGGAAGGCAGAATTCGACGTATGCGATTGCCGACATTTTTCGCATCGAGACCCGAAAGCAATGGCGCGTGGAAAACACTGCGACCGGGAATCAGGGTGCTTCCATGCCGCAACCAGTGCTTGTCGCGCAGTCGGTCATTGTCTTCAAAGATGGGCGTGAATTGGCGCTGGATCACCAAGAAACCTCTTCCAGCGTGTCGGTTGGCCCGGCGGTTCTGATGGGCGGCCAAGGCGCGGAAACCGCCATCGCAGCTCAAGTGGCCAAGTTCCTGAGAGTTCCCTTCCTGGAAATCGCGCCGCCCAACATGGGAATGGGAATTAATATTGTTGGCGGAGGACCTGGTAATATTCAGCTCTAAGCACGGCACCCGAAGGCCGCGCATAACGCTCGCTACCGCTTCGCCGATCCCGCACTTCACCTTATACTCTGTCTCGGCTCAGCCGGCTGGACAGCCGGCGCCACCGGAAAACGTCATGGGCACTTCGCACACAATGCGACGGCCAGCAGGGATCGTCCGGCGGGGGTGTCGTGCAAACGCTGTGCCTGGCTGGCCAGCTCGCGCGCGGATGCCCAAGCCTCCGCCGCCAAAGCGTCGCGCGCCGACTCGCGCGAGCGCCAGGCACGCACCGCCAGGGACATCACGCGGGCGAGGTCGGCGCCGCAGCGGGGACACACGGCGGTGCCGCGGAATCCCGCCCGGCAGACCGGACAACCGCTCACTGCGCCTCCAGGAAGAAGAGCAACTCGCGCAGCGCCGTCACTGCCTGGGCTAACTCGCCGGCGTCACCCTCCGCCAGCGCGGTTTCGATCCGCTCATTGAGCGCCACCGCTTCCTCGACATCGTCGGCGTGAATCCGCCCCAGGATGGCCCGCGAGCGTTCCAGCAGCCGTTCGGCCTCGACGCGGCCCGGCAATTCCAGCGGTGCGGAGATAGCCGTGACGGCCTCTGTCTCGACCTCATCGAGACCGTCGTCTTCCGCCGCCTCGTCGTCAAAGTCCATTTCCCGTGCCGCCCAGAGGTCTTCCAGCCGTTTGCGCGCACTGGCGATTTCCTCCGCGCTATTGGCGGCGAACGCGTTGCGGATGGTAATGTGCTTGCTCTTGCCGGTTTCCTTCTCGATCGCCGTCACGTGCAGAATGCCGTCCAAATCCAGGTTCATGCGGCAGAGCACTTCGGCAGGTATATCCCCGGTGCGCAGTCCGTCGATGTCGAACCGGCCGACCGGAATGTTCTTGAGCGCATCTTCGTCGTCGCCTTGGAAGATTTCGATTTCCACCATGGTTTGCCCGGAGTGGGCCGTGTAGTAACTGTCCGTGCGGGTGACCGGAAGCGGCGTGTTGCGATGAATGATGGGGTGGTAGCAATGCGGATACGGAAAGCCCCCGCGCGTGCCCAGGTAGGATGGACCGAACGAGTACGGCGAGACGTCTACCAGCACCCGATCGACGTCGTGGCCGCCCAGCCGCGAGGCCAGCACGCCGGCGCCCAGAGCGACGCACAGGTCCGGGTGCACGTCCTGCAAAGGCTCCAGCCCGGTCCGCTCCTGGAGGAGGCGCACCACCAGCGGCGTGCGCGTGGATCCGCCGACCAGCACCACCGAGTCGATCTCGCGCACGGTCAGCCGGGCATCCTCGAGCGCTTTGGAAACGCTGTCGAGCGTGGAGTCCAGCAGCGGGCGAATCGTCCACTCGTAGTCCTTGCGCGAAATCTCGGCGTCCAGGTGCAGCGGCGTGCCGTCGCGCAGCACCAGGTTTTCCTCGCGCACATGCGCGTACGGTTCGTAGCTCAGCTTCTTCTTGGCTTCTTCGGCGGCCCACCACAGCCGGGTGCGGGCGGTTGGCTCGTCCTTGAGGGAAAGCCCGTGGCGCTTCTCGAAATCGCCGGCCAGGGTGGCGTAGAGCAGATCGTTGAAATCGTCGCCGCCGAGATGGTTATTGCCGTGGCTCGAAAGCACCTCGGTGACCTCGCCCTCGATGGTGACGATGGAGACGTCGAAGGTGCCCCCGCCGAGGTCGTAGACCATCACGGTGCGGCGGCGGCCGTCGCCGAAACCGTGAGCCAGGCTGGCGGCGGTGGGCTCGTTCAGAATGCGCACCACTTCCAGTCCGGCCAGCGCACCGGCCTCGCGGGTGGCGTTGCGTTGCGCGTCGGAGAAGTACGCCGGGACGGTGATGACGGCTTTTTCCACCGGACGGCCGAGATCCCGGCGCGCCCAAGCGGCGAGTTCGCGCAGAATGAAGGCGGAGATCTCCTGCGGAGTGAATTTGCGATCGCCCAGAGACACCGTTTCCGCCGTTCCCATCTTGCGCTTGATGCTGCGGACCGTGCGCTCCGGGTAGAGCAGCTGCTGGCGCCGCGCTTCCTGGCCCACCAGCAGGTCTCCCGCCGGGGTAATGCCGACGCACGAAGGCAGCATCCCCGGCTCAGGGCCGAGCACCCGCACCTTCCCATCGACGAACGCCGCGATCTCCGAGTTGGTTGTGCCGAGATCGATTCCAACCACCAGTTCCGTATCAGCCATTGGATTACTCCTTCACCTTCTCCGGCCTGCGCGCCACCCGCACCTCGGCCGGCCGGTAGACCGCTCCATTCCATTCGTAGCCGCGCCGGAGGACGGCCACCACCGTCCCTTCGGCGGCCTGGTCGGTCTCCTCGATTCCGATGGCGTGCATTTCGCCGGCGTCGAAGGGACGGTCGCGGCAGTCGATTTCGCTCACGCCGAACGTGGTGAGCGCCTCGTCCAGGCGGGCGAGGGTCAGCCGGTAACCCTCACGGAGCGCCCCCACCGCTTCGGCGGCCCGCGGGCTTTCGCGGCGCTGCCACCAAGGCCTGGGTGCGGCCATGGCGGAGGCGGTGGAGCGCGCCGTCTCTTCGCCGCGGAGCAAACGGTCGCGCAGATCCAGCAGCACGTCCAGCACTTCGCGGCGCGCCTCCAGGCGAGCCTCGCCGATGGCCGCCGCCAGCGCCGGCGCCATCTCCGCAATGGGCGCCAGGGTTTCGCCGAGCTGTTTGAAACTGCGCCCTTGCAGTTTCACCTCCTGCGCCAGCGCGGTTAGCGCGGCTTCGACTGCATACAGGTCTCCCTCCGGCGGAACCGCCGGCGCGTCCAGCAGTTCGGCCGGGATGCCTGCCGGCGCGTCTTCGCGCGCCAGCGCTTCGTCCAGCCAGGCGGTGAAGCGGCGCAGAATCGATTCGCGATCGGGTTGACTCATTTTTCGTGAAGCGCCGCCAGCCAGGCCTTAGGGCCGGTGAACCCGCGCAGCGGCGTGCGCCCATCCAGCAGGTTGGTCAGGGGCTGCAGGGGATTCTCTCCAAACAGCCGCCGCCGTGTGCGCTCCCGCGGATCGCGCAACTCCGCGTAGGCGTCGCGCACTCGTTCGAACGCTTCCGCGTCGCGCTCCGGCGGATGCTCGCGAATTTTCCGCAGGTAGGCGGCGCGAATATCTTCGTCGGAGGCTTCCGGCTCGATGCCGAGCACCTGGTACGGATCGATTGCAGCCATAGCGTTTCCTAGAACAACATCTCCTCGCCGTCGTCGGGGCGGGCCCGCCGGCCGCGGCGCCGCCGTGGAAAAGGCAGGTCGAAATCGAAGGGCGAATCGAACGCGTCCCCAAATGGGTCGTCGCGCTTGTCCGGCAGCCTCTTCGCCGCCCGTTCGCGTTTCAGCACGGCTTGCACTTGCCGCTGGCTCATCGCCGGTGGATCGGCGCCCCAGCAAGTGTCCAGGCTTACTTCCCGCCACTGCTCGGCCGCTTCCGCGGCCAACCCCGAGTCTCCGCCGAGCCGCGCCAGCGCCAGAGCCGCGCACAGGCAGTCTTCCTGGCGCCGATGGGCCCCTTCGGAGTACGACATCGCGCGCAGCAGCAGGAAGCGGCCTTCGGCGCCCTTGCCCGCCGCCAGACCGGCCGACGACACCGCGAAGGCCACATCCTTCCATCCCAGGCGGATGAGGGTGCGGCCGAAACGTTCGAGCGCCGCCGTACCGGCGGTGCGCAATTCCCGCAAGATGGCCTGCTTCGATTCTTCCGGTGGGCGGATGGTGAAGCCGAGATCCCAGCCCATCTCGCAGACCCGCGGGATGGCCTGTATCCAACCTTCCCGGGCATCCTCGTGCCGGATACCAATCTGAATTTCGCATAGGTTTCCAGCCGCGGCCAGGGCCAGCCTAGCCGCTAACGGGTGTCCCAGGATTTGACCCGCCTTCTCAAATGCCGCCGGGGCGGCCTTGTCGTCACCCGCCAGAAACGCGGCGACATACCGCAGAGCGGCCACGAATGCCAGCCGGTCGTTTTCGCGCGCCTGGGGCAAACTCTCCAGTTCGGCCAGTTCCGGCTCGGCCAAATGCGGCTTGCGCTGCTTCAGATGGCGGACCGCGCCGAGAATCAGCAGGCGCAAACGCGCGCGCCGGACCTCCGCGTTCACCCCATCGAGTTCTTCGGCTTGGCGCAGATATCCGAGGGCTTTCTTCAACGCGCTGCGTTCCTCGGACATCCGCATCAGGTGCAGCAGCGGACGCGGGTCGGTGGGAATCGCCGTGCGCCACGCTTCGGCGGCGGCCTGGGCGGAGGCGGGCTGGCCGCTTTGAGTCGCCCAACGGGTCCAGCGCTCGAAGACTTGCGCGCATGGGTCCATGGCGGCGGCCCGCTCGAACAACGGTTCCGCGTGCAGGTGGTCGAGCGGCGGCTCGCCGGTCTCGAAACCCTCAACCACCTCGCGGTGCATCGCCTGGGCGGCATCGTGATGCTCGCGCGAAAGATCGCCGGGGTCGATCTTGGCAGCCAGTTCCGCCATATGAAGATACAGCACGGCCGCTTCCGGCCCGCGCGCCGGGAACCACCCTTCCTTAATCGCCGCGTGACGGAACAGCTCCCACACGTTGCTCGCGAACAGCGGGGGGACGCCGGACATCTCCAGCGCTCGCGCCTGCAACATCAGAAAACGGGCGTCGCCTGCGGGCATCGCTCCCAAGGCGGTGTTGACCTGCGAGGGCGAAATGTCCTGCAGCATCCCCATTATCGCGATCCGGCGGCGGAACTCGGCCAGGATGGCGGGGCATTGCCGCTGTACCAGCGGCGCCGCGGTACGGACGGCTCCCACGATGAGCTTGGGCACGTCCTCTTCGAACGCCGCATCGATTCCTTGCAGGGCTCGCCGCAACGCCTCGAAGGTGCCGCCGGCCTGAGCGACCAGGGCGGCCGCGGCCGGCTTGAGTTTTTTCGAGTCTCCGGGCACCAGCAGGACTTCCAGGACGGGGACCAGGCGCGCTGGCGCCGACTCGGGATCGATGGCGCGAAGGTGCTCCGCGCAGGCGGCGTCTTCGTGGCGGTAGTAACTGGCTATGGCTCGCACGAGGAACTTCCAGGGCGCCAGCGGGCTGCGGCGCGAAACCTCGGGCAACGAAAGCGCGGCATCGTCCACCGGACCGCTGGTAACCGCGGCGAATACCCGCGCGACCGCATCGGCGGCGCGCCGCAGCGGATGTTCGGCGGCCAGCGCGGCGCATGCCGCCAAGGCTGCCGGATCGGCGAGGCTGCAACGGAGAGTCCGTTCGATGGAGGCGCGCACCTCCGCCGCAGCGGCCGGGTCCGACAAGGGCCGTACCAGTTCGTCCAGTCCCGAACCGGCGCCGATGCGCTCATCGCGCAGACCCTCGAGCCGCGACGCACACGCCGGATGCCGCTCCCGCACCAGCCGCACCAGGGCTTCGGCCTCTGCGGTCATGCGGTGTTCGAGCATCGCGCGGACCCTGGCGGCATAGGCATCCACCAGGAGTTCTTCGCTGGCCGGCGTGCCCAAACGCTTATATAGCAGCTTGGCCGCCTCGACCGCGGACTTGGAGTTGCCCTTGGCGATCAGGCGGACGACCTCCGCGGCCTCGGGAGACAGATCCGCACCTGCGGACGCACGCAGTGGAATCATGAAACATACAGTGTGCCACATCGCGGCGGCCCGGTGGTCGTAGCCGCTGCCGGATGGATCCACAATCGCGATTTACGTTGCCGGCTTGGGCACTCTGGTATCGCCACGGGCCGATGAGACGTTCGCCGGCGCGAATGACGGACCGGCGCCCAGCGGCAGGCGTTACTCCTTTTGCCTGGCCGCCATCTTCCGTTCCAAGGCCTGCATCAGCCGCGACTGAACGTCGGCCGGTACCGGGTAGGGATCCATGCCCTTATAAATCTGGATCGTCTTGCGAGTGGTATCCGCAATCACCCAGCAATTAGGGCATTCGGCGATGTGACTTTCCAACTTGGCGCGGACGTCCGCGTCAAGGCTCTCGTCCATGTAGTCGCTCAACTCATTCAGGAAGTCTTTACAGGTAAGCAAACGCGTCGTCCCCCTTGCGTTTGAAGTGGCGCGTCAGTTTTTCGCGCAACTGCAGGCGGGCCCGCAGCAATCTGCTCTTCACTGCGGGAATGGACAGGCCCAGAGCATCCGCAGTTTCCTCCGTCGAAAGTTCGTCGATGTCCCGCAGCATGAAGACGGAGCGGTACGGAGGCTCCAGACCCTGGATGGCCTCATCCAGAATCTGGCCAAACTCCTCCCGTGAGAACCTCTGCTCCGGATTCTCGTCCCATGCCGCGACCTCGCGAACAATCGTGTCCTCTCCCGTGTCAATCGCTTCATCGAGCGAGACCGATCTGTCGGTCCGCCGCCGCCGGAGCTTCATCAGCGCCTGGTTCACCGCGATGCGGACGATCCAGGTGTAGAATCTCGCGGCTCCCTGGAACTGGTCGAGGTGTTCGTAGGCCTTCAGAAACGTCTCCTGGAGCACGTCTTCTGCGTCCTCGCGGTTTTGCGTTACGTGTTGGGCCAGGCGGAAGATTTTGCTCTCGTAACGCCGCACCAGTTCGCCAAACGCACGTCCATCGCCTTCGCGCGATTGCGCGACCAGCGTGACTTCGTCGGCCTCGGCAAGACTGGGAGCCGTCATGGGACGATTCTTCATAATACCGCGCCGCCGCCCGCGTGGCCCTTTCGACACCGAAGGCCGGCAAATGGCCGCCGCCAACGGTGTAGTGGAGATTCCGTGAGGACCCTTCGGGTCAGTTGTAGGCGGCGTTAATCGTGAACACCGCGCCTGCGAAAGCGAAGCCGATGTCCAGGTCGCTGACCGATAACGGCTGCGGGGCGCTCTGATTCTCAACCGTCAACGTCCCCGCACCGGCCGGCAGAGTCTGTAACACCGACGACGGAACGGTGAACTCCCCCGTGCTCGCCGGCGTCGCCCCCGGTCCAGGTCAACTGGAAGCCCGGCGCCCGGTCGATCACGCCGAGGGAGTTCTGGTTGGTCCAATTGTTCTGCACCTGCGTGATCGCCGGGAGAGGGCCGGCACTTCCCGGGAAATCCCGTTTGCGTGTGAATGGCACCGGAACGGACGAGACGCTTTCCGGCTTCACGGGCACAAACCTCCTTGGGCGTTTTAGACGGTGCGGATGGACTGGAAGTTTCACCTCGTTTTCTCCGTTTTTCGAAGCTCTCGGCCCAGGCACACTTGCCTGGGGCGATGGACGGAGCACACGGACCCCTTGACACATGCTGCCGCGAACTCGGGAGGAGGCGTACTCGTACTAGACTTAGGAGAAAGTGCGCTGCCCACCGCGGAAGGTATATGAGAATCCTCGCGTTCACAGCCGGCGCTGCCCGAATGTATTGCGGCAGTTGCCTCCGCGACAATTCGCTCGCGGCGGAACTCAAGAGGCAGGGCCACAGCATCACTCTGCTCCCGCTCTATACACCCACGCGCACGGACGAGGCGAACGTCAGCGAGCCGAAGGTTTTCCTGAACGGGATCTGCGTTTGCCTGGACCAGGAGGCGGCATACTTCCGGAAGACGCACAAACTGCTGGACCGGTTGTGGGGTGCGCTCTGGATGCTGAAGTTGGCATCCCGAACCTCGATCCGGGTCGACCCGCACCGGCTGGGCGCCATGACGGTTTCCATGCTGCGCGGGGAGGAAGGCTATCAGCTCAAGGAAATTCGTCAATTGACCGCCTGGCTTCGAAGTGAAGAACCGCCCGATATCGTGACCCTGCCCAATTCTCTGCTGATCGGATTGGCGCGGCCCATCCGCGAAGCGTTGCACCGGCCGGTATGCTGCACGTTGCAGGGCGAAGATCTCTTCCTCGCCCAGTTAAGCGAACCGTATCGAACGCAGGCGCTGGAACTCATCCGCGCCAAGATTGCGGATGTGGACGGCTTTGTGGCTGTCAGCGAATTCTGCGCGGACTACTGGCGGCGTGAACTGGGCATTCCCGACCACCGGATGCGGGTGGTTCCGCTCGGAATCGACCCGGAGGTGTATGGGCCGCCAGCGCGTGTTCCCGGCGCACCGTTTCGGGTCGGCTTCCTGGCGCGGATCGCGCCGGAGAAGGGGCTCCACATGCTGGCCGAGAGCTATTTGCGGCTGCGGCGCGAGAGCGATTTCGGCGGCTCGGCGCTGGCGGTGGCCGGCTACCTGGCGCCGGAGCATCGAGGCTACCTGCGCGGCATCGAACGGCGGATGAAGGCGGCGGGCCTGGCGCACGAATTCCACTTTTCGGGCGAGCTCGACCGGGCGCAGAAGATCGGGTTTCTGCGCAGCCTCAATGTCCTCAGCGTCCCCAGCACCTACGGTGAGCCGAAGGGAATCTCCCTCCTGGAGGCGATGGCCAGCGGCGTTCCCGTGGTGCAGCCCCGAACGGGAGCGTTTCCCGAGATCCTGGAGAGAACGGGAGGCGGAGTCCTGGTGGAGCCCGACAGTGCGGCAAGCCTGGCGGACGGCATCTACGGTTTATGGAAAAACCCCGAGTTGGCCGCGGAATTGGGACGCCGGGGCGCGCAGGGCGTTCGCGCCCATTTCACCGCATCGCAAATGGCGGCGCGGGCGCTCGAAGCATACCAGGCCATCGCCACGACACACACCCATGCTTGAAATCTCGAACGTCGGCAAACAATATCCGACGCCGCGCGGACCGCTGACCGTGCTCGCTGGGGCGTCGCTCTCCTTCAACCGCGGCGAGGCGGCGGCCATCATGGGTCCATCGGGATCGGGCAAGAGCACGTTGCTGTACATCGCCGGAGGGTTGGAACCGCCCACAACCGGCACGGTTACGTTGGACGGCTTCAACCCATACGCCACTTCGGAAAAGGCCCTGGCGGCATTTCGAAATCAGTCCGTCGGTTTTGTTTTCCAGGACCACTGCCTGCTGCCGCAGTGCTCGGTTCTGGAAAACGTTCTGGTGCCGGCGTTGGTCGGGAACGATCAAGCCGATTATCCGGCGCGCGCCCGGGAACTGCTTCGACAAGTGGGATTGGAGGACCGGCTGGATCACCGTCCGGCGGAGCTTTCGGGTGGCGAGAAGCAACGCGTCGCGCTGGCGCGAGCCCTCATCCGGCAGCCGCGCCTGTTGCTCTGCGACGAGCCGACCGGCAACCTCGATGAAGCTTCGGCGGAAATGGTGTCGAGACTTCTGCTGGAACTATCCCGGCGGAACGAGACCATCCTGATCGTAGTGACTCACAACCCCGCGCTGGCCGCGCGCTTTCCGAAGCGATACGAACTGCGTCATGCGAATCTACACCCTGCTGGCGCGTAATCTCGCGTGGTACTGGCGGACGAACCTGGCGGTGCTGCTCGGCGTGGCCACGGCGACGGGTGTGCTCGGCGGCGCGGCCCTGGTGGGCGAATCGGTGCGTGCTTCCTTGCGCGACCTGGTGCTGGAGCGGCTCGGCAATACCGATTCCATCATCACGCGCGCCGGCTTCTTCCGCGAGGAACTCGTCGGCGGCTTCCAACCCGCCACACCGATCATCGTCATGGACGGAGTTGTGGAGCACGCGTCAAGCGGCAAGCGGGCCGCGGGCGTGCAGGTATACGGCGTGGACGAGCGCTTCGGGAAATTTCAAGGCCAGCCCGGCGATGCGCCGCACGGCCGTGAGGTTTCGCTCTCCGCGGCCCTGGCGCGAGAACTGGGAGCCAAGGCGGGGGACGAAATTCTGCTGCGTGTTGCGAAGCCTTCGGCGATTCCACTCGAGTCGCTGCATGGCCGTAAGGACGATGCAGGCAGAACCATCCGGTTGACTGTCGGGCAGGCCGGCGACCACTCCCGGGAGTTCTCGCTGCGGACGCAACAAGGTGACGTCCGTGCGGCGTACGTACCGCTCGAGCGCCTGCAACGGGACCTGAATCAGCCGGGAAAGGTCAATACGATATTGGTGGGGCGAGCCTCGGGCGCGGCCCCGCTGGAGCAGCGCCTGCAGGAGCGCTACACCTTGGCCGACGTGGGCCTGCGGCTGCGCACACTCGAAAAACCCGGCTGCCTTTCGCTCGAAAGCGACAGCGCTGTGATCGGCGACGCGGTAGCCGCGGCGGCATTCTCCACTGCAAAATCGCTCGGTCTGCACACACAGTCAGTTCTGACATATCTGGCTAATTCCATCCGCTTTGGGAAACGCGAGATTCCCTATTCGGTGGTGACCGCGCTCGACTCCGGGTTGGCTCCCGCCAGCCAGGATGGAATCGCGCTGAATGACTGGGCGGCTCGTGAACTGGGAGCGAAAGTGGGTGATCGGGCGACGCTCGAATATTATGTCTGGCGCTCCGACGCGCGCCTGCACACGGAGACGGCCCAATTCCGCGTGGAGCGGATCGTGCCACTAACTGGAGAGGCCGCCGACCCGGACTTCGCGCCCGACTATCCCGGCATCACCGGTTCCAGAAGCCTCCGCGATTGGGACCCGCCGTTCCCGCTCGACATGTCCCGCATACAGCCGGCCGACGAGCAGTATTGGGATCGATACCGCACCGCGCCGAAAGCTTTTGTGCGCCTCGCGCGGGGGCGCGCGCTTTGGGGGACGCGCTTCGGCAGCCTGACCTCCATCCGCATTTTCCCGCCGTCCGCGGCCTATGCCGAGGCGCTGCGCACCGCACTCGACCCGGCACAAGCCGGCCTTGCGGCGATTCCCGTGAGAGTCCAGAGCCTGCAAGCGGCGCACGGCGCGACGGACTTTGGCGAGTACTTCGTTTACTTCAGCTTCTTCCTGATGGTCTCGGCCCTGCTGCTGACGGGACTGTTCTTCAAGCTCGGCATCGAACAGCGTACGCGCGAAATCGGCGTGCTGCGTGCGCTCGGGTTTTCGGCAGCGAAGATCCGCCGCATATTCCTGTTGGAAGGCGCCGTGCTGGCGGTGGCCGGTGGCGTGATGGGCGTCGGCGCAGCGCTCGCGTACGGAGCGCTCATCCTGCTGGGTCTGCGCTCGTGGTGGTTCGACGCAGTGGGGACGCGGCTGCTCTCTCTGCACGCCTCCGTTCCGTCGCTAGCCCTTGGCGCCGCTGCCGGGATGATCACAGGGCTCGGTTCGGTGGCCTGGACGCTGCGCGGCATGCAGCCGGTTACGCCGCGGGGCTTGCTCGCGGGTGAGCGGAAGAGCGGGCCGCTGCGCTGGCGATGGATGGTGGGGACGGTCGCCGTTATTCTCGCTGCGGCGCTGGTGGTCGCGGCGCATTACGGCAGATTAGACCAGGCCGCCGGTTTTTTCGGCGCGGGCACGCTGCTGCTCGTCGCCGCTCTGCTGTTCCAATCGGTGTGGCTGCACGCGCGCGGATTGCGCGCTATTGGCGGGCCAGTCGCGCTGGGCCTGCGCAGCGTTCAATACCGGCCTGGCCGCAGCGTCCTATGCATTGCCCTGATCGCCTCGGCGACCTTTGTGATTGCTTCGCTCGATGCGTTTCGGCGCGATGGTTCTTTGGCTGGCACGGGTGGGTACGCGCTGCTGGCGAATGCCGAGTTGCCGCTCATTCACGATCCGAACACGGAGGCGGGACGCGCGGCGCTGAATCTTTCGCCGCTCGAAGGCGTCCGGTTCATTCCTTTCCGCGTGCGTCCGGGGGACGACGCCAGTTGTCTGAATCTCTACCAACCGCGCAACCCGCGCATACTGGCACCTCCCCCGGCCTTTCTGCGCGACGCCCGCTTTGCCTTCCAGGGCGCGGAGGGGCACGCAGCGAATCCGTGGCTGCTGCTGGAATCGAAGCTAGCGGGCGGCGCAATCCCGGCCATCGCCGACGCCAATTCGCTTGACTATGCGCTGCATCGGAAACTGGGCGAGGAGTTCGAGCTGGCCGGAGTCCGCTACCGGATCGTGGCGGCGCTTCAGGACAGCGTGTTTCAGGGCGAACTGATCATCTCGGAAGAGAACTTCCTGCGGCTGTTCCCGGACTCGCAGGGTTACCGGTTCTTCCTGGTGAACACTCCGCCGGGGAAGGCGGACCAGGTCGCGCGCACGCTGACGGCTGCCCTTTCCGACTACGGATTTGACACGCAGCCCACCGCGGCGCTGCTGGCCAGCTTCCACAGAGTGGAGAATACGTATCTTTCGACATTCCGCGCGCTGGGCGGTCTGGGGCTGGTGCTGGGCACGGTTGGATTGGCGGCGCTGCTGATGCGGAACGTGCTCGAACGGAGAAGAGAAATGGCGCTGCTGCGCGCGGTCGGGTACCGCCGGCGGCATCTGTTCGCGATCGTGCTGGCGGAGAACGCGTTTCTTCTGCTGATGGGGTTGGCGACCGGCGTCGTGTGCGCCGCGCTCGCCGCGGCACCGGCGGTTTCCGCGCGCGGCGGTCATGTGCCGGTGGCCTCTCTGGCCGTTCTGCTGGCCCTGGTGGCAGCCACTGGAATCGCGTCGTCGGCCATCGCCACCGCAGTGGCTCTCCGCTCCCAGTTACTCGACGCGCTGCAGTCGGAGTAGGGTCGCTAAGTACGCCGTTTCATAAATACAGCCTCGTACTCGCAACGGCGGCCGAGCGCTTCACGGAAGGCCGGCTGCGGGCGGCTCTGTTCCGGGTTTCCGCGCACTATCGTCTGTTCGCAAGGAACCGGCGGCAAAGACCGCCGGCGTTACCAGGAAATGCAGGGCCGTTGCCGCCGCGCCGGTGTGTTTCCCGTAGCGCCGCCGGTGTTTACTTGAGAGTGGAGAACAGCGCGGCCAGGAGTGGTCCCCCGGGCTGAAGGCGCACCTTAATTTTTTCCCACCGCCAAAATAGGCGAACATAGAAGTTTATGCCAGTTCAGAAGCGGCAGGCCCAAGGCGTGCCCTACATCGCGGTTTCGCTCGTTCTCGCGACCGCTCTCCTCCAGGGCTGCACGGCCTCCGGTGAGAGGAATGGACCGGCCGGCGCGCCGCCGCCGCTGGTCAGCGTGATGGAAGTCCAGCCGCGCTACGTCCCCATCTTTTCCGATTTCGCGGCGCAAACCTACGCCCGCAACATGGTGGACGTACGCAGCCGTGTGACCGGTTATGTCGACCGCTGGCTCTTCCAGCCGGGCGCGGAAGTTGAGGCCGGGCAAGTTCTGTACGTGCTCGATCTGCGGCCGTTCGAAGCCGCCGTCGAGCAGGCGCGCGGCAACTTCGAGCAGAGCGAAGCCGACCTCGATTTCGCCCGCAAGCAGGTTTCCCTGTTGCAGGCGCAAGCGAACCTGGCCTCCGCCGAGGCCAACCAGGTGAAGGCACAGCAGGACGACGAACGTTTGAAGCCGTTGGTCGCGGCCGATGCCGCCTCGCAGCAGGATCTCGACGCCGCGGTGGCCGCCTTGCGCGCCGCCGAAGAGACCGTCAAAGCGAACAAGGCCAACGTCGAACAAACCGCGCTCACCACCCGAACCCAGATCGCTTCCACCGAGGGCCGCGTCGAATCGTACAAGGGCGCGCTCAAAACCGCCGAACTGAATCTCGAGTACGGCACCATTCGCGCGCCCATCGGCGGCCGCATCGGCGATTCGCTGGTTCCGGTCGGCGGCCTGGTGACGCCCACCGCCGCGCAGCCGCTCACCACCATCGTTCCACTGGATCCCATCTGGGTGCGCTTCCAGGTGACCGAATCGGAATACCTCGCCTGGGCCAGGCGCGGGCAGAAATCGCCGGCCGGGCAACTGACGCTGATCCTCGCCGACGGTTCCGAGTTTCCCGCCAAGGGCCGCGTCACCGACACGCTCAACCAGGTGGACCCGAAGACCGGCACGCTGGAACTGCAAGCCAGCTTCCCCAATCCCCGGCACACGCTCCTGCCCGGCCAGTTCGGCCGCATTCGCGTCCAGGTGGACGAACGCAAAGACGCCATCGTGATCCCGCAGAAGGCGGTCCAGCAGATCCAAAGCATGCAGACCGTGTACACGGTGGGCCCGGACAACAAGGCCCTCGTCCGCGCCATCGTCACCGGCAATCGCAGCGGCGAGCTGTGGATTGTCGAGCAGGGCCTCAAACCCGGCGACCGCATCATCGTGGAAGGGCAACTGAAGGTGCGGCCCGGCACAGCCGTGCAGCCGCAGCCATATCAAGAACCGAAGTCGGGGAGCTGACCGATGGCGCGATTCTTTATCAATCACCCCGTCTTCGCGATGGTGATTGCCATCGTGATGGTGATCCTCGGCGCGGTGGCGATTCCCAGTCTTCCCGTGGCGGCCTACCCGGAAGTGGTGCCGCCGGTGGTGCAGATCACCACCAACTTTCTCGGCGGCAACGCGCAGGACCTCGAGAAAACCGTGGCGCAGCCCATCGAGGAGCAGTTGGTCGGTCTCGACGGCATCATCTACTACCTTTCCACCAGCGCCAACGACGGCACGCTGAACATTCAGGTGACGTTCAAGCTGGGCACTAACCCCGACATCGCCACCGTGCAGACGCAGAACCGCGTCAGCATCGCTATGCCGCGGCTGCCTCCCGAGGTGCAGCAGCAGGGCGTCACCGTGAAGAAAGTCTCGAGCGCCTTCCTGCTCGCCATCAGCCTGGTCTCCAAGGACAACCGCTACAATTCGCTGTTCCTCACCAACTATGCGCAAATCAACCTGGTGAACCAGATCGGCAATCTCGAGGGCGTGGGCGAATCGCGCCTCGGCTCCAACCAGGTTTACTCGATGCGCGTCTGGGTGAACCCGGATAGAATGGCCGAGCTCGGCGTCACCGCCACCGACGTCAGCGACGCCATCAAGGCGCAGAACCGGCAGAATCCGGCTGGCGCTTTCGGACAACCGCCTGCTTCGCCCGGGACCGATTTCCAATATTCGGTGAACGCGCCTGGCCGTCTGGTGGACCCCAGCCAGTTCGAGGACATCGTGCTGCGCGCCCATCCCAACGCTTCCCTGCTCCGCCTGGGCGACATCGGGCACGTGCAGCTCGGCGCGCAGACCTACACCGGCTTTAACCGCGTGGACGGCCGCGACTCGGGCAACATGATCGTCTACCTGTCGCCGGGAGCCAACGCCGTTCAGACCGCCGCCCGCGTGCGCCGGTACCTGAACCAGATCAAGGCCGGCTTCCCCGCCGGCATGGACTACATCGTCTCCTACGACTCCACCATGTTCGTCAACGCGGCCATCAAGGACGTGATGATCACCCTGCTCGAGGCCATCGGGCTGGTGATTCTGGTGGTGTTCATCTTCCTGCAAAGCTGGCGCGCCACGATGATTCCGCTGCTCACGGTTCCGGTGGCCGTGGTCGGCACCCTGGCGCTGTTCCCGCTGCTGGGATTCTCGATCAACATCACCAGCATGTTCGGCCTGGTGCTGTCGATCGGCATCGTGGTGGACGACGCAATTGTGGTGGTGGAAGCCGTGCAGCGCCATATTGATGAAGGCATGGCGCCGCTCGCGGCCACCATCCAGGCGATGAAGGAAGTGCAGGCGCCGGTGACGGCCATCGCCTTCATCCTCGCCGCCGTGTTCGTCCCGGTGGCCTTTCTGGGCGGCATCAGCGGGCAGATCTACCGGCAGTTCGCGCTCACCATCGCCACTTCGGTGCTGCTCTCGGCCTTCAACGCGCTCTCGCTGAGCCCCGCGCTGAGCGCCATGATCCTGCGTCCGAAGCGCCAGGCGCGCGGACCGCTGGCCAGCTTCTTCGGCGCCTTCAACCGCGGCTTTGGCTGGGTTACCGGCCGCTATCTGGCCGGGGTGAGCACGCTCATCCGGCGGTCCGCGCTGGCGCTGATCGGCCTCTTCTGTTTCTGGCTCGCGGCCGGCGCGATCTTCCACCGGATGCCGAACGGCTTCCTCCCGGATGAGGATCAGGGCGCCGTCTTCATTTCCATCCGCCTGCCGGACAGCTCTTCGGTGCCGCGTGCCGACGCGGCCACCCGCAAAATCGAGAACATCGTCAGCCGGGTTCCCGGTGTGGCCGGCACGCTGACCCTCGGCGGCCTCGACATCGCCACCCGCACCAACAATTCGAATGTCGCCACCATCATCGCCCGTCTCACTCCCTGGGATGAGCGGAAGGAAAAGAATCTGCAATTGCAGTCGATTCTCTCGAACATGCAGAAAGAGTTCGCCAAGGTGCCGGAGGCCTTCACCTTCGCCTTCGGTCTGCCGCCGATCCTCGGCCTCAGCGCCACCGGCGGTTTCCAGTACATGCTCGAGGACCGTCTCGGCGGCGACGTGCACGCCCTCGCGCAGACCGCCGATCTGGTGGTGCAGGCGGCGCGCCAGCGCCCCGAGCTGGGAACCGTCCTGAGCACCTTCCGCCCCGACGTTCCGCAATACAAAGTGGACGTGGATCTGGCCAAGGTGGAGACGCTCGGCGTTCCGGTGGGCGACGCTTACAACGCGCTGCAGACGTTTCTGGGCGGCCTTTACGTGAACGACTTCAATTCGTTCGGGCACACCTGGCAGGTGCTGGTGCAAGCCGAGCCCGAGTTCCGCACCGGACCCTCCGACGTCAACCGTTTCTTCGTCCGCTCGAGCGGCGGCGACATGGTTCCGCTGGGCACGCTCGCCACCGTCGAGCCCACCACCGGACCGGACGTGATTTACCGCTACAACCGGTTTCGCACCGTCCAGTTGCTCGGCGGGCCGTCTCCCGGACACTCGAGCGGCCAGGCCTCCAGCGCCATGGAGCAATTGTCCGCCACCGTGCTGCCCGCCGGATACGGCTATGAATGGACCGGCACCACCTATCAGGAGAAGGAGGCGCAGGGTCACGAGGGCGTGATTTTCGGCTTCGCGGCGGTGCTGGTGTTTCTCTGCCTGGCGGCGCTGTACGAGAGCTGGACCATCCCGCTGGCGGTATTGCTAGCCGTTCCGCTGGGCCTTTTCGGAGCGCTGCTGGCGGTCTGGGCGCGCGATTATCCGTACGACATGTACACGCAAATCGGAATCGTGACGCTGATCGGCCTCGCCGCCAAGAACGCCATTCTGATCGTCGAGTACGCGCGCATGAGCCACGAAGAAGGAATGTCCATCGTCGACGCGGCTCTGGAAGCGGCGCGGCTGCGGTTACGGCCCATTCTGATGACCTCCTTCGCCTTCATTCTGGGCGTGGTGCCGCTGGCGCTGGCTGTCGGCGCGGGAGCGGCTTCGCGGCGCTCGCTGGGGACGGCGGTATTCGGCGGCATGAACGCGGCCACGCTGCTGGCGGTCTTTATCGTGCCCGTGCTCTACGTGGTGATCCAGCGGGTCGGGGAACGGAAAAAGTCATGAGGAGAATCTCACTGGCCGTTCTGCCCGCGTTACTGCTGGCCGGTTGTGCCGTCGGGCCCAACTACAAGCGGCCGGCTGTGGCTGTACCGGACCAATACCGGGGCGCCGCCGCGGATGCCGCTTCGCTGGCCGATAAGAAGTGGTCCGAGCTGTTTGACGATGCCGCGCTGCGGCAACTGGTCGAGACTTCGCTCCAGCACAACTTCGATCTGGGGATCGCGTCCGAGCGCGTTCTGGAGGCCCGCGCCCAGTTCCATATTCAACGCGCTAACCAGTTCCCGAACATAACCGGCCAAGCCGGCTTCACCGCTGCGCGCTCGCCCGGAGCCAGTTCACTGGAACCATTGCCGCCGAACTCGTCTTTTTCAGGAAGCTACTGGCAGGTCGGCCTGGCGCTCAACTGGGAACTGGACCTGTGGGGCCGGCTGCGGCGGCTTTCCGAAGCCGGGCGCGCGCAGTACCTGGCCACCGAAGAGGGCCGCCGCGGTGTGGTGGTGTCGCTGATTGGCGACGTCATAGACAACTACTTCCTGCTGCGCGAGCGCGATCTGGAACTGGAGATCGCGCAGCAGACGCGCGACATCGCGCAGGATAACTTGCGGCTGGTCGGGTTGCGCCACACCCGCGGCGCGGCCACCGGCCTCGACGTGCACCAGGCGGAGCAGTTCCTCTATACCGCGACCGCGCAGATGGCCAGCGCGCGGCGTGACATTGAGCAGACCGAGAACGCGCTCAGCCTGCTGGCCGGCAAGGCTCCCGGTGAGATCGCGCGCGGCAAAGCCCTGGCCGAACTGGAAACGCCGGCGCAAGTTCCGCCAGGGCTGCCCTCGTCGCTGTTGGAGCGGCGGCCGGACATCCGACAGGCTGAGCAGACGCTAATCGCCGCCAACGCGCGCATCGGAGCGGCCAAAGCACTCTATTTCCCGCAGATCACGCTGACCGGCTTTCTCGGCGGCCAGACGATTGCGCTGGCGAAACTGTTTGACACGCCGGAGCGGCAGCAGGCGATTGCGCCCGCGGCCGTGCTACCGCTTTTCAACGCGGGTCAGATTCGCGCCGGCGTGCGTTTTTCGGAAGCGCAGAAACGCGAGATGGCGATCGCCTATCAAAAGACCATCTACACCGGCCTGCGCGAAGTCTCCGACGCGCTGGTGGGTTACTCCAGAACTCGCGAGCAGCGTACCCAGCAGGAGTTGCTGGTCACGGCACTGACCGAGAGCACACGCCTCTCGAACCTGCGCTACAAGGGTGGACTCGACAGCTATCTGCAAGTGCTCGATTCGGAGCGCAATCTGTTCCAGGGCCAGCTCGCGCTGGCGCAACTCCGGCTCGCCGAGATGCAATCGTTCGTGCAACTGTACCGTGCGCTCGGCGGCGGCTGGCAATAGGTGGGGCATGCTTTAGCTGCCGGATTTGTCTTGAGCTCCGGGAAAAAGTCGGCAAGCTAAAGCATGCCCCACCTCCGGCCCGGCGTTAGAATGGTTCGTGCAACAGCGCATCCTTATCACGTACCTCATCGCCGGGATTCCCCTGTTGTTTGCGCAGGCTCCCGCTCCCGAGCCGCCCACATCCTGGATCGATCCCGCCACCGGCCACCTCGTCGTGCGCCTCACTCGCGAGCCCGGCAGCGCCAGCCTCTACTTCAACCAGAACGGCTACACCGCCGACGGAAAGAAGCTGGTGTACTCCGCGCCGGGTGGTATCTCGGTTCTCGACCTGGCCACCCATGAAGCCCGCCAGATTGTGGAAGGCCGCGCGCGCCTGATCGAGGCTGGACGTAAGACTCAGCGGATCTACTACTCGCGCGAAGGCGCGGTCTTCTCGACCGACGCCGACACCGGAGAAACCCGCCGCATCGGCGCTTTGCCGCCCCATGGCGGCGTGTCCACCGTGAACGCCGACGAGACCCTGCTGGCGGGCGCATACGTCGAAGGCGATGCGCAGGGTGCGCAACAGGGAGTGCGGCCCACCCCCGAGCAGCAGTTGCATCCTCTCGATCAGCCGGCCGACAAGGCGGAGATGATGGAGCGGCGCTGGGCGGCGCGGCTTCCGATGGTCATCTTCACGCTCGACGCTCGCACGGGAGAGATCAAGATCATCCACCGCAGCAATGACTGGCTCGGCCACCTGCTGTTCTCACCCACCGATCCCACCCTCCTTATGTTCTGCCACGAGGGACCCTGGCACAAAGTCGATCGCATCTGGACCATCCGCAGCGACGGCTCCGGTCTCAAGCAGATCCACACCCGCACCATGGCGATGGAGATCTTCGGACACGAATTCTGGGGCGCCGACGGCAAGACCGTCTATTACGACCTGCAAACGCCGCGCGGCGAGGATTTCTGGCTGGCCGCCTACAGCGTCGATAGCGGTGCGCGCACCTGGTATCACCTGCAGCGCAACGAGTGGTCCATCCATTTCAACGTGTCGCGCGACGGCACTCTGTTCTGCGGCGACGGAGGCGATCCCGGGCAAGTCGCCAAGGCGCCCGATGGCGAGTGGCTCTACCTGTTCCGTCCGCAGATCGTCGGGAATATCGGCCTGGATGACAAGGGTTTCGTCCAGCCAGGCGTTTTGCGCGCCGAGCGCCTGGTGAACATGTCGAAGCACGCCTACCGTCTGGAGCCGAATGTGAGCTTCACGCCGGATCAGAAGTGGGTGGTCTTCCGCTCCAACATGTTCGGCCCGGTTTACGTCTTCGCGGTCGAAGTAGAGAAGGCGCCATAGGCAGCGCGATCGTTTATTCGCAAGGAACCGGCGGCGTTCTTTCTTGTCCTTACTGCGCCAGCCACAGCAGGGGCGTCAGCCCGGCTACCGCCAGGGCGGCCAGCAGGCTCAAGCTCAGCACGCCGGTCTTGCGGTCGCTCAGCGAGAACGAGTAAATTCCCTTGACCAGGTTATTGCTCGAAGCGGCAATCAAAATCGCCGCGGCGGCCACGTCCAGCGATGTGTTGCTGCCACCGGCCTGCGTCATGCCCATGATGAACGGGTCCACATCCGTCACGCCCATCAGGGCCGCCAGCGAATACACACCGGCCTTGCCCAGGTAAGTCACCACCAGGTGCGTAGCCACCAGCATGCCGACGAAGAGAACCGCGAAGCCCAGCGCGGCGCGCAGTTCCAGGGGGTTCTTGGGCTGGAACTCACGCGCGACGTCTCCCACCTTGGCATCGGGAACCCGGCTCCACAACCAGCCGCCCGCGATGCTGGCCCCGGCCAGGACCAGAAACGGCACTCCCAGAATCGTAATCAGGTTTCGATTGAAGATCGTCACCAGGCCGGCCAGCCGCAGATACATCATGCCGGAGGCGACCAGCGTGACTCCGGAAAACAAGTGCGGCCGGTTCTCCCGTTTGGCGCGCTTGGCCAGCACCACCGTGGTTACCGTGGAAGAATAGGCGCCGCCCAGAAGCGCCGACAGGATCACGCCGCCCTGTCCCTTGGTAAGCTTCTGGATCACGTAGCTGCCGTAGGAGACGGTGCTCACCGCCACCACCACCAGCCAGGCCTTGGCCGGATTGATGGCGAAGGTTCCGAATTCGCGGTTGGGAAGCACCGGCAGAATCACCGCCGTGAGCAGCAGAAACTTGGTGAAGGTGAGGATCTCGTCGGGTGCGATGCGCTGGGTAAGACCCTCCAGCCCACCCTTCAGTTCCAGCAGCAGCATGCTGGCTACGGTGAGAGTGGTGGCGATCCAGAACTGTTCGCGGTATACCAGCGCGGCGGCCACGTAGGTGGTCAGCGCCGACATCTCGGAGGTCACGCCGGCCATTCCGGATTGAAGCTTGTTGCGGTAGGACAGCAGCAGGAAGCCCGCCACCACCGCGAAGCCCAGCGTCACCGGCAGAATCTCTCCCCCGGCCAGGAGGGAGATGCCATAAGCGATCAGGCCGATGAGAGGATAGGTGCGCACGCCGCCGAACGAGAACTGTCCGGTGCCGGTGCGGCGCTCCTCACGCTCCAACCCGGTCAGGAAGGCAAGAAACAGGACCAGCAGAATCTTGACGCCTTCCGGCGGCAACAATTTATAGAGATCGTTGAGCAAATCAGTACAAGCATATCTGATTTCTCCACAGCGGATAGGATGGGTGGCGTCGTGACCGGATTGGCGCGGCCGCTGCGCAGGTTAGCGCGCCTTGCGCCAGATCCTTCAATTCTCGGAAGGCTTTTCTACGCGGTCAATGACGAGGACCTCGACGGGCGCCTTGGTAGGTTGCAGCTTCAACCCCAGTTGCTCCTGGATTGCGGTGAACAGATCCGGAGGCGCCGAGGGATCGTCGCTCGGGGCCGGGACCCTAACCCCAAGGCCGCCGAACTGAGTCTCATCGGGCGTCCATTTCAACTCGAAGTCGAACCTTCCCGAGAGCCCGCTTTGATCCACCACCGGCCGATCCAGGACGGCGGTCTGCATCGCGCCGGCGAAGTCCGCCATGGTTGCATTCCTGGCGGGCAACACCCCGAGTCCTCGGAAAAACAGGCCGGGAAGGCCGTTCGGATCGCCGGCGCTCTTGGTGAGCTTTGGTCCATTCTTTCCAACCACGATCGCGAACACGGAAAGCTCTTTCTTGTCGCGATGGAAGGTGAGCCGGAAGCGATCCGTCAACAACTTCTGCACCATGGTCTTCCACTGTTTATCGTTGGGCTGACCCTCCCCGTCGGGCTTGGCACTCAGATCGTACTTCTCCGATTCGATCCAGGCCGGCCCTCCCGTGATCTGCCGTGCATGAAGCCCATAGGCGAACGTGATGAGATCGCTCAGAGACGTATTGATCGTGGAAAAATTACGGCCGCGCACCATAAAACCTTTGCCCTGCGTTTCAGGACTGCTCGGCTTGATGGTGGCCACTTCAAACACCGGATTGGCATCCGCCGCCATCGGCTTCAGCCGTACCGGAGGCTCCGGAATCGGCCACGCCGTCTCGTCGGTGAC
>JBEKKO010000064.1:0-28082 GCA_050010695.1 Bryobacteraceae bacterium
TCGGATGAACAGTTCGCCGGAATCCACCTCCGCCGCGATAAGTTCCACGGCGACTGGAACTACGAGATCCAGCCCAGCAAACCCCCGCAATAGCGGTCATGTTATTTCTAGACAGGCCCTTACTCGGCCGCGCGCGGCTATCCCCCTTGGGCCGCCATCCTGCGGGACGCCCGGCCGGCGGTGGGCTGATCCTACTTCGGGTAGACCCGGAAATCGTCGAAGTAGGTCACCGAATCGGCCACCGTCCACAAGCCGACCCGGCCGGGGCCGCTGAAGGTTTTGTCGTCGGCTTGCAGGATGCGGCGGTGGTTGACGTAGACCTGGAAGCGGGAGCCGCGCACGGAAACCTTCAGAATGTTCCAGGTGTTGGCTTCGATGTCGTGCGGCACGGCGGTGGCAATCGGCACCCGCTCGCCATCCCGCACCTTATAGATGGCCACATTCTTCGAGACGGCGTTGGCGCGCGCCAGGTAATAATTATTGGCATCGCGATAGCGCCAGACCACCCCGCCGGCCTGGTCCTGCAGGCCGGAGACCGGTTTGATGCGCACGCTCACGTCTAGGTCGCGGAGGCTGACGCCATCGAAAATGGCCAGCGGGTAGCGGTCGTTGTGATGGTCGGCGGAAACTTGCGCCAGCACATAAGGAGGGCTGGGCGCGGAATTATCCTGGCGCACCTCCCAGCGCGGCTCGGCGCCTGCGTGGGTCATAGCCACCGTCCAGCCGGCGGGGGCGTGCCCCACCGCGGCCCGATCGAACGTAACCACTCTGCCCGAAGACGCGAGCAGACCAAAGGAAATCCAGAATCCCAGAGCCTTGATCATCGAGCCTTACTCATTGCGAGCCGGCACGGCATGCTATCACCCGAGTCACCCTGCTTCTATTATCCAACAGTTCGGGGAAGGGGCTGCCGTTGGCAGAATTGGGTGTCGGCGTCACGGGCCGTAGGGGCCGGGCATGCCCGGCCCGCGTCTGGCACGCCCGCACCTACCCAGGAAACCCGCCGCGACTCCATCCCATCGGCAGCCCATTCCGCCGATTCCGGTAACGTTCGGGCACTCCCCGACGCCTAGCCATTTACTATGACCAAAAAGTTGCTCTTTGTAACCACGATTTTGCTGGCGGTGACGTTCTGCCTGATGGCAGCCGACGCCAGCGGTAAATGGGTTTTTGAACAGGAGGGCCGCAACGGCTCCATGCAGGTGACCCTGAACCTGAAAGTCGATGGCGCCGCGCTCACCGGCACTGTTTCCCAGCCGGGACGGGACGGCAACGCCATGGAGACCCCGATATCGGATGGCAAGGTCGACGGGAACACCATCAGCTTCTCCGTGAAGCGCGAGTTCAACGGCAACTCGTTCGTCATCGCCTATAGAGGAACCCTTGACGGCGACAGCCTCAAGATCGAGATCAGCAGGCCCGGCAGGGATGGCAACACCCGGACCTCCAACGTCGTCGCCAAGCGTGCCACCACGTAAAATCTGCGGAGGGGTGGGGCATGCTTTCAGCTTGCCGTTATCCTCAAACTTCGCGATAACTGGAAAAAACACCGGCGGCAAAAGCCGCCGGTTCTTTGCGAACAAACAATCGGCCCCACAAACGAACACCTTCACACCGCCAGCACGGCGCCCCAGCTCAAGCCGGCTCCGAAAGCGGCAAAGACCAACGGCTGTGCGAGTTTTTCCTGGCTGCCGGCGCGCCATTCCGCGGCGGCAATCAGCATGGATGCCGACGACGTGTTTCCATAGCGCGCGAGGTTACGGAAGAACTTCGCCTCGGGCACTCCCACGGCCTGGGCCACGCGCGTGATCAGGTTGAGATTGGCCTGGTGCAGAATGTAGGTCCCCACCTCGCCCGGCTGCAGCCCATTCCGTTCCAGCAGTTGCAGAATGGCCCGCGGCATTTTGCGTGAAGCGTGGAGAATAATCGTGCGCCCATCCATGTAGAGCGGCGCATCCAGGTACAGGCGCAGCGCCTCGGCGAATTCGCCGTCGCTCGCCAGCACCGAATCGCGGATTTCGGCGAAACCGGCTGTCGCGCTCACCAGGCACGCGCCCGCGCCATCGCCGAACAAGACCGCCGTATCGCGCCAGGACGGTTCCAGCCGCACCACGCGAGACATGATTTCGCTGCCCACCACCAGCACATTACCGTACTGATGCGCCAACCCGGCGGCCAGCGAAAGCCCGAACAACGCGCCCGCGCTCGCCATCGGCAAATCGATGGCCGGCACTCCTTGGATGCCTAAACCCCTGGCGATGGCCGTGGCCGGGCCGGGGAAGCGGTACTCGCCCGATCCGCTGGCCGCGATCACCAGCCCCACCTCGCCCGCCGCCGCGCCGCAGTTTTTCAGGCAATCGCGCGCCGCCGCGGTTCCCAGGCTCGAAACCGTTTCGCCATCGGCCGCAAAACGCCGCTGCTCGATGCCCGTCGCATGCAGCAGCCAGGCCGGATCGGCCCCTACCATCAGCGCCAGTTCGGCGTTGTCTACCACGCGCGCGGGCAAGTAGCATCCAAACCCGCGAAGGAAAGCCATCTCAAACTCTCGAAGCTACATAGGCTTCAATGCGGTCGATGGAATCGAACTTGCGCGGCACCAGGTCCGAATCCGGGACCTTGATCGCAAACTCCTTTTCGAGTTCCGTAACCAGATCGGCCAGCGAAAACGAATCGAGCAGCCCCGATTCGAACAGCGAATCGCCGGGCGCCGGATCCACCGGTTCGGCGGCCACCTGTTTCACGATCCTGGTTATTCTTGCCTTGTTGCCCATTAGAAATCCGTCTCGGTGCGAACCTTTTTATAAATCTCGTACTGCTCCATCAGATCGCCGAACAGCGCCCCTGCCAGACGCCGATAGCCGGGCGCGGTGAAGTGCACGTAATCGGGGCGGCCTAACCCCGCATATATCCAATCCGGCATCGACCCCTTGCCGCCCATTCGCTCGCGCGTATCCCAATAAGCGCAGCGGTTGGCCAGGCACGCGCGTTTCTGCGCCGCGATCACCCAGTCGATGCCGGTCACCAGTTTGACGCCGTAACGCGTGCGCGACCACCGGTCGCTGGGGCCGAGCACCAGGATCGAAGCCGTCGGGGCGGCTTGCCGCAGACGCTCGAGCAGAGAGGAAAACATGTCCTGGTAGGCTTCCTCGGTCCAGGTTGGGTCGCTCGCTTCGTTGGTCCCGTATGACAGCACGATCATGCCCGGATTTCTTCGTTGCAGGTAGGTGGCCAACATGGTTTCGTTCCACTTCAGGATTACCCCGGCCTCGGCCCCGTTGATCCCCAGCGCCTCGTAGGTTACCCCGGCATTGCGGTCGGCCACCCAACCAAACAGGCGCACCGGGTGGGAATCGAGCGTCACTACCTTGAAGGAATGCAGGCCCGGCGCAAGATCGTACCGCACCGCTCCGGGGGCCAACTCGATGCCGTCGGTGGAAAATCCGTCGCGCCGCTGGTCGTCCACGTAGACCGCCACCGAACCGCCGCCCGGCTGCACCAGGTAATCCACTTCCAGCGAATCGCATTCCCCCTGCGCGTAGACCGATTGCCCCGCGCGCA
Organism: Bryobacteraceae bacterium; assembly: GCA_050010695.1. Classification (GTDB taxonomy): domain Bacteria; phylum Acidobacteriota; class Terriglobia; order Bryobacterales; family Bryobacteraceae; genus Bog-375. The sequence continues at coordinate 3,559 of JBEKKO010000064.1, forward strand.
TCGCCTCGATGCTCACGCCGCCCAGCCCGAAGAAACCGTCGCCAGCGCCAGTCCGCAATCCCGCCGAGTGCCAAAGCGTGCTGCCGCCGCCGCGAATATCGTAACGGCGGTAACCCAGAAACGGCCGGCCGGCCAGCGAGAATCCCGATCCACCGTTGCCGAAGCGCTGCTGAAGCTCGTCCCGCAGACCGCCTGTCAATTCGTCCGCCGCAGTGTGCGAATCGCCGAACTGAATCACGTGCAAGGGCGGCTGATCGCCGTTGGCGCTCATGCGGAAAAGCTGTTCGAAGACCGGCGCCAACGCACCCGCCTGTTCGAAAGCGTGTTCGGGCGGATCCTCCAGCGCCGCGTTCACCCGTTTCAGCGCCGCGGCCCGCGCCGCCGCGGATGGCACAGCCGCCGCGGTTTTCTTCCGCGGGGCGGCGAAAAACGGCGCCGGCGACACCACCAGCTCCAGCAGGAGAACGCCGCACGCCAGCATCGCCGAAAGGGGTTTCACTTCTCCTAGATTAACCCGCTCGCCGCCACCGAGTGTGGTCTCTAAAGTGGCTTGACCGCAGGCTCACACGCGCGGCTCCGTAACAGAGCCGCGACCGTGAGGGACTGTGAAAAAGTCGGTTGGCAGGCGAAAGCGCCGCCCCACCCGGCCCCCTAGTCGTTCGGTTGCGGCGTGGGACAGACGCCTTCGTCTGTCAACCGACGGTCCGCGCCGATTTTCTCACGCTCTCGTGGGGCGAGCGGTAAAGGAGCTCCGAAACAGGAGACTAGCGTCCCGACGTGGGGCGGCCTTGCTCGTTCGCGCGCGACCCCCCGGTCGCGCCCTAGTGCACATCGTCAACACTTGCGCCAGCCACGATGCTACTCCGCGCCAGTTTGTACCGGCTTAGTCCCCGGTCTATTTCCTTCACCAGAACGGTGGCGATGAGTTTGCCGCCGGCGGGGTACGGATGGATCAGGTCCGCCGACACCAGCCGCGGCGCTTGCGTATACCAACGCGCCATCGTTCCTTCGCCGCCCATCGCATCGAACGTGTCAAAGAAGCCGCAGCCTGTCTCCGCCGCCACACGCCGGTCCAGCGCCACGATGCGCGGAATAGTCGGCATGGTCACAATTCCGTCGGCGCCTCCCCGCTCGCCGCGATCCATGGGGCTCATGATCAGGATCGAAGCCTGCGGCAGCGCCGCCCGCACCCGCCGGATGGCCTCGCGCAATTCCTTCTCGTACCCTTTATCCACGAACGACGCGAAATCCGCCTCATTGGTGCCATAGTTGATGACCACCAGATTCGGATTGCGATGCCGCAGTTCCTCGGTCCAGTGCGCCTGGTTGAACATGCGCGAAAGCACCGTGATCGAGGCGCCATTCAGGCCGGCGCTGTCGTAGACCACACCCGGACCGGCCTTTTCCGCGGTGATGCCAAACAGCCGGACCCGCCCCGATTCCACCCGCAAGTCGAGTTCGTGCACGCCGCCGGGAACCGCGAACGCGGCAAAAGCGGGACCAGCCGCGCCGCCGGTCGCGATGCGAGCCACCGGCTGCCCGTCGGCGCCCACCGTCACCACGCCGCCATCCGGCTCGGCCATGTACCAGAGCTCGAAGTTGGATTGGCCGGGGTCGCTCAACACCAGCTTGCTATGGGCGCCGGCCTGCCCCGAGAAACTCACTCCGCCCAGCCCGAACGCCCCGTCCATCTTTTTGAAGTGGCTGGCCGGCGCCATTTGCCAGCCGCTGCCGCTCAATTCCACGCCGCGGTGTTGATACCACGCCCATGGTTTGGCGATCAGCACCAGGCCGTGTCCGCCATCGCCGAATCGCTCTTCGAGAAGCCGGCGTGCGTCGCCGGTGATCAGGTCCGCCGTCGTCGGAGAATCGCCGTAATGCAGAATGCGGGTCATCCCGCTGCCCTTTTCGGTCTGCCACAGGGACTCGTAGAAATGGTCGAGCGTCCCGTTGCGGTCGTCCAGCAGCAGATCGTGGAACGCCTCATGCCCGGGCGCCCCGCCTGCGGCGGCCCGTTCCGCGGGGGCAATCCGCGCCTCCGGCATGCGCCGCTTCACCAGCGGGCTGATCGGCGTTGACTCCGGGGTGAAGTCCACCAGCGCGGCCAGCATGGCTTTGGGCGGATCCATCACGGCCGGCATCCACACCCGCAGCAGCATCAGCAGTGCACCCAGCGATGCGATCGTCAACGCGGTGGAAATGGGAAATTTGCGCATCGCCTAGAACCGCGAGTACACGAACGGCACGTTGCCCCTTCCACCAAGCAAGCGGATCGCCAGCGCCAACCCCAACAACGCCGCCGCCTGTACCCAGAATGGACTGCGCGCGAAGCGGTCTTCCACCCACGCGTACCACTGTTTCCGAACCGCGAACGTCGCCGCCCCGATGGCGAGCGCCGCCAGCAACGTCAGCGAAATATTTTCGAAGCCCACCGAGAGCGAACCGATCCGCCCCAGAATGGCGAACGCATTCTCCAGGCTGGAAGCGCGGAAGAATACCCACGTCAGGCAGACGAATTGATACGTTCCGAAGACGGCTGCGGCCTTCGCCCACACGTTGGCGGGCTTCCGCTTGCGGCCGCGCTTGGCCATCCAGGCGCGCGTGGCGGCCAGGCCCGTGCCGTGCAGCAGTCCCCAGGCAAAAAAAGGCCAAGTGATGCCGTGCCACAGGCCGCCCAGCACCATGGTGATCACCAGGTTCACGTAGGGCATCGCCTGGGTGCGCTTTCCAGGCAGGGAAAAGTAAAGGTAGTCGCGCAACCAGTTGGAGAAGGTCAGGTGCCAGCGCCGCCAGAAATCGGTCAGGTTGACAGCCGCGTAAGGACGGTCGAAATTGATCGGCAGCCGGATGCCCAGCAGCATGCCCACCCCGCGGGCGATGTCCGTGTAGCCGGAGAAATCGAAGTATAGCTCCAGCGAATAGGCGTAAACCGCAATCAGCGTTTCCGCGCCGCTATATAGCGTGGGCGTGTCGAACACGCGATTCACCAGGTTCTCGGCCAGGAAATTGGCCAGAAAGGTTTTCTTCAACAACCCCAGCCCGATCAGAAAGAACGCCCGCCCGCCTTCGCTCCCATCTAGCATCGGCCGCTTGGAAAACTGCCCCAGCAGGTCGGCCACGCGCGTGATCGGCCCGGCCAGCAGCGTGGGAAAGAAAGATACCGAAGCCAGGTATTCGAGCAGACTGTGGGTGCCATCGGCGTCGCGGCGGTAGAGATCGATCGAGTAGGTCAGCGCCTGGAAAGTGTAAAACGAGAGCCCCAGCGGAAACACCCAGTCCCACTGCGCCGCACCGCCGCCCAAACGCCCCAGCATCCACCCCATGTGCCGCGATCCCACCAGCAGGCACACGTTCAGCGCCACGCTGGCCCCCACCAGCAGCCTGCGCAGCGCCGGCGCGCGAAAGCGCATCAGCCCCAGGCCCACCAGGAAATCGACCGACGAGCAGACCGGCAGCAGAACCACATAAAACAACCCGTAGCGCGCCGCAAAGAGATAATTGGCGAGTAAGACCACCGCCAGCCGGGCATGCCGCGATCCCGCCACCGTCCAATAAAGGAAGAAAACCGCGGCTACGAAAACGTAATAGGCCCCCGCCGACATTTGCACAGGCATATCATTGTAGCCCGCAGCAATCGGCTTTCCATTACGCCGAAATCGACTCTGCCTCGCGCAAACCGTCTCGGGTGAGACCGCCAATCTGCAAGTCGGCCATCCGGTTGGCCTCGCGCAAAGAAGCCAGTTGCACTTTGAGATAGTTGCCGGTGAGCGCCGCGCCGGGCTCGTGCAGGGTCACGGCGGAAAGTGTGCGGCCTACCATGCGCTGTCGAAACTCGCGGTTCTTCCGCTCTCCCAGCTCGCGCAGCACGCGGTTGCGTTCCTTGCGCGCCGCCATCGGAACGGTCAGCGGATCTTCCGCCGCTGGCGTTCCAGGTCTCTCGGAGTAAGTGAAGACGTGCAGATAAGTGAACGGCAATTGCTCGATGAACTGGCGGCTCTCCTCGAAGTCGGCGTCAGTTTCGCCCGGGAATCCAACCATCACGTCGGCGCCGATGGCGGCGTCGGGCATCAGGCTGCGCGCTTTCACGATGCGGCCCGCGTAATGGCGCGGCCGGTACTTGCGGTGCATGCGGCGCAGAATCCGGTCCGAACCGCTTTGCAACGGCGCATGCACGTGCGGCGCGATACGACCGCTCGAAGCCATCAGCTCCAGCAGTTCATCGGAAAAATCCATCGGCTCGACCGAGCTCAGCCGCAGCCGTTCGATGGTGGTCTCGTCGAGCAGCCGCCGCACCAGGCCCGCCAGCCGCAGCGTGCTGCCCGGCTCGCGGCCCCATCGGCCCAGGTTGATACCGGTCAGCACCACCTCGCGATAGCGCGCCGCCAGCCGCCCCACCTGCGCCACCGCTTCGTCCGCCGGCATGCCGCGGCTGCGCCCGCGCACAAACGGGATGATGCAGAACGAGCACCGGTTGTTGCATCCGTCCTGAATCTTCAAATTTGGCCGCGTCCGGTCGCCGCCGGCATCCTCGACCGGCGCCGAAAGGAATTCCTGCTGCGCGAAGATGTCTCCGACATGGATGTTGCCATGGTATGGCGCGCCCGCCGGCGCCAGCGAGATGAGCTCTGGGATGGCATGCTTGTGGCTGTTGCCCACCACCCATTCCACGCCCGGCATGGCGGCCAGTTCTTGCGGCGCCCGTTGCGCGTAGCAGCCGGTGACCAGAATCCGCGCCGCCGGGTTTTCCCGATGCACGCGGCGGATGGTTTGCCGCACATCTTCGTCGGCGGACACCGTCACCGTGCAGGTGTTCAGCACCACCAGGTCGGCCGCCGAGCGCTCGCCGGCAGGCGAAAGCCCGCCAGCCGCCAGCGACGATTCCAGCGCTGCGCCGTCGGCTTGCGTGGCCCGGCATCCGAAGTTTTGGACGAAGAATTTCCCCACCGTCCTACCCATTATAAGAAACGGTAGGACAGACCATCGCCTTTGGTGGTCTGTCGTTCCTCAGTAAGAAACATTGACAGACGACAAAAACCGATCGTCCGTCCCACCCACACCTCAGTCCCACCTACCGTCCCAGGTAGTTGCCGTAACCCACCACCACGGTCGACGACACCAGCGTCAGCAGACTCACCGCCAGCCATGTTTTCGTGCGGACGCTGGCGCCACGCCATTCGTGCAGTCCAATACCCCACAGGCTGCTGAAGATGATGATGCTCGCCATGTGCAGCGTCCAACTGGAGAACTTGTACTTGCCCATTTGCGTCTCGCCCATGGTGTAGAAGAAGAACTGGAAGTACCAGGTGGTGCCGGCCAGCGCGCTGAAGAAATAGTTATTCCACATCGGCGCCCGCTCCGGCTCGGCGCTTCGCACGGGCAGCGCCACCGCCATCTCCTCGCCGGGAGCGTCGGTGGCGTTCTCGATGATGCGCTCCTCGCCGCGCGCCGGATGGTGATTGCGGATCTCCGCGCTAAAGTATTGGTAGCCGGTATGGTTCTTGATATTCAGGATCAAACACCATATGAAGTTGGTGGTGAACCCCCCGGCCAGCAGCACCGTCAGCACCGGCAGCCCCTGCCAGAGCGTCGAGGTGCCGTGCTGCAGGGCCAGCGCCTTGATGGGTGCGCCGGCGTCCAGCCCGAAGGAGAAACAGGCGCTCATCACACCGGAAAACGTGGCCACCACCACGCCTTTTTTCAGGTTGAATTCGCGGATGACCGCGGTCTTCTGCTCGGGCGACATCTCCTGTTCCTTCGACATGCCGGCTCTGCCCGCGAACGCGATTCCCGCCATGCAAATCGCGATGCCCAGCACGATCACCTGGCCCGAGTGCGACGGCAGCACATGCGAAAAGAACTGGCCGTGATAGATGGGCGGAATGAGAGTGCCGAAAGCCGCGCAGTAACCCAGCACCATCGCCATCCCCAGCGACATGCCCAGGTAGCGCATGGTCAGCCCGAAGGTCAGCCCGCCGAACCCCCACAACACGCCGAAGAAGTAAACCCACCAGATGGTGTCCCACCGCGTCTCGTGCAGCACGCCGAACAGGTCGGTGGAGATGGTCGAGCCGAGCACCCACGGTACGATGATCCAACTGAAAACACCGCCCACCAGCCAGTACGTTTCCCAGCTCCATTTCTTTACGGCCCGGAAGGGAACGTAGAAACTGCCGGACGCCAGCCCGCCCAGCCAGTGAAATACCACGCCAATCAAAGGATTCGGAGTCATCGTTTCTGTCTCGACGCGCGAATCATCTATTGTAAGCGTGGTTCCGTGGCAGGTGGAAATCACCGGACGCTTGCGACGGGCGCGAGACGCGCCGCGAGTGTCCCGTCTCTGCAGTCGGGGACGCGATTAGCTTTGTATCGGGGCACCAGGTTGGGGTTGGCAAGGCGACGCGCCGCCGAACGCTCAAATGTAGCTACCGCCCGCGCTTTCGCGGGTCCGGAGAACCTTGGGCAGGCGCTTCCGCCTGCCAACCGATTCTCTCCCGGTTCCTCACTCGACCACTGCGCCGGCTTTGCGGAACGCTTCTTCGACGGCTTCTTTGCTCCAACCGCAGCTCACGAACAGCTCCTGGCGCGCGCCGGCGCTCAGCGCAATCGCCTTCCATCCGTTCTGCGTCGGCACTGTCACCCGCACGCGCACTCTGCCCTTGGCATCGCGCACCGGCCGGATCACGCCCGGAATCACCGAGCGGATTTCCGGGTTCGCCCGCAGCAGTTCCTCGAGGACCGCGCGCACGCCATCGATGATGCTGTGCTCGACCTTGAGCCGGTCGTGGGCTGTCCTCAGCCGCACTTAGCCCCATCCCTCGCCGCCGCGCAGGGGCACGAAGCGGCACAGCGTCGATACACGGGAATCGATTTTTCCGCCCTGCCGGTGCACCACGCGCAGCTCCTGGTCTTCGAACTGCCCGACCGGAATCACCAGCCGCCCCGGATCCCGCAATTGCTCGATCAACTTGGGCGGCACATCCGGCGCGCCGGCCGCCACTGAAATGGCGTCATAGGGCGCCAGCGGGGCATATCCCAGCGATCCATCGGCGGCAATCACCTCGATGTTGCCGTCGCGGCCGGTGCGCCGCAGGTTGCAACGCGCCAGTTCGGCCAGCTCCGGAATCAACTCCAGCGAAACCACCCGTCGGGCGAGCGCTCCCAACACAGCCGCCGCGTATCCGCAGCCGGCGCCCACTTCGAGCACCGTCTCGGTGCCGTCCAGCTCCAGCTCCGCCGCCATTAGCGCCGTCATGTAAGGCTGCGAAATCGTCTGTCCATGCCCGATGTCCACCGGCTCGTCGCCGTACGCCGTTATCCGCCACACCAGCGGCACGAATTGCTCGCGCGGAATCCCGCCCATCGCCGCCAGCACGCGCTCGTCGTGGATGCCGCGCCGCCGCAGTTGCTTTTCCACCATCCGCTGCCGCTCGCCGGCCCAATCTGGAATCACGCTTCCGCCTCAACCTTATAATAGCGATGATGGCTCATCAGATCACGCTGATCCCGGGCGATGGCATTGGGCCGGAAGTGGCCGATGCGACCGCGCGCGCAGTGGAGGCGACCGGCGCCAGTATCGAATGGGAGCGCGTGGATGCCGGAGCGCGGGCGCTCGCCGAGCAGGGCCAGTTGCTGCCCGACGACGTTTTCGCTTCGCTCGAAATGACGCGTGTCGGGCTGAAGGGCCCCACCACCACCCCCATCGGCGGCGGCCACCAAAGCATCAACGTGGTCCTGCGCAAGAAACTGGGGCTGTATGTCAACTTCCGCCCGGTGATCACCCTGCCCGGCCTCAAAACGCGCTTCGACGATCTCTCGCTCGATATCGCCATTTTTCGCGAGAACACCGAGGACCTTTACGCCGGCCTGGAGCACGAGGTGGTACCGGGCGTGGTGGAGAGCCTCAAGATCATCACCGAAAACGCCTCGCTGCGGATCGCGCGCGCGGCTTTCCAATTCGCCCGCCGCGAAAGCCGCAAGAAGGTCAGCGCCATCCACAAGGCCAACATCATGAAGCTCAGCGACGGTCTGTTCCTGAAATGTTGCCGCCAGACCGCCGCGCAGTTTCCCGAAATCGAATACAACGAGTTGATTGTCGATAACGCCTGCATGCAGCTCGTGATGCGGCCGCAGATTTTCGATGTGCTGGTGCTGCCGAATCTTTATGGCGACATTGTGTCCGATCTCGCGGCCGGCCTGGTCGGCGGCCTCGGCATCCTACCCGGCGCCAACATGGGCGATCACCACGCCATCTTCGAGGCCGTCCACGGCACGGCCCCCGATATCGCCGGCAAGGGACTCGCCAATCCTACCGCCCTCATGCAATCCGCCGCCTTGATGCTGGCTCACATCGGCGAGCGCGATGCCGCCCAACGACTCAGGGGCGCCGTCGCCCGAGTGTACGCCGAGGGCAAACATCTCACCGGCGACGTTGGCGGCCACGCCGGAACCGCCGAGTTCACCGAAGCCGTAGTGCGCCACATCGCGGGCGGGGCGTAGCCATGAGAAGCCGAAAAGACATAGCCACAGATAAACACAGATAAGATTCTTAAGTTTTATCACCGTTCATCTGTGGCTCGCACTGTCTTAGTCGAGGAATTGCCTGACCATGGCCAGGTATTCGTCAAACCGCAAAAACATGGTGCCGTGGCCGCCGTTGTGGAAGGTGCGGACTTCGGCCTTGGGATAGGTTTGCCGCAGAGCCTGCCGGAGGCGCGGCCCGATGACATCCGTGTCGGACTCGGCAATTAGAACCCTGCCGGGCCAATTCTCCAGATCCTCAGGCATCAGGTGGAACCGCCGGTAGTAATCATGCTGGATGTGGAGATTCGACAGGAGGTCGGCCTTAGTGAGCCTCGACGAGAACAGCTCATCGAAGTACCCGGCCCAGAATGTCGGGGCCTCGCCGGCCGGGTCAACCACCTTGATCAAAGGTTTGCGTAAGAGACTGGTTGCTACCGACCACGGTGTTGCGCGGAAGATCAATTCGAGGAGCCGCTTCGCGGGCGCCAGATATCGCAGCGGAACCGCCGTGTTGGACAGAATGAGGGCACTGATCCGTTCCGCATGCCGCCGAACACAGACTTGTGCGACAGAGCCTCCGAACGACGCTGCGAGGATGGCGGCCTGCCGGATCTTCTCGGCATCCAGAATGGCACACAGCCCGTCGGCCAGCTCTTCGATGGAAGATACACGGGGGTAGGCTGGATAGACTACGCGGTGGGTGTCACTGATGGCTAACGCGAACTCGAATCCTAAGTCATTTACTAACTCGCCGCCCGGAATCGTTAACAGCGCCCGCGACGCGGTGCCCAGTACCCGATACCGCCATTCAATCGTCCCCGCCCGGACGGTCTTCTCCGGGAAGCGCCGGAAGTCCTGCAGCGCGGCTGATTTTGCCGGCGACCCGGCATCGTAAACCGGCTGGAGAGTGTGCCCGTGATCCGCCATCTCATCGGCCTCCGTGGCCGCACGTGCATTTTTGCATTCAGATGTAAATTTGCAAGCTGTGGTGCTGGGATAGGCGATCGGTTTTTGCCGCCTGTCAAGGCACCGTGCCTGAGCGAAGCAAGACAGGCCACAAAAGGCGATGGCCTGTCCTACCACCACCTATTTCATGGCTACCATCGAGCTGACCTGAATGGTCTTCGCTTTCGCGTCCAGCGTGCCTTTCACCGTCACTTTCTTGGCGGCGAATTTGGCGGCGCCCGCCTGATCGCTCAGGACATACGTCTGCTTGCCGTCCCACAGCGCGTACTTGGCTCCTCCGCGCACACACTCGATGACGCACTTCTCGTCCGGCCCCATGTTCATGGCCTTGTGGCTTCCGCCGCACATGTCGTCGGTGACGATGCCGGTAAATGTTTGATCGGCGGCCAGCATCAGCGCCGCCGAAGCGAATGTCATCACGATGAGTTTTTTCATGGGACTTCCCTCTTCTTCTTTTCGATCTCGCGTCTATTACAATTCGAAACTCAACCTCTTGCCACACTCACCGGGCCACGATGGAGATCGCGTGAACCTCCTTCGTCTTCGCATCCAGCGTGGACAGCACCCTGACTTTCTTTCCGGCCCACGGTTCGGCCGCTGTCTGGTCGCTCAACACGTAGGCATTCCTGCCGTCCCACAGGGTGTACTTGGCTCCCGCCCTTACGCAGCTCCGGACGCACCGTTCATCGGAGCCCATCCTCATGCTCGTGTGGCAGGCGGTGCACATGCTGCACGTAATCACCGCATCCATCAGCCCTTGATTGGCGGTCGCCAGTGGCGCCGCCGAAGCGAGGATCATAACGAGGATCCGCCTCATGGAGTTATTCTTCATGGAATTCTCCCGCTCTTCCTTTCGATCTAAAACCGCTCGCTCGCCGTTCTTACCCTCCGCGGCAGGTTGCCGCAATTCGAAAGTAACACTCTTTCACCCGCCCTAGTGGCCCGTCGGCCAATCGAGCGTGGCGCTCCCCTGGTTTGGAATTCTCCCGTTCTTCATTTCCACCTGAAGCCGCAGCCGGTTGTGGCCGGCTTCCGTGATGGGCTGCTGCAATGCGAAATTGAAATCCTTGCGCGCTCGGTACCCTCATTCCGCCGTTTTCGAACGAACGCCGCGGCGCGATAATGGCAACATGTCCGATTCCCAGCCTGCCGCCGCCGAGTTCTACTGCCCGAACTGCGCCCAGCCGGTTCCCGATCCGCTGCTGTGCGGCGATTGCGGCGCGCTGCTTTGCCGAACCTGCGGCAAGCCCGTGGAGCGCATCGACGAGTTGGGTATCGGCTGAGCGCGCAACCCAATCGCCGCCCGCCGCGTCCAAACAATATCCCGTCCTGCGCCACCGGTCCGCGTCGCGAGCCCTCTTAGTGTTATAAGAAGCTAAGGGTGTTTGCATACAGGGGATCGGGGAACGAAAGGAATCAAGCAATCGTGTCTCGCAACGACAACTGGCTGGAAGATCGAACCGGCCGCCGGAATCTCACCGTCCGCATTTGTGTCGCAGCTTGTGCCATCCTGCTGCCCGCTCTCGCCTGTGCCCAGACATACACCATCTCGCTCATCGCCGGCACGGCGTCAACTCCTGGTTTCCTCGGGGATACCTTGCCGGCCATCAGCGCCGAACTCGCCTCTCCGACGGGCGTCTGGGTGGATTCGAACCACAACATCTACATCGTCGATAAGGACAACTGCCGGATCCGCATGGTTTCCGCGAGCGGCATCATCAACACCGTAGCCGGCCTCAGCACCTCTCAAACCTACGCCGGGGACAACGGCAAAGCTACCCTGGCTTCGCTGAACCTGCCCAACGGAATCGCTTTCGATAGCGCCGGCAACATGTATATCGCCGATACCGGAAACAACGTGGTCCGCAAGGTGAATACGAGCGGCATCATCACCACGGTGGCCGGAGATAACATCTCTGCCTACAGCGGCGACGGCGGACCGGCCACCAGCGCCAACCTTTCAGAACCCACCGGTGTGGCCTTGGATGCGGCCGGCAATCTTTACATCGCCGACGCCAACAACAACTGCATCCGCGTGGTGACCACGGATCAGAACATTCACACCGTCGCCGGGCAATGCAGCTACGCCCTGTTTCAGGGGGATGGCGGGCCGGCCACTCAGGCCAAGCTGAACAAGCCCTACTCGGTGGCGGTGGACGCCTATGGCAACATCTACATTGCCGACACCGAAAACGAGCGTATACGCAAGGTGACGCCCGATGGCATCATCAACACGATTGCCGGCAACGGCACGCAGGGCTTCAAAGATGGGCCGGCGCTGCAGGCCGAGTTTTCCAGCCCGGCGGGCATCGCGGTGGATGCCTCGGGAAGCGTTTACATCGCCGATAAGAGCAACTTCCGCATTCGCAAGTTGCTGCCCAGCGGCAACGTCGTTACCATCGCCGGCAGTGGGAGCCCGGGCTACTCCGGCGTCGGCGTGGCCGCCACCAGCGCCGCGCTGTACTTCCCGCTGGGCGTTGGCCTCGATCCCTCCACCGGCAACGTTTACGTCGCCGATTCACAGAATCAAGTGGTGCGGGAACTGACGATTTCGAATAAGTCCAGCCTGCCCTCGGTCAGCGCGGGAGGCGTGGTGAGCGCCGCCCAATATGGCGCCCTGGCTTCGCCCGCGCCGGGTTCGTGGATCGAAATCTACGGCTCCAACATGGCTACCGATTCGCGGGCGTGGACTCTCAACGATTTCAACGGCAACAGCGCACCCACTTCGCTCGATGGCACATCGGTGACCATCGGCGGCCAGCTTGCCTATGTCGAGTACATCGGCTCCAACAGCTCCAGCAGCACCCCGCAGGTGAACGTCCAGGTGCCTTCCACCGTTGCCACAGGCGCCCAGCCGCTGGTGGTCACTTCGGGATCGAATGTCAGCGCGCCGCAAACCATCGCCATCAGCGCCACCGCGCCCGGTCTTTACGCTCCGTCGCAGCTCCTGATCGGCGGAAACCAATTTGCGGGCGCGCTGTTTCCGGACTTCGCAACCTGGGTTCTGCCGCCGGGCGCGGTTACCGGCTTCACCAGCCAGCGCGCCAAGCCGGGAGACAATATCATTCTCTACGGCATCGGGTTTGGTGCGGTAACTACGAACCTGGCCGCCGGGCAGATCGCGGGCGCCGGCAATACCCTGCCCACCGGATCCTTCCAGATTTTTTTTGGCGGCACACCGGGCACCGTGAACTATGCCGGTCTGACACAGGGATTAGTGGGCCTCTACCAGTTCAACGTGGTGGTGCCCAACGTCGCCGCCAATGATCTGACCCCGGTCACCTTCACCCTGGGCGGAGTACCCGGCAAGCAAACCCTGTACACCGCCATTGGCAACTGAGGCTGCCTTAATATAAGAGGTAGGACAGATGATCGGCTCTTGTCGTCTGTCAACGGTGCGTTAGCGAGGCATGACAGACCATGAAGGGCGATGGTCTGTCCTACCTGTGGGTCGGTCCAGGGATCTCAATCTTCCGCGAGCGCACACCCACGCCGCCCGAAAGGCGCCATGAAGCACATCGTCGCCGGTACCGCCGGGCATATCGACCACGGCAAGACCGCGCTGGTCAAGGCGCTCACCGGCATCGATGCAGACCGGCTGGCGGAGGAAAAGCGACGCGGCATCACCATCGACCTCGGCTTCGCCCACCTGCAGTTGACGCCCGGGCTGCGGCTGGGCTTCGTGGATGTGCCCGGCCACGAGCGGTTCGTCAAGAACATGCTGGCCGGCGTGGGCGGCATCGACCTCGTCCTGCTGGTGGTGGCCGCCGACGAATCCGTCAAACCGCAGACCCGCGAACATTTCGAGATCTGCCGCCTGCTCGCGATTCCGCGCGGGCTGGTGGTGCTGACCAAGTCCGACCTGGCCGACCCGGAACTGCTCGATCTGACGCGCCTCGAAGTGGCGGAGCTGGTGGCGGGCTCGTTCCTCGAAGGCGCTCCCGTGGTGGCGGTGAGCTCGACCACCGGCCAGGGCCTGGATGAGTTGCGCCGCGAGCTGGTGCGGGTGGCCGCGGCGGTGCCCGAGAAGAATTCCGCCGGCCACTTCCGGCTGCCCATCGACCGCGTCTTTTCGGTGAAGGGATTCGGGACGGTGGTGACCGGCACACTGATTTCGGGCGCGGTCGCAAAGGAGCAGGAGACGCAGGTCTACCCCGCCGGCCGCCTCTTGCGGGTGCGCGGCCTGGAGGTGCACGGCGTTCCGACCGGGCGCGCGGTAGCCGGCCAGCGCACGGCCCTCAACCTGGCCGACATCGAAGCGGCCGGCCTCGAGCGCGGCGACGTGCTTTCCGAACCTGGCCGCTTTCACGCCGTCCGCCACCTCGAGTGCCGTCTGGAGCTGCTGCCGGCCGCAAAGCCCCTCAAGCATCGCGCGCCGGTGCACTTTCACGCCGGGACGGCCGAGATCGAAGCCCAAGTGCGGCTGTTCGGCGCCGCCACGCTGCGGCCGGGCGAAACCGCTTACGCGCGGCTGATCCTGCGCCAGCCTGCCTTGCTGCTGCCCGGCGACCGCTTCATCATCCGCATGTTTTCGCCGGTCATCACAATCGGCGGCGGCGTGGTGGTGGATATCGGCGAGCGGCGTTATGCGCGGGGATTCGACGTGGCCCAGCGGCTCGGCGTACTGGCCGGCCCGGACGCCGGCGCGCGCATCGCCCTGCTGGTGCGCGAGGCCGCTTTCGGCATGGGGATGGCGGACGTGGTGGCGCGCACCGGAATGGGTGAGTCCGCTATCGCTCGGGCCGCCGCCGATGCCGGCGTTCTGGCCCCGCCGCTCGCATCGCCCTGGTTCGTCGACCGCGCCTGGTTCCAGGCCGCCTGCGACCGGCTGGGGAAGACGGTGCGCGAGTTCCATCGCCAGAAGCCGCTGCTGGCCGGCATGGCGCGTCCGGAACTGCGCGCCAGCCTCGCCCCGGAGATGCCGCCATTCCTGCTGGACGGGCTGCTGGCAGCTTCGAAAGACGTGGTGGCCGAAGGCGAAATCGTGCGCTTGCCCGGCCATGCGCCGGTGATGCGCGCGGACGAGGAGCAGGCGCGGCTGGCCATTGAGCGCGCCTTCGAGCAGGCCGGACTGGCCGTCCCCGCGGTCACCGAGGTGCTGGCGCACTCGGGCGTCGAGGCCGCGCGCGCGCGCACCTTGCTCGATATCCTGCTCCGCGAAAAACGCCTGATCCGCATCAACCAGGAGCTGGTCTTTCATCACTCTGCGATGGAAAAGTTGCGCAGCCTGCTTGCCGCGCGGCGGCCGGCGCGCTTCAGCGTCCCGGATTTCAAGGAGTGGACCGGCATTTCGCGCAAGTACGCCATTCCCCTGCTCGAATATCTGGACCGCGCGCGCGTCACCCGCCGCGAAGGCGACCAGCGTTTGATCCTGTAGCGCCGCCCCCGCTCCGGACGTGCAGGCGCGCCCCTCAGCCCGAGATGTGGTCGCCCAACGCGCGCTCCACTTCCTGCGGTTCCAGGCGCTCGCCGTTGTTCAAACGCACCAGCAGGGTTTCGATGATCTGCTTGGCTTCGTCCTTCTTGTAGTTCTTGATGAAGCCGTCGTAGAAGTGTTCGCCCGCCATCGCGTGATTGATCTCGCTCTCCTTATTGTGATCCTGCAGTTCCGTGAAATAGACCACCCGGTACCGCCCCGTGTACTCGGTCTCGCGGTAAATCTCGAACATCACCTTGTCCGCCTCGAAGAGCATGATTTTTCGAGAGTATCACAGGCGGAGGGGGAAGCTGTAAAAGTAGGCGACCGAGTCTTGTCTCATGCCGGGATGAGCCCGCAGAAAGTACTATTCTTCACATTCCTGGCGCCGCGGCGCTCAAAAAAAACGCCGTCTTGACGGGACTGGAGGAGCCGGTTCCTTTCTCCTCACGAGGGGGAGCACAAGCCACTAACGCCGCTTATGCGAACGTTGCACCGCGTGACCCGGTTTCAAATTGCCCCCTGCAGGCGATAGGCACCGGACGTGGCCCCGAAACGGGCTGCGTCCTGGCGAGCGAGCAGCTCTTTTTCGATTTCAGAGCAACAGCGGCTGGTGCGGCGGCAAGTGTGACCGAAGCGGCAAAGGGTTGAAAGCGAAGGGCGAAGTTTTTTCGGGAGGAGGTGAACGGGGTTGGGGAGCCGCAGCCGGCCGAACAAGCTGGGGACCGGCGCGAATTGGGCGGTTCAGGCCGTCCACTTTTACCGTCCACTTTTACCCGTGAGATAATCCTTAGGTGGAGCGGCAATTCGAACATCAGTTCGAGTGGGACCCTGCAAAGGCGCTTCGGAATGTCCGGGAACACAGGGTTTCATTCGAGCGCGCCGCGACGGTTTTTCTCGATCCGAGAGCCATGTCGATATTCGACGCTGAGCACAGCGAGAACGAGGAGCGTTGGATCACTCTCGGACTGGACCGCACCGGAGCGCTGTTGGTGGTGTGCCACACTTTTCGTGAGGAGAAGGAATCCGGTCGCGAGGCGAGTGCAAAGATACGTTTGATTTCCGCGCGCCGGGCGGACCGCAGAGAAACCGCGCAATACGGGGGACGGGAACAATGAAGCCACATTACGACTTTTCAAAGGCGGAGCGAGGCAAGTTTTACCGGAAGGAAGCGCGGCTACGTCTGCCCATCTACCTTGACGGCAAGTTGCAGGAGCGTCTGGAGCGAATTGCGCAGAAGAACGGCCGGGATGTCGGCGACGTCGTGAGCGATCTTTTGATCAAGGACGTGGAATTGCTGGAGGAGTTGACGTAACTGTTTCGGCGAGACGGCCGGACCAGCGAGAGATGGCCTAGGGAACGCCGGCTTCTCCGGCGCGGGACTCAGCCGGCAAATGGGAGTTTCGCTTCCTTTCAATCTGTGTTTATCTGTGGCTTGCTTTGTTTCGGCGTTTTTCGGCAACGTCTAAAGCATGCCCCACCCACGGCGCGCGCCGGCGCCCGTCACTCCGTCGCTTCGTTTTTGCGGCCGGATTTCACGATCCAGTTGCGGAACATGGCGGTGTAGCCGCGGGCTTCGGAATCGTTGCACAGTTGCTCAATCGAGAACCGCATTTTGCGGCTCCAGTTGGGGTATTGCCAAGTGGTGCCCGGCAGGTTCTGCTGCTCGGTTTCCTTGGTGAGATCCTCCTGGTTGATGGCCAGCAGTTGGGATGGCGTCAACGCCAGGAAGCCGACAATGGCGTTATGCAGCTCTCCCGAGAGCGCCGGGTAATCCTGCGCGCGGCGGGGCAGGAAGGGCGGTATCAGTTCGAGTTCGAAGAGCATGTCGAGCATCTTCTGTTTCTCTTCCAGGCGCACGCGGGACTGCGCTTCGAATCCGGCCTGGTCCAGCATGCCGGCGGCGCGGCGGGCGTAAAGGTCGGCTCCGGTCCACATGCCGGCCAGCGTGGGCAGGTCGTGGGTGGTGGAGGAAACCAGCGCCTGCCGCGGGTATTCCCGGTAACGGCGGAACTCGCCGCGCGGGTTCTTTTCAAAGTAGAACAGACGGTAGCTGAGGACGCCGAACTGCTCCAGCGTTTCGCGGATGGCCGGTTCCACGGTGCCCAGATCTTCGCCCACGATGAGCACCCGGTTGCGCACGCTCTCGAGCGCCAGAATGCGCAGGAAATCGAGTGAGACTTCCTTGACGTAGGCGCCGTGGGCGGCATCCGAGCCATCCGGGATCCAGTACAGGCGGAACAGCCGCATCACGTGATCCATGCGCAGGGCGCCGCCGTAGCGCGCGTTGCGGCGAATGGTTTCGGCGAAGAGGCGGTAGCCGTCGGCGCGGTGGACTTCGGCGTTGGGCGGCGGGAAGCCCCAGTCCTGGCCGCCGAGGGCGAAATCGTCCGGCGGCGAGCCGACCCGGCAGCCGGCCACGAAGAAGCGGCGGTGAGCCCACAGATCGGAGCCGAAGCTGTCGGTCGCCAGCGCCAGGTCGTGGTACAGGCCGATCGACATCTTGTGGCCGCGCGCCCTCCGCTGCGCGCGCTGCAATTGCAGGCCAATCTGCCATTGCAGGTACTGGTAAAACATTACCGAGCGCCAGTGTTTTTGGCGGAATGCGCGCGTGGCGGCCGAATCGGGGTCCCGGTATTCCGCCGGCCAATCGGGCCAGATCCAGAGTTTGGGATTGCGGCTGTGCAGCCACTCGTCGAGGGCGCAATAGAGGGCGAATTTCTCGAGCAGATCGCCTTCCCTATCGCGGAATTCGTTGAACGCCGCGGCGCGCGGCGAGCCAGCGCGCCATTCGCGCAGGAATTGAACGAACAGGAGCTTGAGAAAGCGCAGCTTGAGCGCGGCCACGCCTTCGTATTCGACGAACGGGGTTTCGCGGAGCCGGCGGATTTCGGCGTCCACCGGGGCGGAGGCGCGCAACCGCACGGCGCGGGCGCAGCGAACGAAGTCCTCCATCCCTTCGACATCCAGGTAAATGAAATTCTGATAGAAAATGCAGTTGGGCAGGTAGGGGCTGGTGTTGAAGGGGCGCCGATTGTGAATCGCGTGCAGCGGGTTGAGGCTGACGAAGCTGGCTCCCAGATCGTCCGCCACCCAATCGATCACGCCCAGCAGGTCGCGGAAATCGCCGCATCCCCAGTTGCGCTCGGAGCGGACGCCGTACAGGCTGACGGCAACGCCGGCGGCGCGCCGGCCGCGCGCGGGCAGGTGATCGTTCCAGGCGCGCTCGGGGGTCACGATGTAGCGGGTGTCGGCGGCGGCCGCGCCGACAGCCGCCTGGATGCGGTGGTAACCCAGCGGCAGCGCCACCGGCAGGCACGCCACCTTGCGGACCCAGGTCCGCCCGTCGATTTCGATGGAAGCGGACACGGGGAGGTCCGCCAATGGGATTTCGAACGCCGCGCCGCTGCCGTCTTCCCGATGGATGAGGGCGCGCGCCACCGGGTGCGGGCAATCGGCCGGAACATTCAGCGCCAATTCCGTTTCGGCGGCCACGGTGACCACCACCGCGGGCGGCAGCAGGCGTTCCCATTCGGCGCGGGCGCGGCTGGCCAGCGATTGCTCGAGTTCGTCCGCGCTGCCCGCGGCGATGCCCCGCGCGCGCAGCAGGGCCTGTTTGGACTCCAGCGTGATTTCGTGCTTGTGTCCCCAAATATCCCAAAAGTACGGTTCGACACCGCACAGGGAGGCGGCGCGGTCCAGCAGTTGCTCGAAGGTTTCAGACGGCATCGGGTGGGTACCCTTCGATTCTACAAGAGCGCCGCCGCCATGCGAAAATGGAGGCATGGAAAAGCCCTTGGCCAGCGGCCCCGCGGACCTGTTCGCGCGGCTCGACGACTACACCTTCTCGAACAGCGCCTCCGCGGCCTCCGAGGGCATCCTGCTCACTTCGCTCGACAAGGCGGTCAACTGGGCGCGCAAGAATTCCATCTGGCCCATGTCGTTCGGCCTGGCCTGCTGCGCCATCGAGATGATGTCGATGAGCGCCTCGCGCTTCGACATCGCCCGCTTTGGCGCGGAAGTGTTTCGCGGCTCGCCGCGCCAATCCGACCTGATCATCATTGCCGGCCGCGTCTCGAACAAAATGGCGCCGGTGATCCGCCATCTGTATCAACAGATGCCGGAGCCGAAATGGGCGATTTCGATGGGCGCCTGCGCCACCTCGACCGGCGTGTTCCACAACTACGCGCTGATTCCCGTCAACCAGGTGATTCCGGTCGACGTCTTCGTGCCCGGATGTCCGCCGCGTCCGGAGCAGTTGATTTACGCGCTGCTCATGTTGCAGAAGAAGATCCAGGACCAGAGCGGCACCATAAAACAGGTTCTCAACCTGGCGTAGCGTGGCGCAGGCTGTCCGGCCTGCTGAGCCGAGAGTCATCTCGGCTTTTCTTATCGACGTCTCGCGACAACTTGCGCCGCATCAATTGCGCGGCGGCTCCCCTTTGACCTAGAATCTCTGTTGGGATCGAGGAGATTGCCCCGTTCGTATGACGACTTCGGTCAAAGCTGATTACGCGCTACGAGCGATTCTGGATCTTGCCTCGCAGAAACCCGGCGAACCGGTGAAGATCGCAGACATTGCGCGGCGGCGGAAGATTCCACAGAAGTTCCTCGAGTTGATCCTGGTGGGTCTGAAACAGGCCGGGTTCGTCGAGTCGCGGCGTGGGGCGGAGGGCGGATATCTGCTGGCGCGGGCGGCGGATTCGATCACGGTGGGCGAGGTGATTCGCTCGGTGGACGGGCCGCCGGACGGCAAGGGGCGAGGCCGGGCAAAACCGGAGACGCCGTTCACCGACATGTGGGACCGGGTGGACGCGGCGGTGGCGGCCATCATCGACCACACCAGCATCGGGGAACTGCTGCGCGACTGGGCCGACAGACAGAGCAAGGGCGTATTGAACTGGGAGATTTGAGTGCGGGTTTACGACGACAATTCATTGAGCATCGGGCGCACCCCGCTGGTGCGGTTGAACCGCGTGACGGATGGAGCGCGGGCGACCGTGCTTGCCAAGATCGAAGGGCGCAATCCGGCCTACTCCGTAAAATGCCGCATCGGCGCGGCCATGGTGTGGGACGCGGAGAAGCGGGGCGCGCTGAAACCGGGCAAGCAATTGATCGAGCCGACCAGCGGCAACACCGGCATCGCACTGGCGTATGTGGCGGCCGCGCGCGGCTATCCGATCACGCTGACCATGCCATCCACCATGTCGGTCGAGCGCCGCAAGGTGCTGCGCGTGTTGGGAGCCAAGCTGGTGCTGACGGATGGCGCGGGCGGCATGGCGGGCGCGATTGCCAAGGCCGAGGAGATCCGCGCTTCCGATCCCGCGCGCTACGTGTTGCTGCAGCAGTTCGAGAACCCGGCCAATCCGGCGATCCATTTCGAGACCACCGGCCCGGAGATTTGGGACGATACCGACGGCACCATCGACGTGCTGGTTTCCGGCATCGGCACCGGCGGGACCATCACCGGCGTGGCCCGCTACATCAAACAGGTAAAGGGCAAGAAGATTATCGCGGTGGGCATTGAGCCGGCCGCCAGCCCGGTGATTTCGCAAAAGCTGGCGGGACTGCCGCTCAAACCCGGGCCGCACAAGATCCAGGGCCTCGGCGCGGGATTCATACCGGGCACGCTCGATCTGAGCGTGGTGGACCGGGTGGAGACGATCGGCAACGAAGAGTCGATTGAGATGGCGCGGCGGCTCGCCAAGGAAGAAGGCATTCTGGCCGGCATTTCGTGCGGCGCCGCGGCCGCCGTCGCCGTGCGCCTGGCGAAGCTTCCGGAATTCGCCGGAAAGACCATTGTCACGATCCTGCCCGACGCCGCCGAGCGCTATTTGACCTCGGTCCTGTTCGAAGGCATGTTCGAAGATTAAACGGGCTGCGGCGCTGCTTACCAATTCGCCACCTCCAGTTGCACCGGGCGCGCCACCGAGTTCACTTGCGGGTCGTAATACTCGTATACCCGCGATTGGAACGTCCGCGCGCGGATCGGATACTTGGCGCGCAATCGGAAACTCAGCTTCACCGTATCGCCCGCGGCAATCGAATCGAAGTACAGGATCGCTTGCGTGGCCGTGAGGTTGAACTTCTCCAGCCGCCCGCCCTTACGGCCCGCACTCTGTTCCTGGTAAGTCTGCAGATCCTCGGTCAGCAGGTCGAAACCGGGCGGAATTCCCAGGTCGATCATCACCATGTTGGCGGACTTGGGCAGATTGTTTTTCACCGTTGCGGTCGCCGTGGCGATATCGTCCTGCGCCAGGCGCGTGCGGTCGTAGCTCACGTCGATCGAAAGCGCCTCGGCCGCAGGCTTCTCCGTCCACGGCAGGAAATAGCGCCCCACCACCTGGTAGGCCAGCCCGCCTTTGCCGTCGAACAGGAGGGCCACCTCGTTGGCCTTGGCGTCCAGATTCTTGAATACGAACTGATGCAGCAGGTCGTTGTTCTCCGAAGTCAGCGTGAGTTTCCCGGCGGGTTTGCCGTTGAGCGCGATTTCGACCGTACCCTGCACATCGGAGCTTCCCTTTTCGGTGGCCAGCAATAGCGCGCGCAGGGCCATAATGGTCGCCTGAGTGGTGCCCCAAGTGCCCTCGGCGGTCTTCTTCGAGGCGAGGTAAGCCAGCGCCTTAGCCGCCGTGGGCGAAGCTTGCCCCCATTTGAGTAGAGCCTGCACGGCCAGTCCGGTGGTCTCCACGGCCGCGCTCTCGCCGGCGCCGTACATGCCGGTTTCCTCCGCTGTCCACCAGGCTTGCTCGCCCTTCTCGGTGCGCGCGTCCAGCAGGTTCTGCATGGCGCGGCTGGTGAACTCGCGGTCCTTTCCATAATCGGCGGCGAAGTTGGCCAGCACCGCCAGCGTGTAGGCGTCGGTCTTGTCGCCCATGTGCTGGCCGACAAACTGGCGGGCCTTTTCGACGGCCGGCCCCTGGTAGCCGGTGTTCTCGAGCGACCAGGCGATGTAGCCGCTGATCCGCAGCAAATCGCTGTTGTAGCGGTTGGTGGCGCCCTCGTTGATGAAACTGGTATCGGGCTTCCAACTGCCATCTTCCTGCTGTTGTCCGGCCAGCCACTGCTGGGTGCGCTGGATCAGCTTCGGATCCACGTCGTGAACCTTGGCCATGTCACCGAACTCCATCAACCCATACGCCGTAAGGATCTTGTTGGCGGGCGCCTGGCCGAACCAGGAAAAGCCGCCGCCGGGCACTTCGAACGTAAGCAGGCGCTGGTAGCCGTTGGCGATGAAGCCCTCGGCTTTGGCGTGCACTTCCGGGGTGAGCTTGCCGGATCGCTTCATGTAATCGAGCGCCAGCACATTGGGATACGTGGCCGAGGAGGTCTGCTCGAAGCAGCCATAGGGCATGCGCAAAATGGCGTCCATGCCTTCGATCACCTGGCTGAGCGGGCCGGGATAGAGCCGCACCAGGATCGTGCTCGCATCCGCGATCGAGGCCGCCGGGAAGTGGAGCGTGTGCTCGATGGCCGAGTCCAGACGGCCATTGAAAACCTGGCTCTGCTCGCGCCCGTTGGGAATGACTTCGATCTCGCGCACCACGATATCGGCGCGATTGGCCCCTCCCGACATGCGCGCCGCCAGTGTCAGCTTGAATTTGCCGATGCGGTTTGCTTCGATGGTGAATTGCGACGATCCCACGCGGCCGGCCTCCACCGCGAGGTTCTTTTCCGGCACGTCCTGGACCAGCGAAAACCAATCGCCCTTTTCGAGCTTCAGGCTGACGTCTCCGCGGCCGCCCGCATAGTTGTAGACCGCAACCGGAATCGAGACTCGGTCGCCCTGCGTGAGGGTGACCGGCAAATCGAGATCGGTGAAGAAATCCTGGAAGACTCTCACACTCGAGGACCCGCTGCCCAGCGCCCCGCGCACCGTCGAGGCCAGCATGGCCATCCGCCAGGTGGTAATCGAATCGGCCAGCGGTATGGCGATGGTGGCGCGGCCGTCGCGGTCGGTGATGATTTCGGGATTGATGTAGAGTGCCTCCGGGAAGTAGGAGCGCACGTGTGGCGCGGGCGCGGCGTCGGAGGCCGGAGCCTTAGCGAAAGTGGCGGGATAGGCGGCATTCAACTGGGTGGCTTCCATCAACTGGGGGCCGTCAATGTTTTGAAATCGGCCCATCGCGGCTTTTTCGGGCGCTGCGGCGGGTGCCTCAACCGCGAACTCGCGCATGGGACCGTCTACTGCGCCGTTGACGGCAAACGCTCTGCCCGCGACTCCACCCATCACCCCTGCTCTGCCCGCGACCGGCGGCCAGTCCTCGGCGGCGACCACCGTTTCCCTCGTCGCGCCCACATTCAGCGTCACCGTCAACGCCTCGCGATCGCGCTCGGCGAGGGTAAATCTCCGCGAGGTCAGCTTGAACCTCGGCGAAGAGACCTGCACTTCGTATTCGCCCGCCGGAACGCCGGTGAACTGAAATTGCCCGGTGCTGTCGGACCGCGCCGAGCGAATCTTCCCGCTCGATATCTCGCGAGCCACCACGCCCTCGCCGGGCACCGCTGCGCCCTTGAGGTCCCGCACCACTCCGGTGATCTGCGCAAAGCCGTTGAACGGTCCTTGATCATGTTCTATCCGCAGACTGATGCTGCTCCCAGAGGGGTTGACAGCGCCCGCCACCTGCCTGGTGGTCACCCGCAGATAGCCGGCCAAATCGTCCCCCGTGCCGAACTGCTTGTCCGCACCCGCGCTGCGCACCATGTAGAAGGAGCCCGAGCGCTCGAAACGGAGGTCGGTGTCCCAGGCGTCGCGGAGTTCAGGCGCGCCGCTGGCTTGCAACCGGGCTGCCACTTGCGCGACGTCCGTTTCGGGATGCTGCGCAATCGCGCGGGTGAATCTCTCCGCGATCCGCTCCACTTGCATCCGGAACTGCCTCCGGTAGCGGTTGGCATACTCCACGAAGCGGGTTTGCGGCACCGTCTGGCCGAATTCCTGGTCGAACCGGTTGGTATTCACCATCTCGGTCGCCGAGAACAGCGCCCGCGCGGCCAGATCTCTGCGCGCCACGCCCGCCGTCTCCACCACCTCCGGCATCCCGATGGAGTGAATCTCATACCGCGGCTTCATCGCCTCCTGCTCCAGGTAGAAAAACACCTTGGCGAAGCCGGGCTGCTTTTCGGCCAGCGCGAACACGGCCTCATCCACCACCTGCAGCCCCAGCGCGGCCTGCACTCCTTCGCCCCGCTCGTTGGTCACGCGGAATTGGATGCGAGCATCGTCGCCGGGCTTGTACACCGCCGCGTCCGTGGTGGCTTCGATCTTCAGTTCGCCGGCCGGCTGCACGAATACCAGCCTATGGTCCGACACCGGGCGCGCATCGCGGCCGAACAGGTAAGCGTCGAAGTCCACCGTGCCTGCCAGTTCGGGCGTAGCCGTGAGGTTCAACTCGGCCTGGCCGTTCTTCATGTCCAGATCGCGCGTCAGCACGGTTTGCCCGTCCTTCACCGCGTCCACATACACGGCGCCCTGCTGCCGCGTGGAAAACACGCGAAGCTCAATGCGGTCGCCGGTGCGATACACGGCGCGCTCCGTGCGCAGCAGAATCTGCTCGGTGCCCTGGCGAAGTTGTAGCGGCACGGAACTCGATCTGCTATTGCCCTCTCGATCCTTGGCCTCGAC
>JBEKKO010000065.1:0-27874 GCA_050010695.1 Bryobacteraceae bacterium
CAGTGCAGGTCATCTCGTTCCGATTGGCTCATCGCGATTCGTTCCATCCTTCAACCTTGCGGTTGTCAAGAGGAACTTTCTACTTGGCTCAAAGCGGAACTTTCTATTTGGCCGCGACACGCTTTGTAGTCACCCACACGAATCACGCCGGGACCGCCTACGCTCTCCAACTCGTACTTCCTTGCGTCGATCAATACGGTCAAATGCTGGAAGTTGGGATTGGACCGTCCTTCTAATACATTCAAGCGCGACGACTGCACGTGGACTGTAATGGAGTAGTCGGCCGGGCTCGGGGCTGGCTTCGCTGCCCAGGCCAGCGCGGGGGCCAGGAGCAGAATTGCAGCGAGAATCGTTTTCATTGTTGCCTCCGCCGTTTATGGTAAGCCCATGTTGGGAGGCGCGACTCTCGCCGGCGCGCGGAAGCGTAACGGCTCAGCCGAATGCGGCTGATTGGTGCTTGTCTATTCGTCTTCGCCCACCACCCAGTACCGGCGCGTGCTCCCATCGGCAAACAGGAACTCATAGACCCGTTCGTATTCGTAAGTTCGCTGGGTATTGTCCTTCTCGACCTTCGCTTTGTAGTCGCCCACGCGAAGCAAGGAGCCGCTGCTTGTGTCCAACTGGTACTTCTTTCCGTCGATCAATACGGTCAAATGCTGGAACATGGGAGCGTCTTTTCCCGAGATCGTATTGATCAAGCGCGACGATTGCACGTGAACGGTAATTGTATAGTCAGCCGGGTTTGGCGCTGGCTTCGCTGCCAAGGCCAGCGCGGGGACCAGGAGCAGAATTGCAAACAGAGTATTTTTCATTGCTTGATTGTAAACCCCCGCATGAAGGCACAAGGGCCCGGCCGTAACCAGGGAAACCCCGATTCCGGGCAAGCTTGAAGCTGCCCCACCCCGCCAGCCACCCGTGTTACTATTCCGTTTTGTAAACAGGGAGCCAAGCGTGAAGGTTTACGAGAGCAAGGATATTCGGAACGTCGCTTTGGTGGGCCACGGCGATTCCGGCAAGACGTCGCTCACCGCCGGCTTGTTGTTCACCGCGGGCGCGGCCAACCGGCTGCTACGCGTCGATGAAGGCAACACCATCACCGATTTTGACGAGGAGGAGGTTTCCCGCAAAATCACCATCTCCACCGCCATCGCCGTGGCGGAGTGGAAGAAAACCAAGATCAATATCCTGGATACTCCCGGTTACAACATCTTTATCAACGACACCCGCGCCTCCCTGGTGGCGGCGGATTCGGCCCTGGTGCTGGTCGATGGCGTTTCCGGCGTTGAGGTGCAGACCGAAAAGGTCTGGGACTTCGCCAACCATTTCAAGCTCCCCCGCGCCATCGTCATCAACAAGCTGGACCGCGAGCGCGCCGACTTCGCGCGCACCCTCGAAAGCGTGCAGGCCGCCTTCGGCCGCTTCGCCGTGCCCATTCAGATCCCCATCGGCGTTGAACGCGATTTCTCGGGCGTGGTGGATCTGGTGCGGATGAAAGCCTATACCTACACCGCCGATGGCGATGGCAAGGGCAAAGAGGACGAAGTTCCCTCCCACCTGGCCGACGCCGCCAAGGCCGCGCACGACGCGCTGATCGAAATGGTGGCCGAGGGCAATGACGCCCTCATGGAAGAGTTTTTCGATAAAGGCACGCTGGCGCCCGACCAGATCGACGCCGGCCTCAAGCAGGCCATCCGCGAGATGCGCATATTCCCCGTGCTCTGCGCCGGGGCCCTGCACAATGTGGGCAGCGACCTGATCCTCAACTTCATCGTGGAAAACCTGCCCGCACCCACCGAGCGCGAGGGCTTCGCAAGCGTAGCCGACGGCGCGGAATCCACCCAAAAGATCCTCGAGACCGGCCCCAGTTCCCTGTTCGTCTTCAAGACCACGGCCGACCCCTTCGCCGGGCGCATCACCTACTTCAAAGTCGTCACCGGAGTGGTGAAGAACGACGCCTCTCTACAGAACCTCACGCGCAGCTCGTCCGAGCGGCTGGCGCACCTCAGCAGCCCGCAGGGCAAGACTCTGCAGCCGGTCACCGAGCTGCATGCCGGCGACCTGGGCGCGGTGGCCAAGCTCAAAGACACGCTCACCGGCGATACCCTGGCGGACAAGGGCTTCACCGTCACCTACCCGCCCGTCAAGCTGCCCGAGCCTTCCATCGCCTTCGCCATCGAAGCCAAGTCGCGCAACGACGAAGACCGTATGGGCAACGCCGTACACCGCATCCTCGAAGAGGACCAGTCGCTGCGCTTCTACCGCGACGCGCAAACCCGCGAGTTCCTGCTCGCCGGCGCCGGCCAGCAGCACGTCGAGATCGTGGTCAGCCGGCTCAAAAAGCGCTATAGCGTGGATGTCACCCTCAAGGCGCCCAAAATCCCCTACCGCGAGACCATTCGCGGCCACGCCGACGTGCAGGGCCGCCACAAAAAGCAGACCGGCGGCCACGGCCAGTTCGGTGATTGCTGGATCAAGATGGATCCCCTGCCGCGCGGCGCCAAGTTCGAGTTCGCCAATGAAATCTTCGGCGGCGCCATCCCCCGCAACTTCATTCCAGCGGTGGAAAAGGGGATTATCGAAACCGCCGAAAAAGGCTTTCTGGCCGGCTATCCCATGGTCGACTTCAAGGTCACCGTCTACGACGGCTCCTACCATGACGTCGATTCCTCGGAACTGGCGTTCAAACTCGCCGCCCGCAAGGCCTTTAAGGCCGCCATGCAGGAAGCCAAGCCCACCCTGCTGGAACCGATCATGAACGTGGAGATCCAGGCGCCCGGGGAATATTCGGGCGATTTGATGGGCGATCTGAACAGCCGCCGCGGCCGCATCTCGGGCAACGAAACCAAAGGCTCCACGCAGATCATCCGCGCCCAGGTGCCAATGGCCGAAATGCTGAGCTATCAAAGCGATCTGACCGCCATGACGCAGGGCCGCGCATCCTTCTCGATGGAGTTCGATCACTACGATTACGTGCCACAGTTGCAGGCCGACAAGATCATTGCGGCAGCCAAAGCCGCCAAAACCGGTGAGGAGGAAGAAGAGGAATAACGACACACGGCAAGTGTTGCCGGTATACAACGGCAAATGTTGCCTATACACAGTAGTCGGGAACTTACCTTACGCCAGTTGCATTAAACACTCATAGTGTTGTAATGTTTGAGCGTCCCCCTTAGGGCATAGTTAGGATAAGTCCTTTAGAATCTTTCGCTGAGTGTGTGAATGAACGCGCGAACTCAGACGCTTGCTTCGATTATCGTGCTCGCCGGGACCTCCGTCATCGCCGGATGCGGGATTAACCAGCACTCCAGCTTCCAAAACGCCTTTCTGCCGCCGCACGCCCACGCCCAGCCTGTCAACCTGGACCTGGACCACCCGCCCCTGGTCGAACCCGGCCTTTATACCAATGATATGCCCGGCTTCCTGCTGGCCGATCCGCAGATACCGCAACGCACGCGCGGCGATCTGCTGATGGAAGAAGCGGAGCGCCATTTCGCCGCGGGCAAGCAGGCCTATGCCATCGGGGCCTTCGCCACCGCGCGCCAGGAATTCGACCTGGCGATCGACACCATGCTGGATGCCTCCGATCTGAACCCTTCCGACCGCCAGGCGTACGACCGCCGGAAGGAACAGATGGTGGACGCCATTCACAGTTTCGACCTGGCCGCTCTGGGCTCCTCCGACTCGAGCGAAGAGGGCCGCTTCGACAAAGCGCCGCTCGAAGACATTCTGCAGATGACCTTCCCGGTGGACCCCAAGATCAAGGATCGCGTGCTCGACCAGATGGCGGCCACGGTTTCGCAGTTGCCGCTTTCGGTCACTGACCCGGTGCTGGGATACATCAACTACTTCTCCAACCGCGGACACGGGACCATCGTGGTGGCTATGCAGCGTTCTGGCCGTTATCGCCCCATGATCCAGCGCATCCTGGACGAGGAGGGCGTGCCGCAGGAGTTGATTCACCTGGCGCAAGCCGAGTCGGGCTTCCTGCCCCGCGCCATGTCCAGGGCCCGCGCCAGCGGCATGTGGCAGTTCATGGGTTGGCGGGGCGCCGAGTATGGGCTCCAACACAGCGCCTACGCCGATGATCGGCTGGACCCGGAGAAGGCCACCCGCGCCGCCGCCCACCACCTGCACGATCTCTACAACATGTTCGGCGACTGGTACCTCGCCATTGCCGCCTACGACTGCGGCCCGCAAACCGTGCAGTTGGCCGTGGAACGCACCGGTTATGCGGATTTCTGGGAACTGCGCTCGCGCGGCGAACTGCCCATCGAGACCACCAATTACGTGCCCATCATTCTGGCCATGACGATCATGGAAAAGAACGCCCAGGCTTACGGCCTGGACCAGGTTCAGATGGACCCGCCAATCGAGTACGACACCATCGAGTTGACCGCCCTCACTGCCCTTCCCTTGATAGCCGACGCCACCGGCACCTCGGTGGCCGAGTTGGCCGAGTTGAATCCGGCGCTGCTGGGCAACCTGGCGCCGGCTCACTACCCGTTGCACGTGCCCAAGGGCTCGGGCACGCGGCTGACGGCCGCGCTGGCCCTGGTTCCCGCCGAACGCCGCGCCGCGTGGCGCCTGCACCGGGTGGCGCCGGGCGAGACCCTGACCGCCATCGGCACCCGATTTGGCGTCTCCACCGCAAGCCTTCTGGCGGCCAATAGCCTGCCTGCGCACGCTGCCATCGAAGGCGACCTGCTGGTGGTTCCGGCCGCTGCCCGGCTCGCGCCTCCTCTGCGCCGCGCCGCAACCAACCACGTGGTAGCCAGTCGCGCGAGCTCGCATTCTGCTTCGCACACCGCATCCGCCGCAGCTTCGCACCGTGCCCCGGCAGGGCGTCCGGTGGCTGCCAGACCGCGTTCCGGCGCGTCTCCCGCAGTCAGAAAACCGGTCAGCCCTTCGGCCGCCGCGCAGCCACCCGCTGCGAAGCCCGCACCGAAGCCGGCCACGCTGGTCGCGCACTCCGCTGCAAGATAGTCTCACGCAATTTTTGGCTGCTCACCGTTTTCACTATTGCCTCTTCTGTAAAAAGGGGTATTCTAAGGGTTGATTGTGCCCAGACGCAGGAGGCTTGGCGAATGTCGCATCGCTCACTGATCGTTGCCAAAGACGAAGAAGAGATGGAAGACTTCCACGATTACGAAGACGAAGAGCAGGAGGACCTGGAATCCAAGCTCGACGAATACGACGAGGAAGACGAAGAGGAAGAAGAGGAAGCCATCATGGAAATCGATATCGTAGAAGGCGTAGTTGCTCCCGTAGCCGAGCCGGCGCCGGCTGAAGCCGCGCCGCCGGAACCCGCGGCCGCAGTGGAAGCCCCGCCCAAGAAACCCGTCAAGAAGGCCACTGCGCCCAAACCGGCTCCGGCCAAAAAGGCCGCGCCCGCCAAGGTCGCCGCCAAAGCGCCCGCCAAGAAGGTCGCGGCCAAAGCGCCGGCCAAGAAGGTTGCGGCCAAAGCGCCCGCCAAGGTCGCCGCCAAAGCGCCCGCCAAAAAAGCCGCGGTCAAAAAGGCCGCCAAGAAACCGGCTCCCAAGAAAGCCACCAAGAAAGCGCCGGTGAAGGTCGCCAAGAAAGCGGCCAAGAAGAAGCGTTGATGGGCAGCGGGAACGCGGTCGCCGTTCCCGCTATACTTCCTGGTTCACCACCTGCCGGCAACGCTGGAAGAGTTCGAGGAGCGCCTCCGCATGCTCTTCCGAGGAATGAGTGCCGGGCTTTCCCGAAAAGCCCGCGGAGGACTGCGGCGACTTGCCATAGCCGGTCTGCAGGGTGATGAACCGCATCAGTTCCAGCGCAACTTCGTCCTTCGTGCGTCCGCCCGGCGCGGGCGCTGGGCCGCCGGTTGCGTATTCGTTCGTGGGGGTTCCTGTTTCCGCCATCTGATCCACTCCTCCGTGTGATACAACTCTAGATTACCCGATTTTCCAGCCGATGCCGCTCACAGCCGTACGGCACATCCGAAAAATGCGAGGAGGCGCCCAGGCCCACCTGATGGAGGCCGACGACGGCCAGTGGTACGTCGTCAAGTTCCGCAATAATCCCCAGCACCACCGCGTCCTCGTCAATGAGCTGCTGGCTTCGCGCCTGCTTGCCTATCTGCAGGTCGCCGCGCCGGAAACGGCTTTGGTGCGGCTGAGCAGCCAGTTCCTCGCCGACAACCCCGACGTCCACCTGACCCTCGGCGCCCGGCAGATCCCGGTCGAACCCGGTTGGCATTTCGGCTCGCGCTATCCCGGCGACCCCGCGCGCACCGCCGTCTACGACTTCCTGCCCGATGCCCTGCTGCCCAAAGTGGCCAACCTGGAAGACTTTCGCGCCATCCTGGTGTTCGACAAATGGGTCGGCAACGCCGACGGCCGGCAGAGCATCTTCTACCGCGCCATGGTGCGGCGCCAGGAGTCCGCCGGCGGCAGCCTGGGCTTCGTGGCGCGCATGATCGACCACGGCTTCGCCTTCAACGGCCCCTACTGGGATTTCCCGGATTCGCCTTTGCAGGGCCTCTACCCACGCCGCCTGGTTTACGAAGGCGTGCGCTCGCTTGCCGATTTCGAACCCTGGATCGAGCAGACCATGCACTTCCCGGAAGAGGTGATGGATCAGGCTTGGAAGGCCATTCCGCCGGAGTGGATCGAGGACGAAGAAGACGCCGTCGAGCAATTGCTCGACCGCCTCTTCGACCGCCGCAAACTGCTCCCCGAGCTGATTGCCGCCTGCCGCCAGACCCGCGCCAACCCATTCCCCAACTGGCACTGAACCGTAGGACAGACGATCGGTTTTTGTCGTCAATGTTTTGTCGTCTGTCAAGGCGCCGTGCTTTGGCGAAACAGGACAGACCACGAAAGTCGATGGTCTGTCCTATCAGCCACGCATTTCTGCGAACCCGGCGCCCACCGCCAGCGTAATGAGCGGTATGGGCACATTCGCTTTCGACATTCGCTATGCGTTTCGCATGCTGGCCAGGAATCCCGGGTTTGCCGCCATCGCGATTGTGGCGCTGGCGCTGGGGATCGGGGTCAACACGGCCATCTTCACGGTGGTGAACGCGGTGCTGCTCGATCCGCTGCCGTACCCGGAACCGGACCGCGTGGTGGAACTCGAACGCCAGTTTCCCGACGGCGGCCGGGGGAATTCCATCTCCATCCCGAAGTACATGGTTTGGAAGGACAACCACGTTTTCCAAGCGATGACCCTGTACGGGTTCGCCGCCGCCGGCATGAACCTTGGTGCCGGCGACCGGCCGGAGCAGGTGAAGGCGCTCCAGGTTTCCTCGGGCTTCTTCCAGGTTTTCGGGGTGGGCCCGGCGGCGGGACGCACTTTCTCGGCGTCCGAGGATGTGCCGAACGGGCCGCCGGTGGCCGTGCTGACGCATGAAATGTGGCAGTCGCGTCTGGGCGGCGACCCGCGCATCGTCGGCCGTCCGGTGCTGCTCAACGGCCAGCCTTACACCGTGCTCGGCGTGCTGCCCAAGGGCTTCCATACAGACGCCCACGCGGATGTTTTCCTGCCGCTCCAGGCCGATCCGCACTCGACCAATCAGGGGCATTATCTGAATGTCGCGGCGCGGCTCAAGCCCGGCGTGACGCTGTCCGCGGCGCGCGCGGAGATGAAGATCGCCGGCGAACGGTTCCGCAAGGATAATCCGAAGTGGATGGACAAGGCAGAATCGGTGGCCGTGACGCCCATGCGCGAAGCCACCGTGGGCGACATCAAGACCGCCCTGCTGGTGCTGCTGGGCGCGGTGGGGTTCGTGCTGCTGATCGCCTGCGCCAACGTGGCCAACCTATTGCTGGCACGAGCGGCGGCGCGCCAGCGCGAGATGGCGGTGCGTGCGGCGGTGGGGGCCGGCCGCTGGCGGGTGGTGCGCCAACTGCTCACCGAGAGCGTCCTGCTGGCCGGCATCGGCGGCGCGCTCGGGTACGCGCTCGGCTCTTGGGGAGTGCGCGCGCTGCTGCTGCTGGTTCCCACCAACATCCCGCGGCTGATGGATTCGGACGGCGTGCGGGCGGTGGCGCCGCCGCTCGATTGGAGGGTAGCCGCGTTCAGCCTGGCCGCCGCTCTGCTCACCGGCATCCTTTTCGGCCTGATTCCTGCGTTGCAGGCATCCAAGCTGGATCTGGTGTCCGCCCTGAAGGAGGCCGGCAACCGCTCGGGGACCAGCCGCCGGCACAAGCGCGCCCGATCATCGTTGGTGGTCGCCGAAGTGGCGCTGGCGCTGGTGCTGGTAGCCGGCGCGGCCCTGCTCATCCGAACCTTCATCGGCCTCAGCAACGCCCAACCGGGCATCGATCCGCACGGTGTCCTGACCATGGCGACGTCGCTCACCAGCGGCGCTTATTCCGCCACCGGCAAGATCGATGCATTCACCACCGACACCCTGCGCCGCATTGAGAGCGTCCCTGGAGTGGAAGCGGCAGCCAGCACGGTACTCCTGCCCGGAACCGGCTCCGGGATCGACCTGCCGTTCAACATCGCCGGGAAACCCCCCTCCAAGGGCGACCAGTACAACGGCGACGAGCAATACCGGTTCATTGCGGGGCACTACTTCCAGGTCTTCCGCATTCCGCTGCTGCGCGGCCGCCGCTTCACCGAAACCGACACCGCCAACTCCGCGCCGGTGGTGATTATCAATCAGCATATGGCCAAGCGCTACTGGCCCAAAGAAGACCCCATCGGCCAGGTGATCACCATCGGCCAGGGACTCGGCCCGCAATTCGCCGACCCTCCCCGCCAGATTGTCGGGGTGGTGGGAACGGTCAAGGAGGCCGGCGTGGCCAATGGCGATATCGGCGTGATGTACCTACCCGAATCGCAGGTCCCGCAGGGAATGATGGAGCTGGTACGGCAGCTCATTCCGTTGACTTGGGTGGTACGCGGGCAGGGCGAGCCGATGGCTCTCCGCGCTCCCATCGCGCAACAGATCCAGGCGGTTGACGCCGCCATGACGGTTACGCGCGTACAGGCCATGGACACGGTGATGGCCTCCGGCATGGCGCGGCAGAATTTCAATATGCTGCTGCTTACCATCTTTGCCACCATCGCGCTGCTGCTGGCGGCCATCGGCATCTATGGCGTGATGTCGTATTCGGTCGAACAGCGCACCCAGGAAATCGGCATCCGGATGGCCTTGGGATCCAGCCGCGGCGACGTGCTGAAGCTGATGCTGGGCCACGGCTTGAAGCTGGCCGGAATCGGCGTGGCGATCGGCCTGGCGCTGGCTTACCTGCTGACGCGCTTCCTGGCCAGCCTGCTGTTCAGCGTCAAAGCCGGCGACCCGTGGACTCTCGCCGCCGTCGCCGCCATCCTCAGCCTGGTGTCGCTGATCGCAACCTACATTCCCGCCCGGCGCGCCGCCGCCACCGATCCGGGCCGGGCCCTGCACTATCAGTGAGGCACCCGGTAGCGCCGGCGGTCTCTGCCGCCGGTGATTTTTCCAGCAGATACGCCGGTACGCCTGCCCCTACGGTTTGCGGGCGCGGCCGAACATGCGGATGCGCACCACGAACCGCCGCCCTTCGGCGCCGTAAAACTGCTGGAAGTTAGGCGCCCCTTCCACGTTGTTCACGGCCGTATAATTCTTGTGCCCGGTAACATTGTTGCAGCCTATCCGCAATCCCAGCCGATAACCGTGGAAAACGAAACGCCGCTCGATGTGGACGTTGAGGTCGAGGTCATCGGGGTAGCGCTGCGCATCCATCGGTCCCACCGCCATGCCGGAATCGGTGGTGATGGAATAGGGAAGGCCGGCGCGATAGTCCAACAGCATGGCCAGCGCCCAGTTCGGGCCGTGCAGCGGAAAGTAACCCCAGCCGAAGAAACGATTCGGCGCGTCCCAGGGCATGGGGGCGAAGTCGCTTATCACCTGCAACGGCTGGTCGATGGTTGTGGAGAGCACGGCATTGGAGACCGCTCGCGATCGGGTGTAACTGGCCGACCACCCAAACTGGTCGCCAAAGGATTGCCGCACGGTGATGGTTACCTCATCGTAGGCATCGCGCCGCAAGTTGGAGAGGACGTAATCGCCGCCTTCCCCCCAGGCCATGCTCACCAGATCGAGATTGAGCGGACCGGGCGCTCCGGTGGGAGCGTAAACGAAGCCATCGGTGCCGCGTTTGCGCATCCACTCGGCACTCGCCGAAACGCGCCGCCCCAGATCGCGCATCGCGCCGGCACTCCACTGGCCATAACGCGGGAACTTGAGGTCGCGCCCCGGGAGGAACGTGGTGACGACCGGCGTCAACGGCGCACCGGACGAATCGTAAGCCGTGGTGACGGCCTGCTGATCGAACGGCCTGGAGAACAGCGCCAGGTTGCTGGGATCGCGCAAAATGGCGCAACCCGCGGTGAGCTTGGTGCGGCTGTCCGCCATCGGCGCCCAGGCGGCTGCGATGCGCGGCGACACCGCGGCTTCACCCACCAGGTCGTCCCAATCCAGGCGCACGCCCGCATCCATCGTGAAGCGGCCGGCGGGCTGCCAGTGATCGCTGACATAGGCCGACGCAACCGAGTTGCCGCGATCGAATA
This sequence comes from Bryobacteraceae bacterium, assembly GCA_050010695.1. Taxonomy (GTDB): domain Bacteria; phylum Acidobacteriota; class Terriglobia; order Bryobacterales; family Bryobacteraceae; genus Bog-375. The sequence goes on from JBEKKO010000065.1 coordinate 10,525, forward strand.
TCCCGCTCCCCTGAAACGTGGTGACGAACTCGGGCGAGCCGCTCAAGCCGATCACCTCGGCCTCCGATCGCGCGAATCGCGCGTCGTATTCCAGCCGTTGCGCGGTCGAGCCCGTCTGCAGTTGGTGGCGTCCCCAAAGCGTACGCGCGCGGGGAAAGTAGTTGACGAAAACCTGCCCGCGGCTCCCGTTCTCGCGCGAGTCGACGAAGTAGTTCCCGCTGCGGCCCTCGGGGGTGATCAGATAGGGCGCCGTTCCTTCCGGCACCTGCCGGTGATAGACGGTTTGCCAGGCGACGCCAAGTTCCAGCAGCGATCCGCCGTACCACGAGTGCGAGTCCTTGGCCGCCAGAAGATATTCATGATCGCTCAGGCCGGAGCTGGTGGGGACCGGGTCGAGCGGTCCCAAGCCAAAGTGGGACTGGTGATCGAAGTTGCTCAGGAAGTCGGCGTAGAATATGTTGGCCGGAGACAGATTGACTTGAGCGTGGGCCAGGTTGCCGAGCGCCCAGGCCGCATTCGTGTCCGCGCCAGGGGGCAAGCCGGCAACATAGCCGCTGTTGTAACTGCCGTAAAGGCTGTCCGCGAACCAGGCCTTGCCCTTGACGATGGGCCCGGAGAGAACGGCGCGCGGCGTCCAGTCGCCGATGCGGACGCCGCCCCGCTGATCGATCCCGGGAATGAAATTGGTGACGGTGTAGTGGAACAGGTCGGTTCCGTTCTCGGTGCGGATCGCCAACGTGCCGCCTGAGCCGGGCCCGTATTGCGCGGGCTCGCGCGCGCCCTCCAGATCCACCGATTGCACTCCATCGAGCGCCAGAAGTGTGGTGTAGCGGCCGCCGATCGGGTCCGTGATGTCCACCCCGTTCAACGTGTACTGCGTCTGATATTCGGCCCCACCGTGAAAATGGAGGCCGGCGGACGGGTCCTCGACCGTCCCCGGCATCAGCCTCATGCCGTTGCGTAAGCTTTCGGTGGACGGGTAAGGAATGTCGTTGATGTCGGTGCCGCTCAGCCGCTCTTCGCTAGCGGTCGCGGCGGCATCCACCGGATTGGACGGTGCGCCGACATGAATGCTCTGGAAGACTTCCTCCTGCACATTGAGCACGAGGGTGGTTTCGGCTCCGCCGTCCGCGATCTCGACCGGCTGATCGCGCAACTGAAAATATCCGGCGCGGTCCACCGTGACCAGATAGCGGCCGGGCGCGGGCACCGTGATGACAAACGATCCGGTCGGCGAGGATTCGGCCTCGAGCGGAGTCCGGGCCTCCTGCCGGATGCTAACGCGCGCGCCGGCTAGTGGGGCATCGTTCTGGTCCATCACGCGGCCGCTCCAGGCGACCTGAGACGAGGCCTGGCCCGCCAGCGCCAGTCCGGCCACTAGCAGCGCCGCGATGCGATCGAAGGGCATCGGGGTCCTGCCGTTATTATGATCGAAACGCGGGCCGCAGGCAGAACTGGAGGCGCCGGCTGATTCTGCGACCCTCAAGCAATGGGCGCTCAGTGTGGGGCAGGATGGCATCCTGCGCGCGACCCAGAGGGTGTCCCGCCCAATCGGACCGCAGCTTACCAAGCTGCCCCACAACGCTACTAGTCTTTCTCGCCTTTGTGCAATTGCTGAGCCAGGTAATTCTCCAGGCCCACTTCGCCGATGGCGTGCAGTTGGCCCTCCAGATAGTCCACGTGATCTTCTTCCTGACGGAGGATCTCTTCGAACAACGCCCGCGATGCATTATCGCCCGTCGCGGTGGATGTCTTGATGGCGCGGTTGAGTTGCTTGACCGCGTCCATCTCCAGCGCCAGGTCGCTCTCGAATTGCATTTTGACGTTGATCCCGACGCGGATGGGGCCGATGGCGGTCATATTCGGCGCCCCATCGAGGAACAGAATCCGGTTGATCAGCTTCTCGGCGTGAACCATTTCCTCGATCGACTCTTTGCGGTAGTAGCCCGCCAGCCTGAAGTAGCCCCAGTTTTCGCACATTTTAGAGTGCAGAAAGTATTGATTGATGGCCGTCAGCTCGGCCTGGAGGGATTCCCCTAAACACTTCAGAATTTCTTCGTTACCATGCATAGCCATCAGTCTATCCGCAAACCGGGCAAATGCCAACGGCAAGCTAAAGCTTGCCCGTACAACCGGGAGCTGAGCACACCCGGCGGAGCCCGGTCCGCCGGCGCCGCCGGATTATAATCGGAAGGTGAGAATTCAGTGTGCCCTGGTTCTGGTGGCGCTGGCGCTGGCCGGCTGTCATCGAGGTAATGCAAGCAAGGACGCCGTACGCCAGGCGGTGATCGATTATGTTGGCGGCCACGGTCTGAATGTGACCGCCATGAACATCGAAGTGACGGCGGTGAACTTCTCTGGCGACCACGGCGAAGCCAACGTCTCCTTCACGCCCAAGAGCGCTCCGGGCGCGGCGGGTATGTCGATGATCTATTTGCTCGATCAGCAGGGCGCCAAGTGGGTGGTGACGGGGCGCAAGCAAGCCGGCGGCATGCCACACGGCGGCGCTATGCCCGGCGGCGCTATGCCCGGCGGAGCGATGAATCCTCACGGCGCGATGCCTCCTGGGGGCGTGGCGAATCCGCATGGAGCGGGAGCGGGTGGCGCCATGCCGGCGCCGCAGGATCTTCCTCCCATCGACAAGACGAAAAAATGAAACGCGTGGCAATCCTCGGCGGCGGGCCGGCGGGAGCATTCGCCGCGGAGCGGTTGGCATCCGCCGGGCTCAGGGTAGCTGTGTTCGACGAGAAACTGGCTTGGGAGAAGCCGTGCGGTGGCGGACTTACTTACAAGGCTTATAGCCAGTATCCATTTTTGATTGAAAACTCGACGCCCAAGCGCCTGGTGCATCAGACCGTGCTGGGCGCGCCGCGCGGCGGCGAAGCCTGCCTGAAGCTGACCGATCCGATGGTGATCTACTCCCGCCTGGATCTGAACCGGATGCTGCTGGAGCGGGCCGAGCGCGCCGGGGCGCAGATCGAAAAAGCGCGCGTCCTCAAGATGACGCGGCAGGGCGCGGGCTGGCAGTTGCACACCTCGGGCGGCCACGCCAGCGCCGATTTCTGCATCGTGGCGATGGGCGCCCGCAACCCGCTGCGCGAGGTGGGCACCGAATTGAAGCCGCGCGACACCATGACGGCGCTGGGTTATTACGTCCCCGGCGATCAGGAGCGCATCGACATTCGCTTCCTGCCGAGTCTGGAAGGGTACATCTGGATCTTTCCCCGCTGCGGGCACCTTTCGGTGGGAATTTGCGGCAAGGGCGAACCGGCGGCGGCGCTGCGCCAGCGGCTGGAGCGGTTCATGGAGGAGCGCGGTATTTCGCGCAAGGACGGCAGGTTCTATTCCCACCTGCTGCCTTCGCTCGACAGCGGCTCCTGGCAGGCCAACCGCGTGGCCGGCGATGGCTGGATGGCGGTGGGCGATTCGGCCGGGCTGGTGGATCCGCTCACCGGCGAAGGGTTGTACTATGCGATACGCTCGGCCGACTTGGCGGCGCGCGCGCTGCTGGCCGAAGTGGGGGACCTGGCGGCGAAACTGGCGCACTACCGCGCGCTGCTGCGGCATGACTTCGCGGCCGACCTGGAATTCGGTTCGCGCCTGGCGAAACGCTTCTTCGTCGGCAGGTTCCTCTGCGGCGCGGTGACCGAGCGCATGGTACAACTCGCCGGCCGCAGCCCACGGTTCTCAATCATCATGCAGGACCTCTTCGCCGGGCGGCAACCGTATGCGGGTCTCAAGCGGCGGCTGCTGCAGAACTTGAACGGCAGCCTTTACGAACTCGGCATGAGCCTCGGCCTCGCCAGAGTTGTGCCGCGTAGGAGCCCGACTTGCCCGTCGTGAGTGGTGGTGGGACAGACGATCGGTTTTTGTCGTCTGTCAACTGCTGGCGAGTCTCGCACGCATCAAACACAAAGAAATGTCGAGACGAGTCTCGACACGGCAGGCAGGACTGCCCGCGCCACCCCAGCACACTGACATGAACCATTCCACCTCCGAATCGTTATTTCGCCGCGCTCAGGAGCTCATTCCGGGCGGCGTCAACTCGCCGGTGCGGGCGTTTCGCAGCGTGGGCGGGAACCCGGTGTTCCTGGCCCGTGGCGAAGGATCGCATGTCGTCGACGTGGACGGCAACCGTTACATCGATTACGTCGGCTCCTGGGGACCGCTGCTGCTGGGCCACCGGCATCCCGAGATTCTGGAGGCGCTCGAGCGCGCGCTCGCCATCGGCACCAGCTTCGGCGCACCGACCGAAGGGGAGGTCGAACTGGCCGAGGCCATCCGCGACGCGGTGCCTTCCATGGAAATGGTGCGGCTGGTGAATTCCGGCACCGAGGCCACTATGTCCGCCATTCGCCTGGCACGCGGCTTCACCGGGCGCGACCTGACGGTGAAATTCGAAGGCTGCTACCACGGCCACGTGGATTCGCTGCTGGTGAAGGCCGGCTCCGGCGTGGCGACGCTGGGCTTGCCGGACACGGCGGGCGTGCCCAAGAGCTTTTCCGACACCACCATTGCGCTGCCGTACAATTCGGCGAACGCGGTGGAAGAGGCGTTTCGCGCGCATGGCGAGCGCATCGCGGCGGTGATCGTGGAACCGGTGGTGGGCAACATGGGCTGCGTTCCGCCGGCGGCAGGTTTTCTCGAAGCCCTGCGCGAGCTGACCAGCCGCCACGGCGCGCTGCTCATCTTCGACGAAGTGATGACGGGTTTCCGCGTAGCCTTCGGCGGCGCGCAACAGCGGTACGGCATCCGGCCGGATTTGACAACGCTGGGAAAAGTCATCGGCGGCGGCTTGCCGGTGGGCGCTTATGGCGGCCGCAGGGACATTATGAACCAGGTGGCGCCAGTCGGACCGGTCTACCAGGCGGGCACGCTGTCCGGCAATCCGTTGGCGGTGGCCGCCGGCCTGGCCATGCTGCGGCACCTGAAGCGGCATCCGCAAATCTATCATCAATTGGAAGCGCGCACCGCAGAGCTGTGCGCCGCCGCGCCCGCCGGCATCACGGTCAACCGGGTAGGCTCGATGTTCACTTTCTTTTTCACCGACAGGCCCGTCACCGATTACGAATCCGCCAAGCGCAGCGACACCGCTCGCTTCGGCCGCTTCTTCCGCGCCATGCTGGAGCGCGGCGTCTACCTGGCGCCATCGCAGTTCGAAGCGGGGTTTGTTTCGGCGGCCCACACCGAGGAAGATATCCGGCAGACGGTGGCCGCCGCGCGCGAAGCCTTCAACGCCTGAGCGGCGGCAGCAGTTTGCGGCCCGACCAGGTGACGATGGCGAAGAACGCGGCGAAGCTCACCAGGATCACGGTCAAGCGGCGCTGCGGAGAAAGCCGCTCGGGGATGGCGCCGGCAGCGGGCGGAAACTCGAGCCGGATCCGTAATCGGACCACGGCCGTGCGGCCGTCACCCATTCGATTGTCGACCACCACCACATACTCGCCCGGCGGCCGCACCTCGCACACCAGCTTGCCGGAACGGCCCGGTTCGGTCGCTTCCACCACGCCATGCGCCAGGCCTTCGCGCAGGTGTTCCAAATCGTCGCGGCGCATCACGGCCAGCCGGACCTGGTCCGAGCCGGCGCGCACTTCGTACTCGGCTTCGACCAGCGCCGGACGCTGCCCGATTCCCAGGTCCACCCAGCGCCACTCATCGGCCGGAATCGTAAACACCTGGTTGACGAGCTCCTCGGCCGAAGCGAAGGCGAGCGCGAGCGTGCAGACCAGGGCAAGCATGGGGCCGAACCGCAGGCCGGTCATCTCCTCCCTCGCACATCTTCGAGGGGCTACAATGAGGCCATGCACGTCAGTATGGCACAGCCGTGGGAGGGCATGTTTCCGCTTGCGCGCCGTTGAATTGCCGGGTTGGAAAACCAAGCTGAGCTGGGTAGCCGCCGTCCTGCTGGCGGTTCTGTTCCTCGCCTCCGGTTTGTGGAAGATCACGGATACCCAAGCTTGGGCGCAGCGCATCGCTCAACTGATGCTGCCAGGCTCGCTGGGCGTGCCGTTGGCGCTGCTGGTCGGGATTGCCGAGACGCTCGGCGCGGTGCTGGTTCTGGTGCCGCGGTTCCGGCGTTGGGGCGCCATCCTCACCGGACTGCTGTTGATTGCGTTTATGAGCTATTTTGCCCTGCATTACAACGCGTTGCGCGGCGCCGATTGCAGTTGCTTCCCCTGGGTCAAGCGCGCCGTTGGACCGCAGTTTTTCCTCGGCGACCTGGCCATGCTGGGGCTGGCGCTGGTGGCGGGAGTGTGGTCGAGACCATCGGGCAGTTTGCGCAGCATGGTGGTGATCGCCGGAGCGGTGGCCATCTTCGCGCTGGTCTCCTATGGTGTCAACGAGGTGCGCCAGAGCGGGACCAGGGCGCCCGCCAGCATCCTGGTCGAAGGCCAGCCGTACAACCTCACGCACGGGAAATACTTTTTGTTCTTTTTCCATCCGGCCTGCTCGCACTGTTTCGAATCCGCCAAACGAATGGCCACGCTCGACTGGGGCCAAACCCGCGTGGTGGCCGTTCCCGTCGAGATGCCGCAGTATGCGGCGCAGTTTCTTTACGACACGGGCTTGAAGGCGGTGGTGACGCCGGATTTCGATTTATTGAAGCGCACCTTTGGGTACACCGCCTACCCGTTCGGTGTGGCCGTCGACAACGGCCGCGAGAGAGCCCCGCTGGCGCGTTTTGACGAAACCGAACCGGCCGCCACGCTGCGCCGGTTGGGATTTGTGAACTGAAAGAGCAGGCGTCACGGTGATTGCAGCAAATGGGGTACACGTGGTTCGGTTTCTGGTTCTTCTGATTTGCGCGTTCATCGCCGCGGCGGATGACGCTCATCCGACGCTCGCACTCGGCTCTCCGGCTCCCGACTTCTCCCTTCCCGGCATTGACGGCCAGCTCCACCATCTTTCCGAATACGCGGGCAGCCGCGTGCTGGTGTTGATCTTCACCTGCAATCATTGCCCCACCGCGCAACTTTATGAAGGCCGCATCAAGCAGCTCGTCGACGACTACCGCGGGAAGAGCGTTGCGTTCGTCGCCATTGAGCCGAACGATGCGAGCGCGATCCTGCTGTCCGAGCTCGGCTACACCGACGTGAGCGACAGCCTGGAAGAGATGAAGATCCGCGCCGAATACCGGCACTTCAATTTCCCGTATCTGTACGATGGCGAAACCCAGGCGGTGTCGCGAGCGTACGGACCCAAGGCCACGCCGCACGTCTTCATCTTCGACGCGGCGCGCAAGCTGGCCTATGAAGGGCGCATCGATAACAGCCAGCGCGAATCGCTGGTGAAGACCAGGGATGCGCGCAACGCCATCGACGCGCTGCTGGCAGGCGCGCCCGTCGCGATCCCCCACACCGGCGTCTTCGGCTGCTCCACGAAATGGAAATCGAAGCAGGCGAACCAACTCGCGGAGATGAAAAAGATTGAGGCGGAACCGGTGCCCCTGGAAATGGCCGATGAAGCCGAGCTGAGGAAACTGCGCGCCAACCCGACCGGCAAGGTGTTGTTAGTCGATTTTTGGGCCACCTGGTGCGGGCCGTGCATGACCCAGTTCCCGGCGCTCGAAACAACTTATCGCATGTTTCGCGGGCGCGATTTCGATTTCGTTACCGTAGCGGCCAACCTGCCGGATGAGAGGCCGGGCGTCGAGAAAGCGCTCCTGGCACAGCACGCCTCCAGCCGCAATCTCCAGTTCGCCTCAACCGATACCTATGCCATGCAAGCCGCGTTTGATGCCACCTGGGATTCCGGCGTGCCGTTCACCATCCTGATCGCGCCGGATGGCACGGTTCTCTATCGGAAGCAGGGCGAGGTGGATATACTGGAGCTGCGACGCATTATTCTGGCGAACCTGCCGGACCCGGATTACATCGGGCATCGCGCCTACTGGGCCGCAAAATAGACGTTCCGTAAGGAGGAACACCATGGGAAAAAGAACTTCGGACCACGAACAGGCGGGCAGAAGAGCCTTCCTGAAACTGGGCGGCGCCGCGGCGGCGGGACTGATGGGCCAGGCCGCCGCAGGCCAAACGGCTGGCGCAGTCCCCGCGCCGCAGAACCCCACCGCCGCGCTGCCCATGCCGGTGCGCAACCTGGGACGCACCGGGTACAAGGTTGGCATCTTCAGCCTCGGCGGGCAAGCCGCACTCGAGCGCCCGCACAACGAAGCCATCGCGGTGCCGATTGTCGAACGGGCGCTCGATCTGGGCGTGAACTACATCGACACTTCGTCGATTTATGGCGGCCCGGAACGCTGGAGCGAGCAATACATCGGCGCGGTGATGAAGCGGCGCCGCGCGCAAACATTCCTCGCCAGCAAGACCAAGGAGCGCACCCGCGACGGCAGCCTGCGCATGATCGAGGAATCCTTGAAGCTGCTGCAGACGGATCACCTGGACCTTTGGCAACTGCACGACATCGGCTTGCCGGAGGACGTGGACGCGGTGTTCGCGAAGGGCGGCGCCATGGAAGCGCTGCTTCAGGCGCAGGAACAGAAGATGGTGCGCTACCTGGGCGTCACCGGCCACTTCCGCCCCGAGGCGTTGATGGAGGCCATCCGCCGCCATCCGTTCGACACCATTTTGATGGCCCTCAACGCGGCCGACCGGCATCATTACAGTTTCCTGGACCAGCTTCTCCCGCTGGCTGTCGAGAAGCAGATGGGGATCATCGGCATGAAAGTGCCGGGGCGCAGCCGGCTGCTGGCCAGTTGGACTCCGCCACCGCTCGAGCAGCAACAGCACTCGTGGGAAGGCGCGGTGATCGCCACCACGCCGGGGCCGCTCACCATGCGCGAAGCCCTGTATTATTCGCTCTCGCACCCGGTCAGCACGGTGATCATCGGCTGCGATTCGATCGCGCAACTGGAAGAGAACGTACACCTGGCGCGCGAGTTCACCCCCCTCAGCGAACACCAGATGGCATCGCTCGCCGCGCAGGCCGAGCCGGTTTCCAAGCAAGCGCTGTTCTTCCGCTTCGTCAGCCGCGGATAAGAATTTGCGGAAAAACGTTCCCGAACAACCGCTCCCTAAGAAGCTGAGAAAAATCGGGCGGACCGGGTTGACGGACGAAACCGTCTGTCCCACATCGCTGTCGAAGAATGTGCAGGCGCGTGGGGCAGGCGCTTTCGCCTGCCAACCGGCTTTTGCGCAGCTTCTGAGTCGAAGACGTTTTCCAAACAAGCTCCGAGAGCGGCGCTCGTCCCTCCCCCGCATTCATGGGAAAATGAAACTGTCGTGATTGTAATCGACGGCATTTATTACGCGCTCGCCCTGGCCGGCGCCGGCGGCGTAGTCTTCTGGCTGGCTGGACCGTGGTTCGGCGCGCCCCTGTTTGTGCTGGCACTGTTCTGCCTGTACTTTTTCCGCGACCCGGAACGAGCGATTCCGGCGGGGCCGCTGGCGGTTTCGCCCGCCGACGGCAAGGTGATAGCGGTGAGGGCCGAAAGCCCGGACGTGAATCGCATCAGCATTTTTCTGAATATTTTCGACGTGCACGTGAACCGCGCACCGGTGGCCGGCACCATCGGCACGGTGGAATATCGTCGTGGAAGCTTCCACGTGGCCAGTCGCGAGAAATGCTCCACCGAGAACGAGCAGAACATCGTCACCATGCAAGGCGAAGGCTCGCCGGTGGTCTTTAAGCAGATTGCGGGCCTGATTGCGCGGCGCATCGTGTTCAATAAGAAGCCGGGCGACCGGGTGGCCACGGGCGAACGCGTGGGCCTGATCAAGTTTGGTTCGCGCATGGATGTGCTGCTGGGACCGGATTGGGAAATCGCGGTTCGGCCGGGTGAGCGCGTCCGCGCCGGATCGAGCGTGATTGCGCGGCGGCGGGAGCCGGACCATGGGGCTTAGAGACAAGCTGGTGGATCCCAAATCGCCGGACCAGCGGCCGCGGCGCGCGGCTTACGCGCTGCCCACGCTGTTCACCGCGGGCAACATTTTCCTGGGCTTTCTTTCGATTCTGGCCTCGTTCCGCGGCGCCACGTTGGCTGCCATTGGCGGCGCCGGTGCGGCCGAGCAGTTCGGGGTGGCCGCCAAGGCTATCGGCGCGGCAGTGCTGCTCGACGGATTGGACGGGCGCATCGCGCGCATGACCAACACCACCAGCGAATTCGGACGTGAGATGGATTCACTGGCGGACGTGGTGAGCTTCGGCATGGCTCCCGCGGTGCTGGCGTTTGCCTGGGGCGTGCAATTTCTGGACTCGGGCATGGGCGAAAAAATCCGCAGCCAGATTTTCAATGCCGGCTACTTCATTTCATTCCTGTTCCTGCTCTGTGGCGCCGCCCGGCTGGCGCGGTTCAATATTCAAAAGAATCCCATCCCGAAGAATCCCGGCCGCCCCGACCGCAAGTATTTCGTCGGCCTGCCCATTCCGGCGGCGGCCGCTATGGTCGCCGCGGTGGTGTGGGCGTTCGACGCCCAACCGCTCGCCTGGTGGCAACTCTCCGTTCTGTGGCTCGGCTTGCTGCTGCTGCTGGGCTTCCTGATGGTCTGCACCTGGCGCTATTACAGCTTCAAAGGCATCAACCTTTCCAAGCCCTACACGCCGCTGATCATCATTCTGGCCGGAGCCGTCATCTACGGCCTCTGGAATTATTCGCAGCCAATGTGGCTGGCGCTGGCGGGTGGCTATGTGGCCAGCGGGATTCTCATTCGCATCGGCGGCGCCGTCCGCCGGCGCTTGCGCCCCGTCCCCACGCCACGCGCCCCGGAGCACCAGGTTGGCTAAGACTCCGGTCATCGCGCTGGTGGGGAGCGAGTCGCTGATGGGCCGCGAGCTCCGCGACATCGCCGCCACCAGCACGCCCGAGATCGCGCTCAAACTGATCGCCGCCGAGGACGAGGAGCCGGGCACCCTCACCCGCGTGGGCGACAGGCCGGCCGTGGTGGGCGGCCTGGGCGCCGATTCCCTGGCCGGCGCGCGCGCGGTGGTCCTGGCCGGTGGCGCCGATTCGGCGCGCCAGGCCCTCGAGTTGCTGGACGGTGACGATAGCACCGCCGTCATCGACCTCACCGGCATTGCCGAAGAGCGGCCGGACGCGCGGCTGAGGGCGCCGCTGGTCGAAGCCGGCGCAGAGGCCGAAGACGAAGTTGACGCCAGGGTCCACGTGATCGCCCATCCGGCGGCCATCGCCCTGGCGCTGTTTCTGCGCCGGCTGCACGCGCACGATCCCATCCGCCGCAGCGTGATCGAAATCTTCGCTCCGGCCAGCGAGCACGACGCCCGCGGCGTGCAGGAATTGCAGCAGCAAACCGTCAGCCTGTTTTCGTTCCAGAACCTTCCCCGCGCAGTCTTCGACGCCCAGCTCACCTTCAACATGCTGCCGCGTCTTGGCGAAGAGGCGCCGGCCTCGCTCGAAGACACCGAGTTGCGCATTGAGCGGCACCTGGCGACGCTGCTGGCGCTGCCTGGGGAAGGGAGCGGCGCGCCCCTGCCTTCGCTGCGCCTGATCCAGGCGCCCGTGTTTCACGGATACAGCATTTCGGCGTGGGTGGAATTCGATGGCAATCCGGGCATTGAGGCTCTGGAAGCGGGCCTGGCGGCCGGCCCCATCGAGGTGCGCTCGGGCGAGTTCTCGCCGCCCACCAACGTCGGCCAGGCGGGCCAGGGCGGCATTGCCGTGGGCGCCGTTTCGGTGGATCGCAACAATCCGGAAGCCTGCTGGTTCTGGCTGGTGGCGGACAACTTGCGGCTGGCCGCGGAAAACGCCGCGGAGGTGGCGCGACAATTACCATGAACCGGTTTGCGTTTGCATGTCTCGCCATTGCGGCGGCCTTGGCCGGCTGCGGTTACCACGTTTCGGGACAAGGCGAGCTGATGCCCAAGAACATCCGCACCATCGCGGTCATGGCGATGCCCAGCACCCGCTATCAACTGGCGCGCCTGCTCCCCGCCGATATCGCGCGCGAGCTCATCGCGCGCACGAAATACAAGGTGATCGACGATCCCAATCAGGCCGATGCCGTGCTGAGCGGCCACGTGCAGAACTTCAGCAATTTCCCCACCCTGTTCGACCAGGCTACCGGCCGCGCCACCAGCGTTTTGGCCGTCGTCACCGTCACCATCACCCTCACCGAGCGGACCACCGGCAAAACCCTGTTTTCGCGGCCCAACTTCGAAGTGCGCCAGGGCTATCAGATTTCCACCAACCCGCAGCAGTATTTCGATGAGAGCGGCACCGCCATTCAGCGCCTCAGCAAGGACGTCGCGCAATCCATCGTGAGCGCCATTCTGGAGAATTTCTAGGCCGCTTGGGCAAGCTATATGACCGCTCCGCAATTCCTCGCGCGCGTAAAGAGAAGCGGTCCGCCGGCAGTGGCGCTGTTGATCGGGCCCGAAGCCTACCAGCGCCGGCAGGTCAAGCAGGCGCTCATTGCGGCGTTCCCTCCCGACGCCGTCACCACCCACGACCTGGCCGAGGTCTCGCTCGCCGGCGTGCTGGACGATGCGCGCTCGCTTTCTCTGTTTGCCGCCGAACGGCTGATCTGGGTGGTGAACGCGGAGGCAGTCTTGCCGCGGGGCCGCGCGGCCGAAGCGGACGGCGAAAGCGGAACCGCCGCCGATGGCGACCCTGCGCCGCTGGCCGCTTACGTGAAAGATCCGACGCCCGGCGTGGCGCTGGTGTTCGAGGCCAGCCGCTTCGATTTCGAGGGCGACGACAAGCGCAAGCTCGAGCGCGTGGCGAAGTTCTATGCCGCCGTCCCGGAGACGGTGGAATTGCGGCGGCTCGACGCGCACTCCGCGCGCCTCGAAGCGGAGCGGTTGGCCGTCGCCGCCGGCGCGCGCCTGGACGCGGAGGCGCTCGACCTGCTGGTGGAATCGCTCGGCGCCGACCTGGCGCGCATCGCCGTGGAAATCGAAAAGCTGGCGCTCTATGCCGGCCAGCGCCCCGTGGGCGTCGAGGATATCGCGGCGCTGGTGCCCGATGCGCGCGCGTCCAACATCTTCGCATTAGTCAATGCGCTGGGCTGCCGCGACCGTGCGCGGTCGCTCGAAATCCTGGACACGCTCACGCGCGAGGGCGAGTACCTGCCGCTGGCGCTGGCGTTCCTTTCCACGCAATTCCGCATGGCGCTGGTGGCGCGTGAAGCCAACCTGAAAAGCGCGCAACAAATTCAAGCGCATTTTGCGCGGCTGGGCGTTCCCGTCTGGGGATCGCGCGCCGAACAGGTGCGGCAGACCGTCGCCCGGTTCAGCCAGCCGCAACTGGAACGCGCCATCCAGCTGACCTTCGAGGCTGATCGCGGCATGCGCGACACGCGCCCCGACGACCGCATCGTCATGGAGCGCTTCATCCTCGCCCTGGCCGCTAATCAGCCAGGCGCTTGAAGAGGCGAATCGGTGGGGGTATGCTTTAGCTTGCCCGGACCACAAGGAACTGCACCCGCGAACCCCTTGGCCGCCAACCCTCCTTGCAAGTCGAGATCGATTCGTGATATCGTCATACGACGATGAGAATAGCGCGACGATCGAAGGCCGACCTGTGCTGCCCTCCGGGCGCACCACCAGCCGAGGTGAGCTTGCAGACCCTCGAAGGGGCGGAAGCCGACGAGGAGTTGGCGAAACTGGCGAAGGCGATCGGGCACCCCGCCCGAGTTCGCATCCTCCGCATGCTTTCCCGCAAAGAAGCGCGCGTCTGCAGCCAGATTGTAGATGAACTACCCCTGGCGCAATCGACAGTCTCCGAGCACCTGCGCATTCTGAAGGAGGCCGGCCTGGTGCGGTGTGCGCAGGATGGTACGCATGTCGGTTATTGCATCGATTTCGACGGTTTGCGACGCCTGAAAGCCCTGGCTGCCATCATTTGAGGAGGTTCTTTTTTTGTGTCCGTCAAATCGCCAATCGTCGATGTACGAATTAGGAGCGCCTGCGATGAAGGGCCCAAGGTTCCATTCCGCGGGGAGGCACTAGAGGAATGACACAAGCCACGGCTGAGACAACGGCGCCGAAACGCCTGAATTACTTCGAACGCTACCTCAGCGTCTGGGTGGCCGCCTGCATGATTGTGGGTGTACTACTGGGAAGAGCGATGCCGGGCGCAGCCGACGCCTTGCGGCGAATGGAGTTCGGGGCCGGCAGTCAGATCAACATCCCGATTGCGGTTCTGATCTGGTTGATGATCGTCCCGATGATGATGAAAGTGGATTTCGCCTCCGTCCGGGAGGTCGCCAAGCGGCCGCGAGGGCTGTTCGTGACGCTTTTCGTTAATTGGCTGGTGAAGCCATTTTCGATGGCGTTCATCGCCTGGCTATTCTTCCGGCATGTGTTCGCGGCCTGGATTCCCGCGGCCGATGCCGGCCAGTACATCGCCGGTTGCATCATCCTCGCCGCCGCGCCCTGCACCGCCATGGTCTTCGTCTGGAGTTACCTGACCGATGGCGATCCCGCATACACGCTGGTCCAGGTCTCGGTGAACGATCTCATCATGCTGTTCCTGTTCGCACCCATCGTCCGGTTCCTGGTGAACGGCGCCTCCTCGCTGCACGTTCCGTTCGCCGTGCTGCTATACGCGGTGGCGACCTTCATCGTCATTCCGCTCGCCGCGGGCATGGCGCTGCGGGCGTATTTCATTCGGGCGCACGGCGCGGAGTGGTTCGAGAAGCAGCTCCTGCCGCGCTTTGCGCCGGTGAGCACCATGGCGTTGCTGGCCACCCTGGTGCTCATCTTCGCCTTCCAGGCCGACAACATTCTCGGCAGGCCGTTTCATGTCCTGCTGATTGCGGTGCCGATTCTCATTCAGGTCTACTTCAATTCTTCGCTTGCGTATGGACTGATGCGTCTGTTCAAAGTCCGGCACGCGATTGCCGCGCCGGGAGCGCTGATCGGCGCGAGCAACTTTTTCGAACTGGCGGTTGCAACGGCCATCGCGCTTTTCGGACCTGGGTCCGGAGCCGCGCTGGCCACAGTGGTCGGAGTCTTGATCGAGGTTCCTGTGATGCTATCGGTCTGCTCATTCTGCAACCGGACGAAGCATTGGTTTCCCGAAATGGAGGGGACCGGTTGATGTCATCTGGCTGGGTCGGTGTACGAGCAGTGGCCGACAATAGATGAGCGCGCCCTATAGGGAATGACCATCGAAGGCGTTCCGGGGGGGTCGTGATCTGGATACCGTAGAGGGCTTAATTGACTATGAAGAGAACGCGCATCCTGGTGCTGTGCACCGGAAATTCCGCCCGCAGCCAGATGGGCGAAGGACTGTTTCGCGAGGCGGGTGGCGGCGGCTACGAGGTGTCGAGCGCCGGCACCAGGCCGAGCCAGGTCCGTCCGGAGGCCATCGCGGTCATGCGCGAGATCGGAATCGATATCTCGGGCAACCGCTCGAAATCGGTCGATGAGTTCGCCGGCCAGGCGTTCGATTTCGTGGTGACGGTCTGCGACAGCGCGCGCGACAACTGTCCCGTCTTTCCGGGCGCGACGAAGCGAATTCACTGGAGCCTCGAGGATCCCGCGGCCGTTCAGGGCACCGACGAGGAACGCCTGGCCGCCTTCCGCAGCATCCGTGACCAACTCCGCGAACGCGTGAAAACGTTCCTTCGCGAGCGGACACAAACGTGAGTGGGGCAGGCGCTTCCGCCGGCAGGACTGCCCGCGCCACGTTGCCGGGGACCTACCTCACAGGCGCGCTTACTTCTTCTTCGCTCCCGGACGCGCCGGCGCGGCCACGCAAGGCGTGACCTTCACCCCCTCGATGGAGGCTTTCTCGGTGTCCATGGTGAGCAGGAAGGGAGACGGCGTGAACGCGCTGGGCAGCCCTTCCCACTGCACTTCGGCGTTGAGCGTTGGCTTGCCGGTGAGCGGGGTATCCAGTTTGAGGGCGATTTCGGCGACGGGCTCTCCTTTCGCATCGGGAAGCGGCACGGCGATCAGAAGAGTATTGGACTTGCAGGCAGGCTTGGCGTCGATCAGCATGCCCTTGAGCTTCGGCACAGCGGCGCCCTTGAGCTGCGATTCGAAGTACGCCACGCCGTCGCTGTCGCTCAGCGCGGCCTTGATCTTCATCCACATCGAGAGCTGCGGATTCGACTGTTCGAATTCCTTCTGTTTTTCTTCGGCGATCTCGGTGGCGGTCTTGATGTGATAGCCGTCGGGCCAGAGCGGCGCCGCCTTGACCTGGTCCTTGAGCTGGGCGAGCCCTTCATCGCTGCCGTGGACCTTGGTATAAGCGCCGTCGGCGAAGGTTTTGATTTTGCCCGGATCGGCTTGAGTCCCGCCCAACGTCGCGTCGAGGACCGCGGCACGCTCAAATTCATAGACGGCTTCGGAGTTCTTCTTTTGGGAACTGAGCGAGAGCCCCAAATTGTAGGAGATGGCAGTCTGGTCAGGATAATCGCCCAGCGCCTTGGTAAAAGCGGCCTGGGCCGTGGCGAAAGCGGCCTGGGCCGCCGCAAACTGCTGGGTAGCCTTCTGCGTGCTGGCGTCATGGTCAGCGCCCGTCTGGGTCTCGGCAAGCTTCTCGGCGGCCTTACCGCTGGCTTGGGCCTGGGCGCCGGCGGCCATGGCCTGGTTGCCGGGCAGCATGGCCATGTATAGGAGAGCCGCCTTGGCGGGAGGCTGCAACTGGGCGCGCGCGCCGTTCCAATCCGCGTCGGCCATCGGCTTCCCGTCCGCGCCTGGCGGCTTGCGATTGTAATCCATCAACGCGTGCGCGGCTTTATCGGCGATCGCCAGTTGCGCGGGGCTCGGGTTGGGGATGCCCACGATGGCAGTGACAGTCGCAAAGAGCACTCGGATCGCCTGGCCGGGACCATCCTTGGGATCGCTGAACACGGTGTCCACCCCGGCCGCGATCATGGGAGCCGCCGCGTCCACGGTCTTGTCGAACTGGCCGGCTCCGGAATACGCCAGAATATAAAGGGTTTGCCGCTCGATCTTGAAGTCCGTATCGGGAAACTTCTGCTTCCAGGTGTCGAGATCTTTGATGGCCTGCGCGAAATTGCGGCCGTTGACGTCTTTGGCGGCCGCGCTGTATATGTCGAACTCGCCGTCCTTATACTTTTTCTCGGCTGGAGCACTTTGGGCGCCGGCCACCTGGACAAGGGCCGCCGCGACCAACAGACCAGCCAGGACTGCGGTCGTCATCGTACTCCAAGCTCGATCGTGTTTCTCCACGTACGCCTCCTGCCCGCTACTGACCACACCCTAAGTCATCCATTTGAAGTGTGGTACTTGCGGAGTATAGCGGAACGCTCGAGCGGGCGCAACTATACTTCGCCTTTTTGTCGCGGCAAAATGATAATGTCCTATTTGGGCAAAGTAGAAATGTCCTATTGACAGGGTCGAGCCTGGAGGGTGGACAAAGGACAACTACTGATGACCCAGGCCGAGCGAGACCGGCTGG
>JBEKKO010000066.1:0-47246 GCA_050010695.1 Bryobacteraceae bacterium
CAAAACCAAAGCAAAGGCCAAACCCAAACCCAAGGCGGCGGCCTGACGGCCGCATCGCTTTGTTTCACAAAGCGGACAGATCACTAATTATTAGAACCGGACAACTTGACTTGTTAACGACATAAGGCGCCATTCCTCTTCCAGCATGCTCCAGGAGGCCAGGTCTACCCAGCGGGAGCCGACGCGCTCGGCCTGGCGCAGCACACCTTCCTTGATGAAGCCGAGGCGCTCCGGGATGGCGCAGCTTCGGTGGTTGCCGACGCCGCATTGGATCACCACGCGGTGCAAGCGCTGCGTTTCAAAAAGGTAATCCAGCATCGCGGCGACCGAGCGGGTGACGAGTCCCTGCCCCTGGCGGCGGGATTCGATCCAGTAGCCGAGGCTGCAGGCGCGGTTGGCCCAGTCGATGGCGTGACAGCCAATCGAGCCGGCCAACGAGCCATCCACCCAGATGCCGCATTGCGGGCCGCGGTTATCCGCCCACTGCGGACTCACCACGTCTTCGATGAAGTGGCGCACATCCTCAGCCGAATCGGTGCGATCCACCCACGGCAGCCACTCGCGCAGATAGGCACGGTCGCGGTCGGCGACGGCGAAGACGGCCTCGGCGTCAGAGGGTTCGAGCAACCTGATTTCGATGCCCGGCGCCACGGTTCGCCGGAACACAGGGGAATCGATTGGCATCGGTTTGACGCCGCTCATGAGGTGCCGGAAGGTTTCTGCGGATTGCGCGACCTGGAAATCGCCGGCAATTCCTGCGTCTCCGGTTGCACATATGCTTCCAGCCCGGCCTGCAACATCGCGAAAGCGGTTTCCGGATCGTCGGCGTACTGGAACAGGTTCAAATCTTCGGCGCTGATGGTGCCGTATTTCACCAGCGCGTCGAAGTTGATAATCTCCTTCCAATATTTCGACCCGTAGAGCACCACGGTCACTTTCTTGGCGAGCTTCTGGGTTTGCGTGAGGGTGAGGATTTCCATCATCTCATCCAGCGTGCCGAAGCCGCCGGGAAAAACTACCAGCGCCTTGGACAGGTAGGCGAACCAGAACTTGCGCATGAAGAAGTAGTGAAACTCGAAGCTCAGCTCCGGTGTGATATACGGATTCGGGAACTGCTCGAAGGGCAGCCCGATGTTCAGCCCGACGGTTTTTCCGCCGGCGTCGTAAGCGCCGCGGTTAGCGGCCTCCATAATGCCCGGACCGCCGCCGGAGCACACCACGAAACGATAAGTGCCGTTGGTGAATTGGGCGGCCCAATCGGTGAGCATTTTCGCCAGCGTGCGGGCGTCCTTGTAATACTGGCCCAGCTCGCTATCCTCCCGCACGCGCGCCGAGCCGAAGAACACCACCGTGTCGCGAATCTTCTGCCGGCGGAAGTGCGCCAGCGGCTCCAGGAACTCCGTCAGGATGCGGACCGCCCGCGCGTCCGGGCTGTTCAGAAACTGCTCATTGAGATACGCGACCGGACGGCGGCCGCCATTGGGGGGAGTTTGGTTGGTCATCGCTGTTTTATCATCGCCGTTCTAATCGATCGACTTTTTTCTTCAATTCCCGTAAGCTCTTGAGCATTTCCGGCAGCTTTTGAAAGGTGGTGATGGCACGCAACCACTCGCCGGCATCGAAAGCGGGCGAGCCGGAAACGCGTGCGCCAGGGGGAACGTCGCCGCCCAGGCCGCTCTGCGCATAGACGATGGCGCCCTCGTGCACGGTGAGGTGGCCGGCCGAACCGGCCTGTCCGGCGAGGAGCACGTTTCGCTCGAGCGTGGTGCTGCCGGCGAGTCCGGCTTGCGCGCAGACGATGTTGTCCTCGCCCACCACGCAGGCGTGGCCGATCTGCACCAGGCTGTCGATTTTCGCGCCGCGCCGGACGCGCGTTTCCCCAACCGTGGCGCGATCGACCGAGGTGAGGCTCTGCACTTCGACGTCGTCTTCGATGACGGTGACGCCGGATTGGACGATCTTGGCGTGGGTGCCGTCGGCGCGCTTGGCGAAACCAAAGCCGTCGCCGCCCACCACCACGCCGTTCTGCAGGATCACGCGGCTGCCGATCCGGCAGAACTCGCGCACCGCGGCGTGAGAGTGGGCCAGAAAATCGTCACCGATCTCGACGCCCTCGTAGATCGCCACATGCGGGTGCAGGATCGCATTGCGGCCGATTTTGACCCGCTCGCCCACCACCGCAAACGGGCCGATGGAGGGGTTCTCGCCGATCGCGGCGCTGGCGGCGACCGAGGCCAGCGGGTGAATCCCCGGGGCGGCCCGTGGCGGCTGGTAGAACAGCGCCAGCGCGCGCGCGAAATCGAGGTACGGGTTCGCCGAAACCAGGCAGGCGATGTCGATGCCGGCGAGCGGCTCGGCCACCAGAATAGCGCTGGCGTGTGTCCGCTTCGCTCTCGCGGCGTACTTCGGATTGGCCAGAAACGTGAGATGGCCGGGGCCGGCATGCTCCACGGTGGCGACGCCCGTAATCTCGATTTCGCCCGAGCCCGCCAACCGGCAGCCCAAGGTTTCGGCCAGAGTGTTTAGCTTCATAGGACGGCGTGCGGCTAACTTTCAGCGTACACCGATGCGAGTGCGCGCGGGCCAGGAAGTCGAACTCATCGATTCGCGGATGTCAAGAAAAGGATCTTCCAATTTTACAAGGCGATAAAAATTGGTTGACAGGCCGATTACGGCTCTGTTACCCTCCCAACATTCCATGATGAAAATCCCCACCGCGAGTCCCTCCAAGATCCTCCTCGTTGATGACAATCCCGACGGGCTGCTGGTGCGCCGCCAGTTGCTCGAGGAGCTCGGGCTGGAGGTGGAGACGGCGCTGAACGGCGAGGAGGGCCTGCGGCGATTCGAGGGCGGGCGGTTTGACATGGTGGTTACGGATTATCGCATGCCGGGCATGGATGGAATCGAGATGATCCGTAGAATCCGCGCGCAGAACGCCGCGGCGCGCATCATCCTTCTATCGGGCTTTGTGGAGCCGCTGGGGCTGAACGAGAGTAACACCGGCGCCGACGCGGTAATTGCCAAGACCTCGGGCGAGGCGGCCATGCTGGCGCGCTCGGTGAAACGCCTGCTGACCCGCGTGCCGGCGCGCAAGCCGGTGGCCTCGGCGCGCGCCACAGCCGAGGTGCGGGCCGTGTCCCTCTAGATTCTGCGAACCAATCCCATGCTTCATTTTCCGCGGCCGTTGGCGGCCCTGCTGCTGTTGGCGGCATGTGGTGTCGCCTTGGGCGCCGCCGATCGCCATCCCACGGCGGTGAAACCGTCCGCCGCAGTGCGCCGCTGGATGAAGGGGATGACGCTGCGCGATGAAGTGGCGCAACTGGTGTTCGTCTCTTTCCGGGGCGCGGCGCCCCATACGCGCTCCCGCGAGTACCTGCGATTCCTGCGGCTCGTCCGCGACGTCAAAGTGGGCGGCCTGATCCTCACCAACGTGGCTAACGGCCACGTCGTCGAGCACGCCGAGCCTTACGCGCTGGCCTCTTTTGTCAACCGCGTGCAGCGCATCGCCAGGGTGCCGCTGCTGGTGGGCGGCGATTTCGAACGCGGCGCCTCGATGCGGGTTGCGGGCACCACTGTCTTTCCGCACGCGATGGCTTTCGGCGCCGCGGGCGATCCGGAGCTTTCGCGTTTCGAAGGCCAGGTGACGGCGCGAGAGGCGCGGGCGCTGGGCGTGCAATGGGTGTATTACCCGGTCGCCGACGTCAACATCAACCCCGACAATCCGGTCCTCAACATCCGCTCGTTCGGCGAGGACCCGCAGGCGGTGGCGGCGCAAGTGTCGGCCTTCATCGAAGGCGCGCATTCCGATCCCCGCAACTATGTGCTGACGACGGCCAAGCATTTTCCGGGTCACGGCGACACCTCGGTGGACAGTCACCTGAATCTGGCCACCGTCCCGGCCTCGCGCGAGCGGCTGGAGAACGTTGAATTGGTGCCGTTCCGGGCCGCCATCGCCGCCGGAACGGACGCGGTAATGACGGCTCACGTGGCCGTGCCGGCGCTCGCCCCGCCGGACTTGCCCGCCACTCTTTCCCCGGCCATCCTCGGCGGCCTGCTGCGCGGCGAGTTGGGTTTCAAGGGACTGGTGATCACCGACGCGCTGGACATGGGTGGCATCGTCAAAGGATTCCCGGCGGGCGATGCGGCCGTCCGCGCCATCGAAGCCGGCGCCGATACGCTCCTAATGCCGGCCGATCCGGAGGCTGCCATCCGCGCCGTGGTGGCGGCGGTCGAGAACGGCCGGATCAAACGCCAGCGCATCGAGGAAAGCGTCGTCAGGATTCTCGCGGCGAAGGAAAAGGTTGGGCTCGACCGCAAACGTTTTGTTAACGTGGAAGCCCTGGGCGACGTAATCAATTCGCCCGAGGCCAACGAAAAGGCGCAACAGGTGGCCGAACGCGCGGTCACCCTGGTGCGCAACGAGGGCGGCATGCTGCCGCTGGCCGCTCCGGAGCGCGCCTGCTTCCTGGTGCTGCCCGAGAGCCGGTACTCCAACGAGGGTCAAACGTTTTCGCAGGAGGTGCGCGCGCGCCTGGCCCATGCCCAGGTGACCACGCTCGATCCATCGCTATCGCGCGCCGACGTGGACGCCGCGCTGGCCCGCCTGACGCCGTGCGATACCTACGTTGTGGCGGCCTTCGCTTCGGTCACCGCGTTCCAAGGCTCGCTCGGCCTGGGCGGCGATCTGCCGCACGCCATAGAAACGCTTGCCGGTTCGGCGAAACCGCTGGCGCTGGTGGCGCTCGGCAACCCGTACCTGCTGCGCAGTTTTCCCGCCGTCACCGCATATCTGGCCACCTTCAGCAGTGTGGCGCCCCCGGAAACGGCGGCGGTGAAGGCGCTGTGGGGCGAAATCGATATTCGCGGCCACTTGCCTGTCTCTATCCCCGGCCTGGCCGCCCGCGGCGATGGCATTCAGTTGAAAGCCTCCCAGCCGGAACACAGCGCCGTTCCATAGCGCCGGTCAGAGGTTGGACAGACGATCGCCTTTTGTCGTCTGTCGCGCCCCCAGGGGACGCGCCGCTTGACAGACGACAAACGGCGGTCGTCTGTCCTACCTGGCCACCCGGCCGCGTCCTGGTTAGTATTCGGCTGTAAACGATCGGGGACTGGGGAGCCGGCGGACTGCCGCGTTATGATTGACCCGACATGTTTCTCACGCTACCTCCACTGGTTGTGCGGATCGTGCTGCTGGCCGTGTTGCTGGTAGCCGCGGTGTACGATGTCCGCTTCCGCCGCATTCCGAACTGGGTCACCGTGACGGGCGCGGTGGCCGGCCTGGTGCTGAACGCGTTTCTGTCTGGGCCGCCGGACGCCTGGTTCTCGTTCGCGGGCGTCCTGTTTTCGCTCAAAGGGCTGGGCTTGGCGTTCGGCGTGTACTTCCTTCTTTACATCATCCGCGCGATGGGCGCCGGCGACGTGAAACTGATGGCCGCCGTGGGAGCCATGGTGGGCTGGCAGGATTGGTTGGGCATCTTCCTCATTACGGCAGTTCTGGGCGGGGTGATGGCGCTGATTCTGGCAGCCTCGCATCGCCGTATCAGGGAGACGCTGTTTAACGTCGCCTTCATTCTCAATGAAATGAAGAGCGGCCGCCCGGCCTACATCAAAAAGGAAGAATTGGACGTGCGCAGCCCAAAAGCCGTAGGTCTGCCGCACGGCGCGGTGATCGGGGTCGGCACAGTCTTTTTCCTCGTCGTCGCCGCCCACTTCGCGCAGTAAACGCCCTTGGCAGCACCTGGATCGGCCACTCGAGCAGCATCGAGACTTTC
Organism: Bryobacteraceae bacterium; assembly: GCA_050010695.1. Taxonomy (GTDB): domain Bacteria; phylum Acidobacteriota; class Terriglobia; order Bryobacterales; family Bryobacteraceae; genus Bog-375. The sequence goes on from JBEKKO010000066.1 coordinate 5,772, forward strand.
TTCAGAGACCTCGGCGCGAAGGCCGGCGAGCATGTCACCACGGAGGCGCAACCGTGGGCCAGGAAAAGGAGTGCTCAGGGGCAGTGAAGAAACGCGCCCGCAAGCGGGCGTTGGCCGGCTGAAGCCCGCCCCACCGACAACTATTGCCCGCCCCGCCGCGCTTTCTGCGCGAGCGCGGCCAATTCGTCCACCCGCTCCCACTCGGTCTTAGGCAGTTTGCCCTGGTCGCGCAGGCCGGCCAGCAGGGCGCGGGCTTGCTCGTATTCGCCGGCGGCTGCCAGGTAGCCGGCGCCGCGCTGCGGATGCCCCGCGGCGTGAGCCTGCGCCAGATCGATCCAGGTCTCGGCGACATCCTTGTGCGTTTCCGCCAGGTTGACCACGGTCGCCCAATCGGCGCCGGGCCGGCGGCTCAACTCGCCGTAACGCGCCGCGGCCTGCTCGAGTTCGGACAGGGCATCGCGCGATTTCGCCATCCGCTTAAGCATCAGGCCGATCCTCTTCATGCTCGCTGCCACGGCCGTTGCCGCGCGAAAATCCTGGGGATCCGCTTGCGCGGCCTGCTGCCGGAGTTCGAGAGCCTGGCGGTTGAATTGAAGCGCATCGTCCAGGCGGTTCATGACGCCGGCCGCCCAACCGAGGTCGCTGTAGTCGTACGACAGATCGATCCTGGCGCGCATGTCCTGCGGATTGCGGGCGCAGCGTCGCTCATCGATGGCGCGCGCCGTCTCGTACTCGCGGCGGCAATCCTCCATCCGTCCGCTCACGCCGTACAGGGCGGCCAGCCGCTTATCGGCCACCGCCAGCGAGCGCTGGGATTCCTGGCTGTCATGCGCCAGCGCGGCCACCCGGCGAGCCACATCCTGGACACGTTCCCGCAACACGATGGCCTCCGGGTAGCGCTTCTGGCTGGTGACGGCGTCCGCCAGCGCGGCCAATGCGGCCTCCAGGTCGGTCAACCCAACCACGTCGGCGGGGCGCGCGGCGGCGGCGCGCTCGGCCATAGCGGCGCCGCGTCTGGCTTGGGCGATTCCGGCGTCAAACTGGCCGGCCTGGCCATAGGCCCTGCCGAGATCGATCACGGCGCGAAGGTAATCGTGGCGCAGCCCTGCGTCGCCGGGTGACGCCGCTGTCAACCGTTCCAGAATTTCCGCCGCTTTGCGATAGCTTTCGAGCGAGGCCGGCACGCGGCCGAGGCTGGATTCGGAAAGATCGCCCTCCACTTCGCCGATTCTCTGGTAGCCCAGCGCGACCTCGCGTTCCAGCGAACGGTTGTCGCCGGCTTCCTGCGACAGGTTCTCCAGGTATTCGAGCGCACGGCTCGCCAGTAGCGCACGCGCCGCAGTGGAGCCGGGCAGCGGTGCAATGGCATCGTAGAGGTCGAACATCACCGCGTGGGCCAGGCCGCGCACCTGGTCGAAACGGCGCTCGGAGCGGCGGGCTTCCCACCAGCCGAAGAAGGCGAATCCAACGATCAGCAGCAAGGCCAACGCGCCCGCCGGGACGGCGACTCGGTGCCGCGCCGCCAGACGCGCCGCACGATACCGCCAGGTGGGCTTGCGCGCGGCCACCGGGCGGCCCTCCTGAAAGCGCCGAAGGTCCGCGGCGAACGCATCCACCGTCGGATAGCGGCGGTGCGGGTCCTTCTCGAGCGCCTTGGCAACGATCGTTTCGAGGTCGCCCCGCAGGCGCCGCCGCAGCGAGGCCGCGTTGGGCGCCGCGGCATCCACCGCGTCCCCCAGCGGTGGGGCTTCCTCCTCGCAAATAGCCCGCGCCAGATCCAGGTAACTGGTGGTGGCCGGATAGGGCCTGCGCCCGGCCAGCAACTCAAACAGGATCACGCCCAGCGAATAGACGTCGCCCGCCACGGTGTAGCTTTCGCCGCGAATCTGCTCCGGGCTGGCGTAGGCAGGCGTCATGGGCGCGGGACCAGCCTGGGTGATTTCGTCGCCGGGCGCAGTACCGCCGATCATCTGCCCGAGGCCGAAATCGAGCAGCTTGGCCTGTCCTTCGGCGGTGACCAGAATGTTGCCGGGCTTCAGGTCGCGATGCACGATGAGTCGCCGGTGCGCGTAGCCCACCGCATCGGCGACCTGCAGAAAGAGGAGCAGCCGCTCGCCCACGCCGAGCGCGCCGACCCGGCAGAACTCCAGCAGCGGCAGGCCGTCAACGTACTCCATGATGAAGTACGGCTGGCCGCCGGCCGTCGCGCCGCCATCGAGCAGCCGCGCGATTCCGGGATGATCGAGTTGCGCCAGGATCTGCCGCTCGCGCTCAAAGCGGCGCCCGGTCTGGGCGTCGGGGTGCGCGGCGGTGATCAGTTTGATCGCCACCTGCTTGCGGTATTGGCCGTCGGCGCGCTCGCCCAGGTAGACCACGCCCATGCCGCCGCGGCCGATCTCTTTCACCACCCGGTAGGGTCCGATGGTCTCCGGCGCCGGCGCTTCGGCGCGCCACTGGGCGCCGGGCGCGTCCGCCGAATCGAGCAACGCGCCGGCTTTCTGCTCCAAAGCGAGCAGCGATTCCACCGATCCACGCAACTCGCTGTCGGATCCGCACAGCCGCTCCATCGCCGCGGCGCGTTGGCTGGGGTCGGTTTCCAGCAGGCTCGCCAGAATCGTCTTGACCTCGCCCCAGCGGGCAGGGGTCATGGCTGCGCGGTTCCTTCCATGTGCTCCAGCAACCACAGCCGGGCAGTGCCCCATTCCCGCTTCACGGTAGCCGACGAAATCCCCAGGCACTCGGCGGTCTCCTCAATCGACAGCCCGCCGAAGTAGCGTAGCTCGACGACCTTGCCTTGCTGCGGATCGAGCCTGGCCAGCTCGTCGAGCGAATGGTTCAGGGCCAGCACGTCGATGGCGGGCGAAGTGAAGAGGCCGAAGGCATCTTCCAGCGTCACGGCGTTAGAGAAGCCCTCGCGCTTGGCGGCGTTGCGGGCCTTGGCGTGGTTGATCAGCACACGCCGCATCATGGTGGCCGCTACACCCAGAAAGTGCGCCCGGTTGCGCCAATCCACCGAGCGCTGGCCCACCAGCCGCAAGTAGGCCTCGTGCACCAAGGCCGTAGGTTGCAGCGTATGATCGGGCCGTTCCATGGCCAGCAGCCTCTGCGCCAAGCGGCGCAGTTCGTCATAGACGAGAGGCGTCATCTCGTCCAACGCGGCCTTATCGCCCTCCCCAAACCGGACCAGAAGTTGGGCGACATCCTGAGGCGCCAAACAAAAACCTCCCCTGGGACTCACTCACAATTCTACACGGAACAAAACAGTGCGATTTGGCCGGATGAGCCACTGGGGTGGGTTTTGCTGCGCATAAGAACAAGCAGGCGAAGACCGGACGCCGGCCGGCACTGCCAGCACACAGCCGGCAGAGCCCGGGCGAGCGCCGGTTTGGGTCGCCGGCGAAGCGAGCTTCTCGGAGGACGGCAAGTCGGCGTGGCTAGCTGAAGAGGCCAGCCATCGCCGACTTGCCGAGCACGAACACCGCCCAGGGAAGCACCACCGCAAAGAGCGCGCCCCCGAACGTCAACTTCTTGCCTGCCGCCGCCTTCAGGCCGACGGCTATGAGCAGAATCGTCCACAGGCTAAACAGGTCGAGCGAGGTGGCCAGCGAGTACAGGAACTTCGAGCCCGAATTCGGGTCCATGAACGCCGCCGGGTTGAACGCCAGCGGGTTTTGCGCGTTGAATTCGTCCGGGTTCTTCAGGAACAGAACCACAATCGTCAGGGTGGCCGAAATCAGCCCGGTCAGGTTCGCATAACACACCACCGCAAACACCTGTTTGAAGCGGACCCCCGCGGAGAGAATCCCGGATGCCACGCCTAAGAGGACGGCGGCGATGATCACGTAGACCAAGGGCACAAAAATGACGGCGGCGTAGGCCATGATCGACGCGACCTTGACGCCCATCCCGATCGCCTGCTCCCGCTGCTCCGGCGTCATCTGCTGCGCCCGTGAACTGGCATCCATCCCATGCCGGACGATACGCTCCATACCGATGCGTTGCGACATGGTGACGCTGACCGCCAGGATGGCGATGACGATCAGCACCACCGGCACGATCCAGGTGGGCCGTTTCGCGATATCTTCAAAGGTTTTCTTGGGGTCGAAAAAGACCCCGGTGATTCGCGAGAATGCTCCCATTCCCGCTGGGGCCGGCGCGACGGCCGGAGAGTTTTCGGGTGTCATATTCTTTGGTGATTGTACGCCATTCGGGGCCATTTGTTCCATGGAACATTCGGGTAGGCAACTGCGTAAGCCGAAAACGAGGGATTTCATGCGCGCTCTGCTGGTTCCAACCGTGCTGGCAGCCATGGTGACGCTGGCCGGCTGCGATATCGACGATTTCGATGGCGGCTGGCAACATTTCAGCCGCGATTTTCACTACAGCTACCCGTGTGCCCCGGGCAGCCGGATCTCGGTCGAGACGTTCAACGGCTCGGTCGAGGTTTCGAGCTGGGATGAGAACACCGTCGAGATCGGTGGCACCAAGTACGGCCCCACGCAAGCTGCCGCCGACAGCCTGCGCATCGATATCGACCGCTCGGCCGGGTCCGTCGCCATCCGCGCCGTCCGCCCGGTGGAGCGGCGCAACAACCAGGGGGCGCGGTTTGTCATCAAGGTCCCGCGCACGGTTGTGCTCGAGCGCATCACCGCCAGCAACGGCGCCATCCATACGGTAGACGGCGCCGGGCCGTCCCATTTCCGCACCAGCAACGGCTCGGTGCGGGTGGACCGCCTTCACGGCAGGCTGGACGCCGAGACCTCCAATGGCCCGATCGACCTGGTGGACGTCGAGGGTGACGCCCAACTTCGAACTTCGAATGGTAACGTGGATGTCCGGCAGTTGCGCGGCTCCCTGGACGCCACCACCAGTAACAGCGCGATCACGGCGGAGATTCGCCGCTCATCGAGCGACGTCCGCGCCACCACCAACAATGGCTCGATCGATCTCGAACTGCCTGCGGATTTCGCCGCCGGGGTCCGCGCCCACACCTCCAACAGCTCGATCACGGTTCACCTGCCGCCCAGCTTCAACGCCCACGTGATTGCCTCCACCAACAACGACTCCATTAGCTCGGAGTTCGAAATGACGGTACACGGTGAGATCAGCAAGACTCACCTGGAGGGCGACATAGGAAAGGGCGGCCCACTGGTCGATCTGGACACTTCCAACGGCAGCATCCGGATTCTGAAAGGCGCGAGGTAGCGGCGGCGTCAATCTCCACCCGACTCACCGCATCAGGCTACCAGTACCGCATATCCGACAGCTTGCCTGCCGGGTCGGCAATCTTCTGAGCCATCATCGGCGCCATCAGCACGGCTAGAAACCAGAGGCCCTGGGTAAACCACCGGGCCCATGGTGCGTTCGCCACCCACCCGTACGGAATTGTGTGCATAGCGTATTGAGCGACGCCACCGCAGATCAGCCAAGAAGACAATGCCAAAAGGAATGAAGTCCTGCGGCAACGCCTGGCTGACCAGCGCTGTGTTTTAGCCATCAGGCCAACGGTAAGTCCCGGCATCAATGCCGTCAGCACGACAAGGGATACCCACAGTCCGACTCTGGCAGACATACTTGCCCCGGAGATTAACACAATTGAAGAGGGCGTGGAATTGGCTATTCCAGGTGTCGCGGCTATTCCACGTTATCCCAGTGGTTGTCCCAGCGGACCTCGGTGACTCAAACAGGTCGGTGTGAAGAGGATCTTCCTGAGCGGAAAGGTGAAGGGCGCATCTCATGGAGCATTACCACGATTAAGCGGATACTATCCTTCCCGTGATCTGACAATCCTGCGACTGTCCTCTTGTGTGGTAGCTCATCCACGCCACCTCCTTTGTTGCATGCAGCGCGCGGAGAGCCAATCCGCGCCAGGGCTCCAGCGGCCGCCGAGACAGGATGTTCCCACCAAAGGCATGGGTATTCTGCGGACGCCGCTTCAGCGGCTGTGCCCCCACAGCCTGCCAAGCGGCCTGCGACCGCCGATCGGCCATGGAAACCAATACCTGCACCAGGGCCTCGGCCCACCGAATGAGGACGCCGAGGGCCCTGCCCATCGCATCAAGCGCGTTGGATAGAGTCTTATCGCCCAGGCTCATAGGTCATGACTCCTCTGGTAATCGGCCACTGCGCGGTCAGGTAGCTTCGCAGCCGCAGAATCGCCTGCGACTTGAGCTGCGATATGCGCGATTCGTGAAGGTTGACCACTTGCGCGATCTCGCGCAGCGTGAGTTCCTCATGGAAGTAGAGACCGAGCACCGTCCGCTCGATCGCGGGAATCCCGTCGATCCCGGCCGCCAGCAACCGTTCCAGTTCCGCGCGCTCGAGGAGGCTGGCAGGCGAGTCGCCCTGCCCGTCGACGATGTAGCGCAGCAAGTCGCCGGAGCTTTCGCCAGCGGCGTACTCCAGGCTGGCAATGTTCAAACCGCGAGTTTGCACCAGCCACTCGTGGTATTCGTCGAGCGTAATGCCGAGCTCGATCGCGATTTCCTCTTCGGTCGGAGTGCGCTGGAGACGCTGCTCAGCCTGGCTCATGGCGGTTTCGATCTGTTTGGCTTTGCGCCGCTTCTGCCGCGGAGCCCAATCGAGCCCGCGCAGGCTGTCGAGGATGGCTCCGCGAATCTTGTATTCGGCGTAGGTTTTCAGCTTCACGTTGAAGCGCGGATCGAAGTTGTCAATCGCCGAGATCAGGCCGAGGACCCCCGTCGAAACCAGGTCGTCCAGGCTGATGTTTTCGGGCAACCGCTCCTGGATCCGCCGCGCAACCAGCCGCACTTGGGGCAGATGCTGCAGAATCAGCCGCTCGCGTTCTTCGCCGCCGATCACTTCGGGCACTGTAGGGGAGTACATAGGCGTTCGCTTTTTTGCATCGGGCTACTCAGGCCACCGAAACGGCCTGGCTCGCTGGCGCGCCGAGAAGCCGCTCCACCAGCCGGTCCCACGTGGCGGCTTCCAGATCCGATCCACCATGCTGCTTACATCGGCAGCTTTCATCGGGGACGATAGAGTGTCGATGTCGCTGCGGGAAGAAAGAGACTGCGCCAATCCGCAGTCGGCTTCCCTGCCGGCCGGGCCGAACCCCGGAGTGTCGATCGGGATCGGATCCTTTTTGCGGTTCTCCCCGATGGCCTGGGCCAGGGCTCCGGCGGTTTCGAGCGCCTGGATCCCAACCCCCGGGTGGCGGGCCTCGGGCGGAACCGTGCGACTGTTTACCAGCATCGTCTCCGGCCCCGGTTCCTGGCGCGCCTGCACCATGGCGTCTTCCACGGCGGCAGCGAAACAAGACTTGCTCCTCATCGATTGCACCTCGCCCGGCGGGCGCGGAAACTCGCCGGTCATGAGGTACATCGGCGGTCCGGAATCTTTCCTTTAGAGCGGGACTATGCAATGCTCCCGAGCGAGGGCACGCGAACTCCGGATGGAATTCCGTTATGTGCCAGGAAAAGCAGGTTGGGAATGGTGGGCTCGGCGATCTGCCGCGGGAAGGCGCGGGCACCGGTGGAAGTAATGGCCGCGACCGCGGTTTCTGGCGTCATCACACCAGCCTCGCTGCGGTTTAGAATGTCGCGCACCGCCCGCGGGAGCAACTTGCCGCCGATGGCCAAGCAAGGCGGCTTTGGCCTATCCAAGCTGATCGCTCCGGGTCTCGATCGGGCTCAGTAATTCGCGTGTGCTGGAAGAACCACTGCAATCGCCGGCAGTCGATCTCTCACTGTCGCATCTCCGGACGCGCATCGGAGCCGCGAGCCGTAAGAGGCCGCGAAAAAATGAGAGCCACAGATAAACACAGATAAGCAAAAAGGGTTTTATCCGTGTTCATCGGTGTTCATCCGTGGCTCGAAACGAACTCTTCACGTCTCCTGTTGGCGGTACCACTCGAGCGTGCGGCGCATGCCCTGCTCGAAGGAAAAGCGCGGGGCATGGCCCAGGTCGCGGACCGCCTCTGTGATGTCGGCCTGGGAATCGCGCACGTCGCCGGCTCGCGGCGGCCCGTACTCGGGCGCGACGCTGACGCCTTCCAGTTCCTGGACCAGCCGCCATGCCTGGTTGAGCGTGATGCGGCCGCCGTTGCCGGCATTGTACATCTTCCCCGAAACACCCCTGGCTTTGGCTGCTTTGAGGTTCAGTTCGGCCACGTCTTCCACGAAGGTGAAATCGCGGGACTGCTCGCCATCCCCGAAGATGACCGGCGCGCGGCGCTCGATCGCGCAGCGCAGGAAGATGGAAAGCACGCCCGAGTAAGGGCTGGAGGGGTCCTGCCGCGGGCCGTACACGTTGAAATAGCGCAGCGCCACCGTTTCGAGGCCCCAGACGCCCGCAAACACCCTGCAGTAGTGCTCGCCCACCAGCTTTTGCAGGGCGTATGGCGACTTGGGATTCGGCGGCATGGACTCCACCTTGGGCAGCACTTCGGTATCTCCATACGCCGATGACGATGCCGCGTAGACCACCCGCCCGGCGCCGCCTTCACGCGCCGCGCGCAGCACGTTGAACGTGCCGTCGATGTTGATTTCGTGCGACGGCACCGGGTCGTCGATCGAGCGCGGCACCGACGGGATGGCGGCTTCATGGAACACCACCGCCGCGCCGCGGATGAGCGGCGCGATTTCCTCATACCGGCGGATATCGGCGCGCTGGAAGTCGATTCGCCCGCGGACCTCTTCGAGATTGGCCTCGTGCCCGGTGAGCAGGTTGTCGATGACGACGATTTTGCGGGCGCCCTCGGCGACCAGCGCGCGGACGATTTGCGAGCCGATGAACCCGGCTCCTCCGGTGACGACGTAGCGGCTCATGAGGTTTTCGCGATGATGGATTTCAGAGACCCAAGCGATTCGGCGGCGATGCGTTCGCCTCCGCAAGAAAAGTCGAAGGCTTCGAGCGAAAGCCAGCCCTCATACCCGCGCCGCGCCAGCACTTCGAGAACCGGGAGGAAATCGTACCCGCCGGTACCGCAGTGGCGCCCGTCTAACTCGTTGACGTGGATGTGGCGGATCAGGTCGAAGTAACGGTCGACCAGCGCGGCGTGCGGCTCGGTTTCGTCGACCGCGTTGTGCACGTCGAACATGGTGCGGATGGCGGGGCTCGAAATCTGGCGCACAATCCCGGCGGCTTCGGCGAGCGACTGCACCACGTCGGATTGCCCGATCGGCAGCGCCTCCACCAGCACCGTAACGGCGCGGCTTTCGGCGTGCGGCGCGATCGACGCCAGCCCATCCACAAAGTGGCGGGTAGCCTGCTCACGGCCGATCCCGCCCGTCGAGGAACGCTGCTGCGGAGAACCGAAGACCATCACGCCGTCCGGCCCCAGGTCGGCGCAGAGATCGATCAGGCGGCGGATGTGATCCCAGCTCTTTTGCCGCAGGGCGCTATCCGCTGTCGTGACGTGCAGCCCCGGCGGGCTCACCATCAGCCAGTGCAGCCCAACGAAGGTGAGCCCTTCGGAAGCCATCGCCCCGCGATATTCGCGCCGCTGTCCCGCCGAAATGTCCGCCGGACTCTCCGCCAGCGTGAACGGAGCGATTTCGATCCCCGCATACCCGGCCCGGCGAATAGCCTTCACAGTCTCCGCGAACCCCCGCTTCCCGAAAGCCTCGTTACACATCGCGTGGCGAAAACCGTACGGCATGAAACTCCAGTATAGGCATGCGGATGTGCGCCGAGTAAGGTAATCGGCGAGCGCGGACCCCCGGCGGGAGGAGAGATCCGACCGGCCGAAGCGGGGTGTCGAAAGTCCGCTACAGGCGGAGAGCAAACAAGCGGGCCGCAACGGAAGTGAACGCTGTAGCCATCTCATAGGATCAGCCGAAAGGTGTTCGAGAGGGCCGAACCGATCATTTCACGGTGAAGGCAACAGACAGCAGGCCGGTTCCAGAACGACTGCTGGACCTCTCCAGGGTTGTGAGGCGGCGGCACGCTTGAATAGAAGGATGCGGAACAGGAGAGACCCTGCCTGGCAGCCTGCGTCGGGCAAAGACCGGGCGTATAAGGCGCGGGAGACCGTAGAACGTTCGTCCGGTTGATTCCTGGGCCGGAGTAGCCGATAATGACTACAACGTCCTGTCGGACTTGGCAGCTTTTTGCGGTCAGCCGTGTGACCGCCGCGACAGCCGTTTTCGCCGAACATGAGCAGGCTAATACTGGGATGGGTGGTTGCGGCGGCTTTCGTGCTGAGCCCGGGAGTCGCATCTGCCGCGTCGGCATCGGCGGCATCCGGCGGAAGGGCGGCGTTGCGCCACCGCACACAGCCGGTAGACCCGGCGGCGGGGGACGATGTGGATGGCGACGACCCGACCGTGCGGCGTGCCGCAGTGGAAGCCTTAGGAGCGCGTCGCGGCTCCATCGTCGTCGTGGATCCTACTACCGGGCGCGTGCTCACCATCGTCGGCCAGAAGCTCGCCTTCGAAACCGGGTTCATTCCCTGCTCCACCATCAAGCTGGTCACCGCGCTGGCGGCCCTCACCGAGCATGTCGTCGAGCGCGACGACTTTATTCACATAGGCCGTTACTTGAGCTACAACATGACCACCGCGCTGGCGCGCTCCAACAACGAGTACTTTGGCGCGCTGGGCACCCGGCTCGGCTACGAGCGGGTGGTTCGGTACGCACGCATGATGGGCCTCGGCGAAAAGGCGGGTCTGGAAATTGCGGGCGAGCAGCCGGGCGAGGTCGCTTCCGAGCAGCCCAAGGGCAGCATGATTTTGATGACGGCCTACGGCGAAGGCTTCCAGATGACGCCGCTGGAATTGGCCGCCCTGCTTTCCGCCATCGCCAACGGCGGCACGCTGTATTACCTGCAGTATCCGCATACGCAAGCGGAAGCGTTGCATTTGACGCCGCAGGTGAAGCGCCAACTGGATCTGGCGCCCAACGGCATCGAGGATATCAAGATGGGTATGCGCGGTTCAGTCGAGTACGGTACCGGACGCAACGCGGCCTATGATCCCAACGAGCCGATTCTAGGTAAAACCGGCACCTGCACCGATTATCGCGCACACGATTTCATGGGCTGGTTTGGCTCCTTCAACGAAGTTGGCTTCCATAAGCTGGTGGTGGTGGTGATGCTGGCCAGCCCCTACCGGGGCGTGAACGGCGGCCTGGCTTCCGCCGTGGCCGGCAATCTCTACCGCAACCTCTCCGGGCAGCGCTACTTCAGCGCCGATGGCGGCAGCCGGCAACCTGGCATGCCGGAAATCCTCGTCACCAGCCCGTGCTGCTCCCGCTGACGCGGGTCGCCACCGGTCCAATGTGGGGCGGACGCCCCCGTCCTCGGGTTCGCCGCGCGCCTACGGCTCAATCACTATCTGCACGGGGTTGCTCGCCTGCCCGTCGGCGGCGAGGTGTAACTCGGCGATGCCGGCGTTGACTAGGGATGGGAGCTGCGCTTCCACCAGGTAGAAACCCACATACCCCGGCGCCAGCGTGGCGCGCGTGACCTGCAGCGGCGCTCCATCGAGAAAGACTTTGACACTCGCAACCACCGCCGGCGGATCCTCGAGCGGCGCCTGCATCCCGGTGGGCCAATTGGGCTGAACCTTGCCCAGGCCGGTGGCCAGAATCTTCACGCGCCCATTCGAATGGGCGGGATTGCGTTCATCGAGCGGCAGGTCGCTGTCGGCATCGAACAATGCCGCGGCGCCATCGCGCGAAACCAGGATCGCGGGCGATACCGGCTGCACCGCGAGTGGAATGGTGAAGCTGCCGGCTTCGGTATCGAGCGCCAGTCCCACGCTGGGGCCGGTCGCTTCGAACGGAACCTGCACCTGCGATTCGCCCTCCGCCGCCGCCAGCACGGGAAATTCCAGGTTGGCGGCTGTGGCGCGGCTCACCTGCGCTCCCACCACGCTCAGCAGCGAACCGGGCGCGGCCGGCCGGGTGCTGAAATCGGCCGCATTGACGATGCGTGGCGCTCGCGCGCGGTGCGGCGCCGCAGCGGCGTATACGCCATAACCATCGATCGCGGCGTAAAGCTGCACGCCCGCCGGATCCAGGCGCACATCGTAAGCCGGCGCCGCCGGCAGCCGCGTCGATAGGTTGACCCAATTCACCGGATTCGAGCTCGCGTTTTCCAAATCCGCCACCCCGTAGAATACGCCCGCATCTGTCGCTACGTAAATCGCGCCCGCGGCGCGGTCGGCGGTAACTGCGTGTGCCGGCCGGTTGGGCAGGTTGGAATCGAGCGGATCCCAAAAGCCTCCGCTGTTGGTGGTGCGCAGCACGTGCGGGCCGGCGCCGGAGAGCGCCGCCAGGGCGACGCGCGGCTCGGCCGGGTCGGCGAAGATGCGCTCGACGCTCCCGCCGCTGGCCTGCCACGGCAGGGCAGAGAACGTGCGGCCGCCATCCACCGAAACCCAGATGCGCCCGTCCGCCGATCCCGCGTATACCGTGTTGCCCGCCTGCGCCACGGCCGTAACTTCCGTGTGCAGCCGGTTCGAATACACCTCTTCCAGCAAGGCATCGGGCTGGCTGGCGTCCACCGGCTGCCACAGCGAGCCGCTGGGCGGCAACTCGAGCGTGCCCAGGCTTTCCACTTCCACAATCGTCCCCGACGTTCCGGTGACCGTGGAAAGGATCCGGCGCACCGGCAGATTTGGCAGCGCCTGGTTCAGCGCCGACCAGGAAAGCCCGCCATCGAGCGAACGCCACACGCCAAAATCGTTGGCCGCTACTAATTGATCGGCATCTACCGGCGAAACCGTTACGCTGTTCACGCCATCGCCAATCACCGACCGGGAGCCGAACGCCGTCAGGTTGAGCCACGCGTGGCCGCCATCCTCGGAGCGATAGAGCTGTCTGCCCAAACCGAAGATTACATTAGGATTGGATGACGACGTGAGGATTCGTGCAGCGGGCTCCGGCAGGCGTGCGGCGGTGGCTGGCCGGGCGGCTGGTGGCTCGGCAGCGCCCGCCACCGGGGTCCACGTTTCGTAATCGGCGGTCTCGAACACCACGCCCGAGGCCGCGCGCGCATACAGTACCCCGCCGCCCGGAGCGAACCAGACCTGCTCCACCGGACCGGTGGCCGGGCCGGCCAGTTGCAAATCGACCGAGGCGCTCCCCACTTTCCGCCATGCCGGCGCCGTCTGGGCGAACCCGGCCGTAGCGGCAAGAAAAACCGCCGCGGCGAAACATATTGAAGCGCGGAGTGTTTCCTTATGACACACGGGCAATCCCATTTTAGCTCAAGTCCCGGTCATGGAACAGTCAACAAATGCCTGATATCACTCGATTTGTGGCGGAAACTTCACTACGGCACTATATGTGCACAGCAAGTTTGGTGCTAGACTTGAGGAGAAATAGCTAGGGGCGCCGTTTCGAGTTTTCGTGTCCCGAAAATCTGATATGGTCCGGCGCTTGAAGCACATGCGGTATCGGTCCACGCTGTTGCTGGCGGCCACCGTCGCTATGTCGTTGGCCTCGCTCCATGCTCAGGACGAGAATGCAGCAACAGTTCTGGTACAACTGAACCGGGTGTCCGTAGTGGACAACGCCGGATACTTGCGGCCGCTTTCGGTCGGCGACCGCCTGCGCCTGCACGAAATAATTGTTACCGGCCCCGATGGCTTCGCCCGATTCCAACTCACCGACGGCAGCACCTTCGACGTGTATTCGAACTCGAAAGTGGTGTTCCGCGAAACCCCCGGTATCACCGACCTGCTGGACCTGTTGATCGGACGGGTGAAGGTGTTCATCGAACATTCCAAGGGTCCGAATCCGAAGGACGTCAAAACGCCCACGGCGGTGATTTCCGTGCGCGGGACCGTGTTTGACGTGGAAGTGCAGGATGCGGAGGGAACCACGTTCGTCACTCTGGATGACGGACTGGTGGACGTGCGCAACCTGACCGCGCCCGGCCCGTCGGTGCTCCTCAAGCCGGGCGAATCCATTCTCGTCGAACCGAACCGGCCGCTGATTGCGCAACAGATCAACCAACACGCCGCGTTGCGCCTGGTTTTGCGAGCCGCCGAACAGGCCGTGGCCCAGGTGTTGCTGGGCGGGCACGGCGGCCCCGGCATCGGTTCCACCGGCGGCATCGGCCCGCAAGGCGACAAACGCAAGCCCGGCGGCAGCACGGGTACCGGCACCGGCACCGCCGGCGCTCCCGCACCTCCTCCGAGCCAATAGATTCGCAGCGCGTGGCGCACGCATTCTTGCGGCGGAAGAATGCCCGCGCCACGTTGGAAGACTGACACTGTGAGAAAAGCGTTCTACTGGCCGTTCAGCAGGGCCGCGCCGGTGCCGACGCAGATTTCAGACACTACCGTCCGCCAAAGGCATTTCGCTGACGCTTAAGCACTAGTGTAGTGCGTCATGCAGAATAGCCAGTATTCGTCTGGGCGCCCGAGCAAGGTGGGGCAGGCGCTTTCGCCTGCCAACTCCGGATTGGCGCCGAATTGGCGCCCCGGTTTCGGAGCGGACACTAGATTGTCCAGCCTGCAGCGGAACTTGGTGCCTCGTCAAAGGCGCGTGATTAGGCCGGCCGTCGCCTTTCGAAAGGTACCGTTCTCGCGCGTGGCGAATCTTCGGGGTGCCGGGCCGGCCTTGCCGACGGACGGAATAGTCACCGAGTCCAACTCGTTATACATCGGTGGCCAGGGCCAGGTAGCCCATCGTGGTCTCAAAGGATTTGTGGCCCGTCCAGTGCTTCACGGTCCGCGGCGTCAGACTTGCGGTGATTGCATGTGCTGCTCGCGGTCCCCGGTAGGGTAAGCCGGCCGATAGATTGGTTCTTCTCAAGACGTAGGGGGTCGCCAAGTCTTTCTCTCAGCCTCATGACTTCGGTGCGGCCGCTAATCGTAGATCCGGTGTGAACGTGTACCTCTTCCGCTGAGCCTGGCGAGTAATGAACTCTTCTACATCCTCGCGGCGGAAACGAAGTAACTTCCCGATTCGCACCGAGGCAATCCGGGGTTCCTTTGCGGTCGCGTGATCCTGTACCCAGTCAACCGAAACATCGAGCCATGAAGCGACTTCTCGCGGTGTCAGCAGCTTTTCGGAGGGGAGGCTCTTTGATTCCATGCCCTGTTATAGACCATCGTTGGATTTTGAGCAAACGGCTCGTCGGGATCGCCAGCGAGCGCCTATCGCAGCGATATCGCAGCGTGGGATTTCTATGCCAGACCGGCTAAGCTATTGAAACGAGTGGTGGGCCCGCGGCGACTCGAACGCCGGACCTCTACCGTGTCAAGGTAGCGCTCTAACCAACTGAGCTACGGGCCCCAAGAAGAGAAGGGTTGAAATTGAAAGTATATCATGGGGCTGAATCGCGCTCTTCAGCGGTAGCGGTACAGCGTCACGCCGAGTCTCCGAACTCCTGATCTTCCGACGTTTTCCGGGTGCTGAGGAAAACTGGCTGACCCACTTGACGGGGAATCGGTGCCGCAGACCACTGGCCGGATCGCGCCGGCGCGGCACGCACGAATGCGGGCCCGCCACGCCGGAATGGCACGGTCATTTCCGGACAGGTCCCCGGTCGAAGTTCGCCTCCGCCGCTTCCATCATCAGGAAGAACGCCTGGCCTTCCGCCGCTACTCCCGCATGGTCGAAGCCGGGTGCTCCGCAGACCCCCTGCACGAACCCGTATTGGTCTACTTTGGCTCGCGCGGCGGCGCGCATGCGGTCCGCGGCTGCGACGTAACTGGACGGCAGCCAGCCCGCTCGCACGCCGGTGTAGATACTGAAAGCCAGCATCTGCGCCAGGTTGGTTTCGACGAAGCTCTCCGGCCGGTCCAGCACATTGTGGAACAGTCCGTCGGGACGCTGGTGCGCCAGGCATCCATCCAGCAGTTCCCGCAGAAACGCGGACAGCCGCTCCCGCTCCGCCCGCCGCTCCGCCGGCAGCGCCGTAATCACCCGCGTGAGTCCCGCCGCCGCCCAACCGTTGCCGACTCCCCAGAATGCCTGGTCGCGAAACTGCTGCCGGCCATCGTCCCAGATGTGCGAAAGCAGCTTGCTCTCGGGACTCCAGAGCCGCTTTCGCAGACCCTCGATTTGCAGAAGTGCTTCGTCATAGTGACCGGTCGCGGCCAGGAACGGAGGCGTAGTGTAGAAACTGTCGGACCACATCTCGGGAGAGCGGAAGACGTGGTAGCAGGTTCCATCGGCGGCCCGCGGCGTTTTTTTCAGAACGAACTCGAGCAGCCCGCGGGCAGCCTCCTCGATCTGCGGATCGCGGGTCAACTCCCCGGCCCGCCAGTATGCCGTCCCACCCATGGCGGGATCGGTCGCCCCACCGCCGATGGCCGCCAGCCGCCCGTCGGCAGCTCTCTCGACAATCGCGCTCTTGGCCATCAGGATCAGGCGCTCCCGGTCCCCCATGTCCAGAAATGCCTGGGCCAGGATTCCCTGCTCCCAGGAATGGCGCTGCATGGCCAGCGCGGCTTGCGAGACTTTTTCGAGAAGCCCGTCTTTAGCCGTGGCGGCCAAGCTCGGCCGGACCGCTCCCAGCGCGGCGCCGCTATACAGGAAACTTCGCCGGTTCATGGTGCAGTTCCTCCCTCAATCCTCAATGCAAAACCGTACCGGCGATCGCGTCGCCGGCCACATCCAGAAGCTGGACACTCGAGATGGTCTGCATGGTCTCGAAATCGGCATAGGTCCAGACCACCCGCTTGTCCCGCGTTACCTCGATCAGGTGAGGCGCCTTGCCGAACTGGCCGTGCCCCAGCCAGTTGCTCATCACCGTGTTGCCGTTGGGCAGCCGGTGCAGCCCAGCCATGAACTTCAGGCTGATGCCGGGCAACTCCTCGCCCCGCACCTCCCACACCGTTCGCCCATCCGGCGTGACTTCGAACACCCGCGCCGGAGCGCCGTCCCGGTCGGCGCTCGCAATCAGCGTGTTGCCATCCGGCAGGCGTACCACGCTGTGCGGCCCGCCGGGCGCCGCCACCTGCCACACAACCTTGCCGTCCGGACCGTACTCGCGAACCACCTGCGCCCCGTAATGAGCCACCAGGTAGTTGCCATCGGCGAGCCGCCGCGCATTGCGCATATACGCCGAGCCACCGTCAGTACCCTCCGGCAACAGCCGGACCTGGTGAACGATCCGCCCCGCCGGATTCACCTCCAGCAGCCGGCCGGCATTCGATTCGCCGATGAATGTGTTGCCATTGGGAAGCCGCTGGCAGGCGTAGATCTCGCTGCTGGATTCATAAGAGAACACCACCGTCCGGTCGCGCCTCACTTCTTTGACTCCGTGTCCTGTATTGAACAGCAGGTTGCCGTTGGGGAGCACCCAGATGTCGTTTGCGTGCGGAGCATCGTAGGTCCATTCCACTTTTCCCTCGCCGTCCACCACAAAGACCTTGCCCTGGGTGTAGTCGGTACACGCGAATCGATGCCCCGGCGCGGCCGCCGCAACGCCCAACACCGCCAGCGCGAACCAGAGCTTCATGAGTTGGAGTTTAACAGGGTACGGCATCAGTGGGCCGGATCAGTTGCTGTCGAGGCAATCGCGCATTCTTAGCCGGCCTGTTCCGAATCAGCAACTTACGCGCCTTATTCCGCATTTATCTTGACAAGCATGGGCAACTAACCTAGGCTTAAGTTAGTGACTGGACACTTCCGCCCAATCTACAGGTGATCTGAAACTAAGTCAGCTCGCCTGGCTTCCCTTCTTAGCCTAACCATTTCCGGGAAGGGTGCGCATGTTTTCCAGCTTCATTTCCACTCATTCGATGGCTGCCGTACCTCTGTGTGCATTGATGGCTGGTCTTGCCGCATTGGTCAGCCTGTGGACGGAATGGGACATCCATCCGCTACGGGCCGAGCTCCAAAATCCCGGCCGCGAGTCGGCTGAAGACTTCTACTACTGAAGGGAGGATCATATGACGGTTCTGACATCTCAAGTCGTGGAGTCGTGGCCTCATCGATTCCTCTCGTGGATTTATCCAGCCCGCGAATGGGCGGTCGAGCAGCCGGTGGATGAACTGGAGGCGAGCGTCAATCGTGCGCGCAGGGCCGCGCCTGCCGTTCGGAAGCCGGTGGTTCTTCAGCCAGGAGAAGCCAAATAGTGCCTTTCGAGAATCATGGAAACCGCCCGTTCAACGCGATCTCGGTCGACAAGAATGCGCCCGCGGCATCGGGCGTTTACGGACTCTCGAATGCGCGCGAATGGATCTATGTGGGGGAGAGCGCCAACATACACGCCGAGCTGCGTAAACAGCTCCAATCCCCTAACCAGGCCTTGCGGGAGCACACCGCGTCCGGCTTCACTTACGAGCTCAGCGCCTCTGAACAACGGATCGAGCGCCAAAACCAGCTCGTCCGCGAGCTTCGACCCATAGGGAACCGGATGCATGCGCAAGCCGCGCGATCCAGGTCCTGACCGGGCGGATCACGCTGGCGTCGGCACCGTCAATCTTACCAGCGCGCCGCCGCCTTCTCTCTGGATGAATTCCACCTGGCCGTTGACCAGCTCGGCGCGTTCGCGCATCGAAACCAGGCCCATCCCTTGCCCATCGCGCGTGCCGAAACCGACGCCTTCATCCTCCACTTCCAGCACCACCGACCCGGGCAGGAAGGAGAGCCGCACCGCCGCGGTTTTCGATTTCGAATGGCGTGCGACATTATTGAGCGCCTCTTGGAGCACGCGATACAGATGGATCGCGATGCCGCGGTCCAGCTCGCGGCCGGCGCCGCTTTTCTCGTAATGGATCGCGATGCCGGTCTGCTTCTCGTAGCGCGGCAGGTAGGCGTCCACGGCGCCTTCAAAGCCGGCGTCGTCGAGCACCACCGGGTGCAGCGCCTGCGACAGGGTGCGCACTTTTTCGAGCGTGGATTGCACGGTTTCGTGGATCTCGCGCAGATCGGTGCGGTCCGTGCCGGCCTCCTGCGGCGTGCGGCGCTGGGCGCGCTGCAACATGGCGCCGACGGCGGTAAGAATCTGGCCGAATTCGTCGTGCAGCTCGCGCGAGATCGAACGAAAAGTGTTTTCCTGCATCGATATCAACTGCCGCGCCAGCTCGCTGCGACGCTCGGAAAGCGTGGCCACGTGCTGGAACATCCGCCGGTTGTAAATCACCAGGTAGATGCTGGTGAGCACCACCACGATCAGCACGGCCGCCAGGAAAATGTAGACGTTGCGCTTGGTCTGCGTGTAGATGGCCTGCGTGCGCGCGGCGGCGTCCTGCTCGTTCTCGTTGTTGGACACCAGCAGCCGCGCCACCGCCGTGCTCAGCGCCTCCTGCCGCGCTTCGAGCGAGATGCGGATCAGGTCGCGCGCTTTGGCGGGATCGTTCTCCGCCAGCGCGAAAACGCGATCCAGCGCATCCCAGAACTGCGTCACGTTGCTCGACAGATAGGCGCGCTGGTCGGCGTTGCGGTCGAGCGGCGTAGAGCGGCTCTCCTGCTCGAGCGCGTCGTCCAGGTCGGTACGGATGCGGTGAAACGGCGCCCGCCAGGCGGTCAGCGGATACGGCTCGCTTCCTTCCAGCATGTCCCGCATGGTCACCGCCAGCGTGTTCAGGTTGTTCTGAATGCGCAGCAGCAACAGCGAATCGGTGCGGTTGCGGTCGATGATGGAAGCCTGCAACTGCTCCAGACTGCGCAGTTGCACAATCGTGTACGCCGAGTACACCATCACCGCCGATAGCGTGACGGCCAGCCCGGCCAACAAGCGGATTGTCGGAGATCGGCCTTGCTCCACTAGTATGTTCCCATTATGGCCGCATCGCGCCTACTATGATATTTTGACGGCACCGGTGGTGTCGTCGAGGAGGGCGTCTGCTATTACGAACGGGTCTCACAATGCCATTACGCCGCGAGGTTTTCCCGGTAATCATAGCAATCTGTGGGTTGGCGTGGCTGGCCCACCCTCAGACGAATCACGCGCAAATCGATCGGGCGCACGAGGCGCAGCTCTGGGAGCAGCGCAACCTGGGCAAAGCGTTCTATGAGAACCCGACCACGCAACTGCAGGCGGTGACCGAATTCCATACCGCGCTCGAGATGGCGCCGGGCTCCATGCGCGAACGGGTGAATTACGGGCTGGCGCTGCTGCGCGTCGGCGAACTGGAGCGCGGGATCGCCGAACTGGAAAAGGCCCAGAAGCAGGACCCCAAGCTGCCGCACACCTGGTTCAACCTGGGCGTCGCGTATAAGAGGGAGAGCGAGTTCGACAAATCTCTCGTCGAATTTCAGGGCATGGCGCGGCTGGTTCCCACCGAGCCGGTGACCCACTACCAGATCGGCACACTGCTCAAAATGAAAGGCGAGACCGCCGACGCCATCAAACAATTCGAGACCGCGCGCGACCTGAACCCGCTGCTGGCCGCGCCGCATTTTCAGCTCTACGGCCTGTACCGGCAGGTGAACCGTCCGGCCGATGCGGCCACCGAACTGCGTATCTTCCAGGAGGCCAAACAGCGCCAGGAGGGCGCCGCCATTCCGGAGGATATGGACTGGTGCACCTACGCGGAGATTTACGATCCCATCGATGAACCGCCACCCGCTCCGCTGGCTGCGCCCGTATATCGCGATGAGAAGATCGCCTCTGGATTCACCGGCGACGAGGCGGGCCTGGCGGTGCTCGATCTGGATGGCGGTCCGCGGCCCAGCCTGATCGCCTGGGGCGACGGGCGCGCGCAACTCTTCCGCAACGGCAAAACGCCGGTGCCCGATTCGGGGTTGGAAACGCTGCGCGACGTGGTTTCGATCATCCCCGGCGATTTCGATAACGACGGTTTGCCGGATCTCTGCGTCATCACCCACGCCGGCGCGGCCCTCTATCGCAACGTCAACGGCCATTTCCAGAAGCACGCCGACCTCGCCAAAGGCGTTTACCACACCGCCGTCTGGCTCGATTACGATCACGATTACGACGAAGACCTGTTCCTCATCGGCCCGCAATCGAAATTGATGCGCAACAACGGCGAGGCCGGCTTCAGCGATGAAACCACGCGCTTCCCGTTTGTGAGCGGCCCCGCCCGCGACGCGGTCCGCTTCGATCTGGAACCGGACACGCCGTACTTCGACTTAGTGGTGACTTATGACGACCGGCGCGCCGTTCTATACCGCGACCGCCTGGTGGGCCACTATGAAGCCGTGCCGCTCGATGCGCTGCCCGCGGGCGCCGGCAGCTTGGTGGCGCGCGATGTGAACCGCGATGGCCGCACCGACCTTCTCGCCGCCGGCTTACTCCTGCTCAACCGCCCGGGTAAACTCGAGGTGCAGCCCGCGCCGCCCGACGAAGCCATGCCGCCGCGCGAAGTGCTCGCCGATTTCGATGGCAACGGACGCCTGGACCGCGCGCGCATCGATCCGGATGGGTCGCTCATGATCCGCCATGACGTCACGCCCAACTACGGCAACTGGATCGAAGTGGCTCTCACCGGCGAGAAGAACCCCAAGGCCGCGGTCAACGCCAAGGTGGAAGTGAAGGCCGGCACCAGTTACGAAAAGGTCACTTACTCGGGCGTGCCCGCCGTCTTCCGCCTCGGTGATCGCACCAAGGTGGATACGGTGCGCATCACCTGGCCCAATGGCCTGGTGCAGAACGAAACCAGCCAGCCGGTGAACAAGGTGGATTCGATCAAGGAAGCGCCGCGCCTGGCCGGCTCCTGCCCGATGATCTTCACCTGGAATGGCAACCGCTTCCAGTTCATCACCGACGTGCTGGGCGTGGCCCCGCTCGGCGCCAGTTCGGGCGATGGCGAATTCTTTCCGGTGGATCACCAGGAATATGTTTCGATCCCGGCCGAGGCGCTTCAGCCGCGCGATGGCGCTTACGAAGTCCGCGTCACCGAGGAACTGCGCGAGGTTTCGTATCTCGACCAGATCAAGCTGATGGCGCTCGATCATCCGGCGGGCACCGATATCGTCACCAACGAAAAATTCAAGTCGCCGCCATTTCCCGAGTTCCGCCTGTTCGGCGTCACACGCAAAATCTATCCGGTGGCGGCGCACGATTCGAACGGCGCCGATGTGCGCGCCGCCGTGCTCCGGCGCGACCAGGTCTATCCGGATTCCTTCCGCCGCGACCTGGCCGGCGTAGCCGAACTGCATCATCTGGATCTCGATTTCGGCGACGCCGCCCGCTCCAACCACGCCGCGCTGATTCTCTACGGCTGGGTGGACTGGGCCGATGGCAGCACCTTCCTTTCCGCCTCGCAGGCGCACCGCGACCTGGTGTTCCCGTACCTTCAGGTGAAGGACGCCGCCGGCAACTGGAAGACCGTGATCGAGGACATGGGCATGCCCTCCGGCAAACCGAAGCCGATGGCGGTCGACCTGGCCGGCAAGTTTCTGTCCGCCTCGCGCGAGGTCCGCATCGTCACCAACCTGTGCGTCTATTGGGACGAGATTTACCTGGTGGAAGACAACGCGGCACCCGATGTCCACCTGACGCGCATGCCTCTCGCCGACGCCGATCTCCATTTCCGCGGCTTCTCGAAACCGTTGATTCATCCCCAGCGCACACAACCGGAGCAGTTCGATTACTCGACCGTCAGTTTCACTTCGATGTGGAACCCCACGCCGGGCTTGTACACCCGCTACGGCCCGGTCGAGACGCTGTTGGCCGAACCCGACGACCGCATGGTGGTGATGGGTTCGGGCGACGAGATCCGCATGCGCTTCAGCGCCGCCGGCCTGCCACCCGTGCCTGCCGGATGGAAGCGCGATTTCCTGCTGCTGGTGGACGGTTGGGCCAAGGACGCCGACGCCAACACGGCGTTTTCGCAATCCGTGTTGCCGCTGCCCTTCCACGCCATGAGCCGCTATCCGTACCCGGCGGGCGAGCACTATCCGACCGACGCGGAGCACGCCCAATACCAACGCGAATACCTGACGCGCCCCGCCCTGCGGCTGATCCGCCCCCTGGCGCCGGTCGAGGAGTCCGCGGAGTCGCGCCCGTGAAAGCGTGGCGCACGCACTCTTGCGTGCCGCGTCGGCACTCCTGCCGACGCCCGCCGCCTGGGCGCACAAAGGCGTCGAGAAGAGTCTCGACGCGGCACGCAAGAGTGCGTGCGCCACGCCTTAAGAATTCGCCATGAACAGAACGAACCTCATCCGCGCTGCCATCGCCGGATTGGCTCTGCTAATCGTCAATAGCGGCTACCTGGTTGCCTTCCCGCGCGCCAGCGTCTTCTACATGGCCAACGTGGTGCTGCACCTTGCGCTGGGTTTGGCCCTGATGGCCATCGCCCTCCGTTTCGTGAGAAGCCATCCGCAGCCGGCCGGAGCGTTTCTGCTGGCGGGCCTGCCGGCGCTGTTTCTGGTGTTCTACGGCAACACGCGCGATCATCATTTTGTTTTATGGCTGCACATTGCGCTGTCGCTGGTGGCATTGCCGCTGATCGTGAACATACTCACTCGCGGCCGCGGCCTGCTGCGCGGTTCCTTTGCCGCGGCGGTGTTGCTGGTGCTCGTCTCGTGGATCTGGACCCGCACTTATCCCGACCCGAGCGCCCACATCGTGAATCCTTCCTCTCCTCCACTTTCGATGAATGAGGAGGGCGCCGGCGCCAGTTCGCCCTTCGCTCCGGCATCCGCGCAGACCAACACCGGCCACATCATCCCATCCAACTTCTTCATGGATTCGAAAGACTGCGGCCGCTGTCACAAAGATATCTACGAGCAGTGGACAAGCTCCACGCACCACTTCGCCTCGTTCAACAATCAGTTCTATCGGAAAGCCATCGAGTACTTCCAGGATGTCGCCGGCACGCGCCCGAGTAAGTGGTGCGCCGGCTGTCACGATCACGCGGTCTTCTTCAACGGCCGCTTCGACCGTCCCATCAAGGAGCAGATCGATACGCCCGAGGCGCAGGCCGGCCTCGGCTGCATGTCGTGCCACGCCATCGTCCACGTCGGCAGCACCATGGGCAACAACGATTTCACCATGGAGTATCCGCCGCTGCACGAAATCGCCTCCAGCCACAACCGGTACATGCAGGCGGTGGACACTTTCCTCACGTACCTCAACCCGCAGCCGCATCGCCAGACTTTCCTCAAGCCGTTCATGAAGGATGCCGAATTCTGCGCGGCGTGCCACAAAGTGCATCTGGACGTGCCGGTGAACACGTACCGCTGGTTCCGCGGCTTCGACGATTACGACAACTGGCAGGCCAGCGGCGTTTCCGGCCAGGGCGCGCGCTCGTTCTACTATCCCGACAAATCCAAGGCCTGCGCCGATTGCCACATGCCGCTGGTCGCCTCGCGCGATCCCGGCAACGTGGATGGCAACGTGCATTCCCACCGCTTCGCCGCCGCCAATACCGCCGTCGCTTACGCCAACCAGGACACAACCCAGTTGGAAGCTACCAAGAAGTTTCTCCAATCGGGATTCGTCACGGTGGATATATTCGCGGTGTCGCCGGTCGAAGACACGCAAGGGCCGGCCGCCATGCTGCGCCGCGCCGATAACACGGTGGCTGCCAACACCACGTTCGGCGTGGGCGAGGAATCCGAACAGTCCGCTCCGGCGTTGATTCGCGAAGTCGGCAAGATCGCGGCACCGATTGACGCTTCGGGCGCGGTGCTCGAAGCCGGCAAAACCGCGCGCGTGGACGTGGTGGTGCGCACGCGCAAGATCGGCCACTTCTTCCCCGCCGGCACCGTCGACGCCTTCGACGTATGGCTGGGGCTGCAAGCCCGCGACGCCGACGGCCGCATCATTTTCTGGAGCGGCAACGTGGCGGATAACGGCAAGGGGCCGGTCGATCCGGGCGCGCATTTCTACCGGTCGTATCAGCTCGACGCCAATTCGAACCCCATCGACAAGCGCAACGCCTGGCAGGCGCGGAGTGTGCTCTACGTGCACCTGATTCCGCCCGGTGCCGCCGACACCGTTCATTATCGCGTGGCCGTGCCGAAGGGCGCGCGCGGTCCCATCAGTTTCACGGCGCGCCTGAATTATCGAAAATTTTCCTGGTATTACACGCAGTTTTCGTACGCCGGCCAACCCAAGCCGGGCCAGGATCCGGCGCTGCTGGGTCTCGATCACAACGGCCTCGAATATCAGTTTCTGCAAACGGCGATCCCGGCCAATGTTTCGGGCGCCATTCGCGACCGCATCCCGGATTTGCCCATCGTCACCCTGGCCGAATCGCACGCGACTGTGCCGCTGGGCCAGCCCACTTGGACGCCGGTGGCGCGCAAGCAGGACCGCGAGCGATGGAACGATTGGGGCATCGGTTTGCTCCTCCAGGGCGACTTGAGAGGCGCCGAATACGCATTTCAAAAGGTGACCGAAGCCGAGCCCGGCTATGCCGATGGCTGGCTGAACGTGGCGCGGGCGTTGGTTCAGGAAGGCGAGACCGAAGCCGCCAAACCGTATATCGACAAAGCCATGTCGATCAACCGGGAACTTGGCCGCATCTGGTTTTTCAAAGCCGCCGCCCAGCGCGCCGATGGCGATTACGAGGGCGCGCTCCAATCGCTCGAAGTGGTGCGGTCGAAGTATCCGCGCGACCGCGTGGTGCTGAACCAGATCGCGCGCATCCAGTTCCTCAAACGCCAGTATGCTGCCGCCGTCGAAATTCTGCGGCAGGTATGCGCCGTGGATCCGGAAGACGTGCAGATGCACTACACGCTGATGCTGTGCTACCGCGGCCTGGGCGACGCTGCCGGCGCGGCGCGCGAAGAGACGCTGTTCCGCCGCTTCAAGGCGGACGAATCGTCGCAGGCCATCACCGAAAAGGCCCGCATGAGAAGCCCCGAAGACAATAACGAGCGCCAGCCGATCCACGATCACGAAAGCGCCGTCAAACCGGAGTTGGGGACTCTCGCGAAATGACCAGTCCGGCCGGTGCCATGTGGGGCAGCTTGATAAGCTGCGTGCCGATTGACAATCGGCACGCGCGGCGATTGGCAATCGCCGCGCAGGATGCCATCCTGCCCCACAGGAGCAGTCTCGTACAGACATTGGGTGCCGAGGTCCAGCCATGAAGCGCAACATCCTCATCGTCCCCGCTGCGGCGGGCCTCATCGCGCTGGCTACGGCGCGCGTCATGACCTGGGCCGCGGCGCCGGATCGGCCGGCCATTGTGTTCACCGACGTCACCGCGCAGGCCGGCATCCACTT
This sequence comes from Bryobacteraceae bacterium, assembly GCA_050010695.1. GTDB lineage: Bacteria > Acidobacteriota > Terriglobia > Bryobacterales > Bryobacteraceae > Bog-375. The sequence continues at coordinate 31,789 of JBEKKO010000066.1, forward strand.
CACGCACAACGCCGGCCGCTCCGGCAAAAAGTACCTGCCGGAAACGCTGGGCGCGGGCGCCGCTTTCTTCGACGCCGATGGCGACGGCTGGCCGGATATCCTGTTCGTCAACGGCAAGGACTTCACGCCGCACGGCCGCCGCACCACCGCCGCGCTTTATCGCAACAACCGCAACGGCACTTTCACCGACGTCACCGCGGGCAGCGGTCTCGACATCGAAATCTACGGCATGGGCGTGGCCATCGGCGATTACGACAACGACGGCCGCGACGACGTCTATATCACCGCGCTCGATGGCGACCATCTCTTCCACAACGAGGGCAATTTCAAATTTCGCGACGTCACCAAAGCGGCCGGCATTCAAAACGCCAACTTCGGCGCCAGCGCCGCCTGGCTGGACTACGACCGCGATGGCAAGCTCGACTTATTCGTCGCCAACTATGTGCAGTGGACCGAGAAGGGCGATCTGCGCTGTTCGCTGGATGGCGCCACTAAGTCGTATTGCACGCCGGAATCCTACAAAGGCACCCGCTCGCGCCTGTATCATAACCTGGGCGGCGGGCGCTTCGAGGATGTTACCGAACGCGCCGGCCTGGGTGACCCGACCAGTAAGTCGCTGGGCGTGACTATCCTCGACTATAACGGCGACGGCTGGCCCGATATCTTCGTCGCCAATGACACCCAGCCCAACAAGCTCTACCGCAACCTGGGCAACGGCACGTTCAAGGAAGAAGGCATGACCGCCGGTGTCGCTTACGGCGAGGATGGCGTGGCCCGCGGCGCGATGGGCGCCGACGCGGGCGATTACGACCGCTCCGGCCGCCCGCATTTGCTGATCGGCAACTTCTCCAACCAGATGCTCGGCCTGTATCACAACGAAGGCAACGGCCTGTTCGTCGACGAGGCTCCCTCCTCCACGGTGGGACGCGCCAGCCTGCTCTCGCTCAGCTTTGGCGTCTTCTTCTTCGACTACGATCTGGATGGCTACCCCGACATATTCGCCGCCAATGGCCACATCGAAGACGAGATCGGCCGCGTGCAGCCCAAGGTGAGTTACCGCGAGCTGCCGCTCCTGTTCCGCAATCTGGGTAACCACAAATTCGAAAACGTAAGTGGGCAATCAGGCCCTGCTTTCGCCCAGCCGATGGTGGCGCGCGGCGCCGCTTATGCCGATTACGACCACGATGGCGATCTCGATTTGCTCATCTCGACCAACAACGGCCCCGCCCACCTGCTGCGCAACGATGGCGGCAATCGCAACCACTGGGTGTGTGTGCGCCTGGCCGGCACTAAGTCCAACCGCGACGGCATCGGCGCCGTGGTGCGCCTGGAGAGCGCCGGCGGCAAGCAGTGGAACATGGTGCGCAGCGGCTCCAGTTACTGTTCGCAAAGCGATCTCGCGCTCACCTTCGGCCTCGGCAAAGACCCGACCGCCAATCTGGAAGTCGCCTGGCCCAGCGGCGCCCGCCAGCGTTTCCAAAACGTCGCCGCCAACCAGCGCGTCTTGATCGACGAAGGCAAAGGCCTCACCCAATTGAAATAGGTGGGGCATGCTTTAGCTGGCCCGTTTGCGGCTATAATGAAAGTCTTGGCGGAGGTGGGTCTTCTCGAGTAGTCGGCAAGCCGCAATCTCGAATTTAGGTCCCCGGTTTTTCCGAGCAACCTCTTGCGCCTTTTTTTCCCTTTTCCTCCCCGACGATTGCCGCGTGTGCGGCCAGCCGCTCGATGAGATTTCCCGCATCCCCGTGTGCCCCGCATGCCTCCATGGGCCGGCTCCGCTCGACGCCGAGTTCTTTTGCGTATCCTGCCGGACGCCGTTTCACAACCGGTTCCCGCTCGATGAAGAAGGCCGTTGCGCGCTGTGCCGGAGCGGCCTGCGCGGTTTTGACGCCGCCTACTCGTTCGGTTTCTACGATGGCGCGCTGCGGCAGTTGATCCACCTCTACAAGTACCGCAAAGTGCGGACGCTCGACCGGCCGTTGGGAGACATGCTGCTGCGGGCGCTGCCGCGCGACGAGGCCTTCGACTGCGTCACGCCGGTTCCGCTGCACTGGCGGAAACGCTGGCAGCGCGGATTCAACCAGGCGGATCTGCTGGCGCGCTGCGTCGTTGCGCACACCGGCATCCCCCGAATCCGCCTGCTGCGCCGCCTGCGCTTCACCGCCTCGCAGGCGAGCTTGAGCAATACCAGCCGCCGGCGCAACGTGGCGGCCGCCTTCGCCTGCCGCCGGCCGGACCTGGCGATGGGCCGCAAGATCCTGCTGATCGACGATGTGATGACGACCGGCTCGACCGCCGCCGCCTGCGCGCTCGCCTTGAAGCGCGCCGGCGCCGCGCGTGTGGCACTGCTGACGGTTGCGCGCGCCGACCGGCGCTTTGCGCTTTCATCCCGGGCAACACCATCCATTGTGGGAGGAACGTCCTGAATGGCGGATCGACTGCAAAAACCGGTGCTGGTGCTCAACGCCAGCTATGAGCCGATCAATATCTGCGGGGCGCGCCGCGCCCTGGTGCTGGTCCTCAAGGGGGTGGCGTCGGCGGAAGAAGAATCGGCCAGCGCGGTTCATTCCGCGCGGGCGGCGGTGCGCCTGCCGTCGGTGATCCGCCTGCTCGAATACCGCCGCATCCCGCATCAGACGCGAGCCCTGTCGCGTAAGAATATCCTGATGCGCGACCGTTACACCTGCCAGTACTGCCATCGCACTTTGGCATCCGGGGAACTGACGCTCGACCACGTGATCCCTCGCTCGCGGGCAGGCGAATCGGCCTGGGAAAACCTGGTGGCCTGCTGCCATCACTGCAACAACCGCAAAGGCAATCGGACGCCGGAGGAAGCGGGCATGCGGCTGGCGCGGCTGCCTCGTCCTTTCAGCCTCCACACCAGCCGCCATCTGATGCGCATGCTCGGCAAAAGCGACGCACAGTGGCGTAAATACCTGTTCTATTAGCCCGCCGGCGCTATCAAAGTTGACAGTTGTAAACGCGCTCGAAGCCTGCGCCGCTTCACCGAAACGCGTATACTGATGATGCAGGAGGAGGGGACGACATGAAGAAGCTGATCATTTTCATTCTGGCTGCCGGCTCGGCAATGGCAGGAGAGTGGACCGGGTACATCATAGATGAGGCATGCTCCGGCAAGAAGGAAATGCTGGGCAACGTGACTTGCGCGCAGAACTGCATGAAGCGCGGCTCACCTGCCGTGCTGGTCACCGAAGACGGCACGGTCTACAAAATCGCGGACCAGGACAAAGTCAAGGAATCCGCTGGCAAGAAAGTAACTCTCACGGGCAACCTCACCGACGGCTCCATCAGAGTCGATAGCGTGAAGTAGCCTCGCCATTCAAGCAGTGGGGCAGGCGCCCCGGTATGCGGGTCCGTCGCGGATTTCGCCTGCCCAACCGCTGCGTGTCTGCGCCTGCGGACATGCCCGCTGTAACCTCGTCTTCACGCTCCGGTCTACAGTGCCACCGAACATCCGCGCAAAAGCGGGCGGATATGCATGGAATCGACCGCGCGCCTCTCCCAACCCGCGCACCCGCACCCCTTGGTGACACTTCCCGAAAATGATTGGGAAATCAGGTAGAATAAAGGTTCGGTGAGGTGCGAGAGCGGTTGAATCGGGCGGTCTCGAAAACCGACTCTGCACTTCTTGCAAGCTGAACAAAATCAATCAAATCCGCTTGCCGATCAACAGTTTGCGCCGAATCTGATTTCACTGGTTTCCCTTCCTTTTCATCCGGTTTTACCCAAGTTTGGTGCCAAAATGGTGACACTCGGCATAAAAGTACTTTGCCACGTAAACTGTCACCGTTTGCGAATGAGGTGGTTGCTGCTGGCGGACCCAGACGAAGGGGAGCGGGCTCTTGTCGTAGTGCCGGATGTAATCTCGAGTTGAACGGATGCCACATCTCCGGGTCGGGTGTTTAGGAGGCGCACAAACCGCCTCCAGAGCTTCCTTCAGTTCTAACCTATCCCTTGGTTTTTCAATAATCTGGGGAGTCTGCTTTCGCTCAGCCGACAACCCCAACGGCCTCAGATTCGAGGGTTTTGATACGGTTCTGATACGGTTCGTCGTGGGCGGTCCTGGGGTGCCATCTGGGTCCCACGCTGGTTCAAGCGCAGGATCTTTGAACGCTGCGATTATCAATCGAAAGTCTCGGCAAGATTTCCAGAATTCGTTCCATGTCCGGCGCTCCAGAAAACGGCGCGCCTACCGGACGGTGCTGTGTGTTCACTATTGCAAAATGTTCACGTAACGTGTACAATTTAAAGTAGCGAACAGAAGCACTTTAGCTCGCTGTTTTGGACCATGGCCATGACGACTCAGGAACAACGCACACTGAATGCCGCCGTTCTTGCACTGAAGCGCACCACGGGGATCGATGCCCGTGTCCACCCTGCGGCAGGCCGAAACGGTGGAGCCGACGCTATTATCGAAGTGAAAACCCAACGTCGCAAGCACCGTTTCGGCGCGGAAATAAAAACGGTCGACCGATTCGAGACTCCCGCGATGGTAAAGGCCCAGGGCCAAGCCTTGCCCGAGTTGCCCGTACTGGTCGCGCCCTACATCACGCGCGAAGTCGCCGAACGCTGCCGCCAACTCCATTTGCCCTTCATCGACACCGCCGGCAACGCCTATCTCGAAGGGCCAGGACTGCTCGTCTACGTTGCAGGCCAGGCTCGGCCCGCCGGACTTCGCCATGATCGGTTCCGCGCCTTGAATCCGGCCGGCCTCCAGATAGCCTTCGCACTGTTGTGCCGCCCGGACCTGATCCGCACAAGCTATCGAGAGATCGCGGCGCGGGCCGGCGTGGCGCTCGGCACCGTGGGCCCCGTCATGAAGGACCTCGAAGCTCGAGGACTGCTGCGCTTCCAAACGAAGGAGGATCGGAAACTGCTCGATCCGCAGCGACTGCTCGAAGAATGGGTCACCCACTTTCCCGTCACACTGCGCCCGAAACTTAATCCGCGGCGACTCCAGGCGGACCCCGAACGCCTTCAAAAAGCCGATCTCACACAGCAGAACGGATACTGGGGAGGCGAACCAGCAGCCGAGAAACTGACACAATATCTCAGGCCCGCGTACTTCACAATCTACGCCCGCGAACCCATTGCCAAGCTGATTGCGGCAACGCGGATGCGCGCCGACGGGACTGGCAACGTCGAAATCCTGGATGTCTTCTGGAATATTGACCCGGACAAAGACTTCCCCGATGTCGTTCCCCCGGTTCTTGCCTATGCCGACCTGCTGGCGGCGCATGACGGCCGCGACGCGGAAGCCGCTCGGATGATCTATGAACAGCGAATCGTACCAACGTTCCGGCCCGCCGAATAGGCCAATCGATCCGTCAGTCGTCCGGGTTCTTCGCGCGCTCGACCCAGTCGCGCGCGAAGCGGACTGCGGTTACTTCGTGGCGGGCGCGACGGCGCGGGATCTCATTCTGGTCAACGTTCGCGGGCTGCGGCCGGGCCGTGCGACGCGCGACATCGACTTTGGGATCGCAATCGAAAGCTGGGAACAATTTGCGCGATTGAAGGAGCGCCTTGCGGCAACTGGCGACTTCGCGCCTGATCGGAGAGCGCTGCAGCGGTTGATCTACACGGATCAAGCTGCTGGATTCTCCATTCCTGTCGATCTCATCCCTTTTCGCGGAGTGGCATCTCCCAGCGGTACGATCGCGTGGCCGCCACGCCAGGACGTTGTCATGAACGTAGCTGGCTTCGAGGAGGCACTGGCTTCAGCCATTTCCATGGAAATCGAAGCCGGCCTGACGGTTCGCGTGGCGTCCGTGCCCGGTCTCACGCTTCTCAAACTGATCGCTTGGGCGGACCGAGGTCGAGAGAGCAACAAGGACGCCGCCGATCTCTATACGCTCGTCACCACCTATGCCGATGCCGGCAACACGGATCGCCTCTACGACCAGGAAATGGATCTGCTGGAAGCCGCGGCCTACGATATGGAGCTGGCGGGCGCGGAACTGCTTGGTCGCGACGTTGCCCGCATTTGCTCGCCACCAGCGCTTATGCAAGTCCAATCGCTCGTCAAGTCGGAACCAGACCTCGAACGATTGGTGAACCAGATGGTTCAAACCTCGACGCATGATGAAGCCACAGCGACCGTCGAGCGGACAGCGAATTCATTCTGCCGGGGGCTTCTGAAAAACGCATAACCGACGTCGCATCCGCCATTCGGCGGCCGGCATGTTCCCACCTGTGAGTCTTCATTCAGCGGGTTGATCGAGGCTTTACGTGGTGTGTGAATCGGCGTATAGTCGAAGCTTCGTGCTCACGCCGGAGATGAGACAGTACTTCGGGCGCCTGTTCGCGCCGCTGTCCGGAATCGAGAGTGGCGCTGACCACTGGCAGGAAGAATTCCGATTTCCCGCGCAGCCTCGTTCCTCGGCAGGTCAAAATCGATGACAACCGACATTCGATGTACTGAATCAGCCACTGCCAAGCGCGAGCAGTTTTTTGAATCGAACTACGTGCTACTCCGCGAACAGCCGCCGATGCTTTGGATGCGTAGACTATACTTCAGGCTCACGGATGGGTGGCATCCGACACTTGTTGATCTCCCGACCGGCGCCGGAAAAACCGATCTCATAGTCATCTGGGTTCTGGCTTTAGCCTGGTACGGGTCACAAAGAGCAACGAATACGCCGGTGCCCCGCCGATTGGTCTGGGTCGTGAACCGACGCGTGCTTGTACAACAGGTATTTAGGCTAGCGGACAGGTTACAGGAGAAGTTGGCTGCCAATGGAGCCGCCGACGATTCGCTCGCTGGTCTTCGCGCAGGGCTAGCGGCCTCGAGTGGGGACGGGAATGAAGTCTTCCGCATTGTTCAACTTCGCGGCCAACTCATTGATGATCGGGAATGGTCCGTGGCACCATCTGTGCCACAACTTATCATTGGTACCGTTGACCAGATCGGCAGCCGGCTACTCTTCCAGGGCTACAGTCTAGGCAAATGGAGCCTACCGCTGCAAGCCGCTCTTTTAGCCGTTGATGCGTGGATCTGTGTGGATGAAGCTCATCTCGTGCCGGCATTCGTGCTCACGCTCCGCCAATTCTCCAATCTGACTGCAAATGCCGGCCATAACGGTCCTAAAACCATCTCGTCCGTTTTCGACCAGCTTCCTTTCTGGACCACGGAGCTTTCCGCAACTCCGGCTTTACCGTCCCCAAGAGCGGGCTCTGTTTTCCGGTTGATCCCGGAAGACGAAGACGACCCCCGGCTAATCGACCGCCTCTTGGCTGCGCGCACTCGCCAGGTGAGAATCCGGTGGGTTGCGAAAGACCAGAAGCCGGAAGATGCGATACGGAAGGCCGCCGCGGATCTCGCGGATAAAGTTGATACCGTCGCGGTATTTATACGTGAGGCCGGGGCCGCGAACAGGATCGGCAAGAAGCTTGAGAAGCAGTTCAAGGGGAGGGTTCTGACGATCACTGGCCGACGTCGGGGGTATGAGCGCGACCGACTCGAAAAGGACGCGACATTCCGGCGCTTTCAGCCAGAGGAGAGTTCCGGTATCGGTGCAGCAGGCGAGACGGCTTTTCTCGTTGGGACCGCCGCTGCGGAAGTGGGTCTCGATGCAGATGCCGCCGCAATTGTCTGCGATTTCGCTTCATTACCAACATTGCTCCAGCGGCTGGGACGCCTGGACCGGCGAGGCCGCATCAGCCGCAGTTTCCAGTCCGGCCAATGCGACCCGCCGACCATGACGATATTCGCGAAGAGCGGCGAGAGCGGGGACGGTAAGGAAGCCGCCAAGCGCCAGAAGGCGGAGCGTGACATCCGGAGGCGAATGCTGAAACTGGCTCGATCGTTGCGTCGTGAAAAAAACGATCCTTCCGCTCAGCTCTTGGTGGGAGCTCATTGGCGGGGCGCCGTTGCAAAGGAGGCGAAAGAGAAAACGAAGGAGACGGAAACCGACAGCGAGCGGCCCGAAGATGTGTCCCCTGATGAAGACGGAAAGGCCGAGAGCGTGGATCCACGTGCAATTACCACTGCGGCGACGTGGAGGGTCATACTCCGCGGAAAAGATAAGTCCGTCTCGGAGCAACTTCTCACGGCTCCCGCTTTGAGGTGGCTTCATCATCCGATTTCGTGCGTCACGGGTGGACCTGTTGCCGTGCCGCCATTGACCTACGCCCTCATTGAACACTGGTCCGGCACAACGAAACCGCGAAATACCTTCTTGCCCGTCCATCCCTTCCTCTATGGCATCCTTCCGGATGAGGAAGGCACTCCTCTCATTGGTGTTGCGTTCCGGCTGGAGATGGATGCTTTGGCCGGCGGCCCGACAGACGAGGGCGAAGAGGAAGACGACGATCAGGCCGTCACGGCCGCGGTCGAGGAGGTTTTCCGGCTTTTCCCGCCCCGCCGCGCGGAACTGCATTTTGTGCCAATCGCTACCACAAGGGATTGGTTCTCGTCTGCGGAAGCCTCTGCGATTCCTGTCGCCCATTTCGACGGGGAAGAATGGTCGGTGACTCCGGATCGCCAGGATAGATCACTGATCCAGCCGGGCTCGATACTGGTTCTGCCCACCCTGGCCGCTTCGCACGACTGTCTGAAGAAGCTTATTGAGGGATCGAACGACGTCGCTTCGCGTGATGTGCTCGACGGGGTATCGACTCAGCGGCCCGCATATTGGCGGCGGATCGTCCAAGTGGAGGTTGGTGACTTTCTCCTGAGGTCTGACGACGGAGCGTCCCGAATTGGGAAGCGTGGTGATGCGGAGCAGTCGCCCGAACGCATTTCGCTGGGTGATCCGACCCCAGACCCCACGTGGCAACCCCGGTTACGATGCCGGTTGAAAATCGGCGACGCCGTGTTTCGCTTCGAATACCTGAAACCGAAGAGACCAGTGCTGCGACAGCTCCTGGATGACTCGAACGGAAATCCTGGCCACCTTTCACGAGCCGAGAAAGACGCTGCCAGGATCGCCGAGGCCTTGGCACCTGGCAACGAGTTTTTGCGGACCCTGCTCGTCGAAGCAGCGAGAGTTCACGATGAAGGCAAGCGCAACTGCAAGTGGCAGCGAGCCATGGGTAATCTGGATTGCGCGCATCCTGTCGCGAAGCCGCTGATCGAACGGCCTGCTTCGATGGGAGGATTTCGACACGAATGGGAATCGCTCCTCAAGACGCGCGCGTGCTCACCAGCCGTACCGGATAGCTTAGGCGATCCACAGCAATGGCTTGATCTCTGGCGCCACTTGGTCGCCTCGCATCACGGGCATCTGCGCCCCTGGATTTCGAACCATGGCTTCTCATGCGAGGTCGGGAAGCAGCAGCAATCCGTTGAACGGTTGGAGTCGGCCGAACGCTTTTCCCGTCTGCAGCGTCTCCTCGGCCCGTGGAGACTGGCTTACTTGGAGGCCTTGATCAAAGCGGCAGATGTTGCGTCCAGCCAGCCTGATGAGGAGGAGGACGGCGATGAGCAATGACGGTCTGCATGAGATACCACTACCGCTGGATGAGCGGAATCTGGCCCATGTCCTATCCGCCGTAGCGTTCGCCGCGCTGACTTCACGAATGCCGGACGCTCGCCCCCGTGAGTCCACCTGCTGGTGGCTTGAGGAAGGATTTGTACTAAAGACGGCGATCAGCCAGGCATCGCTGCTCGATGCCGCGGACGCGTTTCTTCGGAAACTCCGCTGGGTTTCAGGTATTGGCGGCAAAGAGCAGGGGACCTTCATCGCTGACAACGAGCTCGGTTCTAATCCATTCATTTCGCTCGCTGGCAACGGGCAAGAGAGCTCGCCATTCAAGACGTTCGCTGCCAATCAGGAACCTGCTAAGGATCTGCTTGAGAAGCAGCGGGCGAAGCTTGAGCCACCAAGTGCCAACGGCTCTTGGCTATTCCAAACGACCTTCGGGATTTCAAGCTGGGGCTTCGATTCTCGTGTAGGCTCGCACGCTTATGATCGTGGTTTTAGTTCGAATGCTGAGGGAAGCGGCGATCGAGACCCGATATACACGGCTGTCGAACTCCTGGGCATCGCGGCAGCGTCATTCTTCGCTGCTATCCAAGGGTGGCAGTTGGATGACAATGCTGTAGGATACGCTATCTGGACTCAGCCCATTTCCGTGTCATTAGTTCCCAACGCCGTCGCAGGGCGACTGGACGGGCTTCCGGCACGGCGGTATAGTGTCGCACGGCGAGGTGGCGCATATGGGTCGGGCGGCGCCTTCCGGTTCTTTCCCGAAGCAATACTCGAAACCAAACGATTGAGAAAAGGATATGAGCACAGAAACAAGCCTAAACGAAGCTGACCTGCAACAAGCCATCGATCTCCTCGACCGGCTGCTGGGCGTTGAGACGCGCAAACCGGGCACAGCAGCCGAACTGCCAGCAGTGATTCGCGTCATCGAATCGCTGGAACCAGCGGGAGGCATGGACTTCCCGGTGTTCCCGGCATCCTATGCGGGCACGGGCGACAACGATCCACCCGTTTATGATCTATCAGGTATCGTCTATGGTGAGGTTCAGGAGACGATTAAAGGGAAGGGCAGGACGACCGTGCCGCGGCCCCAGATCATCAAAGCCGACCGTTGCACGGTGGATTCTCCACAGTCCCAGGCCAACCGGACAGAGGTTGCGTTCATCGAGGACGACCGGCTCCGGGCTTTGGTCCCCCAAGCATCCATCAGTATTCCTCGCCAACAGGGCAGGGGCGGCGAGGAAAGTGTCTTACGCCTCCCGCATCGGATTGCGGATTTCCGCATTCGACTTTCGGACAAACGTGATGACGTCAAAACGGCGATTGCCAACTTCGCGAATGGCGATGCGCTAAACCTCCTCCAATTGATGCCGACCAGCATCGTTTTCGGGTTCTGGGACAGCCGAGGTGAAGAGCCGAAACACAAACACGCTCGGCTTCTCTTATCGCGGATCGACGCTTTTGATGTCGTACCTTGTCGTCGGCATGCACTGTACAGCGGCCCCTACTCGGCCGATGAATTCGCAGCCGTGGTGCTGGAGAGGCCCGCCACCGGGAAAGCCGAAGAGGATAAGATGGGCGAGCAAGGCTACAAGAGCGTGCCCAGCGAGGGATTGGGGGGCGTGCTGGTAAAGGGCAAGATTGAACGCCTGGCGCTCATTTCCTTGACAGACATTGCGCGACTCGTTTGCCGAAATGACAGCGGCGAGGTTGACGGGCCGCGGACAAATGCAGCGCGACGCTATGTTTTCGCCATCTCCGCACTCGCTGAAGCGTACCCCCGCTCAACCGGCAGTCACCGGTTGCGCTCAGGCTGTGAGCTGGTGGGCAAGTCGGAGCATGTCGTCGATCTTCGCGGAGGTAATTCGACCTATTGTGACGCCGCCAAATTGAAAAGCCTCTATGATAGTCGCGATGTGCTGGTAGCGGTCGCCGCGAATGCAAAGCGGACCGTCGGCATACCCGATACAGCAGGGCCGTATAGCGTTACCAAAGAGTCGCTCAAAGTGGACTTCGGTGTCACGGTCGCACCTGCGCCTGCGCAACCCGCCCCGAGTATCCCGGTTGCCCAGGAGCCAAAAAGCAAGCCAAGCAAGAGATCGCGATGATCCTCGTTTTGCACTGTAGCTTTATTGCCCATAGCTATCAGGGTACGCGACTCACGCCGGACCGGAGGGAGGAATTGGATTGGCCTCCATCGCCTGGGCGCATCCATCAAGCGTTGATGTCCGCTGCGTTGACCGGTGTTCCCGCGGATAACACGGGCTCGGAGGCAGAGGATGCGCTGGAGGCGCTGGGATGGCTCGAACAGCAGCCTCCGCCGGAAATTCTTGCTTCAGTGATCTCAGAGAATTCTGGCTCTGCGACGGGCTTTCGGTTGGCGATTCCGCAGAATAATCCTGACGGCAGCGATTTGCTGAAGACATCCATCTTGCTTGCACCAACGCTGCCACGCCGTGCCGTCGGACGATCAATCGATCCGCTTAAGGTCGAATACATATGGAAGTTGCGGAGTCCCGCTGACGAAGAAGCGGCGGCACAACATCTTGGAGTTCTGGCAGACTTGACTGCCCAGGTTCGATATCTCGGCCGTGCTGAGGACCAGATCGAAGCGCGGTTTGAACGATTGACGAAAGACGGCCCCCCGGACGGAAGAGGCGAAAGATGGTGGCCAACGAACGAAGTGGCCGATGTCGATCTCTGGGTTGCGAAGTGCGGAACGACCAATGGCCTCGTAGGCAATCACACCAAGCCCGTGCCGGGCCGGACCCAGAAATCGCCGGCGAGCCGATTCCTTCGCGCTCAGGGCTATGCTCGTGGCGTGGCGGAGGGACTGCGCCCTGTTCACGTGGCGATATTCCAACTCCTTGCCGAGACGGGTGATCCCGACGAAGTGCCGCTTTCATGCGACGCCGAGAACGCTGGAATTTGGCGTAGCCGAGTCAGACAAAGAGCGGTTGATTTTGCACTGGACAGCGGACGGTGGGATGATCCCGATGTCGCTCAGGAGCTGATCAGCGGTCATCCTCCGGGTCAGTCAACGCGCACCGAGCAGCCGCACTTGGCATTTGTACCATTGCCGTCCATCAACTCTCAGGGGAAGGCCGACGGGCGTGTTCGGCGCATTGCGCTCGCTGGCTATGCCCGCCCCGAGATGGAGGCCCAAGCAGTCGATGTTTATCAAGCATTATCTGCCTCATTGGACGGGGAGGACATCGAGGTCGGTGCGTCACATTATTGCCTCCGGCTGTTCGATCACGGACCCGAAAAGGACAAGGTTTGGTCACAACTTGTGCGCTCCAGTCGAGTGTGGCACTCCGTGACGCCAGTCGCCCTTGCCCGTGGTTTCAAAGTCCCCAATCAAACACCGGACGGCTCACGGAAACTGACAAGGGACGAGCGCTACCTTCGCAAGCTTGCTGAGTGGAGTGCGCTGCTGCGCGCGAGCCTGCGTCACATAGGCCTTCCGCGCGATTTAGTAGACACCTGCTCCATTTTGCTCACGCCATCTCCTCTTTTGCCCGGCACGTTGCGCGCCGAACAATATCGGCCCCCCGGGGAGTCCGCGATCCTCACCCATGCGCGGCTGGAATTCGCTGAACCTGTCAGGGGGCCGCTCATCGTCGGTGATCGACGCTATCGGGGGTATGGTCTCCTCTTTCCATACTGACTAATCCCATGCGCTCCTCCTACCTTGTCTCCTACGACATCGCCGATGAGAAGCGGCTACGGCTGGTGTTTAAGACTATGCGCGGGTATGGGGACCATCTTCAGTTCTCGGTTTTCGAATGCCAGTTGACCGCGGCCGATCTGGTGCGGTTGAGAGGAGAGTTGTCGGCGATTATCCACCACAAAGAGGATCAGGTTCTGTTCGTGTATCTGGGCCCGGCCGAGGGGCGCGGCGACCGCGTCATCACCGCGCTCGGCAAGCCCTATACCTCTGTGGATGCGCCCTGCATCGTGGTGTAAATCATGGCTACGCTTCCCATCCCGCCCTTCCCGGTACAGCCCGCCCGCGATCTGCCGGACTACATGCCCGCCCGCATGGTCAACGAGTTTGTCTACTGCCCGCGTCTGTTCTTCTATGAATGGGTGGAGGGCCTGTTCCAAGAGAGCGCCGACACCGTGGAAGGCAAGCTCCAGCACAAGCGCGTTGACAAGGGTGGCAAGCCGCTGCCATCGCCGGGACAGCTCGCGGAGGAAACCCTCGAAACGCGTGCGGTCACGCTTTCGAGCGACCGCCTCCGCGTGATCGCCAAAATGGACTTGCTGGAGGTCGAGGGCGGCTGCGTGACGCCCGTCGATTACAAGCACGGCAAGCCGTACGAAGTGGATGGAGCGCTCCAGATCTGGCCTGCCGACCGGGCGCAACTGGCCGTGCAGGCCATGGTGCTGCGCGAGAACGGATACCGCGTCGAGGAGGGCGTGATCTTCTACTCCGCCACGCGGCAGCGCGTACGCGTTCCGTTGACTCAAGATGTGATCGACGAAACCGAGGCGGCCATCCGCGATGCGTGGGCGCTGGCCGAAGCTGGCCGCATCCCTCTGCCGCTCGACGATTCGCCTAAGTGCCCCGGTTGTTCGCTCAACTCCATCTGCTTGCCTGGCGAGACTACCAAGCTCCGCAACGCTGCCGAAGAGGAAGCCACGGGGCAACTGGCGCTCTTCGAAGAGATGGTCGTGCCCCGCAAACCGCCGCTCAAGGAGACGCGCCGCCTAATCGCGCCGAGGGCCGATCTGCGGCCCGTTTACCTGAACACCCAGGGGCTGAGAGTGGGGCGCTCCGGGGAAGTGCTTCAGGTGAAGGAGAAGGACACACTCCGCCAGGAGATACGCCCCATCGAGATCTCGCAGCTCAATCTGATGGGCAACATCCAAGTGACCACGCAAGTGACACAATTGCTGTGCGAGTCGGGAATCCCGGTCTGCTATTTCTCGCAAGGCGGCTGGTTTTACGGCATCACGACGGGAATGGCGACCAAGAACGTCTTCCTGCGGCAGGCGCAGTTTCGTCTGGCGACCGAGCCGTGGTTCTGCCTGAAGCTGGCGCGCAGGCTGGTGGGAGGCAAGATCCGGAACCAGCGCACGATGCTGCTGCGGAACCACATCGAGCCGCCGGAAATATGCTTGCGTGGAATGATCGGGATGGCGGCGCGCGCGGACGCGGCGGATAGTGTGGAGGAACTGCTTGGGATCGAGGGCAACGCGGCGCGTCTGTACTTCGGGGCCTTCGACGGCATGCTGAAGGCGGGAGACAAAGCGGAAACGCCGGAAGGTTTCCGGCTCGACTTCGAGGGGCGCAACCGGCGGCCCCCGCGCGACCCGGTGAACGCCCTGTTATCGCTGGGCTACAGCATGTTGACGAAAGACCTGACCATCGCGTGCTACTCGGTGGGCTTCGACCCGATGATGGGTTACTACCATCAGCCGCGCTTCGGGAGGCCCGCGCTGGCTCTGGACCTGATGGAGCCCTTCCGCCCGCTGATCGTGGATTCGGCGGTGATCAACGCGATCAACACGCGCATGGTAACGGCGGCGGATTTTATGCGCTCGGGAGACGCGGTGGCGCTAACCCCCGGCGGGCGGAAAAGCTTTTACCATGCCTATGAGTTGAGGATGGATACTCTGGTGACGCATCCTATCTTCGAGTACCGGGTGAGCTACCGCCGGCTGCTCGAAGTGCAGGCGCGATTGCTGGGCAGGGTGATCGAGGGAGAGATCGGGGATTACCCGGTCTTCATTACTCGATGACGGTCGCGAGCGGCCGGGCGGCGGAGAAAACCCGGGGACCGCTCGCAAGGGATAAGTGGAATGGGTTTGAACAACTTGCAGCAGCGTGGGACCAGGGACGAGGGCGAAACGCGCGGCGCACACGGGGCCGCTCGCGACGGCCTGTGCAGGTCTTTGAAAACAGAATAGGATAGTGGGAGGGCAAATTCCGCGACCGCGCGGTCGCGGCCCCATTGAAGCCAGCAGCGAGTAGTTCGGATTGCTCGTTGGCAGTGTAAT
>JBEKKO010000067.1:0-26503 GCA_050010695.1 Bryobacteraceae bacterium
GGCTCGTCGAAGGTGGAGCTGATGACTTCGCCGCGCACGCTGCGCTGCATGTCGGTGACTTCCTCGGGACGCTCATCGATCAGCAGCACGATGAGGGTGACCTCGGGGTGGTTGGTGGTGACGGAGTTGGCGATGGCCTGCAGCAGCATGGTCTTGCCGGTGCGCGGCGGCGAAACAATCAGCCCGCGTTGTCCCTTCCCCACCGGCGTCAGCAGGTCCATCACGCGGCCTGAAAAGTTCTCGCGGGTGGTCTCGAGCTTCATCCGCTCATTGGGATAAAGCGGCGTGAGGTTGTCGAAGAAGATCTTGTTGCGGGCTTCCTCGGGAGGCTCGAAGTTGATGGCATCCACCTTGATCAGCGCGAAGTAACGTTCGCCTTCCTTGGGCGGGCGGATCTGGCCGGAGATGGTATCGCCGGTGCGCAGATCGAAGCGCCGGATTTGCGAGGGCGAGACATACACGTCGTCGGGGCCGGGCAGATAGTTGTACTCGGGCGCGCGCAGGAAGCCGAATCCGTCGGGGAGGCACTCGAGCACGCCCTCGGAGAAGATCAGGCCGCTCTTTTCGGCCTGCGTCTGGAGGATCTTGAAGATGAGCTCCTGTTTGCGCAGACCGGCCGCGCCGGTAATGCCCATGTCCTTGGCGACCTGGTTGAGCTTCTGAATGCTCATGTCCTTCAGTTCGACGAGGTCGAGCGTGGGCGTGCCGTTCTTGGCGTTTTGCGCGGCATGTTTGCGCCGCTGCGCGCCGGGCCCGGTGTCGCTGAGATGCGCGCCGGATGGCGGCGGGGCCTCGGCCGGTTTGGCTTCGACGGGCTTGGCCTCCGGTTCGGGCTTCGGCGGCGTGATGATGATTCTGGGCGGGCGCTCGGCGTGCTGCTTGGCCGGACGCTCGGGAGCCTCGGTTTTCTCAACGGCGGCTTCGGGTGAACTGGTTCCCGCGCCATCGGCGGCGGCGGTGGTTTCGTGGGCAGGGGGCGCCGTGGCGGCGGCCTGCTTTTCGGTGGGTTTTTCCTGCGGTGGGACGTTGCCTACCGTGTTTGGAGTGTCTTCGTGATTGCTTGCCAAATTTCCCTCGCTCCCCGGCCAGTGGCGGCCGAGAACGGCAGCGGCTCCGCGCCTTCCTGGCGGATCTTGCGTAAGCCGTGCTCTTGCTCCGATTGATTCAACTTATCGATCTTGGTGGCGACTACCAGATATGGCCTGCTCCGATCCTCCAGCCACCGTTTCAGCAGGAGGTCGTTCTCCATCCATCCGCGGCGGGGGTCGAGGATCAGGCAGGACAATCTTAAGGTTCCCCTAGTTTCGAGATAGTATTCGATCAGCTTTTTCCACTCCAGCGTCAGCCGGAGAGGGGCCCGAGCGTAACCATATCCGGGAAGATCGACGAAATAGAACGCTCCGTCGATGCGATAAAAATTGATGGTCTGTGTTCGGCCCGGTGTGTTGCTGGTGAAAGCCAGCCGTTTCTGCCCGGTCAGGGCATTAATCAGACTGGATTTCCCTACGTTACTTCTCCCTAAAAACGCGACTTCCGGCAGCCCGTCTCGCGGAAACAGGTCCGCGGAACCGGCGCTAACTACAAATTCGGATGTCAATTAATAGTGTAGCTTGTTTCCCGCGTCCGCAACGGGGCGCTCCCGGTGGGGAACGTCGGCCTCGGGCGGCGAGCGGAATTTCCAAGCGGCTCCTAATGCGCCAGACCCTGTTCCATGGCCGGCAGGTCGACGGAAGCGGCGGCTGCCATCGGCAAAGCCACCACTTCGCGCTCCAGCGCGATCTTCAAAACCTGATCCATGGACTCGACGAAATTGAGTTTCATGGTTTTCTTAATAGCGTCCGGAATGTCCGGGAGATCCTTCTCGTTCTCCCGCGGAACGATTGCTTCCAGTATGCCGTGGCGGTGCGCCGCCATCAGCTTCTCTTTCAATCCGCCGATCGGCAGCACCTTGCCGCGGAGAGTGATTTCACCGGTCATGGCCACGTCGCCGCGCACCGGAATGCCCGTCAGCGCGCTGCAAATGGCAGTGGCCAGGGTGATGCCGGCCGAAGGACCGTCCTTGGGGATGGCGCCCTCGGGGACGTGGATGTGGATGTCGAGGCTGCGGTAGAAATCGCGCGGCAGGCCGAACGTGGTGGCGCGCGAGCGGATGTAGCTCATGGCGGCTTGCGCGGATTCCTGCATCACTTCGCCCAGTTTGCCTGTGATGGTCAGCTTGCCTTTGCCTTCCATCAGCGTGCATTCGGTCGACAGGAGCTGGCCGCCGACTTCGGTCCACGCGAGGCCCACCGCGGCGCCGACTTCGTTCTTCTTTTCCACCACCAGGTCGCGGAACTTCCAGGGGCCGAGCAGTTCGGGCAGCTTGTCGCCGTTAATCATGGCTTTGGCCGGCGGCTTCTTGTCCTTACCGCTCTGCGCGTTCACCACCTGGCGGGCGACCTTGCGGCACACGTTGCCGATTTCGCGCTCCAGGTTGCGGACGCCGGCTTCGCGCGAATAATACTGGATCAGGCCATTGATGCCGGTATCGTCAAATTCGATCTGGCCGGGAGTCAAACCGGTGGCTTCCATCTGCTTGCGCACCAGGAAGCGCCGGGCAATCTCCATCTTCTCGAGTTCGGTGTAGCCCGGAAGGCGGATGGTTTCCATACGGTCCTGCAGCGCCGGCGGGATGGTGTGCAGCACGTTGGCGGTGGCGATGAAGAATACCTGGCTGAGATCGTACTCCACATCCAGGTAGTGATCCACGAACATGAAGTTCTGCTCGGGATCGAGAACCTCGAGCAGCGCCGCCGAAGGATCGCCGCGGAAA
This sequence comes from Bryobacteraceae bacterium, assembly GCA_050010695.1. Lineage (GTDB taxonomy): Bacteria > Acidobacteriota > Terriglobia > Bryobacterales > Bryobacteraceae > Bog-375. The sequence continues at coordinate 2,813 of JBEKKO010000067.1, forward strand.
TCCATCGACATCTTGTCCACTTCGTCGAGCATGAAAACCGGGTTGCGGGTGCCGGCTTTCTTCATCATCTGGATGATCTGGCCGGGCAGCGCGCCGATATACGTGCGGCGGTGGCCGCGGACCTCGGCCTCATCGCGCACGCCGCCGAGCGACAGGCGGATGAATTTGCGTCCGGTGGCTTTGGCGATCGACATGCCCAGCGAGGTCTTGCCCACGCCGGGAGGCCCAACGAAGCACAGAATGCTCCCCTTGGGATTCTTCACCAGGCGGCGCACGGCGAGGAATTCGAGGATGCGCTCCTTGATCTTTTCGAGACCGTAGTGGTCGTTTTCGAGCACATTCTCGGCGAATCTCAGATCGCGGATTTCCTTCGACTTTTTCTTCCACGGCACCGCCAGCAGCCAGTCCAGGTAATTGCGGCTGACGGTGGATTCGGCCGACATGGGCGGCATGTTCTCGAGCCGTTTCAATTCGGCCAGAGCCTTCTCGAGCGCATCCGCGGTCATGCCGGCGGTCTCGATGCGCTTTTTCAACTCGTCGACTTCGCTCTTCTCGCCGCGCCCCAACTCTTTCTGGATAGCCTTGATCTTCTCGTTGAGGTAATACTCTTTTTGCGCCTTTTCCATCTGGCGCTTCACGCGGCCCTGGATGGTGCGGTCGACATTCAGCTTTTCGATCTCGATGTCGAGCATCTCGGCCACCCGCGTCAACCGCTCGACCGGGTCGAAGATTTCGAGCAACTCCTGCTTCTCTTCGATGGTGAGTTGCAGGTTGGCGCCCACCGTATCCGACAATTTGCCCGGATCGTCCACGCGGATGGCGGCGATCATCTGCTCGTAATTCAGGTTCTGGCTGAGCTTCACGTACTGGTCGAACAGGCTGGTGACGCGGCTGATGAGCGCGTCCAGTTGCGGGCCGGGCTCGACCTTGTAGCTGGCCGTCCGCAGCACCACGCGGAGAAAGCCTTCGTCGGTGGAAATCGAAACCACCTTGCCGCGCTCCACGCCTTCCACCAGCACCTTGATATTGCCGTCCTGCAGCTTGAGGCTCTGCACGATGTTGACGATGCAGCCGACGGTGTAGATTTCGTCGGGCTTGGGGTCGTCGATGGATGCATCGTGCTGGGTGGCGAGAAAAATCTTTTTGTCGCCTGCCATCGCCTCTTCGAGCGCCCGCACGCTCTGCTCGCGGCCCACCACGAACGGAGTCATCATGTACGGAAAGATGACCACGTCGCGGATGGGCATCATCGGCAGACGCTTTGTATCGGATTTTTCCTTTGAAGTGAGCATTCCTATCCCCTCGGATGAACCCGCCCAAGCCTCCCGTGACTTGCAGCAAGGGCAGGTTCCGACGTCCCGAACCCAGATGCCTGAATTGCAACCACCGCTCGCCGCGCGTTACATCCGCTCTCGCGGTACACCTTCGTTTCCGGCGCCGGTAGGTGTCTTAAGAAGATTATCCCAAATAAGCTGGAACGGCGCTAGCCGGTAAAACAGCTAGCCGGCCTTCTCCAACAGTGTAAGACTGATTTTCTGCGCCAACACCATGTCTTTGGTGACCTGAAACTCGCGGACCTTCTTGTAGGACGGCAAGTAGTACATGAGGTCCAGCATCAGGTCTTCCAGAATCATGCGCAGCCCGCGCGCTCCGACCTTGCGCTCCATGGCGAGATCCGCGATGGCATCCAGCGCATCGTCGGAGAATCTCAGCCGCACGTTCTCGAACTCGAACAGTTTCTGGTATTGCTTGACGATAGCGTTCTTGGGCTTGGTGAGGATCTGGATCAGGGCGCTGCGGTCCAGATCTTCCAGCACCGCGGTGACCGGCAAGCGGCCGATGAACTCGGGGATGAAACCGAACTTGATGAGATCGATGGGTTGCACGTGCGAGAGCAGGTCGATATCGCGGCGCCCGCTCATGCCGGTCAGTTTGGTGCTCTTGTCCTCTTCCTGCATGAACCCGATCGATTTCTTACCAGCCCGCTTGCCGATGACTTTCTCCAGCCCGACGAACGCGCCGCCGCAGATGAACAGGATATTGGTGGTATCCACCGGCGTGAATTCCTGGTGGGGATGCTTGCGGCCGCCCTGCGGGGGAACGTTGGCCACCGTGCCTTCGAGGATCTTCAGGAGCGCCTGCTGCACGCCCTCACCGGACACGTCGCGGGTGATCGACGGGTTCTCGTCCTTGCGGCAGATCTTGTCGATCTCGTCGATATAAATGATGCCCTGCTGGCATTTCTGCACATCGCCATCGGCGGCCTGCAGGAGCTTGAGGATGATGTTCTCCACATCCTCGCCCACGTAGCCGGCCTCGGTGAGTGTAGTGGCGTCGACAATCGCAAAGGGCACGTCCAGAATTTTGGCCAAAGTCTGGGCTAGCAGCGTCTTGCCGGTTCCGGTGGGGCCAATTAACAGAATATTGGACTTTTGCAGCTCGACTTCCGTGGTGCGCAACCGGTTCATGTGGATGCGCTTGCAGTGGTTATATACGGCGACCGCAAGCTTCTTCTTGGTGCCCTCCTGCCCAATTACGTATTGGTCAAGGAACTCCTTGACTTCCAGCGGTTTGGGGATCTTGTTCGGGCTGCCTCCGGAAGGCTCGGACTTGTCATCCTCTAAAATCGAGTTGCAGACAGCGATGCACTCGTCGCAGATGTACGCGCGGGGATAGTCGCTGGGAGAGGAAATGAGCTTACCGACTACATCCTGACTCTTGTGGCAAAACGAACATCGTAAAGCATCGTCGGATCCGGCACGCTTCACGCAGTTATCTCCTCTTCCGTCGCAACCGCGGCGGTAACGCCTTGTCCCCGGAACCCCCCGGGGGGCAAGACGGGTCACCCAACTTCACTTCCATTATCACCTGAAGCGGCTTTCTTAGCAATGCAACGTAGTACTGCTATCGCAAGCGCTAGGCGGTCTTGCGGGCCTGCTCGAACAGGAAAGTGAGTGTTTTCTCTGTTTGAATGTGATGGGCGATACGCCCCAGGGTGCCGTCTTTTTCGAATTTGATGCGCAGGGCGGCCACCGGTTCCCGTTGCGCGCGCGCCAGGCGTTCGACTTCCTTGTCGACCTCGTCGCGGGTGGCGTGAATCGCCTCCCGTTCCGCGATGCGCTCCAGCAGCAACGAAGCCTTGACCTCGCGTATGGCCTTATCGCGCTGTGTTTCCTTCACCTTGGCCCAGTCGAGCTTGAGGGACTTCAGGTCCACGCCATCGGCGTTCATGGCCCGCAGGCTCTGCTCGACGCGGGTGCGAATCTGCCGGTCGACGAACGCTTCGGGGACCGGAAACTGGTGCTGGTCCACCAGCGCATCGACGATTTTGTCCTTGGCCGCCTGCTGCGCCTCGAATTGCCGCTGCGCCAAAAGACTCTTGCGAACGGCATCGCGCAGTTCCTCGAGATTGCGGTAATCGCCCAGATCCTGGGCGAATTCGTCGTTAACCTCTGGTAACTCCTTCCTACGGACGCCGCGTACCGTGGCGTGGAATCTCACGGTTTTTCCCGCCAGCCGCGCCGAGCCGTAGTTCGCCGGGTAGGTAACTTCGAATTCCTTCTCGTCGCCGGGGGTGAGGCCGCGCAGGTTCTCGGTGAACGCATCGAAGGTATCCGCACCGCCAATCTCGAGCACCATTTCCTCCTGCTTGACCGGCTCGCCTACCACGCCGGAGAGGCTCTCCAGCGCCACCACGGCGAAGTCGCCGTTCTCGAGCGGGCGCGGATCCACGTTTTGGTACTCGGCCTTCTGCTCGCGGAGTTCCTCGAGGCGCTTGGCAACGTCGTCGTCGGCGACCTCGGGATCGGTGTACGCCACTTCGATGCCGCGGTATTCGCCGAGCTCGATGCTCGGCACCACCTCAAACTCGGCCCTGAAAGTGAGCGGTTCGCCTTGGTGGAAGTGCACGTCGCTGATATCGGGCGTGCCGACCACGTTGAGGTTCTCCGCCTCGAACTGCTTTTGCAGCGTCTTGGGAATCAGGTTCTCCAACACCTGCTGCCGGATGTCGCCGGCAAACTGCTTGCGAATCAGCGATGAGGGAGCTTTCCCGGGACGGAAGCCGGGAAGCTTGGCGCGTTTTTGGACGTCGGCGGCAACGCGCGTCGTCTCGGTTTCCACTTCCGCCGCCGGGATGGAAACTTCGAGCGCGTGCCGGCAACCTTCGACTAAAGCCAACTGGATTTGACCTCGGAAAATGAAGTGATGCTGGTAACTTTTTATGATAACACGCGGGTGCCCGACCGCCGGAGCTTGGGCTGGTCTGGCTGGTCTGGTGACCGTGACCCGCCAGTAGCGCCACCGCACGTAGCGCCCGCCAGGAACCACGCTCGAACTATTTTCGTAACCATTTTCGATCCGGCGAGTATTCCCTTTTGACAAGCGGACAACAGGTGGAGGACGAGCAAATCATGCGCCAAGTCCGGGATGGCGAGGTGAACCGCCTCGAGGTTCTGTTTGACCGCCATCAACGGGCACTCCTGCACTACTTCCTGCACCTGACCGGGAACCGCGCCGCCAGCGAGGACCTGGTGCAGGAGGTGTTCTTTCGCGTCCTCAAGTACCGGCGCAGTTACCAGACGGAAAACACCTTCCGCGCCTGGTTGTTTCAGATTGGCCGCAATGCCTACCTGGATCACCTGGGGCGGCGCAAGAATGAAGTCGCCTGGCCGGCCGAAACGCCGGAAGCGGCCAGTCCGGACGCGGCGCCCGACCGGCTGATAGAGGATAAGCAGGAAACCGCGTTGCTCCGCCAGGCCCTGGCGGAGATGCCGCCGGACAAAAGGGAAGTGCTCGTGATGAGCCGTTTTCTGGATTTGAAATACGAAGAAATCGCGGCTGCCCTGCAGTGCGAGGTCGGCACGGTGAAGGTGCGCGTCTACCGGGCGCTGCACGAACTGGGCGACCGCTTCTTCGCCTTACGAGGGGAGCCGCTGTCATGAACTGCGAGAACATCCGCCAACAACTTCCCGAGTGCCTCGCCGGCCGGTTGGGTGAGAGCGCGCGGGAGCGTCTGATCGAACACCTGGAAGGCTGTTCCGGGTGCCGCGCCGAACTGGCTCACCTGGGAATTGTCTGGCGCGGCCTGGAAGCACTCAAGCTCGAAGCCGAACCCGGCGCGGAGATGAAAGAACGTCTCCAGGCGACCCTGGCCGCCTTCGAGGCCGGCCTGGAACAGGGGCGCCTGGCCGCCGTGGCGCTGCCGGCGCCGCGCCAAACTCCGCCGCGGTGGGCGTGGCAACTGGCAGCCGGCCTGGCCGTCCTCGCTGTCGGTCTCATCGCCGGCCACGATCTGGCGCCGCGTCCAGCGGTTTCGCCGGAGGTCGCGCAGTTGCAGGGCCAGGTCCAGAGCCTGCACCAGTTGGTGGCGCTCTCCTTGATGCAGCAGCAGCAGTCTCCCGCATCCAGGATCGAAGGCGTAAATTACGCTTATTCGATGACGCAGCCGGATCCGCAAGTGGAAGAGGCGCTGCTGTACGCAGCCGACCATGATTCGAACGTGAACGTGCGCCTTTCCGCGGTGGATGCGCTCGACAGGTATGCGGCCGATCCGAATGTGCGGCGCGCTCTGCCGGCCACCCTGGCGGCGCAGGATTCGCCCCTGGCGCAGGTGGCGCTAATCGACCTGGTGGTGAAAAGCAAAGACCGTGACTGCGCCTCTGCGCTGCGCCGCCTGGCCAGCCGTCCGGAGGCCGATGAGGCCGTGCGCCAGCGGGCGCAGTGGGCTATCGATCAGTTGGGAATCAAGGGAGAATCCAGATGAAAGCGCTTTTGCTGCTGACCATTTTGCTGGCGCCGCTGGCGGCGCATGCTTCCGATCGCCGCTGGCTGGTGGAAGATCGGGAGACCATCCATCATACTTACACCGGTGGTGTCGGCCACCAGTTGGTGGTCGACAATTTCGCCGGCGCGATTCACGTCGCCGGCGGCGGCAGCCAGATCGAGGTCACGCTGGTGCGCCACAACCGCGCCGAATCCGCCGAGAAACTGGCCGAAGCCAAACGCGAGGTGAAGCTCGAAATCTCCGAGCAGGGAGGCGAGGTCAAACTCCATCAGGATTACCATCACGGCAATTCCCGGGGCGACCGGGAAGGCTATCGCGTCGAGTTCGACTATGACATCCTGGTGCCCGCCGGCACCGCGCTTTCGCTCCATAACTTCGATAGCGAAATCGCGGTCAAGGGAACCAGCGGCGATTTCAACTTGCATTCTTTCAATGGCCACATCGAGGTGGACGACGTTACCGGCGCCGGCAGCGTCGACACCTTCAACGGGCCGGTGAAAATCGCCTTCCGCCGCAACCCGGAGCGCGATCTCAAGGTCAAGACCTTCAACGGCGCCGTGGATGCCTACTTTCAACCCGGCCTCAATGCCGAGTTGAGCTACAAGACGTTTAACGGCGGCGTGTTTTCCGATTTCGAAGTGGCAGCCAAAGGCAGCGCAGGCGGAGACGGCGCGAAATACGTGTACCACAGCGGCCGCTCCGGGTCGGGACAAATCGGCCAGGGCGGCCCCACGTTGGCATTTGAAGGCTTCAACGGCCCCATCCGCCTGCACGAGGCGAAACCTTAGGCGCGGACAACCGGGCCGACAAAGAGAAAAGGGATACCAGTCATGAAAACCATATTTGCCGTTGCGGGCACAGCCATTGTCGTGTGCAGTCTTGCCGCCGCGCAGGACGGTGCGGGACGCGTAGTGGTTCCAGCGCCCCCGGGCGGCCACGCGCGCCAGGTGAATGTGCATATGCTGAACAATTCGGTCACGGTGAAAGCGCACAGCGGCAGCGAGGTGATCGTGGAAGGCGGCCCTCATCCCGCAATCGGCGCCGATGGAATGCGCCGCATCGACGGGCCGCGCGGCCTCACCATCGATGAGGCCGATAACGTGATCGAGATCCATGCCGACCCAACGTTCCAGGGCCCGCTGATGATCGCCGTTCCGGCCGACACCTCGGTGGATCTGCACACGCTCAATGGCAACCTGAGCGTGGATGGCGTCCGCGGCGAAGTGGACACCGATACGCTGAATGGTCACACCGAGCTGACCGGCATCTCTGGAACCGTGGTGGCGCATTCGCTCAATGGCCCCATCCACGTGGTCATGGATCGCGTCGATCCCGCCAAGCCGCTGTCGTTCAGCAGCCTGAGCGGCCCCATCGACGTGACCTTGCCGGCCGACGTCAAGGCCAACGTAAAGTTCAAGACCATGAGCTCCGATATCTATAGCGATTTCGAAATCGCGCTTGGTGGAACCGCGTCGACCGAGAAGGACAATTCCGGCGGCCTCAAGTTCCGCCTGCGCTTCGACAACAATTTCGAAGGGGTCATCAACGGCGGCGGCGTGCAGGCCAGCTTTCACACTCTCCACGGAACCATCTATCTGCGCAAAAAGAAGTAGGTCGGGCAAGCGCATGCCCCACCGGTGCCCTGGTGGGGGATGCTCTACCTCGCCGGTTGTCTCAACAGGCCCGACGCCCCAAGAAAATTGCACAAAAAATTGCATAAAATGATGGAGTCATGAAAACTCCAACCACGCGCCGTGGGTTTCTGGGCGCGGCCGGCCTGGCGGGTCTGGGCGCCGCGGCCGTTAACGCCGCTTCCGGCGCTCCCGCCCCTGCCGAACCCGCGCCCGGGGGCATCAAGCTCGGCATCGCCACTTATAGCTTCCGCAAATTCGATCGACCGAAGGTGATCGAGATGATCCAGCAGGCGCACACCCCCTGGATCAGCGTCAAGAATACGCCCCAGCAACTGGCTGCCGACAGCACCCCGGAACAGGCCCGCCAGGCGCGCCAGGCGTTCGACGCCGCCGGGCTCAAGGTGATGAGCATCGGCAACATCGACATGACCAAGGCCAGCACCGCCGGCGATTTGCGGCCGCTCTTCGAGTTGGCGAAGAACTTCGGCGCGCCCATGATGGTCTGCGCTCCCACGCATGCCAACCTCAGGGCCGTCGAGCAGATGGTCCGCGAATACGACATTCGCATCGCCATCCACAATCATGGGCCGGAGGACCGGCATTTCCCCAGCGCGCAATCGGTGCTGGAAGCGGTCGGCGGTCTCGACCCGCGCTGCGGCCTGTGCCTGGATGTCGGACACGCGTATCGCGCCGTCCGCATGCCCCGCTTGCTCAAGGCGGAGGCCGCGCGGAAGGGCGACGCCGCCCACACATCCAACTCGGAAATCGTCGGCGCCTTGGAGGACGCGGCTGCCGCGCGATCGGGCAAAACCGTCTACGACGACGATCCGGTCAACATCATCGCGGTGGCCGGCGCCCGTCTGTTCGATATGCACATCAAGGATCTTACCGACCTGACCAACAAAGACAGCCAGTGCGACGTGGGCGATGGCCAAATACCGATTCCGAACATTTTTCGCGAGCTCATCAAGATCCATTACCAGGGCTGCGTCAACCTGGAATACGAAATCAACGCCGACGACCCGCTACCCGGCGTCCAGCGCTCGTTCCGATACATGCGGGGCGTGCTGGCTGGACTCGCGGCCGCCTGACCCACGTCATGCACAACATCGTAATCGGAACCAAAGGGGAGAAGCGGGTGCTGGTGACGGCGGAAAACGCCATCAGCTTTCTCGGTGAGGCGGGTCCCCGAGTCTTGGCCACGCCGAACATGATCGGCCTCATGGAGCGCGCCTGCCGCGACACCGTGCTGCCACAACTCGAACCGGGATGCGACACGGTGGGAACCCACGTTGACGTCTTCCACCTGGCGGCCGCGCCGGTTGGCGCGACGGTGCGCGTCACCGTGGAAATCACCGACGCGGTGGAGCGCCGTGTCGAGTTCCGCGTGGAAGCCTGGGACGAAAAGGAAAAGATCGGCGAGGGCACCCACCAGCGCGCCATCGTCAACGTGGCCAGATTCGCCGCGCGGATGGCGGAAAAGCAAACGCCGCGTTAATCTGACGAGGGGGGTGTGGGCTGCCGCGCGAGGACCGCCGCTTGCCGTTGGCGCTACCAGTTGAAAATCGAAGGCACGGGGCGGAAGCTTGCGCCAGAGGGTTGCCGTACCGGCGCGGCTTCCTTCACGCCGCCGGTCTGCTGATGGTAAAACGCCAGCAGGACGGATTCATCGTAGTCGATGGCGCGGGCGTATTGGCGTATGTAGCTGGTGTTGTATATGCCGCCGGGCAGGCGCTCGAAATCGCCCTGCTCAATCGCCTCCAGCGTCCTTACGCCGATCTTGGTCACCTCGGCAATCTGTTGGAGCGAGATGCCCCGGTTGCGGCGGATTTCCGCGAGTCCCAGCACGCTGTCACGCATGTTCATTGCAAAACCTCAGTCGGTCACGCCCTAGACCGGTACTGACCGTACTTCCTCGTTGAAAGAAACAACACTATAACATCAACCTCCGGGTCTGATAAACTCTTTTTTCATGGATATATGCCGGCGCACCTTCGCGCTCTCGATGATGGGAGGCATGTCCTTCAAAACTTGGGGCTTAGCGCCACGGCCTAACCTGTTCGTATTGGTTTTGATCGAGCTTTTGCGGCCGGATTTTCTGGAAAGTGTCTGGGGTAAACTATCCAACGGGGGGTTCCGGAAAGTAATCACTTCCGGTGCATATTTTCCGGATTGCCGGCACCTCGCCAGCACGTTTCCGGCGACGACCCTGGCGACGCTGGCCACCGGCGCGTGGCCGGCCGAGCATGGTATCGTGGCCGATCTCTGGTGGGATCACCGTTGGCGGCAAACGGTGAAAGCCTCCGAAGAGGAAATGCTGGCGACCACCGTGGCGGGACAGATCGCCGCCGAGGCCGGTACGCGAGTCTACGTAATTGCCCCGGATGCGGCGCAAGCCGGCCTGGTGGCTGCCCACCCGGCGGCGCGCTTGTTCTGGCAGGACCGCGAGGGCCGCTTCAACACCCTGGGCAACGCGCCGGACTGGCTGAGCCCGTTCAATACCGAACGCCCGATTGAGCAACTGCACGGCGCCGCGTGGCTGGCGGCCGGCGCGCCGGCCGGCTCTCCGCCGCTGCGCGAGCTCACGTATGACGCGGCCCATCCACAGGTTTTCACCGAGTTGTACCAGGCCTCGCCGTTCGCGGCGGCGGCCCAATTCGATTTCCTGCGCGAGTTGGCAACCAACGAACGGCTTGGGCAGGCGGGCAGTTTCGATTTCGTCTGCCTGGTGGTTTCCGCGCCGGCCCGGCTGGGATTCGAAACCGGCGCCTTTTCGCCGCTGATGCAGCAGATGACGCTGCAGCTCGATCTACAGATGGAATCGCTGCTGGCGCAGTTGCGGCGAACGCTGGGCGACAAAGGATTCGATCTCGCCTTGGCCGGCTGCCATGGAGCGCCTCCCGCGCCCAGGCCCAGCGTCCGCCCCCGCATGGCCGTGGCGGGCGAGAGCGTGGCGCAGGCCGTCGAGAAAGCCTTGCACGACCGCAATCTCGGACACGTGCAGAAGTATTTGTACCCGTTCCTGTACCTGGACGGAGGAACCGCGCGCGACCTGGAACCGATGCGGCAGGCTGCGGCGTCCGCCGCTCTCGAGCACCCCGCCATCGCCGGATACTATACCGCCGGTGGCGCCTGTTCCAGCCGCGACGAATGGGGGCGCCGCTTCCGTAACAGCTTCCATCCACGACGCTGCGGCGACGTCATGCTGTCCTACCGGCCGGAATACGTGGAAGACTATGGCCAGGGGCGCGGCGTCTCTTACGGCTCGCTATACAACTACGACGCCGGAGTGCCGCTGTGTTTGTACGGCCCGCGCTTTCGCGCCGGGTTATTCGAATCGCCGGTGGAGGCGGTGGACCTGGCTCCCACCCTGGCGCGCGCCTGCGGCGTTGCACCGCCTTCTTCATCCACCGGCCGGGTTCTGGCGGAGGCGCTGGCGGAATGAGTGCCGCCCGAGATCCGGCGCTTGCGACCAGCCTGTGCGGGATTCCCCTGCGCAATCCGGTCATCGCGGCCTCCGGCACTTTCGCCTATGGTGTCGAGTTCGCGGCGCTGCTGGATCTCAACGCGCTCGGCGGCCTGGTCGTGAAGGGCCTGTCGCGAGAGCCCATCGAAGGCAATCCGCCGCCGCGCGTCGAGCAAGCCCAGTGCGGCATGATCAACTCCATCGGGCTGCAGAATATCGGCGTCCGCGCTTTTGTCCGCGAGAAGCTGCCGACCCTGGCGCGGCTTTCCACGCCCGTATTCGTCAATGTCTTCGGCTTCACCTCCGACGATTACGCCGAGGTGGTGCGGGTTTTGGAGGATCACCCCGGCGTCGCCGGCTACGAGTTGAACGTTTCCTGCCCCAACACGAAACACGGCGGGATCTACTTTTCGAGCGACCCGGCGCTGCTCGGCGAAGTGGTGACAGCGGCCAGGCGCGTGGCGCACCGGCCCCTCATCGTCAAGCTCTCGCCCAACGTGAGCGCCATCGAACCCCTGGCGCAGGCCGCCGAAGCCGCCGGCGCCGGCGCCATTTCGCTGGTCAACACATTCGTGGCTCTGGCCATCGACGCGCATACCCGCCGCTCGCGCATCGGCGCCGGCTTCGGCGGGCTCTCCGGTCCGGCCATCAAGCCGATCGCGCTTCGGTTGGTCTACCAGGCGGCCCAGGCCGTGCGCATTCCGGTGGTGGGGCTGGGCGGCATCGCGACCGGCGTGGACGCGGCTGAGTTTCTCATCGCCGGCGCCACCGCCGTCGAGGTCGGCACCGCCACTTTCTGGGATCCTCAGTCCCCCATCCGCATCGCCCGCGAACTGGCCCGCTTCCTGCGCCGCGAAAGCATCCCCGATGTGTCGCAGATCGTTCGCACCCTGAAGTTATGAGTCTTACTAAAGGAAAAACACCGGCGGCGAAGACCGCCGGCGCTACCGAAGAGCACCGGCGCTACTTCGAGGCGCTGCGACTACCACCCCGCGTTTCCTTGTAACGCCGGCGGTCTTTGCCGGCGGTTCCTCGCGAACAAACGATCATCCGCGGAAACCCGGAACAGCCAAGTCAATTTCAAAACGGTGAGTGCGAAACTGATCCGCACAAAATTCTTGCACTGTAACCTCGGGCGCGGACCTGGAGTCTTATAGACAGAAACCGCAACCTACCCTAGGGTTGGACGCAAGACAAAAACTTCTTGTGCGCCAAGTGCTATCGAGCCACAGGAACTCAACCTAAAGGAAACGTTCGAACATGACGAAGAGATCGCTGTTCTTGATTGGATTTGTGTCTGCTTGCAGCCTCGCTTTGGCGGGCACGAAGAGTTATGTTGTCGCTTTCGACAAGCCCGAAGGCGTCGGCGCCGTGCAGTTGACTCCCGGCGAGTACAAGCTCACCGTGGAAAATGGCGCCGCAACCTTTACCAACGTCCATACCAGAAAGTCGGTGTCGGCGCCGGTCAAGTTGGAAACGGCAAAAGAGAAGTTTGCCCAGACGGCGGTCGAGACCGTCATGGACGGCAAGACCGAACGCGTGTCGTCCATTGAGTTGGGTGGTTCCACCACCACAGTCGAGTTCGGCACCGGAACCGCCGCCCAGAGCAGCAAGTAGTTGCGAGAATCGCGGGGCAGGTCCGCTGCGTCCGCTGCCTGCCCCGCAGTTCTACTGTCCTTCCTTTTTCCTTCCAGTAACGCCCTCGAGCCAAGCCACCCTTGCGAATAAAATAAATCCACTGCGCCATACCGGCCCTGCCGGCGAGCGCCACTATCGTGTTGTTCACACCTGTGGCTCGATGGTCACAAGGTTGGCGCGCCGAGGGATGTGCGCGGCAGCACCGTGTTGAGGCAAAATAGTAGAGCGGCGTCGCAAGCAGGCGTTTGGCCTGACCCGTGCAGCAGGGTCGGGCGGCATCCGGGTTCATCCTAAATCGGAACAAAGAGGAATACGTGAAGAAATCGGCCATGGTGTTGGTTTGTGTTTTGTTGTTGGCGTGCTGGGCCCAGGCGCAGCCGTCGGACCCGGCGGGCGACCCGAGCGCCACATCGGCTGACCAGCAGCCGCCACCCGTCCAACCGCCGGCCGATCAGCCGGGCGCGCCGCCAGCCACCCAACCGCCGAGCCAGGCGCCGCCACAGACCGGGCAGCCCAACATTTCCGCTCCGCCGGAACTGCCCAAGTACCCGGATGTGCGGATGCCCGGCGAATCCGGGATCTGGATTGGCTTGGGTGGATCCGAGCCCACCGGCAACCCGATCTTCGATAAGGGGCGGGCCTCCGGAATTACCAACAATTCGCTGATCACACTCCAGGGCAGGCCGAAACTGGGAGAAAGCGCCGAAATCGGTATCGCGTTGGGTCTGCATAACGCGTTGGTGGTCTCCGGGTTTTCCACGCGCGCGGCGGGCGATTTCACTTCAGCCTCCACTCTCACCCTGTGGAGCCAAAGCTATAACCCGGGTGTCCTGATTTCCACCAACTACCAGTTGCAGGATCTCAAGCTTTCGTTCGAGTACCTGACGTGGCCGTATCCGGTGGAAAGCCGGCACTTCCGTTTGAAAACTCTGTGGCAGGTGCAATACGTCAACGTGAAGACCGGGTTTGATGCGCCGCTGCTGCCGATCACCACTACCGGCGGCGCTCCCCTGATTGGCTCCAACGGCTCGCCCGTGGACTATCAGGCGGCAGGGAGCCGCTGGTTTCTCTCGCCCACGCTGGGCTTGGGAGCGACGGAGTACCTATCCAAGTTCGTCCGGCTGGAGTTGAACGCTTCCGGCTTTGCGTTCCCCCGGCGCTGGACGATCTGGGATTCGGAGGGTTCGCTCAACTTCCGTCTCGGACATTTCGAGCTGGGCGGCGGAGTGCGCGCCTTCCATTTCAAGACTTCGACGAATGGCCCCTTCTACGTGCGCGCGACCTTGATCTCGCCGCAGGTCTCGCTTCGCTGGTATTGGAAATAGCCGCCCCGGGCGGGCGCACACGCCCTCCGAGCGCAACGATTTCCTCTTCCGTCAGCCGCCGCCACTTGCCGATCTCGAGGTCCGCGATGCGGAGCGGGCCGATCGCCGTGCGAACCAGTTTCAGCACCCGGCTGCCGGCGGCTTCGATCATGCGACGCACCTGCCGGTTACGGCCTTCGGTGAGTACGATTTCGATAAACGTGTGTCTGGCGCCGTCGCGCAGACGGCGAACCTCGGCCGGGCGCGCTGGGCCGTCGCTCAACGCGATGCCGCCGCGCAGGCGCCCGATTTGCTCCTCGCTCAGCAACGTGGCGGTTTTCGCCTGGTAGGTTTTTGGCACCAGGTGAGCGGGGCTGGTAACATGGTCGGCGAACACAGTGTCATTGGTCATCAGCAACAGGCCGCTGGTGTCCAGATCGAGGCGCCCGACCGGGGCCAGCCAGGTATCCAGGTCCGCGACCAGGTCATAAACCGTGGGACGATTCTCGGGATCTCGATAAGTCGTCAGGTAACCCTTCGGCTTGTATAGCAGGATGTAGATTCCCGGCGTGGCGGTGATTGGCTTGCCGTCCAGGGTCACCCGGTCGCGCGCCAGATCGACCCATTGGTCGGGGTTGCGCGCGATCGCGCCGTTGACACCGACGCGTCCTTCGCCGATCCAGCGCCGGGCCTCAGTGCGGGATCCCCTTCCGGCTTTTGAAAACACGCGTTCCAGGGTTTTGAGAACGCGATTATTCCGCTGCTGTGCTGATACGTTCGACACTGATCCCTAGTCAATACTATTACGGCTACTGTTACAGTTAAATCCGGGAGCGGCCAAACGGGGGGCATACTGATTCGGGGCGCGCGCCAACTGCTCACCATGCGCGGCCCATCGGGTGCCCGGCGCGGGCCTTCCCTGAACGATCCGGGACTGATGCTCGACGGATCGGTGCTGATACGCGATGGGCTGGTGCAGGAAGTGGGCCCGACGCGCCGGGTTGAGAACCTGAAGGCGGCGCGTGACGCGGTGGAGATCAGTGCGGCCGGTCGCGTCGTGATGCCGGGCTTCGTGGACAGCCACACTCACCTGGCCTTTCCACCGCCGGGCTGGGCGCACACTGACGCGGCGTCGGCCCTGAACGCGGTCAAGACCTCGAGCGCCAGAAGCATGGCCAACCAGATGCGGAAATATCTGCAGGCGATGGCGCGCCACGGCACCACCACGGTGGAGGCCAAAGCCGGGTGTGCGGGCGGGCCTCGCGCCGAGCTGAAACTCTTGCGCGCGGTGTCCCTGACTGGTGATGACCCGATCGACGTGGTAGCCACCTTCTTCTTGTGTCTGCCGCCGCCCACCGAAGCGCCGGACTGTGCGGAAGCCACGGTCGAGTGGGCCTGTGAGGAGCTTCTGCCGTTGCTCCGCCGCCTGCGGCTGGCCCAGTTTGCGGACATCGAATGGAGCCCCGTCGAGAGCCGGCTGCGGCTGATCCGCCGCTACCTGGAAACGGCGGCCCGGCTCGGCTTTGGCTGCCGCGTGCACGCCGATGGCGACGGGTCTAAAGAAGCGGCGGCGCTCGGGTGCGAACTCCGGATCGCCGGCATCGACCATCTGGAGAACGTCGCGGCCGCGGATCTCGACGGGACCGTGGCATCGGGTCCGGTCATCACACTGTTGCCTGGTCTGTCCTTTCACAGAGGCAGCCGCCCGGCCCCGGCGCGGGCTCTGCTGGAGGCCGGCGCCGCCGTGGCGCTGGGCAGCAATTTCAACCGTTCCAACAGTCCGGTGCTCAACATGCAGGCGGTCGTATCGCTGGCGTGCCGGGAGATGCGAATGACGCCGGCCGAGGCGCTGGTCGCGGCCACTATCAATGGCGCCCACGCGCTGGGCCGCGCGGCCACCGCCGGGTCGATCGAACATGGCAAGCCGGCCGACCTGATCGTGTTCAACGTGTCGGACTATCGGGAACTGGGATACCATTCCGGCATGAACCTGGTGCATCTCACCATGAAGCGCGGCGAATTCATCTATCAGGAAGGCGATGTGGCGCCGCTGGCGGCCGAACGCCTGCGCCTGGCCTGGTAGGCCGCGGGGACTGCGCTTAGCCGCCGAGCGGCAGCCAAACCCTCTCCATCCAAAAAAAACCGGGCGGCTTGCTTCGGCCGCCCGGCATGACTACTAGCGCGAATGCTCGCGTCGCGGGTTACCTGACGAACTCCGAGATGGTGACGCTGACGGTCTGGCCTCCAGGTCCGTAAGCGGTCAGAGTATAGGTTTCGTTGGTTATCGGCTTGTCGACGTAGGAGCCGTTGACCGGCAGCGTCATCGGCGATATATCCGCGCCGGTGAGCACCACCGAGGTGGCGTTTGCGGTGGTCCACGACAGCGTCACCGGCTGTCCGGCGCCCGGCGAGCTCACCGGGTTGGCCTGGAACGAGAGAATCTGGACCAGGCCCACGTTGACGGTCAGGTTGCCCTGGATCTGGCCAACCGCGTTGATGGCGGTCAGCGTGTAGGTGGTGGTGTTGGCTGGCGTAACCGTGGCGCAAGCGTTGGCATTGAGATTGTTGCCAACCCCGGGCGTGATCGAAATGCTGGTCGCTCCCGTCACCTGCCAGCAGATCTGAGTCGACTGGCCCGGCGAGAGGTTCTGCGGAGTAGCCAGGAAGGCCACGATCTGCGGGATGGCGGATCCGCTCACGGTCACCGTTACCGGGGACGTGACGGTCTTGCCATCGGCGCCGGTGGCGCTGATCGTGTAGGTGGTGGTGACAGCCGGCGAGACGGTTGTGCTCCCGTTGGCGGCCACGGTGCCAATGCCCGGCGAGATGGAAACGGTGGTGGCATTGGAAGTGGTCCAGCTTAGAGTGGACTGCGCGCCGGCTCCGATAGTGCTCGGGCTAGCTACGAAGCGGAGAATCTGCGCCGTGGTGCCGCCGGTGCCCACGGTCACAGTCGCGGCAGCGGTGACGGTATTGCCATCGGCGCCGGTGGCACTGATCGTGTAGGTGGTGGTGGCGGCCGGCGAGACGGTTGTACTCCCGTTCGCTGCCACGGTGCCGATGCCCGGCGAGATGGAGACCGTGGTGGCGTTGGAGGTGGTCCAGCTCAGAGTGGACTGCCCACCGGCGGTGATGGTGCTCGGGCTAGCCGCGAAGCGGAGAATCTGCGCCGTGACGGCGCCCACCGTGACTTGGACGGTAGAGGTGACGGTCTTGCCATCCGTGCCGGTGGCACTGATCGTATAGGTGGTAGTGGTGGCCGGCGAGACGGTTGTGCTCCCGTTGGCGGACACGGTGCCGATACCAGGCGAGATGGAAACCGTGCTGGCGCCGGAAGTGCTCCAACTCAAGGTGGACTGCCCACCGGCGGCGATGCTGTTCGGGCTGGCCACGAAGCGCACAATCTGCGCGGTTGTGACGCCCACGGTCACGGTCACGGCCGCGGTGACGGTATTGCCATCGGCGCCGGTGGCACTGATCGTGTAGGTGGTGGTGGTGGCCGGCGAGACGGTCGTACTCCCGTTGGCGGCCACGGTACCGATCCCCTGCGAGATGGAGACCGTGGTGGCATTGGAAGTGGTCCAGCTCAGAGTGGACTGGCCACCGGCGGCGATAGTGTTCGGGCTGGCCGCGAAGCGGAGAATCTGCGCCGTGACCGCGCCGACCGTGACTTGGACGGTAGAGGTGACGGTCTTGCCATCCGTGCCGGTGGCAGTGATCGTGTAGGTGGTAGTGGTGGCCGGCGAGACGGTTGTGCTCCCGTTGGCGGCCACGCTGCCGATACCCGGCGAGATGGAAACCGTGCTGGCGCCGGAGGTGGTCCAACTCAAGGTGGACTGCCCCCCGGTGGGGATGCTGCTCGGGCTAGCCACGAAGCGCACAATCTGCGCCGTTGTGACGCCCACGGTCACGGTCGCCGTGGCGGTGACGGTATTGCCGTCGGCCCCGGTGGCGCTGATCGTGTAGGTGGTGGTGGTGGCCGGCGAAACGGGCGTACTCCCGTTGGCGGGCACGGTGCCCACGCCCGGCGAGATGGAGACCGTGGTGGCGTTGGAAGTGGTCCAGCTCAGAGTGGACTGCCCACCCGCGGCGATGGTGCTCGGGCTGGCCGCGAAGCGGAGAATCTGCGCCGTGACGGCGCCCACGGTGATTTGGACTGTCGAGGTGACGGTCTTGCCATCCGTGCCGGTGGCACTGATCGTGTAAGTTGTAGTGGTGGCCGGCGAGACGGTTGTGCTCCCGTTGGCGGCCACGCTGCCGATGCCCGGCGAAATGGAAACCGTGCTGGCGCCGGAGGTGCTCCAGCTCAAGGTGGACTGCCCACCGGCGGCGATGCTGTTCGGGCTGGCCACGAAGCGCACAATCTGTGCCGTTGTGGCGTCCACGGTCACGGTCACAGGAGCGGTGACGGTATTGCCATCGGCCCCAGTGGCACTGATCGTGTACGTAGTGGTGGTGGCCGGCGAGACGGTTGCGCTCCCGTTGGCGGCCACGCTGCCGATGCCCGGGAAGATGGATACGGTGGTGGCGCCCGAAGTGGTCCAACTCAAGGTGGACTGCCCACCGGCGGCGATGGTGCTCGGGTTGGCCACGAAGCGGACAATTTGAGCCGTGACGGCGCCGACGGTGATTTGGACCGTCGAGGTGACGGTCTTGCCATCCGCGCCAGTGGCAGTGATCGTGTAGGTGGTAGTGGCAGCCGGCGAAACGGTTGTGCTCCCGTTGGCGGACACGGTGCCGATGCCCGGTGCGATGGAGACGGTGGTGGCGTTGGAAGTGGTCCAGCTCAGCGTGGACTGCCCACCCGCGGCGATGCTGTTCGGGCTGGCCGCGAAGCGGAGAATCTGCGCCGTGATGGCGCCCACTGTCACGGTCGCGTTAGCGGTGACGGTCTTGCCATCGGTGCCGGTGGCGCTGATCGTAAAGGTGGTGGTGGCGGCTGGCGAAACGGGCGTACTCCCGTTGGCGGCCACCGTGCCGATACCCGGCGAGATAGAAACCGTGGTGGCGTTGTTAGTGCTCCAGCTCAACGTGGACTGCCCACCTGTGGCGATGCTGCTCGGGCTAGCCGCGAAACGGACAATCTGAGCCGTGATGGCGCCCACCGTGACCTGGATCGTCGAGGTGACGGCCTTGCCATCGGTGCCGGTGGCGGTGATCGTGTAAGTGGTGGTGGCGGCCGGCGTGACGGTGGTACTCCCGTTGGCGGCCACGGTGCCGATACCCGGCGAGATGGAAACCGTGCTGGCGCCCGAAGTGGTCCAACTCAAGGTGGACTGCGCACCCGCGGCGATGTTGCTCGGGCTGGCCGTGAAGCGGAGAATCTGGGCCGTCGTGGCGCCCACCGTGATCTGCACGGTCTGGGTGGTGCTGCCGTTGGCGCCGTTCGCCGTCAACGTATAAGTGGTGGTGGTAGTGGGCGACACCGCAACCGAACCGCTGTTGGCGTTGACCGCGCCCACGCCGGGCGTAATGCTGGCCGACGTCGCGTTCTGGATCACCCAGTTCAGGGTCGAGGACTGGCCGGATGTGATCGCCGCCGGTTGCGCGGTGAACTGCACGATCTGCGTCTGTAGCGGCGCAGCCGTGGTAACCATGGTAGTGGCCTGCGCCGAGATGCCGTCTGTGTTGGTGACCTTGAGCAGGAACTGATAGCTCTGGCCGGCGGCGGCGTTGAACGTGGCGATCGACTGGGTGGCGTTGTTAATCGTCACCGTGGGCCCGGAGAGCTGCGACCAGGCATAGGTCAGAGCCTCGCCCAGTGGATCGTACGATCCCGAGCCGTTGAGGGTGATGATACCCGCCTGCACGCCCGTCTGGCTGGGACCGGCGTTGGCGATCGGAGGACTGGTGCCGACGCGCCGCGTGCCAAACTCGTAGCGGATGCGCGGAACGTCCATCGGCACCGGCGTTTTGATGCTGCCGTAATCCTTGGGATGGATGTAGCTGCCCATCTCCAGACCGAACAGCACCTGGCCGTTGCCCGTCGAGAAGACGCCGGTCTGATTGTAATCGAGGGCGGCCGTGAAGGCGACGTGCGAGCTCACTGGCTGCGTCAGCTTCAGTTCGCCGCCGACCGTGTTGCCGCCATTCACCTCGCGGCGCAACAGGCCGAGATTGCCTTGCAGATAGGCGTTGCCCCACACGCCGACCAGGGCATCGGCGCCGTACTGGTTGACGACCTTGGCATAAGTTTGCAGGAAAGCGCCGGGCGCCAGGGTCGTGCTGTTGACCACAGCGTAATTCTTGAAGCCCTGCGTGCCGAAGACGCCGATGCGGCCGCGGCCGAAAATATAATCCAGCAGGAAAGCGCCTTGGCCGAGCCCGCCGCCGTTTTGATATTGCTTGTAGTTCAGGTATTTGAAACTGCCGAATACGCCGGCCTGTACATTGCCCCAGCGATTGACCAGCCCCAGATCGAATTGGCCTTCCTGGTCCTGGTCGTTGTAAATGTACTCGCCTTGCGCCTGCACGGCGTGCGTGCCGTCACCGCCGAAGGGCGAGAAGAAACGGCCGCTGGCGTCGAAAGTCGCATTGCCGCGGTTGGATGAGCCGAAGGTTGGACCCACGCTGATCCCGAGCAGCGAGAACTTGTCGTTCCCCTTCTTAGCCTCCTCGACCGGTTTGGCGGGCGGAGCCGCCGGCGGTTCGATCGCGGGCTTGGGCGGATTTTCGAGCCGGTCGCGCAACGTGTTGATCTGGTTGCGCTGGTCGGCCAGTTCACCCTTGAGTGCCGCGTTTTCGCCCTGGAGCGCCTTCACCGCGGCCAGGATATCGTCCAACTTGTCGAGCCGTTTGAGGATGGCGTCGCAGCATTCCTGCTGCTTCTTCGCCATCTGGTCCTGCCAGGACTGCACTGTGTTCAACACTTCCCCAATGCCGCCCTGCTTCACGGATTTGCCTTTTCCGTCCGTCACCTGGAGGCTGACGCGGCGATTCATGAAGCGGCCTTCCTTGCTCTGGTTGTCGACTTCCGGCTGGCGCTTGCCTTCGCCGGCCACCGACACCTGATCGGCGGCGGCGCCGTACTTGACGAGAAAGTTTTTCACCGTATTGGCGCGTGCCAGTGACAGCGTTTCGTTGTAGGGGTTGGATCCGACGTAATCGGTGTTTCCGGTGACCACCACCTTGTAATCGCGATGCTGGCTCAACAGATCGGCGAGACGAAGCAGGCTGGGATAGCCATCCGAAAGGATGGAAGAGTTGAACTCGAAGTTGATCTCTTCCCAATCCTCTTTGCTTTGGTTGGCAGGCACATTCAGTCCCTGCGCAAAGAGTGCGGAGGCCATCACGCCGAGCGCGCTCAACGCTACGATTCTCTTCATTGTATTCTTGATCTCCTCAACAGAAACAGGCTGGACATGGTGAACCGCTATGGAAGTCTGCCTTCCGCCGACGCGGGCGAGCCAAAGCCTTCGAAGCAGCGCCAGAACGGTAACGCCGATTCCACGATTGACTCGTTCCCACTCACCTGGGCCGATTACGATTTATTCTACACCGGTTATTCTACACCGGAACCGCGGCATATCCGCAACAATTGGACCAAGTTACTTTGAGTTTTGCCCGTTCGGCGGGCGGTCTGCGCGCCATGAGATAATCGGATGCGGGAGCTGCCGGATGGACAGTCGCCTCCGGCAACGGAGGAGGAAAGTCCGGTCTCCATAGAGCGGCGTGCCGGCTAACGGCCGGGGTCCCCGAGCGGGATACGGAAAGTGCCACAGAAAATATACCGCCTTCCGGCGACGGACGGTAAGGGTGAAATGGTGCGGTAAGAGCGCACCGCGGCTGGAGTAATCCCGCCGGCAGGGTAAACCCCACGCGGAGCAAGACCAAATAGGGGAGAAGGGGCGGCTCGCCCCGCTTGACTCCCGGGTAGGTCGCTTGAGTCCGCCAGTAATGGCGGACCTAGAGGAATGACTGTCGCCCTAACGGGTACAGGAACCGGCTTATAGTCCGGCAGCTCCTCCTAATCCGGTTGTGCGTTTGAACACTGTTTATGTACTATTAAGTACCATGTCGTGGACGCGGTATGACTCTGCATAATTGCAGTTAGCCGCGACTTATGTTGCGTTCCGGCACCCGCCGCGGGTTTTCTGCTCCGCCTTCGGCCACGCGCCTCCGGCTCGTACGGTAGAATCGTTACTTCGAATCATCATGCGCACCGCACATTTTCTGATTGCCGCGCTGTTGCTCGGGCCCGCCGGAGCCGCCTCGCTCGACGAACCGACCCGCACGCTGTCGCGTGAAATCCTCCAGGAGTTGATCGAGATCAACACCACCGATTCTTCGGGCAGCACCACTGTCGCCGCCGAAGCCATGCGCAAACGTCTGCTCGCGGCGGGTTTCCCGGCCGATGACTTGAAGGTGCTGGGACCGAACGAGCGCAAGGGGAACCTGGTGGCGCGGCTGCGCGGCGCGCACGCGGGCGGTGCGAAGCCGGTCCTCATCATCGCGCACCTGGACGTGGTGGAAGCGCGGCGCTCCGACTGGACCACCGATCCATTTCGCCTGGTGGAAAAGGACGGGTTTTTCTACGGCCGTGGCACGCAGGACATGAAGGGCGCCGACGCCATCATGGTGACCACCTTGATGCGGTTCGCGCGCGAAGGATACCGGCCGGACCGCGACATCATCCTGGCGTTGACCGCCGACGAAGAGACTGGCACCTCCAACGGCGTGGACTGGTTGCTGAGGCAGCACCGCGATCTGGTGGACGCGGATTTCGTGCTCAACCCGGATTCCGGCGGAGTGACAACTCAGAATGGCAAGCCGCTCGCCGTCGAGGTGGCGTCCGCCGAAAAGCTCTATGCGGATTTCGAGCTGAAGGCCACCAATCCCGGCGGGCACAGCTCCCTGCCGGTGCCCGACAACGCCATCTACCATGTGGCCGATGCGCTGGGGCACATCGAGCGCAACGTATTTCCGTTCGAGCTCAACGCCGTGACGCGCGCCTATTTCGATAGCCTGGCAAAGGTGGAGTCCGCGCAGAACGCGGCGGATATACGCGGCATGCTGGCGCAACCTCCGGACCTGGCGGCCATCGCGCGGCTGCAGCACGTACCCCAGTTCAACGCCCTGGTGCGGACCACCTGCGTGGCCACGCGTGTGGACGCGGGTCACGCCAACAACGCCTTACCGCAGAGCGCGCGGGCAATCGTGAATTGCCGCATTCTGCCCGGCCACTCGGCCGAAGAGGTGCGCTTGGGCCTGGTGCGCATCCTGGCCGACCCGGCGGTTTCGGTGCGGCATATCAGCGACTTGACCGGCGAGATCGCGGACCGCGCGCCGCTCGACAAACCGCTGGCGCCGGTGACCCTGCGGACGGACGTGCTGGCGCCGCTCGAACGGCTGGCCGGCCAATTCTGGCCCGGCGCGCCGGTGGTGCCGGACATGGAAACCGGCGCTTCCGACAGCCGGTTCACCAACGCAGCCGGCATTCCCAGCTTCGGCTTTTCCGCCCTGGCCATCGATCGCGACGACGTGCGCGCTCACGGCAAGGATGAGCGCCTGCGCGTGAGTTCCTATTACGACGGCGTCGAGTTCTACTATCTCTATTTGAAGGCGCTAACCGGCGCAGCGTCGAACTAAATTTTAGTGGCAAGACCGTATGAAGTTGTTCCTTTGTGGGGCAGCTTGGCAAGCTGCGGTCCGATTGCCAATCGGACCGCGCGGCGGTTGGCAACCGCCGCGCAGGATGCCATCCTGCCCCACGAAGGAAAGAGCATGTTCTCACGGTCAGAGGACTAGTGTGGTGCGTCCGAAGTCGTGAACAGTATCGCGAAACGAAGTGGGGCAGGCGCTTCCGCCTGCCAACTGCCCGCTCCGAAACCGGGGCGCCAATTCGGCGCCAATCCGGAGTTGGCA
>JBEKKO010000068.1:0-26449 GCA_050010695.1 Bryobacteraceae bacterium
CTGCCCGTAGGGGACCCCGCATGCCGTTAACGGGCGCCGGAAGTTCAGTATCACTTGAGTGCAACGCTTGTTGGCCAACAAGAACAGACTAGCAGCGGAGCCTGGCGCCACAGTCCTGACTTCAGTATGGAGGGTACGTCAAGGGTTTTGAGTGCTAAGTGATTGGATTAGTGGGGAAAATAGGCTGTGACTAAGGTGGGACAGACGATCGGTTTTTGTCGTCTGTCCGGGCATTGTGCTTTAGTGAGCGATGACAGACCACGAAAGGCGATGGTCTGCCCTACTTCGCGAAGACCCGCGCCCGGTTGGCAAGCGGAAGCGCCGGCGGAAGCGCCTGCTCCACGGCATTGGCACAACTCAATGGCTCGGGCTGCTGGCGTGGATGCCCCGGCGGATGTAAGATGTATAACAGCTTGGAGGAAAGAGATGCAGGAATGGGGGGGATTGCGGCGCCGGGCTGCCGCCGTGTTTGGTCCGGCGAGTGTGGCGCTGGCTGTCTTGCTGTTCAGCGCTGGGGGAGCGCGGGCAGAGGGGGTGGTCTGCGCCGCAGTCAGCGGCAACATCGTGTCAAACTGCGGCTTCGAAACTGGGGACTTCACGGGCTGGACCGTCGGCGGCGCAACCTCCGGAAACTTTGACGGGAACTATTGGGGCGTTCAAGGCGATCTGAACGACCCGCCTGAGGGTGCAACCGTCCTCGGGCCGGTGAACAGCGGCAGTTGGGCGGCCTACTTCGGGACCGACGACACCGGGACGCTCGCTCCCATTACGCTGAGCCAGCAGGTGACCGGCCCGATCGGCGTCCTCTACACGATCGCCTTTTACATCGATCAGGACGCGCTGACTTCGACCAATACCTTCAGCGTCACCTTCGCCGGCGCCACCCTCACCAGCGTCACCAACATGGCTCCGACGAATGGGTTCAAATTCGAGACGTTCACCTACAACGATGTGAGCGTGGTGAACCCGCTATTGCAGTTCTCGTTTGAGAATCCACCGGATTATTTCTTCCTGGACGATGTGGAGGTGACGGGGCCGGTGATTGCGCCCGAACCTGAAGGAATGCCGCTTGGCGGCGAGGCAATCGGACTGCTCCTGCTGGCGGCCTTGAAACATGGCTGCCGTGAAACGGCGCGGCGCCCGGCCGGGAAAAGTGACATTTGATACAGGTCAGGAGAGTACGGGAATGACGATGAACAACCGGTGGCGCAGGTTTTCGTTGGCGGCATTGGCAAGCGGCGTGCTCGCCCTTCAGGGCCAGAACCTGATTACGCAGCCCATCGACAGCGCGGTTCGCGTGACGCTGCCGGGCAACATCCGTCCGGAGGCCACCGAGGCCAACGACCGGGGCGCCGTCGCGGACAGTCTGGTGCTCGACCATCTGCAGCTTCTGCTTGGGCGCAGCCCCGCGCAACAGGCGGCGCTGGACGCGTTTCTCGCAAGTCTGGAGAATGCGAAGTCGCCGAATTACCACCAGTGGATCACGGCCACCCAGTTCGGGCAGCGATTCGGGCCTTCCGCTCCGGACTTGAACAAGATCACCGGATGGCTCCAAGCGGAGGGTTTCACCGTCAACGTGATTTATCCGCACGGGGCGATCGATTTCACCGGTACGGCCGCACAGGTGCGCTCCGCGTTTGGCACACACGTTCACAACCTGAGCGTGGGTGGGGTGGCGCACATCGCCAACATGACCGACCCGAGCATTCCCGCGGCCCTGGCGCCGGCGGTAAAGGGCGTCGTAGCTCTGCACGATTTCCGCCCGCACTTCTACGCCAAGCCGGCGGTGCCCGCGTACACCTTCGCCGGCAGCAACGGCACCGAGTTAGCGCTGGTGCCGCAGGACGTGGCGACGATCTACAATCTGACTCCGCTGTTCGCGGCCGGATACTCGGGGCGGGGCCAAACGATTGTTCTGATCGAGGACACGTATCTTTATTCGCTGGGCGACTGGACCACATTCCGCAAGACGTTCGGCCTGGCGCGCGCGTATCCTTACGCCACGCTGACCGAAGAGGCGCCGGCGCCGGCGACCGGCACGAACAACTGCACGGTGCCGACCGTCAACACGGCTGACGGAGAGGCGGCGATCGATGTCGAGTATGCGTCGGCGGCGGCTCCGAACGCCACCATCATTCTCGCCGCCTGCGCCGACACCGCGACCTTCGGTGGATTGATCGCACTCGAGAATCTGCTGACCCAGACGAGCCTGCCTTCGGTGGTCAGCATCAGCTATGGCGAGGCCGAGGCGTCGGATGGCGCCACGGCCAACGCGGCGTTTGCCAATGCATACTCTCTGGCCGTCGCCGAAGGAGTCTCGATTTTCGTGTCCACGGGCGACGAGGGCGCCGCCAGCGCGGACGCCAACGTCTCGCACGCGACCCACGGCATCGGCGTGAGTGGCTGGAGTTCGACCCCCTACAACGTAGCCGTGGGCGGCACCGATTTCAGCGATTCCTACTCGGGCACGAACGCGACCTATTGGAATTCCACCAACTCGTCCAATTACGGCTCGGCTTTGTCCTATATTCCCGAGATCCCCTGGAATGATTCGTGCGCCAGCCAATTGCTCGCCTTCATCGAAACCGGATCCACTGTCACGTATGGCAGCACGGGATTCTGCAACAGCAGCACCGGGGATACCGACTTTCTCACGACCGCCTCCGGGAGCGGTGGACCCAGCGGTTGCGCAACCGGGGCTGCCAGCACGCGGGGCGTGGTCAGCGGCACCTGCGCGGGCTACGCCAAGCCGAGCTGGCAAACGGGCCTGGTGGGCAACCCCGCCGACGGAGTTCGCGACCTGCCGGACGTATCGCTGTTCGCCTCCAACGGCATCTGGGGACATTACTATGTCGTGTGCTTTTCGGATACCAGCAACCATGGCAAGGCGTGCATCGGCGCCCCCAGCGGGTGGGCGGGCTTCGGCGGCACTTCCGTTTCAACGCCCATCATGGCCGGGATTCAGGCGATCGTGAATCAGTACACGAACTCGCGCTGGGGCAATCCCAATACGGTGCTCTATCAGCTCGCCAAGAACGAGTATGGCGCCAGCGGCAGCACGACTTGCAATTCGAGCAATGGCAATGCCGTCGGAACCGGCTGCATCTTTTACGACGTGACGCAGGGCGATATGGACATTCCCTGCCAGGGAACCCACAACTGCTACTTGCCGTCCGGCACTTACGGCGTGCTCTCGACTTCGAACACATCGTACGAGCCCGCCTACGGAACCGGAACGGGCTGGGACTTCGCCACCGGCATCGGCTCCGTCAACGCCTACAACCTGGTGACGCAGTGGTCGACCGGCGTCGAATAAATGCTGCCAGTATGTAAGGAATAAAGACAGAGAAAAAACACCGGCGGCAAGAGACCGCCGGCGCTACGGAAAGAACATGCGTTGCCACGGGGGCGTTTACTCGGTCTGGAATTGGACGCTGCGGGCGGCTTGGCTGCCGGTGGAATCCTTGACGATTAACTCGGCGCGATAGGTTCCGGGCGGCAGGGTCGAGATGGGCAATTTGAGCGCAACCGGAATCACGGAGTTGCCGGATTTGGCCAGGTCGGTCAAGTCGATATCGCCGGAAGCCCACTTCTGCTGGTTGCTCTGCGCGTCGAGCAGGCGCAGGCGCATGCTCAAGTGGACCGGCGGTGCGCCTGGCGCGGGCGGCAGGTAGATTTCGAAGTAGGCTTCGGCGAGGCCGGTCTTCAAAAACAAATCGGAGCCGGAAACGGTGATCCGGCTGCCGCGGAAGATCAGCGGTTTTTTCCCTTCCTGGGCCGCCTCCTGGGCGGCCTCCGGCGATATCGGTTGCACGTCGCGGCCGAGGGCGATGGCGCTCAGAGTCAGCTTGCGTGCATCGAAGGGACCGATGGCCAGCGGCGTTTCGCTGGCGCCGAAACGATCCTTGGCCGAGCGGTAGATCAGCTTGAACCGGTAATTGCCCGGAGCGATTTTAAACTGGCGTTCGAAGTGGAGCGGGCGCCGCAGAAAATCGTCGAACTGCGCGCGGTTATCGAAATCGAAGCTCACCGTATCGCTGAACCGCGCGGCCACTTCGTCTCCCAGGTTATAAGCCAGGCCGAGCACGTCCATCTCGGCATGCAGTTTGCCCTTCGCTTCTGTGAGATTGAGAGACGGAGAGGGAATCTCGATCGCCAGGTTGACTCGCGCCACGCCGTTGGCTTCATAGAAGTAGGGGACGCTGACCGACGCCGCGGCATTGCCGGTCCGATTCGAAGCCGCCAGATTCTCCAACTCCGTCTCGAGCGGGTTGGCGGCGGCCAGGCTGACTTCATGGACATTGCAATAGAGATTGCGCGCGCGCACTTTCGCATCGCGCCGGTCGACGGTGACCTTGAGAGTATGGCAGCTTCCTTCCGGTAACTCTTGCGGCACGTAGCCGAGCGTGTAGTCTTCGTCCTGCTCGCGGGAGAGCAGCTTGAAAGCGGCGACTACGTCGTTGCCGCGGTTGAGTTCGCGGCCGCCGGTTGAGTCGGCCAAATGGAGCGCCCATCCCGGAGTTCGCCCGCCGGACTGCGCTTGGACCGGATAGACCGAGACATCCGCCTTGCGAAACTCGGCTTCCATCCCATACGGATCTCGGCCGGCGATTCTCTGCAGCGCGGCAATATCCGGCGTCAGCCCGGATAGCTGAGACGCCCGCGAGCCGGGATCGCCTGACGCCATAACCGGATCGACGCTGCGGCCTATCCCTTCACTTCCCGAATTCACCCAACGTTCGGGGCCGATCGCTTCCGGCGCGGCTTTGGCTACAAACAGGGCCAACACTTTGTGGCCGGGCACGTGGGCGAGATCCTTCGCCAGTTGGGCGTAGTAGCGCGCTTGCAGATCGCCGCCAGGATCGGGGACGAAGCCGCAGCGACGGGCGCTCGTCAGCGTGCGCACCGCGTGCTGGAGCTGGACGACGTCGGCAGTGAATTGGGTGGCAATAGTCATGCATCCGGAACTGTAATACGCGATCGACATCAGCCGGTTAGGTCCGGCATTGTCCGCGATGAACCTGGCGGCGGGTTCCTGGACCGATTGCAGATCGTTGCCAGAATCTCCATCGAATAACAGAAGGAAGTGCTGCTGCGGCATTCCCGGCGTGCTGGGTCCGGAGTGAGATTGGAATGCGGTGACGGTCTGTTCCTTGCCATCTTCGAAGACGTGGAAATCGGCTACGGCCAAGCCGTGAACGGGCGCGTCTTTCTTGCCGGTGACGACGGCATCCACCAGCACCAGGCGCGATTCGGACTTGATCCTGAGGGGCGCGGAGGGAGGGGCGGATCCAACGGTTTGGGCGAGGAGCGGGGCGCTGAGGAGGAGCAGCAGGGGCGCCGCGCAAAAGCAGCTTCGCGATCGGGAACGTGGCGCAGGCACTCGTGCGTGCCGCGTCGAGACTTTTCTCGACGCGTCTTCGCACTGTCCCAGCGGGCGTCGGCAAGAGTGCCGACGCGGCACGCACGAGTGCGTGCGCCACATAGTAATCATGGGATCTCCACTACGGCGTTGGCGGCGCCCATTTGTTGGCCTTCGCCGTCGCGCACCACGATTCTAATCATATAGGGGCCGCTCGCGACGTCGAGATCGCTCATCACGTTGAGACCGCGGACAAGCCGCTGCTCGAGATTCTCGTCCTTCAAGCGAAGCTCAACGGCCTTCTGATTTCCTTTGATGTAGTTGCCGTTGCCATCGAACACGGCGCACACAAGCGTCAGGTCGCCGCGGTTGCGTTCATCCTGTTTGCGCAAGTGAAGCTGCCGTATATCGAGGTGAGCGGTGATGGTCAGACTGGCGGCCTCGGGGCTGGTTTTGAAAAACTCGGTGTGAATGTCGATGGGCAGGTCGCGCAGCTCATCGTGGGAGAAGACCGCCTCGCTGATTTCCCGCTTGGCGGCCGCCGCCGCGTCTTCCTCATGGGACGGCGCCCAGTAACCCTTGCGAGCCTGCACGGACAGGCCCTTGGTATCTGCCAGCTTGACCTTGATCTCATGGAATCTCCCGTCTGGTTTGAGATCCTTGGGATAGAAGCCGAGATAGTAGACGAATTCGGGCGGGTCAACCAGGCGATTGAATTCCTCCAGGAAATCGTTCTGAGCGAGGGCGGTGCCGCCGGTCGAATCGGCCAGGTCGCGCAGAATCAGACCTTGGGCAAAGTTGGCGGAATTGTCGTACTTGACGACGAGCCTCTGCGTGTAGGAGCTCGACAGGCGGCAGCCGGGAACATCGCCGGTCGGGTCGACGGTGTAGACACCGCGCGCGTCGAGGGTGTTGACGATGACGCCGAAGCGGGTGGCGCGGTCGATGGATTCGCTGAGGTCCTTCTGCAACTCGTCGGGGAGGTACATGCCGGGCGATGCGAAAAGCAGAACCCGATCGCCGGGCATGGAACCGAGCAGCCGCACGATGTTGTTGAGCGTGCGGAATGCGTTGATGGCATCGCCGCTGCCTTCATTGGCGACCTCGCGGAGAGTGTCCTCGGCAATTTTTGGGGCGGCAGCCTCCGAGGGACCGTGCAGGTTCAGGCAATCCTCGGTAATGCCGATCTGCATCTTCAGCGCCTCTCCGTCGTCGCGGTTCACCCACTGGTCGGCCACGTAGAAGCTGGCGGGAGGGAAGTGCACGCGGGGCGGCACGGGCATGACCTTCATCAGGGTCTCGCGAAATTTCGCTGGGTCATCGGTGAATTCGAGCGACAGTTTGCCGGAGAGCGTGAGCAGGGCGATGCGTTCCTGCGGCGGTATTCCGTGCTCAATGTATTTCAGCGCGGCGACGCGGGCGTTCATGAGGTCTTCGAGTTTGAGATGCGCGTCGTCGAAGACGAAAGCGACGAAGCGGGTGGGGAGGACCAGCTTGGGGGCAGCGGCGGCGGGTTCGGCGGGGATTTCCGATTGAGGTGTGGCGAGCCGGGCATGCCCGGCGCCGACGGGGACGGAGGCGGCACTGCCCTCGATAGCGAACTGCGAAACGTATTGCGGCTTGCCGCGGTCGGTGAGCTGAAAGTCCTCTTTGTGGAAGTTGCCGACTGAGTGGCCCTGCTTGTCGCGGACCACTACGGGAACGCGCACCAGGTTGACACTCGATTGAAAGGTGGGTATCTCTTCGCGGGTGGTTACTTCGCCGGTTTGGGCCAGCGCGGGTAACGCGGAGGTGAGCAGGGAAAAAGCTAGCATGCCGCACCACGTTGTTTTCACGGGATCTCCACTACGCCGTTGGCGGCGGCCATTTGTTGGCCTTCGGCGTCGCGGACGACGACGCGTATCATATAGGGGCCGATCTTGACATCGAAATTGCTGATCACGTTTACGCCCTGGGTACGCCGGTGATCGAGATTCTCGTCCTTCAAGCGAAGCTCTACCACCTTCTGAGTTCCCTTGATGTAATTGCCGTTACCATCGAACAGGGCGCACACCAGCGTCAAGTCATCGCGGTTCCGGTCGTCCTGCTTGCGCAAGGGAAGCCGCCGGATATCCAGGTGGGTGGCGACTTTCAGCTTAGCGTCCGCTTCGGTGGTCTTGAAGAACTCGGTGTGAATCTCGATGGGCAAGTCGCGCAGCTCATCGCGGGAGAAGACGGCCTCGCCGATTTCGCGCGTAGCGGTGGCTGCGGCGTCTTCCTCATGGGAGGGCGCCCAGTAACCCTTGCGAGCCTGCACCGTCAGTCCCTTGGTGTCTGCCAGCTTGACCTTGATCTCATGGTATCTGCCGTCTGGTTTGAGATCCTTGGGATAGAAGCCCAGATAATAGACATACTCGGGCGGTGTGGCGAGGCGATTGAATTCGTCCAGGAAATCGTTCTGACTGACGGCGGTGCCGCCGGTCGAATCGGCCAGATCGCGCAGAACCATCCCTTGGGCAAGGTTGGCGAAATTATCGTACCTGACGACGAGTAATTGGGTTTGAGTGTTCGTCAGTTGGCAGCCGGGCACATCGCCGGACGGGTCTATGGTGTAAACGCCGCGCGCGTCGAGCGTGTTGATAACGACGCCTGCGCGAGTGGCACGGTCGATGGATTCGCTGAGGTCCCTCTGCAACTCGTCGGGGAGA
This sequence comes from Bryobacteraceae bacterium, assembly GCA_050010695.1. Lineage (GTDB taxonomy): Bacteria > Acidobacteriota > Terriglobia > Bryobacterales > Bryobacteraceae > Bog-375. Next base: position 8,050 of record JBEKKO010000068.1, read on the forward strand.
TAAAAGCCGGGCGATACGAGAATCATGATCCGATCGCCAGGCATGGCCGCGAGCAAGCGCACGATGTTGTTGAGGATGCGAAAGGAATTGATGGCTTCGCCCCTGCCTTCACTGGCGACCTCGCGGAGAGTGGACTCGGCGATCTTGGGGGCCGCGGCCGCGGCTGCGCCTTGCAGGTGCAGGCAGTCGATGGTAATGCCGATCTGCATCCCAAGCGCCTGGTTGTCGTCGCGGTTCATCCATTGGTCCGCCACGAAAAATGTGGCGGGAGGGAAGGTCTGGTGGGCCGGCGGCATGGGCATGATCTTCATCAGCGTCTCGCGGAATTTCGCAACGTCGTTGGTGAATTCGAGCGACACTTTGCCGGACAGTGTGAGCAAAGCCACGCGTTCCTCGGGCCGTATTCCCTGTTCGATGCGCTTCAGCGCGGCCACACGAGCGTTCATCATGTCGCCGATCTTGAGATGGACGTCGTCGAAGACAAAGGCGGTGAAGCGGGTGGGGACCACCAGCTTGGAGGCAGCGGCGGCCGGCTCGCCGGGGATCTCCGTTTCGACGGCAGCGGGCGCAGCCGGTTTGGGGACGGCGCTGCCTTCGATGGCGAACTGCGAAATGTATTGTGTCTTGCCGCGGTCGGTGAGCTGAAAGTCCTCTTTGTGGAAGGTGCCGACGGTGTGTCCCTTCTTATCGTGGATCACCACCGGAACGCGCACCAGGTTGACACTCGATTGAAACGTGGGTATCTCTTCGCGAGTAGTTACTTCGCCGGTCTGGGTCTGCGCGGCCAGCGCGGCGGTGAGCAGAAAAAAAGGCCAAGAGCGCATTGTACTCTCCTTCCGCGGCCGACCTGGCTGCGCGGATTCAATTGAGCGTGAGCTGCGCTGCGGCCGGCCCACTGATTCGAATTATAACGTTCCCGACCCGGCGGCCGGTCAGAAAAGTGGTAGCTCAAAAGAGCCAGGATGGACGCCGGGATAGCTCGAAAGAGACATGAACGCGATTATCGAGCCACCCGTCAGAGGGAGCATGAAGACAACAGCCTGCATGTTCATCGGCGCGCTGTTCGCTTCCGGGCAGCAGCCTGCTGCACCGGCGCCGGACTCCCCGCGGCCCGAAGCGGTTTTCACTGTCACCTCGACGCTGGTGCAAGTGGATGCCGTGGTGACCGATTCCAAAGGGCACCACGTTACCGATCTCGCACCGGAAGACTTCCAGATCTTCGAGGATGGCAAGCTGCAAAAGTTGACTCACTTCTCGTATGTCGCGGTGACCCCGGAGCATTCAGCGACGCCGCAGCTCCAGGCCACACACGAGAAACCATTACTCAAGTCCGTTGCGGCGCTGCCGCCTCCACCCGCGGCGCAACTTCGCCGGGAAGACGTGCGGCGCACGATCGTGCTGATGGTGGACGATCTCGGCCTTTCCTTCGAAAGCATGGCATTCGTGCGCGCGTCGCTGCGCAAGTTTGTCAATGAACAGATGCAACCGGGCGACCTGGTGGCGATCTGCCGGACCGGCGAAGGATCGGGCTCGCTGCAGCAGTTCAGCGGCGACAAACGGGTGCTGCTGTCGGTGATCGACGGCTTGCATTGGAACCCCAACGGCCGCTTTGGCCTGAGTTACTTCAACCCGTACGGAAAGTTCGGGCGGGCCGAGCAGCTTGCCAACGTCCCCAGCGGCGCTCCCGGGTCGCTCGACGTGCTGTACGACGAGAAGAGCAACGCGCTCGCCACGGTGGGTACGCTCGGAGCAGTCAACTATATTATTGGCGCGCTCCACGAGTTGCCGGGGCGCAAGTCGATCGTGCTGTTCTCCGACGGATTGCAATTGTTCGAGGCTCCCGGCGCTGTGCAGATGCACGCTCCAGGCTCGCTCGTGGACCCGGCCGTGGATAGTTACGCGCAGGTCACCGAGACCCTGCGCCGCCTGATCGACCGGGCCAACCGCTCGGGCACGGTGATCTACACCATGCACACCTCCGGACTGCAAACTCTGCAACTGGACGCGCAGGACAACCCGGACCTGGGGCCTGGGCTGGTGGGAGTGCAGCCCGGCGCGGCAGTGGGTTCGACATCGCAACAGGGAGGGCTGACGCAGGTGCCGGCGACGAACAGCCTCCCCCATGCGGGCGTGATCGGCGGAAGGGACGTTTTTAACAACATCGAGCAGCAGAACCTGGCGTACCTCGCAGACAGGACCGGCGGCCTCGCGTACGACAACGGCAACGACCTGAACTGGGGCCTCGAGCGGGTGCTCGACGACCAGGCGGGTTACTACCTGCTGGGATATCATCCGCCGGAAACCACGTTAAACGGCAAGAACAGCAGGAACGACTTCCATCACATCCAGGTGAAAGTGACGCGGGCGGGTCTGCACGCGCGCTCACGGTGCGGATTCTTCGGAGAGACCGACGACCAGGCGCTGCCCCAGTACCCGACACCGGTAGAACAATTGCAAGCCGCCATGTTGTCGCCGTTCCAGTCTTCCGGGGTGGGCGTACGGCTGACGGCGCTGTACGCGGAGGTTCCCAAACAAGGTCCAGTGGTGCGCAATCTGCTCCGGATCAACGCGGCCAACCTGAGCTGGTGGCCCGACCGAAACGGCGGCAAGTGGGCGCGGCTGCATCTGGTGATGGTGGCCACCGGCACGGCCGACCAGCGGCTGGCGGCAGTGGACCGCCTCTTCGATCTGAAGGTAGAGCCGGAAAAGATGGCCGAAGTGATGCGCGATGGCGCGCTGTACACGCTGGACGTGCCGGTGCCGGTGCGTGGGGCGTACCAGATCCGCGTAGCGGTGCGGGACGAGGCGACGGCCAAGGTGGGGTCGGCCACCCAGTTTGTCGAGATCCCGGATTTGAAAAAGACGGGATTCGCGCTGACCAGTGTGGTGCTGCAGGATGGCCAACGGCCGGCGGACGATTCCGAGCCGGGCATCACGCCGGCGCTGCGGCAATTCAAGCCGGGTAGCTCGCTCGAGTTTCTTTGCGCGGTCGAGAACGGCGGCAAGAAAGGGCCGGAGGCGGACCTGGCGACGCGCGTGCTGGTGGTGCGCGACGGCAGGGAAGTGTACTCGGGGCCGGCGCGGCTGATCGACGTGCCAGGCAGCGGGAAGGCCGTGTTCGGCGCGCTGAAACTGGCGGCCAATATGACGCCGGGCAACTACTATCTGCAAGTGATCGCGATGGAGCAGAAAGGGGCGAAAGCCGCCGGCCAGTGGACGGACTTTACGCTGGTTCCGTAGCGATGCTAACCAACTCTTATGTCCGCCGTAGGGGCCGGGCACGCCCGGCCCCTACGGTGTATAGGATGGCGCGCTTGCGAAATGCCCACAGGATTGTTCCCAAAGAACCGGCGGCAAAGACCGATCGTCTGTCCTACCTCGGCGGATAGCTAGCGAACCGGTGCGCCGGCGAGCCAGCCGAGGACGAAGGCGGCGAGCCGGCCGGGCGTGGCGGGTGTGGCGGCAAACGCGGGGGGGCGCGGGCCGAGGATCAGAACGCGGTTCCAATCGACGGCCGACAGGAGGGTGACGGTGTGGTCCGGATAACAGGCCCCGCGCTGCGCAGCCAGGTAAACGTACTCGGCGAGCAGCACGGCGTCGGCCAGCGAACCGGCGGGGTCATCCTGATCGGGCACCGGGTTGGAGCGGGTCTGGTCTTCAAACAAAACCAGGCTGCTGAACGGCTTCAACTTCTGGCGCATACCGAATGACGCGATCAGCGCCTGCGGCTGGACGCGCCGCAGCGCCTCGGAGGCGCCCCATTCGATAAAGGAGTTGCTGAACACCAGCGATCCGTTGCCGCTGAGCAGCAGGGCGCGCACGAACTCGCGGACGCGCGGGTTGGCGGCGAGGTCGGGGCGGACCAGGCGGCCGATATCGGCGCGCTTCAAATCGTCGCTGGTCTGATCCACGCTGCGGAGGTCCCTCGATATGGCGTTGAGGCGCCGCAGGAATTCGCGCCGCAGCGCGTCCAGCGCATCCCACGACAAGACGGTGGAATTGGCGAGACCGGAGAAGAGGGCGCCGCATTCGAGCACCCAGGTGCGCTCGATCTCTTCGAAAGACGGCGCGCACGCACGCCCAGCTATGCCGGAGACCAAGGCCGGCAGGATCTGGCCGAAAGGGCGATCGAGCGAAAACCAGGCGCCCAGTTTGGCGAGGCCGGGCCACACCGGCTGGTCCTTGAGCGAAGCCGCGGGCGGGAGGATGGCCACCAGCAGGCGCGGCGAATTTTGCAGCGGGACGGACGGCGCCGCGGCGTCAATCCGGCTGAAGACCTTTTCGACTGCAACGCGCCACTGCGTATATAGCGGCGAACGGGCCAGGATGCCCACCTCGCGCACGCCCAATCCGGCGGTTCGATCGCCGAGGCCGAGCGCCATGCGCCCCTCGAGTTCCACAAGCGGCGCGAAAAGACGGTCGAGCTCGGCTTGCTCGAGGCCGGAGAGCCAATCCAGTTGCGCGCGCAGTTGGCGCTGCTCGGCGGGAAAGAGGAAGTCCCATTGGCGGAGCTGATCGTGGACCGCCGCGCTGAAGGTGGCCGGCAAACGCCGCGCCAACTCGGCCGGCAAGCGTGGTTCTTCAGGCATGGAATTCCGGGAGTCTTGCGCCTGGCCCGCTGCCGGGCTCGAATCCCATCCAGGAAGCGATGGAGGGGGTCACGTCAAGCTGCCGGATCTCGCGCTCGACCACGGCGGGTTTGCCGGCCGCCGGCCCCAGCACCATGGTCCAGGCCATGCGGCAAGAGTCGGTGTCGGTGCGGTGATTGAAGAATCCGTTGGTTGAGGAGCCGTCCGGGTCGCGGCCGAATTCGTTCATGATGATGAGCGTGGTGTTACCGGCCAGAGCGGGAGTGGCCTGGATGAATTGCCACATCCGGTGACAGATGGCGTCGGCGCGCGTGATCCCACCCAGGTGCAGGGAGTAGCTGCCGGAATGGGCCACTTCCATATCGGAGAAATTGATCATCAGCATGGCCGGCGCGATGCGCTGGAGGACCTCGCGCGCGATCAGGAAAGTGAGTTCGTCGCCGCTGGCCGGCGCGCTGGGAGAGTGAATGAAACCGGTCAGCGCCGCCAGCAGGGTCTGCTTCACGGCCGGGTCGCGGAAGCTGGATGCGGAAGGCACGCCGAAGCCGATCCGCTCGTAGTCGGTTTCGAGGACTGAGGTCATCTCATCGAGAAGCTGCTCGCGCTCGAGGCGGCTGCGCGAGCTCTGCCCGTTGATGATGCGCTCGACAGCCTCCACCATCAGTTGTTTGGAGAGAATCACGTTGACGCCGGGACTGATGTTGGCGGTGAGCTGCTTATTGCTGGTCACCACCCAGGTCTGGTCCGGGCCGGCATGGGTCTGGGTCTGGAAATGGTGGAACAGGGTGGGGCCGACCGGCTTCTCGCTTCCCCAATCGTCCACGCGTTGCCAGACGCCGGTGAGGATGCTGGAGATGGTGTTGAAGTGCGAGGTGACGCCTTCATTGGCGGTGTAAGGATAGAACAGGGATTGCGGTAGCAGATCGTTGTAAAGATGCGGAATGTAGCGGAGGCCCGGCTGCGACCAGCTCTCCTGCCGGCGAATGCCGCCAAGCGTGATCAGCACCACTCTTCTGGCCGGCCTCTGCGCGGCCCGGGCGACGGGCGCGAGCCGCTCGGAAACGGCGGCGGCCAGAATCCCCAATAGCGTTCTGCGGGTCATAACCCCTCGTGGTCCCCGGACATCCACAGCTTACAGCTTTCGGGTGACCGTGACAATCGTGGGCGGAAACGAAGAACCATTGGAACACGCCTATGCACAAGTTTAGTGCGGGGGACGGCCAATCATTGTAGACTCATCACAGGGGCGATGCGATGACGATCAAAGACGTCGCAAAGCGGGCTGGGGTTGGCATTGCCACCGTTTCCCGCGCGCTGCACGGCAGCGCGCAGGTGAGCCCGGAGACCGCGGCGCGCATACGGAAGGTGATCGAGGAACTCGGTTACCGCCCGAACACGAACGCACAATCGTTGGCGTCGGGCCGCAGCCACCTGCTGGGCCTGGTGGTTTCCGATATCACCAACCCGTTTTTCCCGGAGCTGATCAAGGGCTTTGAGGGAGTGGCTCTCGATCACGGCTACGACGTGTTTGTGGCGTCCACCAACTACGATCCGGCGCGCACGGCGCTGTGCGTGAAACGCATGATCGAGCGCAAGACCGATGGAGTGGCGATCATGACTTCGGAAATCGATCCCACGTTACGCGACACGTTCGCGAAACGGAAGGTGCCGCTGGTATTTCTGGACGTGGGCCAGGTGGCTTCCGGCGTGAGCAACGTCAAGATCGATTACGCCCACGGCATCGTAGAGGCGGTCGACCACCTGCGCGCTCTGGGGCACGGCCGGATCGCGTTCATCTCCGGGCCGCTGCACCTGGAGTCGGTGCGCGAGCGGCGCGACGCGTTCCTCAACCGACTCGATGGGGCGGATGGCAGCCCGCGGCCTGAGCCCCTCGTGGAAGAGGGAAACCACAAAGCGGACGGCGGATTCCAGGCGATGGAGCGCGTGCTCGAACGCGCGCCCGGCACCACGGCCGTGATTGCCTCCAACGATCTGACGGCGATCGGGGCCCTGCGCGCCATCCGCCAACACGGACTGCGGGTTCCCGAGGACATTTCGGTGGTGGGATTCGACGACATCCAGATGGCGCAGTTCACCGAACCGCCGCTGACAACGGTGAAACTGGTTCGCACCGAGGTTGCCCGGCTGGCCTGCGAGGCGCTGCTGCACACGATCAAGACTCGTGGGACGGGCGTGGAGTTTTGCATGAGCACTTCGCTGGTCGTCCGGGCCTCGACCGGCCCTGCCCGGGTGGACTAGCGAAAGGCGGGCGTGCCCGGCCCCTACGGCTGACGCCGCGGGTTGGCAGTCGAAAGCGCCTGCCCCACGGCGCCGGCGTGCAAATCAGACGGCTTGGCTCGCCGGCAACAACTGTTATCACGGCAGTCCCGCCAAAGCATTGAGAGTTAACGTTAAATTGACTCTTGACTCGGTTTTGTAATAGTTATAGACTACTCCTGATCCGTATGGAAGCGTTTCCGTACGGGCGTTCGCATAGATTCGGTAGGAGTTTTGCACATTGCAGGGGAGGGTTAAATGAAGGAATCGGTACCAACTGTTCGTACGATTAACTTCGGGCACTACCGGCTGCTGTTGTGGCTGACGGCACTAGCCCTGATTTTCAGCACGATTGCGTTTGCCCAACGCGATTTGGGCACCATTACCGGCACGATCACGGACGCCCAGTCCGCCGTCGTGCCCAACGTCAAAATAACCATCACCGAGGTCGCCACCGGCCTGAAGTACGAAGTGGAAACGGGCACGGGTGGTGAGTATACGCGGCCGGCCCTGAAGGCGGGCGTTTACACGGTAGCCGCGGAAGCCAAAGGGTTCCGCCGGGCTGCGCAAGAGAACGTGGTGGTCACCGGTGGAGACCGGGTCGGCGTCAACCTGGTCCTGACCGTCGGTGATATAACGCAATCGGTTGAGGTGTCGGCGGAAGCGCCTCTGCTGCAAACCGAGAGCACGACGCTGGGCGCGGACCTGAACGCGCAAGGGATGTCGGACCTGCCCCTGGGCGGGCAGCGAACGTTTAGCTTTCTGGCCCGTCTTTCACCCGGCGTCCTGACCGCCGAAAACGGCGCCCGCGACGCCACCGGCGGCGGCTTCTCCGCCAACGGCGTCCGCTCCAACGGGCAGAACAACTTCCTGTTGAATGGCGTTGACAACAACGTCAATGTGATTGACTTCCTGAACCAGACCTCTTTCGTGATGGGACCTTCGGTGGAGGCCATCGGCGAGATGAACGTGCTGACGAACGGATATAACGCCGAGTACGGCCGCGGCGCCGGTGGCGTGGTGAACGTCAATCTCAAGTCGGGCACCAACCAGCTACACGGGGTTATCTTCGAGGACCTGCAGAATAGAGACCTGGATGCGAACCGGTGGGAAAACAACCTGGCCGGCCAGGAGCGTGGGCCTTACCGCCAGAACCAGTTTGGCGTGGCCGTGGGCGGACCGATCATCAAGAACCGCACCTTCATCTTCGGCGATTACCAGGGCACCCGCATCTCCTCGTCCGGCGGCATCATCGGAACGCTCGGCAATGCGGGCTTCTACACCATCCCCACGGCGGCGATGAAGACCGGCGATTTTTCGTCGCTGCTGCCGGAACAACTGTACGATCCGACCTCAACCACCACCAATGCCGCCGGCGTAACCACCCGCACGCCGCTCCCGGGCAATAAGATTCCGACCAGCATGATGGATCCGTCGGCCCAGAAGATCATCGCGCTCTATCCATCGACCAATCAGCCCATAGTGACCGGAAAATATCCGAGCAATGACCTGTTCGTCGACACGCCGGGCGCGCAGAACACCGATCAGGGCGACGTTCGCGTCGACCACCGGCTGAGCGACAAGGACAGCCTCTTCGGCAGCTTGAGTTGGGATGACACGTATAAGACCGCCGGGCAGCCGCTACCGGGAGCGCTCGATGGAGCGACCTTCAACGGCGTTCCGGAGACGGACCTGAGCCGCAACGCGATGATCAGTTTCACGCGCGTCTGGAAACCCACCATCATCTCCGAGACGCGTCTCGGATTCACCCGGCTGGTGACTTCCCGCGTGCAAAGCGCAAACGCCAATACGGACGAGTTCAAGGCGTATGGGATTGGCGGCTTCGATCCCACCACTACCCTGAACGGGGGACTTCCCCAGATCACGTTCGGCACGCAGAGTCAGACCCAGTATCCGGGTCAGACCTACAGCCAGATTGGAGCCAACGACTGGCTGCCGTCGAAAGAATACAGCAACGTCTGGGACTTCATCCAAAACATCGCTGTCAGCAGAGGAAACCACGCGTTCAAGTTCGGAGCGGAAATCCGGCAGATCCGGTTCCCATTCTTCCAGGTGCCTTATCCGCACGGTGAGATGTACTTCACACAGACCGAAACCGCCAACCCGACACTGGGACTGAACAACACCACCAGCGGCGACCAGATGGCGTCGTTCCTGCTCGGAGACATCAATTGGGGTGAGATTTCGACCGACAATTTCATTTCGTCGCAGAAGTGGGGTTACTCGTTCTATGGACAGGACGACTGGAAGGTCACACCCAAACTCACGGTGAGCGTGGGCCTGCGGTACGAGCTCTTTTCGCCGATCAACGAGGGCTTCGGCCGTCAGTCGAACTTCAATTTCGATACGCTGACTTTGGACATTCCGAAGGGGCCGGACCAGAACACGCCTCTTCCGCCGAATTTTGCGCAGGCTTTCCCGAACGTCACGGTTTCCCGCGGCCAGGTGTCGAGTTACCTGATCCCGTGGGACAAGACGGACTTCGCTCCGCGCATCGGCATCGCTTATAACCTGCGCTCGAAGACTGTGATCCGCCTGGGCTACGGCATTTTCTACGGCGGCGAGGAAAATCAGGGCGGCAATCCGAACCGCGGAGAGTCCGCACCGTTCAACGAGTCGCCGATCCTGGACCGCGGAACCTCACAGAGCCCCTGGGCTGTCAATCAGTTCTTCACGGGCGGCCTGCAGGCGGGCTACCCCTCGAATGTTTTCACGCTCCCGGCTCCCGTCAGCTTCCGCGACCTGGCACAGGACTTCCGGAACTCGCTGGTACACAAGTGGAATCTGGCGATTCAGCACGAGTTGCCCCAGCAAATGGCCCTGGAAGTTGCCTATGTTGGTAATCACCAGGCGCATGGGCTTCTCCAGCCGAACCCGAATTCCTGTCCGAACACGCCGGCGCTTTCTGTCAATTGCACGAACCTGACACCCTATCCGGACATCGGCAGCTTGTTTGGCACGGCGTCCTTTGGCTTTGGGAACTATGCCGGCATGACCGCCAAGCTGGAAAAACGGTTCTCCAGCGGGCTGACGTTCCTGACCGGGTATACTTATGGGCACGCTCTGGCCGACAGCGCCACTACGCTGAGTGGTTCCAGCGGATTGGGCACCATCGATCCGATGAATTACGGAAGCAGTTACTCCAGCGCTTCGTGGGATATCCGCCAGGACTTCACCACCAGCCTCTCCTATCTGGTGCCATTTGGCAAAGGCAAGAAGTACGGCAGCAGCCTGAACAACGTGACCAATGCCATCGTGGGCAACTGGCAGGTGAATGGCGTTCTAACCCTCCACACCGGCCAACCGATTACGATCGACGGCACCAACTGTCAGGGACAGTTTGGCCTCTGCCGTCCGTTACTGCTGTCGGGCATGAATCCCCAGTCGGCACCGTCGGGTGGCCGCACGCCAAGCGAGTGGTTTAACATTCAAGCCGTAAGCGAGGCGCCGCCGCTTTCCGCTGTAGCTTCGGACCCGCTGCTCGCCGGCGGCAACCTCGGCCTACAGAGCAACACCAGTCCCGGGACAAGAAACCTAGACTTCTCGATATTCAAGGACTTCGTGTTGACCGAACGATTTAAGGTGCAGTTCCGCGCCGAGGCTTTCAACCTCTTTAACACACCGGAGTTCAATGCTCCCGACCTCAGCCTGGGGGACGCTGTGCTGAACAGCGCCGGGGTCCCGACTCCGGGTGAAGGGAACTTCGGCAAGATCACGGGCACGCAGTCGGGCACCGAACGGCACATCCAGTTCGCGTTGCGTTTCCAGTTCTAACTTCGACTGCCAGAGTAGCGATTTGAAACAGGCCCCCGTCCTTGTGGCGGGGGCTTTTTTTCATGCCGGGAAGCCATAGAATACGAGTAGTGCGCTGGCTGGCTGCGATTCTTCTGGGGGCTTGGGTGGTGGTGGCGGCCCAACCGGCTTCCTTCGACGACGAACTGCGCCGCGGTCTGGTGGCGCTCGAGAACAACAAACTCACCGAGGCGAAACTGAGTCTGGAACAAGCTTCCCGATTGCAGCCTGCAAACCCAAGAGTTTGGATGGCGCTGGCCCAGACGTACTTGCGGAGCAAGCAGACGGGCCCGGCCAACGCGGCCGCCAAACGGGCGGAGGCGCTGGCCGCGGACTCGCCCGTGATCCAGCACGCGCTGGCGATTTATTATTCCGAGACCGGAGACTTCACCAAGGCGACCGAGATGGCGCGCCACGACGAAGGGTTCACCTTTCACCTGGGTCAGGGGCTGCTCGGCCGGGGCGATTTTTCGGGCGCACTCGGCTTCTTCGAGGCGGCGCGCGGGCGCTTCCCGAAAAGCGCGCAGATCGAGCTGGCGTATGGTGTGGCCGCTTATGGGCAGCGCCGTTTCACCGATTCGATCGACGCATTCCTGCGCGTGATTCGGATCGATCCATCGGTCGAGCAACCGTATGTTTTTCTGGCGCGGCTGCTCGACCAAGCCGGCGACAGGCTGGGGCAGATCACCGCCGCGTATGGAGCTTGGGAGAAAGCCGCGCCGGGCAACTGTCTGCCGGTCTGCCTGCACGCCAAGGCGCTCAGCGCGGCCGGCGGCGACCCGGCCGAGATCGAAGCGGAGCTGCGGCGGTCGATTCAACTGAACGGCGCTTATTGGGAATCGCACTTCGAACTCGGCGTGCTGCTGGCCAAGAACCGGCGATGGGAAGACGCGGCGGCGGAGCTTGCGCGCGGCATCGAACTCAACCCGAAACACGCGGCGGCGCATTTCCAGCTCGCGCGAGTGTACGAGAAACTGGGCAAGCCGGAGCTGGCGCAAGCGGAGCGGGCCGAGCACCAGCGGCTGACGGCGGCGGAGACCAATGTGGAGCGGGCACTGCCCGGCGCCGGGAACGAGCCCGTCCGATGAGGCGTCGCGACTTCTTCGCCGCCTGCGCCGCGGCGCCGTGGCTGGTCGGGCGGGGGCACGCGGCTTCACCGTTCCCCGTCAAATTCAAACAGCGGCCACCGTTCGCGGCGGTGATGGCATTGGCCGAACCCGGCCTCGACGAATTCCCCGGCGAAAAGATCGCCATGGAGATTGAGGCGCGCCTGGCCGCCGCCTTGCGAACCGGCGATTTGCCGGTGGCCGCGGGCTGCGGCGGCGCATCGCCCGCACCGAGCCAATACCGGCAGGTGGCGCCCGACGTGGCCACCGCCGTTTTCGACGGCACCGGGGATCCTGCCGTGGGCTGGAAGAAATGGCGCGGGTCGCTCGGCCAAGTCCGCCGGGCGGTCTTCTATTCGCTGCCGGACGGCGTGGTTCGATACGACATTCGCAGCCGCAACGCGGGGCGGCTGGAGCACCGCGTCGGCATTTGGAAGGTGGCCTGGGAGGGCGGTGCGGTCGCGCATCTCGCGCCTATCGAAGAAACCATCACCAGCGCCGTCGCGCCGTGGTTCCGCGACATCACAGGCGCCGCGTTCGCCGGCGTGGGGTCGTTTCAAGAGCAGCTCACCAGGGGCGTCGGCTACTGGCGCGCGCGGCTGGACCCGGCTTGCGGGCTGGATGTGTACGGAGAGAATGGAATCGCCGCCGCGGATATCGATAATGACGGTTTGGATGAGATCTACGTCTGCCAGGCGGGCGGTCTGCCCAACCGCCTATACAAGAACGATGGGAACGGCCACTTCCGCGACATCTCGAAGGAATGCGGCCTGGACATCCTGGACGATACCGCCTGCGCGCTGTTCGCCGATTTGCGCAATTCGGGCCACCAGGACCTGGTGCTGGTGCGCCCCATGCAGCCGATGCTCTTCCTGAACGATGGCAAGGGCCGGTTCAATTTGGCGCCGGACGCATTCCGCTTCCGCACCGCGCCGCAAGGAACGTTCACCAGCGTCTCCGCCGCCGATTACGATCGCGACGGGCGGCTCGACCTGTATTTCTGCACCTACGTGTACTACCAGAGCGAAGCCCAATACCGCTATCCAACCCCGTATCAGGACGCGCAGAACGGGCCGCCGAATTTTCTTTTCCGCAATTGCCTGGACCGGCAGCCGTCCTGTTTCGAGGATGTGACCGCGGGCACGGGGATCAACCACAACAACAACCGCTTCAGCTTCGCGGGCGCGTGGTGCGATTACAACAACGATGGCTGGCCGGATCTTTACGTGGCCAACGATTTCGGACGCAAGAACCTGTACCGCAACAGTGGCGGGCATTTCCGCGACGTGGCGGCGGAGGCCGGGGTGGAGGACGTGGGGCCGGGGATGAGCGCGAGCTGGCTGGATTACGATGGCGACGGGCGCCCGGACCTGCTGATATCGAACATGTGGAGCGCCTGCGGCCAGCGCATCGTCAACGATCCCGCGTTCGGCCCGGGCAAACAATCGCCGGCGATGCTCGACCTCTACCGGCGGCACGTGAAGGGCAATTCGCTGTTTCACAATTCGGGTGACGGCACGTTCACCTACACCGGCGATTCGCAGGGCATCGAGATGGGGCACTGGTCGTGGTCCTGCGACGGTTGCGATTTCGACAACGACGGCACGCCGGAGATCTACATCGCTTGCGGGATGCTCACCAACAACAGCCGCACCGACCTGATGAGTTATTTTTACCGGCAGGTGGTGGCGAAATCTCCGACGGAGTACGGACGCGCGCCCGCGTATGAGAACGGGTGGAACGCGATCAACCAGTTGGTGAGAGAAGATTACAGTTGGGCGGGCCCGGAACCGAACATTTTTTACGCGCGCCGGGCGGGCCGGTATTATGATTTCTCCGGCGTCAGCGGCCTTGATTTGGAGCAGGACAGCCGCGCATTTTCGCTGGTGGATATCGATGGCGACGGCAACCTGGACCTGGTGGTAAGGAGCCGGCTGGGGCCCCAGATTCGCGTGTTTCAGAACGCGTGCGGGGCGGAGAAGCAGCGGCTGGTGTTTTCGTTGCGCGGAAGCACCAGCAATCGCGATGCGGTGGGCGCGTGGGTGGAAGTGGACGGGCAGGTGAAATGGGTGATCGCAGGATCGGCTTACCTGTCGCAACACGGCAAGCGGGTTCACTTCGGTTTGGGGGCGCGCGGACGGGCGGAAAGCGTGCGCATCACGTGGCCGTCCGGCGCGGTCCAGCAATTGCCGGCGCTCGAGGCCGGATACCTGTATGAGGTGACGGAAGGATTGGCGGAATTCCAGACCACGCCGTTGCGCCCGCGGGCGGAGCTGCCGGCCGGGGAACCGGTGGCGGCGGACAACCGGTCGCGGCTGTTCACCACGTGGCTGCGCGAGCCGCTGCCGCTGCCGGAAAAGCGGCCAGGCCCGGCGTTGCTGGTGCTGCATGCCGGCGAGCCGCTGCCGCGCTTTGCGATTCCCACGCAAGCGCTCGACCTGCGCACGGCGGCGGCCGATCTGGTTGCAGCGTACGCCATCTTTCGCCGCTATTGGTTCGACTACCGCACGGATCTCGAAACGCCGTTGTGGATGCTGATCGACTCGGCCGGCCGCGTGCGCAAAGTTTATGCCGAAGCGCCGGACGCGGGCGAAGCGCAGGCCGACCTGCGCGCGGTGGAGGGACCGGTGCCCGATCCGCGCGCGCTGCCGTTCGAGGGCGTGTACCACGGCGCGCCGGGGCGCGACTATTTCAAGATCGGCGGCGCCATGTTGATGGCGGGCTATGGCGAATATGCGCTGCCGTACCTCGAAGAGGCCTCGCGCCGGTCTCCATCGAACGCGAAAACTCTGGTGGCGATTGGCCGCATCCACCTGGAGGCCAACCGGCTCGCGGCCGCGCGGGAGGCGCTCGAACGCGCCACCGCGCTCGATCCAACGCTGGCTGAGGCGTGGAACGAACTGGGCGGCGTCGAGTCCGCGGCCGGCAACCCGCGGGAAGCGTTGCGGCTTTACCAGCGCGCGCTCGAACTGGGGCCCGATCTGCCGTACGTGCTGGTGAACGCGGGCAACGCGCAGGAGACGCTCGACAACGCCGCCGAGGCCGAGCGCCTCTACCGGCGCGCGCTCGACGCCGATCCGCGCTATGGCGATGCCGCCAACAAGCTTGGCCTGCTGCTGGCCAAGGCCGGCCGCACGGACGAAGCGCGCCGCCTGCTGGAGCAGGCCATCTCGATCCGGCGCGACGATGCTTCGGCCATCAATAACCTGGCCGTGCTCTACATGAACACGGGAAACAACAACGACGCCATCGCGGCTTTCGAGTACGGCATTCGCGTGGCGCCGGACGAAGATATACTGTACCTGAACCTATCGCGAACGTGGCTGCGCATGGGCGAACGCGAAAAGGCGCGGGAGGTAATGCGCCAGTTGCTGGCGCGCAAACCCGGCCTTGCGCTAGCCGAGCGCGCCTTGAAGGAGTTGGAAACGCAATGATGCTGCTGGCCTGTTTTCTGCTGGCGGGAAGCGCCGGCGACCTTGACCGCCTGACCAGGGAGATCGCCGCCTCGGGGCAGGTGCTCGAACTTGCCGTGACGCCGTCGGAGCGGGTCGCGCCGCCGGCCCAGATCGCGCCCGGCGCGCCGCCGCTGCTCTCGTTCCGCTATTACGAAGCGCAACAGCGGCACCGATTTTCGAATACGGAGCTGATGCTCGATGATGCCGGACACTAAGGAATCGTTCCATAAGAACCGTACCGGGTTGGCAGGCGAAAGCGCCTGCCCCACTTTGCTGGCGGTCTTGATTTTCGTGCTGGCGATGCCGCTGTTCGCGGGCGACTCGCTCACCGAACTGGGTATTAGCGCCTTTCAACAGGGGCGATTCGTGGAGGCTGTGCGGCTGCTGCAAAAGGCCTACAGCAGCGATCCGCACGACGAACATACACGCGCGTTTCTGGCTCTGGCGCGCGCCGGAGCAGGCCATTGCGCCGAAGCAATTCCGGAGTTGACGGCGCTGTCTGGCGCTTCCGCCTACCCCGAGCTGGCCCGCCTGACCGGCCTGGCGTTGGTCCAATGCCTGGTGGCGCGAGGCGAGACGGACAAAGCCTTGCCCATGGAGGCGCAGCTTGCAGCGAAATATCCCGACGATGCCGACGTGCTCTTCCAGGCCGCCCGCCTGCACATGAAGGCGTTCAACGATGTGACCCGCCGCATGTTCGAACGGACTCCGGCATCGTACCGCGTTAACCAGCTCTCCGCCGAAATCTTCGAAACCCAGAACCGCTTCGCCGAGGCGGCGGCCGAGTACCGCAAGGCCATCCAGAAAAATCCCAAGGCGGTCGATCTGCACTTCCGGCTGGGCCGCGCCATTCTGCTCGAATCGCACGAACCGGAGGCGCTGACCACCGCGCGCAAGGAATTCGAGGCCGAGCTGGCGCTGAGCCCGGATGACGCCGCCGCCGAATTTCAGATCGGGCAAATTCTCAACGCCTCCGCCAAGCCCGCCGAAGCGCTGCCGCATTTTCAAAGGGCGCTCGATCTGAGTCCCGATTTTGTCGAGGCGGCGCTGGCCGTCGGCAAAATGCGCGTTATTGCGAAGCAGTTTGCCGAAGCCATTCCGCTGCTCGAGCACGTGGTGGCGCTCGAGCCCGCCAACGAGGCGGCGCATTACAACCTGATGCTCGCCTATCGCAACTCGGGTCAGATGGACAGGGCCAAGAGCGAGCAGCAGGCACTGGAGAAGTTGCAGCATCCGCCGGAGGGCGAGTTCACCGATTTCCTGAAGCGCCTCGGTGAGAGGACACCCGACAAGTGAGGATTCTGGTGGCGGCGTTTGCGGTGGCTCTTTTCGCGGCCACCCAGCCGGGACCCGACTTCCGCGACGTCGGGAAGGAGGCCGGCCTCACCGCGTCCTTCCCGAATGGCGGCGTAGAGAGCAAGCAGTACATTATCGAGACCACTGGCAGCGGGGTCGCTTTCATCGATTACGACAACGACGGCTACCTGGACATCTTCGTCCTTTCCGGCGACGGTGGAACCAACCGCATGTACCACAACGACCACAACGGCCACTTCACCGATGTCACAGCCGAGCTTGGCCTGACTTCATCCGGCTGGGCGGAGGGTGTCTGCGCGGGCGATTACGATAACGATGGCTACACCGACTTATTCGTCACTTACTGGGGGCAAAACCGTCTCTACCGCAACGTGAACGGCAAACGGTTCGAGGACGTCACGGCGAAGGCTCATCTTACGCAGGACCGCACCCGCTACAACACGGGGTGTGCATTTCTCGATTACGATGGCGACGGGCACCTGGACCTGTTCGTCGCCAATTACCTGAAGTTCGATTTCGCCACCACGCCGAAGGCGGGCTCGAATCCCTATTGCTACTACCGCGGGATGGCCGTGAATTGCGGCCCGCGCGGGCTGCCGTTCGAAACCAACCTGCTGTACCACAACCAGGGCGATGGAACCTTCGAGGACGTGTCGGAGCGCTCCGGGATCGCCAAGGCGACCGGCCACTACTCGCTCGCGGTGCTCGCGCAGGACGTCAACGACGACGGACGGCCGGACATCTATGTGGTGGGGGATCAGACGCCGGCGATGCTGTTCATGAACCAGGGCGACGGCACCTTCTCGGAAGAGGCCGTGATGCGGGGCGTGGCTTTCGACGAGAACGGCCGCGAGTTGTCCGGGATGGGGCTGGCCTCGGCGGACTATGACGGCGACGGCCGGCTCGATATTTTCCGCTCGGATTTTTCCGACGAGCGTTCGCTCCTCTATCGCAACACTGGCGATGGCCAGTTCGACGATGTCACTATGGCGGCGGGGCTGGCTCAAAACACGCGTTTCGTAAACTGGGGCTGCGCCTTTCTGGACTTTGAGAACAGCGGCTGGAAGGGGCTGGTGGTGGTGAACGGCCACGTGTTCCCGGAAATCGATCGCCAGCACATCGACATACACTCGCGCGACCGCGCACTCCTCTACCGCAACACCGGCAAGGGCACCTTCGAGGACATATCCGAGCGGGCCGGGCCGGCGTTCCTGGTCCCGCACTCGGCACGCGGCCTCGCCATCGGCGACATCGACAACGATGGGACGCTCGAGATCCTGGCCAACAACCAGAATGAGCCGCCGTCGCTGTGGAAGCAGAGCCATCGCGCGGCGGGCCACTGGCTGTTGCTGAAGCTCACTGGCTCGCGGTCGAACCGCAGCGCAATCGGCGCGCGGGTTGCGGTCACGGCCGGCGGCCGCACGCAAATCGACGAAGTCCGCAGCGGCGGCAGCTACCTTTCGCAGAACGACCTGCGGCTGCACTTTGGCCTGGGCAGCGCCACGCGCGCCGATTCCATCACGGTGCGCTGGCCTTCGGGTCAAAAAACCGTCCTCGCGGATGTCGCCGCCGACCGCGTGTTGAATATCCAGGAACAGCTATGAATGCGATGGAACCTTTTCCGAGTGACGGCGCATCGGGAAGAAGAATGGCAAGCTAAAGCATGCCCCACCCCTTGCGAATACCGATTCTGATCGTCGGCGGCGCCATTGCCATCTGCGGCGGATGGCTCGCCGCGCTTCCCGTCGCCACACCCGGTGCAATCCGTTTCGCGTACCAGCCGATCCCGTTCACGCTGGACAGTTGCGAGACGCCGGAGCGGCACGCGCCTGAGACCATGGCC
>JBEKKO010000069.1:0-26127 GCA_050010695.1 Bryobacteraceae bacterium
CTCGATGCCAGCGTGAGGCCCGGCGGCAGACTCGTCGCGGACCACGTGTACGGCGGCGTGCCGCCGGTAGCCTGCACCGTGAATCCTGGATTCGGACTTCCCACGACTGGCTGCGAGGGGATGTATAGATCGGAGATCGCCAGCCCTGGCCGCCACGTGATCGGAACATGCGTAGTCGCGAAATGGCCAGCCGAGTCCTGAACACTCAGTCCCAGGCTAGTGGTGATGACGGAAGATGTCGCCGCGACGGTTCCGCTGATTAATCCAGACTGACTGAGCGTCAGGCCACCCGGCAGCGGCCCGTCGCCCAGTGCCCATGTGTAGGCGCTGCCACTGCCACCACTAGCTTGTAATTGGAAGCTGTAACTCGCCCCAGCGTTGGCATCCGGGAGCGCTGCGGTGGTAATCTTCACCGCCGTGTAGATGGACATTGTGACCGGTATGGTAAAAGGCGAGTTCGTAGCCCCAGGTGCTGTCACTATCAGTGATCCTGTGTAATTACCCGCAGTCAGGCCAGCCGGGTTCGCCGTCACCGCTAGCGTCTGTGGCGCGCTCCATGTGGAAGAGTTCGATGTCAGATTGCCGATCGTGAGCCAATTCCCGCCGGTATTCGTGGAAGCGGTAATCGTGCCGGTGAGTGTTCCGGTAGCGGTGTTCGTGATGGTAAATCCGAGTGTGCCCACGGGATCACCTACCGTGAAGGCGGGAGCAAATGAAAGTGGGCTAACCGCAATTGTGGCTGGTGCCTGCTGGACTGTTACCGAGAACTGGCCGGTCGCCGTCGAAGTCAGTCCATTCGAGTCTGCAACTGCTAACGAAATCACGTAGCTTCCCACGCCAAAGGCGCTGCCACACGCGGAACCCACGCAAGATAATCCCACACCATTGCTCTTCCAAGCGTACGTCGATAGTGATGCAGTTCCCTGGGTCGTCGAGCTTGCGAAACTAACCGGGACCGTCCCATTAGCTGGCGTAGTACAGTTCAGTACTCCCGCGTCACTGGCGGACTTCCCTTGCGCGCTCATGGTGAAATGGGCTGACGGACCACCTGGAGGCACCACATTCACCTGAGCCGCCGCGGTTGATGATTTCCCGGTGGCGTCAGTGATCGTGAGCGTAACAGCATTGGTGGCAGTCGCGAAGTACGCAGTGCATGTCGAGGTAGTACAAGCCAAGGGCACACCGCTACTCGCCCACAGCCAAGTCGCGATGCTACCTCCCGGAGAGACGCTGGCACTACCATCGAGTGTCACTTGAACAGGCGCGGTCGAGGTGGGCTGTAAAGTCAACGTTTGGCCGTCTTGCGCAGTCTGCCCGAGGGCCGTGATCTTGAAATGAGCAGTAGGACCAGGCAACGCCGCCCCGATGGTGAGGCTCACTGTTGTGGACTTCTGAACAAATCCATCGGCCGTACCTTGAAGCGTCACGGTATACGGGCCAATCGGGGTTGAATTACTGGTGCTAATCGTAAGCGACGACGAGAAACTGCCATTCCCCGAAGGAGTCACGGCTGCTGGGTTCCATGAAACGGTGACGCCCGGCGGCAAACCACCCGTGGAAAACCGCACGCGGCTCTGAAAGCCACCAGAAGATTGCACACCGACGTTGAGTGCAGCGTTCTGCCCTTGGATCACCGAAAGGGCGTTCTTGTCCATTGTTAATGCAAAGTCGCCGCTCGGCTGAACGGTACTCAAGTTCAATTGTGCCGTAGTTTGTGCCACCTGCCCGTTGCTGTCGGTGATTGTTAAAGTGATCGTGTTGGAGGGCGTACTGAAAGGCAATGTGCAGGTGGCGGAACTGCAGTTCAGGTTTCCGCCATTGCTTTGCCACGTCCACTTGGCGATGGAAGCGCCGGTAGGGGCGCTACTCACTGTTGCATCGAAGTACACATTCACGCTGGCATTGGGCAAAACCGACACGGTCAAGAGACCTCCGTCGCTTGCGCTATTGCCGCTGGCATTCATTGTGAAGTGAGCAATTGGCGAAGCGACAATTGTAAACGTGCCCGATGAGGCTACCGTTTGGCCGTTGATCGATGAAGCAACAAGTGAATAGATCCCCGGCGCGGCGCTCGTGAGCGAAATGGGCTGTCGAATGGTCCCGTCCGCAGCAACTGCCAAGTTAGGTACGAGAGTGGAGGTAGTTCGAATCCCTTGCAAGGATAAGCTGAGGTGCATCCCGGCCGGAAAGTTGGTCCCTTTGACCTGAACGGTATCCTGAATCCGATAAGAACTCTTATCAGTGCTGAGCACTGGCGTCGCATTATTAACCGAGAAGGTGAAAGAGGTCCGAGGTGGTGAACTTGGGTCAAGGACTAGGAGTTTGTTTGGATCGGCTGTAAAAGTGACCGTTCCCGCAGTATCCACTGGTGATGCCATCAGTGTTACGGATGATCTATCGCCATCTACGCAGGCGAGACTGACGCTGACCGAAGGCAGCGTTGATGAATCTGTCAGCGAGAAGGCTCCGAGCCAAGCGGTATCCGTTCGAGAAGGAGAGAGGTTGTAACCGGCGATCAACCCATTCAATTTCGATACAATTCGATTCTGGAAGTAGTCCGCAACTGTGTTGAGGAAATCATAATATCCTTGACATCCACCGATCCCGCAGAACGGTATCGGGTTTAGCGCAGCCAAGGCGCGACCGTCATCAACGATTTTAGAGGTAATCTCGTCGGACACGAACTTCGACACCACATCTCCCAGCAGGACACCCCCGCTCTTCGAAGCGAGTGTTCCCACGATATCGAAGGAACTCGTTGGAGAGGCGTAGGATAGGCTTGCTTGGCTGGGAGCGGCTTGGATGGACTGGAGAAATATCGGATCGTTCCATTCTTGAAGAAGCTGAACCAACACAACACCGTAGTCGCCGAGGGCGAAAATGTCATCCACTGAGCTTTCAACAAACGAAACAGTGTTGCCTAGTGTCAGACAAACGCCATTGAGAGCGCTGGCTCCGACCTTGGCCAATGCGTTGAAACAGCCCTGGGTGATGTTGTTGGCCACGTTGCGTATTTTATTGGAAAAGAGGTCTACGCCCGCTTGTCCCGCATCAAAAGCCTGTTTGCGACTATACAGGTAACCTTCCTGTGACAGTTGACAGCTTTGGGAAGAAGCAGGGGCAGCGGCGGCTTGGAATCGTGCGGAGTCGAGGCTGACCGCCGCATATGGGTTGGCCGCCAACAGTCCCTCGAGTCGCTGAATCATCGCAAGGTCCATGGCGACCGTTATTGGCATGCCATTGAGATCTGAGGTCTGAACCGTGTCAGGATGGCCATTGACGGCGTCCGCAATCTGTTTTTCGAGTGTGACCAGTCGGGCTTGCGTCCCGGAGGTGATGAGAGCCTTCAGCGCAGGGTCTGTGTCCGGCGGTAAAGAATTTATCGCATTGCTGATGGCGGTGCGTGTGGCCGCCAAAAGTAGGGCTCCCACCGGCTGGCCGGTTTGTGGTGGTGCTGCAATTGCGAACGGGAGACAGGCGGTTTGCAAATCTACAAAGACGCACAGTTTCACCGGGCCGTTGTAGTATGAACTTGCCGTGCTGCCTGGTGCTGCGGGAACAAGCACCTCGCCAGCAGAACCTGTCACGTTTCCTATTTCCGATCGAACCTGGGTTCCGTCGGAAAGAGTGAAAACAGCATACTGCCGAGTCGACACCATGAATCGGGTGGTATCGAGCAGACCAGCAGCAGATAGTGTTATCGATGATCCGGGGCTGCCACTCGTCGGGGCTACCGCCGACAGCGCCAGCAAGGTCTTGCTGCGGAGCGACAAGTACACTGGGTTTGACGGAACCGCGTCGGCGTAAATGGTAAGCGTCAAGTCCGCCTCAGTGTTGATACCATCGACAAATTGAATGTTGATCTGGTCGAGGCCTTCGTAGCCGGGTGCAGGCCCGGCGTATAACACGGGTAGCTGCCAACTGTGGCCTTGAGGATCGGTTACGACGGCAGTGACATGCCGCGAAACGTCGCCCGGGGAGTCCGAGGGGGAGGTCCCTCCCGCATAGCGGAATCCTGTTCCGAACACAGCGGCATAGGTTGTAACGTGTCCACCGCCTTCTGAAGTGCTTAGCGTAAACGGAGGGGGAGAGTAATCGACGGCATCCAGAACAGCCCCGAAACCGCTTCCGCTGGCATCCGTCGTGAAGATCGCAGGAGCCGTAGGTGAGATGCTCACACTGCCGGCGGCAATCGTCTCAAGTCCATCGCCCACGGACACGCTGGCCGTACCGTACGGTACCGAGAGAGGCACCACGAAGTTGATCTGGCTTGGGGAGACCATCACAAGATCTGCGGCGACACCGCCGACCGTGACCGTCAAGCCGTTGAGTTGCTTCGGATAGCTGCCGTTCGACCCTGGACTGCCCACTGCGATCGACGGAGCAAGACCATTCCCGAAAAGCGATGCAAACGATCCTGGTGCGACGACGGGCTGATAGCTTGCGCCTGACAACACCGTGATCTGCGCGCCGACAGTGGGCGCAAGTACAACGAGAAGGAAAAGTGCCGCTGCGATTTCACATCCGGCTCGCCGGGTCATAGGGTTACTCCTTTTTGACAACGTCCCGGCACGCTGAATCCGACCCGCTCGCGACCAACAAGCTCTCTCTAGTAGCAGAAGAGCCCGATCTGCGCCTGCCGACAACCCCTTTGTGGCACAGACGTCGCGGGCATGCCACGCACACGCCGCCGAGATTCTGGGTCGCCCGGCCAGGAGTATAGCGCAAAGCAACTGTGCGGGGAAGTACTTAACGTTAAGGACGTTGCTGAACTGGTTGGTGAAGGTCTCCCCCGCTTAAGCCGAGCCGCTTCACCATTCCAGCAAAACGCGGGTCGTCCCGTAGGCGTTTGTACGGTGGCCAAGCAGGGAGCCAAGTTAAAAAGAGGCATTTCTCCACAAAAGCCTGCTCCAGAGCGTCCAGAGCATCCTCGATTTGGTCGAGACCGGCGTAAATGGTCGCCAAATCAGTGGATGGCACGTAGTGGCATTCGCGCATGGCCTTCAGGGTCTGGAGGCAACGTACGGCCTCCTGCCGGTGGCACAGTACGGCTAGAGCGAAGCCCAGACTGGCCAAGACGCCGGTGCTCTCCGGCGCGAGGGCCGCCGCCCGGCGCAGGTGCTCCAACCCAACATCAGCGTCGCCGCGATCCAACAAGAGCAGCCCGAGATACCAATGGCTGAAATAGAAATGAGGGTTGATCTGCAACGTAAGCTGAAGCAAATCAAAGGCGTGGTCCAGGTCTCCGGCGACGTACAGGATTTTGGCAACGTGGCTCAGGACCACGGCGCTTGGATCGTGCTCCAACGTCTGAGCCTTTCGGGCCTGTTTGATCGCTTCGGGAAACCTGCCGACGCAAATCAGATGGCTCGCATACCAACAACGCACCTCGACCGATTGCGGTGCCAGCGCCAGAGCTTTCTGAAAGAGCTGTTCACCCAGCGGCCAGTTCCATTCGTAGGCGGTTGTGGCGAAGGCAAGAGCAGCGTGGGCGGCGGCACTGCCGGGATTGGCGCTTATGGCTTTGAGAGCCCATTCCTTGACTCTCGGCATGGTGTCGTGGGGAGGAAATCCCCAGAGGGCCAGGAAGCAGTAGCATTCGGATAGGCCCGCTTGGGCGCTGGCTGAATGGTCCAGGTCCTCTCTTATCGCCTCCTCGTACAGCCGGATCGCCTCCGTCGTGGGGTCCGGCATCCTCTGGCCCCAGAGATGACGCGCCTCGCAAGTGAGTTGAAGATAACGTGGATTTTGCGATTCCGCTACTATCTGCTGCCGCAGCTTGAACTCGGCCGAGTATCCGTCTTTCGCAGACGCCTTCGGGATTGAAATGATTATTGGACCGGCTACACCTTCTTGGTCATAATAGTCGCGCAATTTGATTCTGAGGCGGCCGACCTCCCTGCGAACGTTGGAATCCTGGACAGCATCAAACTCTCTGTACCCGAGCGCCATCGCGATGCGACGCTGGCTCTGCCTGTTGCCGGCCAAGGTCTCCTCGACGCAAAAGCGAAGCAGCGTGGCCATGTGCGGCGCGGTGGAAAACGTCTTGCTGTCGAGCACCTTCTTCAGTGCTTCAAGCACAAGTTCCGGCGGAAGATCATCTCTTGTTTCAGGCATGACCGAGGACGCTGAGGCTCGGGCCCCAGGAACAATAGCCGAAGTCGCCCGGCGATTCAAAGCACAAACTCGAGGCTGCAATGAACTTCATCGGCTTGTACCAACCCGGCACGGTGCTTGTCAGGACCTTTAGATTGTATCACATCCAACCCGCTTGCCACGAAAGAATACGCATTTTTGCTCGTGGTGTTTTTGCTCGTGCAAATCCAGGCTGGAGATGTGGGTGCCAGCAGAGAGATCCCGGCGCACTATTCACGGTTCTTCCGTGCGTTGGGGCATCGAGTTCGGTCCTACCGGATGGAGCGCAAGCTCACCCAGGAGGACATGATCTCGTATGGGTTCAGCGTCCGCCATTGGCAAATGGTTGAGTCCGGGCGCCCGATTACTTTATTCACTCTGCTGCGAATCTGCGAAGCTTTCGACGTCGCACCGGAGCAACTGGTCGAGGGACTTGCCCGTCATCTTCGGAAGCGCAAGAAGGGTTGATGACGCGTCGGTCTGCGCCAACCAGCCACGAGCACTGCCGACGCGAATTGCGCCCTCAACCGCGCTACCGGTGGCTGTCTGTACTCCCAAAGAAGATACGGCAGTCGATTACTACTCGCGCGGCCGGCAGCCTTCCTGAATTTCACATAAATATCTGATTCGCAAGGAATTACGGTCGAGTCCCTCGGCGGCGAAGGATGCGATGTTTCCCCCCAGGACGCTCGGTGCTTTCGGACAGACGCGTGGCGCGATTTCTAAAATTGGTCTGTTCGCACGCGCTTCCTGTTTAATCTGTCCTGTGCGAATTCGGAGGGGGGAACCCTGGCGTCGCACATGCTAACCGGCAAGCTGAATGGCATCCCGGCGAAAGTACTCCTCAGCAACCGGCAATACGCCGCGCTCCGGCTTTTCACCGATGAGCGGCCAAGCTTCGTGATGGACACCGACAATGCGCTCCTGGTGGACCAGCGAAGCTTCGGCAGCCTCTTCCATCGCGGCTACATCCAGTTCGAGAAGAGCCGCGGCGGTTTCGTCCTCACGAATCTCGGGAAGCGCGCCCGCCAGGTGTTCGACGACACGGACATATTCCGCAAGCAGCCGTCGACGACCTTCTCTTCGTACATCCGGACCATCAAGGCACTCACGAGGACCGCATGAAAGTCACGATGAACATGCAGGAAATTCTCGCAACGATCCAGCGCAACCAGCAGCAGATCGACCTGCTCACGGCCAACAACACGCAGTTGGTCCACTTCCTGCTATCGCAGGGCATGATCCAGAACCTCAGCGAACTACCGGGATTCAATGGAAACGGCTTCACCGCCGGGATGGCCGCGTTCCACGGGCCGGCCATACCGCCGCCGTTGCTGCAAGCGCCACCAAAGCCCCCGGCGCACCACGCGCGAAAGGGAGCCGCCCGGAAGCCCGCAAGCCGCCGGCAGGCGAATGCGACGCCAACACCGCCCACGTCGAACGCCGGTCGCGGCCAGCTTCAGGCTGAGGTCTTGATCGCGTGGGCAAAGCAGGCCGGCGGCAGGCTCAACCTCGCGCAGTTTCGCGCTGCGAACGAAGGGAAGACGCGCGGCATCAAGCATTCTTTCTACACGACGACGATGTATACCAAGGTCGGCAAACTCACTGAACAAGGAGTCTTTACCAAGATCGGTCCCGGCGAATACCGATTGAACGACAGCAGAAGTTGAAAGGGCGACACCATTTGACCTTCCCTATGGATCGCATCGCGATGCAGAGTGCGAAACCTTGTCAAAAAACGCAGAGAGCCGGCGGATCGTGTGCTGAAGCAGCGCGAGATTCCCGCCGAGAACCGGGAAAGCTTCAGCAAGGGCTATTGGGACCGTGTGGTCAACCGTCTCGCCTACCTGGAAGCCGACGATGCGCTGGAACTCGTGTTCAGCCCGGATGAGTCCATCACAAGCATGAAGTCCTCAATTCACACGGCGGCAAAGCGAGCTGGCGTGCGGCTCCGGGTCGTGATCCGCGAACCACGCATTTACGCCTGGATACCGGGCAAACGCCCGGTGATCATCCGCCGTTCGAAACGTGCTCCGGTCCTCTGCGAAGTGTGTGGTGAGGAAATCGATCGGCCGGAGGTCGGGGCGAGTAAACAGTTTGTCTGCGCTGGAAGAGGGAACAAGAAGAGCCGGTGCCAGAAGGTCCGGCGGTACGCGTTCGCGCACGGCCTGCCGATCAGCGAGGCTGCCAAACGGTTTCGGCGGCGTTGAACGCGATGGACAACGCTCGGTCGAGTGGAAGGAAGCATGGCGATGAATAAAACCTGGGTGCCACCGGCCACCGCAGCGGCGCCGGTGAATCACTTCCACACGATCTACATGCGCCTGGCGGCGATGAGCGACGCGCTTATCCACGAGGCATCCACCCGCGAAGACATTCTCAAGAACCCGGTCTTCGGCGAACTGATCGGCAACATCGCGGAACTCTCGAACCTCTCGGCCCGCATGACCGTCAAGCTGGAGGGCATCCGCCGCGATTTCCCCGACCTGTGGGAGATCTGGCAGCGCGCCAGCCAGCACGAACCCACCAAGGAGGGCGGATTGTGAACTGGTTTGGCGAATCATGGCTAGCGCCCGCGTGCGACCCGGCGGATAGGGTCGAGACACCCATCGGCCTCGAGTGCGCCCACTGCGACGAGAGGATCGTGGTCGGCGATCGGGGCGTGTTCCTCAACGGCGATCCGAGACCGTTCCACTTCGAGTGCTTCATTCGCGGGGTCATCGGGTCGGTGGGCCACCAGAAGGGATCGTGCCCGTGCTACGGCGGCGTTGAGGACGACCCGCCTGGCGCGACGCGGCGGGAGGCGGCGCGCGCGGCCATGGAGTACTTCGAGGAGCATCCGCCTGAACCGTTCATGGAGATCCGTATTCCCGAGCAGCAGTTGAAGGACATCGCCCGCGTGGTGCGGCGGGTGCTACTCGGCTTGCTGGCGCGCCATCAGAACAACTGAGCATGAAGAACCAGGAAGGAACGCCCGCAAACGCCGTTCAGATTTTCGAGGCAAGACCGAATCGCATGTTCACGGAGGAACAGCGCGCGACCGTTCGGTTTCTCCGGTACAGCAGGGCTGTGCCATGCGCCGAGTGCGGCAGGAAGAGCAAGACGCACTGGACGCTGCTGATTTCATTCAAGGCGAAGACGATGGCGGCAATCATTCCGAAGGACTCCGGCAAGGTCCACATGCCATTGACTCCGGTGTGCCGGAGCCACCTGCTTGCGCCCGCGTGGGAAAACCGATGAAACGGAATCCGGCATGCCCGCTGTGCGGCGCGGTTCTCACCGAAGCCCCGAAGGGGTGGGGGCCGGCTCACTACTGGTGCCCGAAGTGCGAACTCCCGTTCATCAAGGCGCGCGTCCGCGAACTGGCGGCGGGCGAGCGTCCTTTTGCCGTCGGCGACCGCGTGCTGGTTGCTGGACCGCCAGGCCAGGTGGTGGGCGAAGTGATCGAGGCGGCGACGCCCTACGAGATGCCCGATCTCGGCCCGGAATCGGTATCGCACCAGGCGAAGCAAATCATGCACGAATGGCGAGTGGACTTCCTGGTCGTCATCCGCCATGAGCACGAAGGCCAGATGGTCGGCTTCTTCGCCCTCCACCACCCGGGTGGCTGGCGGGACTTGCGCGGCCAGGATCTCCAGATCGCGAGGGTGAGGAAGGGTTAATGGAAGACGATGGCGTGAGCAAGCGCAGTGTGCTGAGGCTTCGCAGGCGCGGGCACCTCCAGCCTGGACGGGAACAGGAAGCCATCGTCGAGGTTGTGCGCGCCGGAATTGTGGTCGCCACGATTTACGGCAGCCGCGAGGGCGTCCACATAACCAGCGACTGTTTCGGGCCGCGCGGCGAGGGGTTCAAGGCGTTCTTCTTCGCCGTCGATGATCCTCCAGGCATGCCTGGAATAGTGATTCCGACTCTGGCTGCCGGCGAAGCATGCCCGTGGTGTGAAGGCTTGGAGCGTGTTTCGGTTGGAGGTTTGGTTCGCCCGTGCCCGGTTTGCGGCGTGGGAGGGTCCCCGTGAAAGGAACCACGAGGTTGATGCGTAAAGCGATGAGCGTGGCCGTGGTAGTCCTGCGCGAAAGGATGCAGTGGTCCCAGCTACGGCTGGCTGCCGAGATGAACAAGTGGGGAGCGCGCAAGGGCGAAGAGATGATGAGCCGGGGCAGAATTTCGCGGTGGGAGCGGCGCCAGGCCTCGCCCTCGCCGACGCACCGCATGGCTCTTGGAAAGATCTCGATCAAAAACGGCCATGAAGACCTGGGCGCGATCTTCCGTGCGATACCGGCCCTGGCGTGGACGCTGGCGCTGGCCCTGCGGGGGAACGGGAAAAAGCATGGCGGCAACGGCAACGGGAACGGAAACGGGGACGCGTGAAGGTTTTCCTGCTACCCAGGAGCCGCGGATGAGTCGATACAGCCAGCCCATCAAAATCTACTGAGCGGTGATCGTGGGCTTCGGTCGAAGCCTCCCGAAGGGACGGTTGCCAGTCTATTCCGTTGGCGACGAGGCCGAAGCTCGCCTCCTCCTGGCCATGGCCTGTCCGATGAACGCGCACGGCCAGTACGTGGCGGTGGAACTGGCGCGGGAGCAGACACTCGATAACCTCCAGCGGTTTTCGGATCGGCTCGACGGCGTTCACGAGATGCTGAAGGCGAACGGCAGGTGCCGGTGTTCAACCACATGACCGGCGCGACCATCTGCGACTTCTGTTCCGGTGCAAACCCGTTGTGGCGGTATCCGGCGGTGACGTTCCACGATTCGTTCGGGTCCAAGAGCGTTGAGGACTGGCTGGCGTGCGAGGCGTGCCACGCGGTGATCGAGGCCGGCGACCGCGAGGGGTTGATCGAACGCGCCTTCCGGTGTCCGGGCATCCCACAGGTGGTGGCCATGCGGGGTCGGGAGTGGGCGCGGAACTACGTCGTGGATCTCCACATGCGTTTCCGCCGGAACCGGCGCGGCCAGCCGCACCGGGTGGCGTCTTGAGGACCGCGCGATGGCCGGCGGCGATGCCACAAAGCTCTCCGTGGGGTGCATGGGATGAAAAAACCCTTTATAGCGCGAGAAAAGGGAAAAATGTCTGCCCAACGGACGCATTTCAAACGTCGATATCAGCGCGTGCGCGTGACGAAGCACGCGCATGGCCAGCGAGGTCCGAACGGAACGGGATTACGCGGTCTGGGCAGGGTCCGGAAAACCATGGAAGAGGTCACGCGGTCCAAACGCGGTCCAAAATGGGCGTCGGTAAGTGCATGAAACCACGAGGACCTTGTCTGTAAGCGATTGATCTGGCTTCCATGGCATGGAAGAGGTCGTGAGTTCGAATCTCACCAGGTCCACCAAAACAAAGCCCAACAAAACATAGACTTACGAAAATGCTTGCGCTCTTCCACGTCGCGGAAGAGGTCACGCGGAGTCCATTTGGAGTCCAAATTCGCCAAATTTGGACTCCAGCCAGTGGCTCTACTGTCATGGTCGGGAGGCAACTGAAGAGACAATCGTTGTTCGAAATGCCATGAGCTGAAACGTCGCCATCTGGACTCCGGCTGTCCCCGCAGAGGACAACGCAGCATGGGAAGTACTCGACAGCGTTATCAGTTCGCAGGGGCCACCTCCACCTATAGTCCGTGAGTTGCACGACGCGCTAACGGCCCGGTACCCGAGCATCTGCACATTTCCCGACGACAAAGTGGATGAGGAAGGTGTTTGGAGCGACGGGACGCAACTTCCGGTGCGGCGACCGGAACCAGGGCAACGTCTGATTCATCAAGCGGCCGATGGCGAACCTGCAGCACCCTACCACGAAGCCGGCGGAATTGGTCGAGCGCGCGCTGCGAAACAGCAGCAAGACCCGCGACACGATCCTCGATCCGTTCGGCGTGTCCGGAACAACGTTGATCGCGTGCGAACACACCAACCGCGAGGCGCGCGTTATTGAACTAGACCCGAAGTACTGCGACGTGATTGTGCGGTGGTGGCAGGAGGACACAGGCGACGTCGCGCGGCACGCCGACTCTGGCCCGCGCGTTCAACGATCTGGCTATGGCTATTTTTCCGGTGCGGTGTTCGATGTAAAGCCGATACCCCCGGCCCGACAGTCACCAAGCATGACATCCATCGATTTGCCCATGCCCTTGCATACGAGGGATATGCTCGTCCCCGGCCCGACATCTCTAACCCACGCGGGAGGGGTATCCGAGAAGGCGCACTTCACCGCTAGAACGGGACTGCCCACACGAAAGGAGATATAGGCATTATCAAGAATGTCTTTGCCGACGCGCCAAACGTGCCCGTAAACCTCAATGTAGCGCCCCCGGTAAAGCTGATCTGCCTTGACCTCATTTTGTTGGTATTGGTCGAATAAGTCTTCGGCTCGAATGAAAAGTTCGGGCTTGGCAGGAGGAATGGGTTCGAGTTTGAAGTCGAAGTTTGAGACCGAGACTTTGCTCGCGTGAAATACGTCATCGTGGCCCAGTTTTCCGCTGACAAGCACGGTGGCGGCTTCGCGGAATGCCACGGGTAAGGGATCTGCGCCGTCGTAGAGAACCTGCATCTGCAAAGCGTCCGCGTAAAGCACGAAGCGCACATTTCGGCCATTCCGCTGAACAGATCCCCGCTGGACAGAGCCCCCCACGCGTAACGGGGTGTCGACGGCGTTTCCTCGCATTGCGCGGACTTCAGCGATCGTCTTATAGTACGTGGCACCGGGTGAGGACGTCGATGCTGGCGCAAACGCGAGAACTACAACTGCAACAACAGCCACCGCGCCGAGAACAATGAAAGCCACGACCAGAGTTAAGCGGCGGTGGCCAGTATTCGGCGGTCCTATCGCGCCTGTATTAGCAGAGGTTTCCCCACCGATCAGAGGCTGCCCACAAGACGGACAGAAACTCTTGGGGGCATCCAAAGAAGCGCCGCACGCGCTACAGTACATCGGCAACCTCCCGATCATCAGGAGTCGCGAGCAGTTCTGTCCCTGCAGTTGCCGAGCGCCGTATCGTGAGAAATTTGCCAAACTGACACATTGCAGTGCCCATCGCGGTTCGCTCCACCTCGTAGGGTGATTTGCCGCGGGGAAGTTTGTTCCGTTATCTTCTGCTGCCCAAGCCGGTTCTTTAAGAAATTGCCAATCTGGATAGTCGCAATGTGGACCGGATCAGCCCCAGAGGGGCGGTAATAGTCGATGATGTCGTTGAGTTCTTCGTTGCGATTACTATTCATCCAATTGATGAGATCGTGACCGTCGTACCAGCCCTGACGAACGTGCAGCCGATGCATTTCTCCAACGCCGTCGCGGATCGCTTGAACCAGGTGGTGCTTTCCCGAAAAGCGAGACATGACATTCGCCCTCTACGATGATAACGCCAATGAGAATCCTTCGAAGTTAATGAGAAGAAAACTCGGGGGATTTGGCCTCGGCCGCGCCGTTCGATGTAATGGATGAGCGCGTCGGAAACACGTGGAAGGCTTGCAGCGCGGAGTTCCTGGTGGCGTTGCTGCCGCCCGTTGCGGACGACGCGCCCAAATAGAGAAAGCCGCCAGCAGGACGCTGGCGGCCGTGAAGTGGCGGCGCGAGCTTTTCTACAGGCTGGACGCCAGCAATTCGGAGGCGACCCGGTGGCCGCCTTCGATTCCTTGCGCCCAGACCTTGTGGCTTTCAAGAGCAGGCGCCGATGGTCTCCACGGAAACCGGCTCGTCGCCCACCTTACTCGCATAACATCGTAGAGGTTAGGCCGACCGCCGGATCGGTACAAAACGGATCTCGACCCGCTGATTCAGCGCGCCTGCTATTCGGCGCAACATCGCCAGGGAGTGGCCCTCATAATCGGCGTCCTCAAGGCGGCAGATGACCGATGCGGTGGTGCCTATGAGCTTGGCAAGCTGAGTTTGGGTGAGGGCCGCCGCAGCCCTCAGTTCTTGGATTTTGCGGGCGATCTCTTCATTGGCGCGCGCCTCTTCCAGGTTCTTCAGCCGGGCCGGCTTGCCTTCGTAGAACCGGTGGTGAAGGATCTCCACCGCGTCGCTGGTCGGTTTCAGAGTCTTTGCTTTGTTATCTGGCATGGTCAAGCCTCCTCATAAGTGTGCTTCGCCGGATTTGCCTCAAACCGCTTCTTGCGCTCAACGGCGCGATCGATCTCTTTCGGCGGGACCACCCGCTCTTTCGCGAGACCGTGAGAGACCACGGCCGCCACCGCGCCGTGGAAGAAGTACAGGATCCGGTGGTGAACGCCTCCCAGGCTGACGCGCAGTTCGTAGATGCCGTCTCGGAGGAAGTCCGCTTCGGGCCGACGCAGTTCGTGGCCCATCTCGCGCAGGCGCTCCAACCGGAGGTAGCACTTGTCCTGCACCTTCACCGGCAACTTGTCGAACCACTCGATGAACGGGCACGATCCGTCTTCCTCCCGGTAGAGGGCGACTCTGGTCTTGGACACTCGATCCTAGTCTATTCGCAATATTGCGAAAACACAAGTTTGCTTTGCGAAGCCGCGAAGGCGGTCACCGCTCCACGTGGGCATCATCCTTATAGAGAAATCATCTGTTGTCTGCCCAAGCAGACAACAATCACGACGGCTTGCGACCGCGCGCGTGAGGGCACGCCGGGTGCCAATTCCAAGTGTGGAGAGTCCTGGAGTCCGCGTGGAGTCCAAACGCCCAAAAGCCGCCCGTGGCGTCCACCGGAGTCCAGGTCGCCTCTTGCTAAGTCTTTTGTTTCTGGTGGAAATATGTCGCGTGACGCGCTATTGATGGCGTACAACGCGGCAGTTGCTGGTTCTTGGCGGATCGCCATCAGTCGGTTGCGCGGTTACTATTGCGACCGGTTGCTTGGGCAAGTGTCCGTAAGTGATTGATATTTCTTAAATGGCATGGAAGAGGTCGTGAGTTCGAATCTCAAGAGCCTCAGTTCTCGGAGGGCTTTTCTACGTGGTCAATAACCAGGACCTCGACGGGCGCTTTGGTAGGTTGCAACTTCAAACCCAGTTGTTCCTGAATTGCAGTGAACAGATCCGGCGGCGCCGCGGGATCGTCGGTCGGGGCCGGAACCCTGACCCCAAGAGCGGCGAACTGAGTCTCATCGGGCGTCCATTTCAGTTCGAAGTCGAACCTGCCCGAGAGCCCGGTTTGATCCACCACCGGACGATCCAGGACGGCGGTCTGCATTACCCCGGCGAAATCCGCCATGGTCGCATTCCGGGCGGGCAAGTCCCCGAGTCCCCGGAAGAACAGGCCGGGAAGGCCGTTCGGATCGCCTGCGCTCTTGGTGAGCTTGGGTCCGTTCTTTCCAACCACGATCGCGAATACGGAGAGCTCTTTCTTGTCGCGATGGAAGGTGAGCTTGAAGCGATCCGCCAGCAGCTTCTGCAGCATGGTCTTCCATTGCTTATCGTTGGGCTGACCCTCCGCGTCGGGCTTCGCAGTCAGATCGTACTTTTCGGATTCGAGCCAGGCCGGTCCCTCCGTGATCTGCCGGGCATGAAGCGCATACGCGAACGTGATGAGATCGCTCAGGGACGTATTGACCGTGGAGAAATTGCGGCCGCGCACCATGATTCCTTTGCCCTGGGTTTCAGGTCTGCTCGGCTTGATGGTGGCCACCTCAAACACCGGGGTAGCATCCGCCGCCATCGGCTTCAGCCGGACGGGAGGCTCCGGAATCGGCCACGCCGTCTCGTCGGTGACATGCTTCAGGTTCAGCGGCAAAGGCGAGCCGCCCTGGGTCCAGGTCCCCGTGATCGAACTCCCGTCCGCATTCAGCTTTCCCTCATAGGCGCCCCCTATCCCAGGGAGGGATATTTTGATAGTCGAACCCTGTAGAGTGACCGTGCCGCCGATGCCCTGCCCCGATTGGTCGATGCTGTAAAAGAGAGCCTTCAGGCCGCCCCCATCCGCCTTCGAGATCTTGACCACCGTCCGCAGTTCCTGTTTACCGGCCTGTAATGCGCCCTGCCAGGTGCCGGTTACATCCTGGGCGAACAAGGCGCCGCCCGACAACGATGCGAGAGCGACGGTCCATAGCATCAACTTCTTCATGGGTGATCTCCTGGAAAGTTTGTTGCATGCTGGCCAAATCTTGCTGATTGAAGCAACGAGGTCCCTTCGTGATGATATCGCACGAGCGCTGCGGCCGGTCCACCGGGAAAGACAGCGGGTGTGCGACCCAGAAATGGCGAAGTTCTCGTCCTACTTCTGCCTATGGACCGCCGCGCGTGCGATAGCATAACAGCTATGAAGAAATCGATCCGCCTGGCCGCTCTTGGTGGGGCATGCTTTAGCTTGCCCTTTTGGTGTGGCGCAGCGCTGGCGGCGCAGCCGGGGCCCATCGACCCGCAGCACATTCGCGAAGACGTGAAATATCTTTCGAGCGATCTGCTGGAAGGCCGCGGCGTGGGAACCAGGGGCGGCGACCTGGCCACCGAATACATCGCCCGGCAACTGGCCGCCGCCGGCGCCAAACCGGCGGGCGACAATGGCACCTACTTCCAGAAAGTGCCGCTGGTGGGTGTCGCGACGCAGCCGGAGACGGAACTCTCCGCGACGGCCGGCGGCAAGACCATCGATTTCAAATTGCTCGACGACCTGGTGGGCATCGACATGAGCCAGCGCGATAGCACCAGCTTCGACGCCGACGCGGTCTTCGTCGGCCACGGCATCACCGCACCCGAATGGAATTGGGACGATTTCAAAGGCGTGGATGTGACCGGCAAGGTGCTGGTCGAGTTCACCAACGAGCCCACTTCCGACGATCCGAAGTTCTTCGACGGCCGCGCGCTCACTTACTATGGCCGCTGGGTCTACAAATACGAGGAAGGGCTGCGGCGCGGCGCGCGGGCCGTGCTCATCATCCACACCACGCCGACCGCCGGCTACGGCTGGGAGGTGGTGCGCGGCTCCTGGGCGCGCGAGCTGCCATACGTGAAGCTGGCCGCCGGCGAGCGCGCGCTTTCCTGCGCCGGCTGGCTATCGCGCGAGGCCGGCGAAAAACTGCTCGGGCTGGCGGGCAAGACCGTGGACGAGCTGCTGGCCGCGTCCGAAAAGGCCAGCTTCCAGCCAATCGAGCTGGGAATCCGCTTTCACGCCAAAATGGTTTCGCACATGCGCGAGTTGAACACGCGCAACGTGGTGGCGCGGGTGGAGGGCAGCGATCCCAAGCTGAAAGACGAAGCGGTGATCTATAGCGCGCACTGGGACCACCTGGGGATTGGCACGCCGGTGAATGGCGACTCGATTTACAACGGCGCCATCGATAACGCCACCGGCTGCGGCATAGTGCTCGAGTTGGCGCGCGCGTGGGCGGCGCTGGGAGCTAAGCCGCGGCGGTCGGCGCTGTTTCTTTTCGTGACGGCCGAAGAGGGCGGGCTGAAGGGCTCGGAATACTATGCACAGCGGCCGGTGATTCCCACCGCCAGGACCGCCATCGATCTCAACTTCGACGCCGTCCCTCCCTGGGGCCGCGCCAAACAAATCGAGATCGGCGGCGCGGAGCGCACGAGCGTGCTGCCGCTGGCCGAGAATGTCGCCAGGCGGCTGCAGCTCGACATCCAGCCGGATGCGCAGCCCGAGCAAGGCCACTACTTCCGATCCGATCATTTTTCGTTCGCGCGTGCCGGCATTCCCGCCTTTTCGATCGGCGTGGGCACGGAGTTCTACGGCAAACCGCCCGGCTACGGCCTGCGGATGTGGGAGGAGTACAACCGGTTGCACTACCATCACCCGTCCGACGAATATCGCGAAGATTGGGATTTCACCTCGGTGGCGCAGGCGGCCGAGTTCGGCTTCATCCTCGGCGACGAAATCGCCAACCAGGACAAGCTGCCCGACTGGCGGCCGGGCGATCAGTTCCACCGCCACTAAAAGCGGAGTGTTCGCAGGCGGACACCTCGTCTCGAAATGGGACAGTGGGGTGGTCCCCCTGGACCTGGGGTCCCCTCTGGGGACGACGCCCCCGTCAGCCTTGCCTTAGGCTGTAGAACACGGTCCGCGGAGAGCCGGACCCTGGGGTCCGGCGCGGACGAGGGCGTCCGCCCCACGGTCGGCCCGAGGATTGCACCGCGGATGGGGAATGACTCTCTTTCCGCGCAGTCCGTTCCGCGTCTGCTATCTAGTTTGGTTGCTGGCGTGGTGGGCCTGGCCGGCTTCGGCTCAGCCGTCCAACATCGCCATCCTGCCGCCGCGTGCGCGGCCCTTGGGCTTTTTGACTCGGGCCTACCAGCAGCGCGCGGTGCCGGCGGTGAATCTCACCAACTCGGCACGCCTCAGCGGCCTGATACGATCGGGCAGCCTGTACTTGAGCGCGCGCGACGTGGTGGCGCTAGCGCTCGAGAATAACATCGATATCGAAATCCAGCGTTACGGCCCGCTGATGGCGCGCCAGGATATCGACCGCGCGCGGGTGGGCGGCGCGCTGCGGTCGCCCTCGACGGCGATCGCGCCGGGACCGCAATCGGTGAGCCTGGCGGGCATCAACGTGAGCGGCACCAGCCTGGCGAGCGGCGCGGGGGTGGGCTCCGGCGGCGGCATCACCGGGCAGATCGGCGCACTCATTCCGCAGACCGACCCGATGTTCAATGTCTCGGCTTATTTCGGCCACAACTCCTATCCGCAAAGCAACCTGGTGCTGTACGAATCGAACGCCGTAGTCGAGGACTATCAGAACCTCAACGTCGGATACAGTCAGCAATTCATGAACGGGGCCGCGTTCAACCTCAACTACGCCAGCACCCGGGCCACCGTGAACATTCCCACAGCTCTGCTGAATCCTCTGACGCAGGGCAGCCTGAACCTGAATATTTCGCAGAACCTGTTGCAGGGCTTCGGCGCATCGGTGAACAACCGCTACATACGGATTGCGCGCAACAACTCGCGCTATTCCGAATTGCAACTGAAGCAGCAGGTGATGACCACCGTTTCGGCGGTGCTGAACCTGTACTGGGACCTGGTGGCGTTCAACGAAGACTTGCGCCTGAAGCGGCTCTCGCTGGACGCGGCGCGCCAGCTTTACGAAGACAATAAGAAGGAGCTAACCGCGGGCGCGATAGCGGCGATTGAAGTGACGCGGGCGCAGGCGGAGATTCCGGCGCGCTCGGAGGACGTGCTGATCGCCCAAACCAACCTGCTGCAGCAGGAAATCGTGCTCAAGAACGCGCTGAGCCGGCGCGGCATGGAAGATCCGGCCCTGGAGGATGCGCACATCGTGACGCTGGATCCGATCCAGGTGCCGGAGCAGGAAGGCCTGGCGCCGCTCAGAGACCTGGTCAAGCAGGCGCTCGGCGAGCGGCCCGACCTGGAGCAGAATCGCATCAACATTCAGAGCCAGCTCCTGGTGCTGAGCGGAGACCGGAGCGCGCTGAAACCGTCGCTGCAAGCGTTCGCCTCTTTCACCAACCAGGCCCAGGTGGGCGCGCCCAACCCACTCAATGTGGGCGATCGATTTGGCGCACCCGACCCGTACTATTACGGCGCCTATGGCAGTTTGCTGGCGCAGATTTTCCGCCGCAACTTCCCCAATTACACGGCCGGCATTTCGCTGACGGT
Source organism: Bryobacteraceae bacterium (assembly GCA_050010695.1). Classification (GTDB taxonomy): domain Bacteria; phylum Acidobacteriota; class Terriglobia; order Bryobacterales; family Bryobacteraceae; genus Bog-375. Next base: position 19,658 of record JBEKKO010000069.1, read on the forward strand.
TCCGATCCGCAACCGTGCCGCGCAAGCCGACTTCGCGACCGACCAGTTGCAGATGCGGCAACAGGAGCTGCAGCTCGAAAAAAGCGTTGCCCAGGTGAGCGTGGACGTGAGAAACGCTCTGATCGGCATCGAGCAGGCCCACTCGCGCTACGAAACCGCTCTGGAAACGCTGAAGCTGGCGCGCGAAACGCTGGAGGCGGAGAAGAAGAAATACGAGTTCGGCAAATCCACCAACGCGCTGGTGATCCAGGCGCAACGCGACGTGGTAGCGGCGGAAAGCGAACAGGTGCAGTCGATGGCGAATTACACGCACGCGCGCATCGCACTGGACCAGGCGGTCGGGATGACGCTCGAACGCAACGATATCAGCATGGCGGAAGCGGCCAGCGGGCAGGTGGAGCGGCGTTCCACCTTGCCGGCCACGCTGCCGGGGAAGAAATAGGAGCCGCCATGCGAACACTTTCAACTAGCACTGGTGGGGCGGGCTTCAGCCTGCCAACGCCCACCGGCGGGCGCATTCTTTCGCGGATTCTCACCGCCGCGGCTCTGGCTGGCGCCCTGGCCGCGCAGGCGCCCCTGCCGATCGCTCCAACAAGACCGCAAGGGCTGCCGTTCGTCCGCTCTTACCAGCCGGTAACGGTGCCGCCGCTGCGTCTAACGGGCTCCGGCCGGCTGCGCGGCATGATTCAAGCGGGCAACCTTCACCTGACCGCGCGCGATGCGATTGCGCTCGCGCTCGAGAGCAGCCTCGATCTGGAAATCGCGCGCTACAGCCTGGTGATGGCGGATTGGGCGGTGGAACGCGCGGAATCGGGCGGCGCGTTGCGCGGCGTCACCGGAGCCAGTTCGGAATCGGTGACCCTGGGCAGCGGGCAGGGCGTGGCCGGCAGCCAGGGCGGCGGCGGAACGGTGGGTACGTCCGGCTCGTCCACCGTGGCGGGCGCGGCGCTGATCCAACAGATCGGCCCAGTTACACCGCAACTCGACCCGGTGCTTTCCACCACCGACGCGTTTTCGCACCAGACCTCGCCCCAATTCGTGGTCGTCCAAAGCGGCGTTTATGCGCTGGTGGACGACGCGCGTTCGTACAACTGGCAGGTGTCGGCGGGCTTGTTGACGGGCGGAACGGCGCGCGTGGCCTATAGCGACTCGTATCTGAACGAAACGGTGCCGACCGACGTTCTCAACCCGACCTCGTTCACCAGCCTGGGGATTTCCCTTTCGCAGAACCTGCTGCGCGGATTCGGCCAGCGGGTGAACGGCCGTTTCATCCGCATCAGCCGGCGGCAGGTGGGCGGCGCCGGCCAAGCCTTCCGCCAGCGTTTGATGGCGGTGGTGAGCGGCGTTTTGAACGCCTATTGGGACCTCTCGCTGGCCGCCAACGATTTGCAGTATAAGCAGCGCAACCGCGACGTGGCGGCGCAGTTTCTGGCGGACACGCGCCGGCAGATCGCGGTGGGCGCGGCGCCGGCCGTGGACCGGATCAACGCCGAGAGCGCCGCCGCGGCCGCCGAACAGGCGCTGGTGGTGGCTCGCAACAGCGTAGCGGTGCGGCAGAACGCGCTGAAGGATTACCTGAGCTTCCGCGCGGTGGCAGACGATCAACTTGCCGGCGCGCAAATCGTCGCCATCGATCCGCTGAACGTGCCGGAGATCGACGACCTGCCCAGCCTCCACGAGTTGATTGCGAGCGCGATACGGCAACGTCCGGAAGTGGCGCTGGCGAATCTCTCGGTGGACCTGGCGGGAATCGCCGCCGAAGGCACCGCCAACGGCGTTCTGCCGAACCTGGGAGTTTCCGCTTCCGCCACCAACTACGGCCAGGCCGGGCAGGCCGTCCCCGGCACCACACCCGCGCCGTATTTCGTGGGAGGAGTGGGAAACGCGCTGGCGCAGACCTTTCGCCGCAATTTCCCCAATCAGAGCGCGGGAGCCTCCTATTCGGAGCATCTGTGGAACACGCAAGCGCAGGCCGATCACGCCATCAATGTGCTGAGCCAGCGGCAGGCCGAACTGACGGCCGAACGCACCCGCCACGATCTGGCGGTCAACATCTCGAGCCAGGTGCTGGCGCTGGAGCAGGCGCGCGCCCGCTACAAAGCGGCGACCGAGAGCCGCGGATTAATCGAGCGGTTGTTGCAGGGCGAGGAGAAGAAGTGGGTAGCCGGCACTTCCACCATCTCCACCGTGGTGGCTGCGCGCCGCGACCTGGCTAACGCGCAATCCGCCGAACTGGCCGCCGCGGCCGCCTACGTTCACGGCCGCATCGCGCTCGACCAGGAGCTTGGCCGCACGCTGGAAGTGAATCAGGTGTCGGTGGAGGATACGCTCGCGAAGTAAGGAGGCGGCTGTCGGGACCTGCGCCTGCCCGCCGGCGAGCTACGCCAGGCCGCTCTGCCGGGCGCCTTTCAGGGCTTCAATGGCTACCCCGCGCGCCCCGGCCGTGTCGCCGTTGGGCATCACGTAAATCGGTATGCCCGCCTGCTCTTCCCGCTGCGCCGGCATGCCCGCGCGGATTTCGTCCACGAACCAGCGCTGGAATTCTTCCCGCGTTTCCAGGGCGCCGCCGCCCACGAAGAAGGCGTCCGGGTCGAACGTATTCACCATTTCGTCGAAGAAGAGTCCCAAGGCGTGGGCCTGCACGCGGAAAATCTCCTTGCACATGGGGTCGCCGTTCTCCGCCAGACCCCGCACCAGCTTGGCCGCATTGTGTAGATTTCCCATCTGGCCCAGTTGGTGGCCCGGATACCGCGGCAGAAAAAACGGCAGAAAGGACCTTTCGATCGCCGAGAGCGAGCACACCGATTCCAGGCATCCCATGCGTCCACAGTTGCATCCCGGCTGCAGGCCGCCGATACCGGCGATGCTCTGGTAGGGAAGCAGCACGTGGCCGAGTTCTCCGCCGAATCCCACCCGGCCTTTCACCACATCCTCCCCAATGATGATGCCGCCCCCCAGGCCGGTCCCGATCACCACCGTCAGCGTGGTCTCCCGGCTGTGGGCGCCGAAGATGTTGAAGTGCCCCCACAGCGCTCCGGCGTTTCCATCGTTCAAATAGGTCACGGGAATGCCGAGCTTCTTTTCCAGACCGGCGCGGATGTCGAACCCGGCCCAGTCCGCATGCACGAAATTCGTCGAACCCCGCGCACTCAGCACGCCCTCGGCATTGGCCGGACCGGGCGTGTCCAGACCGGCGGCGACCACGTCGCCAAGCGCAACGCCCGCCTTTTCGACGGCGATTCCGAGGCCCTCCTCAATCTGTCGAAGGCAGATTTCCGGCCCCTGCTTGGCCAGCGCGGGATGCTCGCACAGCCCTTCGATGAGGAACTGCTCCTGCCCGTTCACCAAGGTGTAGTTGATGGCGGTTCCGCCAAGATCGATTCCGGCAACTATCTGCACGCTCTTCCCCCTGTTTCGTGATTGCAGCCCCGAACGTTCCACATTAGCAGGATTGCCGCCGGCCTGGTCTTGAGAATATGCTGCCTGCGCCGCAGCGCCTAATTACACCGACCGCAGGCGCTCGGCGGCGGCTTCCGGCGTGAGATCGCGCTGCGGGGCGGCCAGCAATTCATATCCGACCAGGAATTTGCGCACGCTCGCCGAGCGCAGTAACGGAGGATGGAAATGCAGGTGCATGTGCCACTCCGCGTGCGCCTCGCCATCGGTCGGACTCTGGTGGAAGCCCATGCTGTACGGGAAGGGCGCCGCAAAAAGGCGGTCGTAGCGCGCGGTCAGGCGTTTCAGAACATCGGCCAGGCCGTCGCGCTCGGCGTCATCCAGGCTATCGATGGCGGCCACGTGCCGTCGGGGCATCACCATCGTTTCGAACGGCCACACCGCCCAAAACGGCACCACCGCCATCCAGCTTGCATTCTCCTCCACCAGCCGCTCCCGGCGCGTGCCTTCGAGCGCCTGGTAATCGCAGATCAGGCACCGCGCGCGCGCTTCCCGCCACGCCAGTTGCGCGGCCTGTTCCTTGGCGACCTCGTTCGGCAGATGCGCGTTGCACCAGATCTGGCAATGCGGATGCGGGTTGCTGCAGCCCATCATGGCGCCGCGGTTTTCGAAAATCTGCACGGTGCGGATGGCTTCGCGCGCGCCCAGTTCGCAGTATTGCTCGGCCCAGGTGTCGACTACGCGGCGCAGTTCGGCCGGCTCCATGTGGGCAATCGTGAGATGGTGCTTGGGCGAGAAACACACCACGCGGCAGACGCCCGGCTCGCCTTGCGCCACCAGCAGCCCGCCCTCGTCGAAGACGTCCTGCGGCGTGCCGGGCCGCAGCGCGGCGAAGTCGTTATCGAAAACGAAGGTCGATGTGTAGGGCGGATTGCGGGCGCCGCCGGCGCGCTCATTGCCGGGGCACAGGTAGCAGCTCGGATCGTATTCGGGCTGCGCCGCGCGGGCGACATCTTCTAACTGCCCCTGCCAGGGCCGCGCGGTGCGATGCGGCGATACCAGCACCCATTCGCCCGTCAACGGGTTGCGCCGCCGGTGCGGGTCCTGCTTCCAGTCGAACATGAAGTCACATGGTAACCAAATTGAGCCGGGGGGCGCCCGCCCCACACTCGTATTACAATAAGCCTTCCATGTCTGAAGCTTCCAAATTCCTTCTTACCGACTTACAGATCCCCTCGGTTTGGGTGAACGTGCTGCCATCGCTCCCGGAGCCGCTCGCCCCGCCGCTGCATCCCGGCACTCATCAGCCGCTCGCGCCCCAGGATCTGGCGCCGATCTTTCCGATGGAATTGATCGAGCAGGAGTTCTCTCCCAAGCCGTTGATCGACATTCCCGGCGAGGTGATGGACATTTATCGCCTGTGGCGCGCCACGCCTCTTTATCGCGCGCGGCGCCTGGAGAAGGCGCTCGACACCCCGGCTCACATTTATTACAAGTACGAGGGCACCAGCCCGGCCGGCAGTCACAAGCCCAATACGGCCGTCGCCCAGGCTTATTACAACAAGCGCGCCGGCATCCGCCGCCTGGCCACCGAAACCGGCGCCGGACAGTGGGGCAGCGCGCTGGCGCTGGCCTGCCAGATGTTCGGCATGGAATGCACCGTCTACATGGTGCGCGTCAGCTACGATCAAAAACCCTATCGCCGGATGATGATGCACGTGTGGGGCGCCGAGGTGTTTCCGAGCCCCAGCGAACAAACCCACGCCGGTCGCGCCGTGCTGGCCGCGCACCCGGATTCGCCCGGCAGCCTGGGCATCGCCATCAGTGAAGCCGTCGAGGACGCCGCCGCCCACGCCGACACCAACTACTCGCTAGGCAGCGTGCTCAATCACGTGCTGATGCACCAGACCGTGATCGGCCAGGAAGCCAAACTGCAAATGCAGATGGCGGGCGAGAATCCCGACGTGGTGATCGGCTGCTTTGGCGGCGGCAGCAATTTCGGCGGCCTGGCCCTGCCCTACGTGCTGGACCGTTTCGCCGGCAAGGGCCCGCGCATTCTCGCCATCGAGCCTTCCGCCTGTCCCACCCTCACCAAGGGCAAGTTCACTTACGATTACGGCGACACGGCCAAGCTCACGCCGCTGGTCAAAATGTTCACGCTGGGCCACGATTTCGTGCCGCCCGGAATCCACGCCGGAGGGTTGCGCTACCACGGCGCTTCCCCGCTGATCAGCCACCTGGTGAAGCTGGGGTACATCGACGCCAAGGCGTACACGCAGATCCCGGTGTTCGAGGCGGCCATCCAGTTCGCACGCACCGAGGGCATCCTGCCCGCCCCCGAGAGCGCCCACGCCATTCGCGCCGCGATGGATGAAGCGCTGGCCGCCAAGGAAGCCGGCATCGGCAAAGTCATCCTCTTCGGCCTCAGCGGCCATGGCCATTTCGACCTGAGCGCGTACGAGAATTTCATTTCCGGCAAATTGCAGGATTACGAATATCCCGGCCGCGAAATCGCCGAAGCCATCGCCGCGATCGACGCAAGTAGCTAGCCCGCGACCTCCCAAGAATATTGGTTGGGGGGGGCAGGATGTCATCCTGCAGGCGATTGTCAATCGCCTCGCGGTCCGATTGCCAGTCGGACCGCAGCTTGCCAAGCTGCCCCACAAACCGAACACTCTCACGCTCTGCCCTCGCTCGGAACATCGCGCGCTGAACCACATGAGTGGAAACACGTAGCCTGTTTTCCGACTGGTTTCCGGTTTCCTGGTCTCCTGGTTTCCGACCCGCGCCGCAAGCCCCGCCCCGCCCGCACCGCCGTCTATGCCGGCCAGGTCGCGTCGCTCGGCCACCTCAACGCGCACCCGAGGCGCAGCCGCCGCTAAACTGCTCGAAAACGCGACTGACGCGATTCACCGGCTAGCCGGTGTGATTGTCTTTGCTTGAGTTCATTGGATGGTTACTGTGACAATGTTCGCCTGCTGTCCATCCGCCGACAAAACGATGCTCACGTTTCCTTGCCCTGCCAGCGCCGGCGGCAGCGGGCCGATGTTCACCTGGTCCTCTCCGAGGTATCC
>JBEKKO010000070.1:0-26871 GCA_050010695.1 Bryobacteraceae bacterium
CGAGCGCGGGAACCAGTAGAAGAATTTCTCGGGCAGATCGCGCGCTTCGAAAGCGTCGGTGAACTCCTGCGCGAGGTCGGCTTCGGTGAGAACCACTTCGACTTTCATTTAGAACCCCATGATCTGCATCCCCGAATCGACGAACAGCACGTTGCCGGTGACGCCGCGCGCCAGGCCACTGGCCAGAAACACGGCAGCGTCGGCCACCTCGGCCGGATCGGTATTGCGCCGCAGCGGGGTGCGCTCGGCGGCGTCCAGGATGCCGGTAAACCCCTTGATGGCCCGCGCCGACGCCGTCTTCACCGGCCCGGCCGAAATGGCGTTCACGCGAATTTTGCGCTCACCCAATTCGCTCGCCAGATATCGCATGGCAGCTTCCAGCGAGGCCTTGGCCACGCCCATTACATTGTAGTTCGGCACAACCCGCTGCGAACCAAGATAGGTGAGCGTCGAGATCGACCCGCCCTCGGTCATGGCCGGCATCACTGCCCGCGCCAGCGCCACCAGCGAATAGGCGCTCACATCCTGCGCCAGCGCGAAGCCGGCGCGGCTGGTCTCGAGGAACGGCCGCGCCAGGTCCTCGCGATTGGCGAAGGCCAGGCAGTGCACCGCCGCGTGGAGCGGCCGCTGCAGAGCGGCGAGCGCTCCCGTCAGGCCGGCCAGTTCCTCGTCCTTGGTGACGTCGCACGGGTGAATCAGGGCCACGTTGAGATCCGGCGCCAGCTCGTCGATCGAGACCTTTTGCCGCTCGCCGAGATAGGTCAGCACGAGCGTCGCCCCTTCGCGCGAAAATGCCTGCGCGATCGAGTAAGCCAGGCTCCATCTGTTGGCGATTCCGGTGACGAGGGCAAGCTTGCCCTCCAGCAATCTGGACATGAACCTCCCAGTGTACCGGAGACCAAGCCGCCGCGTGGAGTTCATGGTGGGGCAGGCGCTTTCGCCTGCCAACCCCGTATGCATCGCCGCTGAAAGCTTGCCACACGCTTCCTATTCTTGACCCGGCGCCTGCCCGGCTCTCCCGACTGCCGGTTGGCAGGCTTGGCAGGCGGAAGCGCCTCCCCCAGGAAGCGCGGCGGTGTACACTTGTGTTCGAGACCCGCATGGATCTCGCTACTCCCCTCACTTACGTCAAAGGCATCGGTCCGGCGCGCGCCGCGCTGCTCGAAGCCAAGGGTCTCGCCACGGTCGAGGACCTGCTCGGCTATGCGCCGTTCCGTTACGAGGACCGCAGCAACATGAAGACCATCGCCCAACTGGCGCCGGGCGAGATGGCCACCGTGATCGCCAGCGTGAGCTCGGCCAAAGTCTCCGGCTTCCGCCGCCGCAACCTGGGGATGTTCGAAGCCCGCTTCACCGACGCCTCGCGCGCCGTCCTGGTGGGCAAGTGGTTTCACGGCGGGTACCTGGCCAACGTGCTGGGCGCGGGGCTGAAGGTGGCGCTGTTCGGCAAGGTCGAGTTCGACACCTACTCCGGCGAACTGACCATGCTGCACCCGGAATTTGAAATCCTCTCCGGCGACGACGAGGGCGATGCCACGCTCCACGTGGGCCGCCTGGTGCCCATCTACGAAGCGGTGTCCAAGCTCACCACGCGGCTGTTGCGCGTTTTCATGCATCGTATTCTCGAGACCCTGGGGCCGATTGACGACCCGCTGCCCGAGCATCTGCGCGCCCGCCTGAAGCTGCCCGAGCGCGCGACCGCCATCCGCGACGTGCACTTCCCGCCGCCCGATTCCGACCTGCGCCTGCTCAACGCCTTCCGCTCGCCGGCGCAGTTCCGGCTGATCTTCGAAGAGTTCTTCTGGCTGGAGTGCGGGGTGGCGCTGAAGCGCTCCAAAGCGCGCACCGTCACCGGCATCGCCTTCGAGATCGACGAACGCGTGCGACAGCGCGTCAAGCACATGCTGCCGTTCAAACCCACTGGCGCCCAGAAGCGCGTCATCGCGGAGATCGCCGCCGACATGCGCCAACCGCATCCCATGAACCGCCTGCTGCAAGGCGATGTGGGCAGCGGCAAGACCATCGTGGCGGCCGAAGCCGCCGTGATCGCCATCGAGAACGGTTACCAGGTGGCCGTGCTGGCGCCCACCGAAATCCTCGCCGCGCAGCACGGATTTTACTTTCGCCAGATTCTCTCACCGCTCGGGTACGTGACCGCGCTGCTCACCGGATCGTTCACCAGCCGCGAAAAAGGTAAATTGAAGGATCTGGTCTCAGCCGGCCTCGCGCAGGTGGTGGTGGGCACCCACGCGCTGCTCGAAAAGGACGTCGAGTTCCACCGTCTCGGCCTCGCCATTATCGATGAGCAACACCGTTTCGGCGTGCTGCAGAGGCTCCAACTGGCGCAAAAAGGCGCGCAGCCGGACGTGCTGGTGATGACCGCCACGCCCATTCCGCGCACGCTCGCCATGACCCTCTATGGCGACCTGGACGTCTCGACCATCGATGAGATGCCGCCCGGCCGCAAGCCCATCATCACCAAACACGCGACCGCCGACCGCATCGAGCAGGTCTACAGCTTCCTCAAGCGCCAAGTCACTGAGGGCCGCCAGGCTTACGTGGTTTACCCGGTGATCGAGGAGTCGGAGACCCAGGCCATGAAGGCCGCGCAGAAGATGTACGAGCACCTGTCGCGCGAGGTTTTCCCCGATCTCGCCGTGGGCCTGATGCACGGCCGCCTGGGTGGTGACGAAAAGGAAGACGTGATGCAACGCTTCAAGGCGGGCCGTATCCAGATCCTGGTTTCCACCACGGTGATCGAAGTCGGCATGGACGTGCCGAATGCCAGCGTGATGGTGGTGGAGCAGGCCGAGCGTTTCGGCCTGGCGCAACTGCATCAGCTCCGCGGGCGCGTCGGCCGCGGCGCCGCGCAAAGCTACTGCATTCTGGTGACCGAGAAGATGAACGATGCCGCGCGCGAACGGATACGCACGCTGGTCGACTCCACCGACGGCTTCCACATTTCGGAAATCGATCTGAAGCTGCGGGGCCCAGGCGAATTCTTCGGCACCAAACAATCCGGGCTGCCCTCGCTGCGGGTGGCCAATGTTCTGCGGGATGCAGAGATTCTGGAAATCGCGCGCCGCGAAGCGGTCGATTTCGTCGCCCGGCCGCCCGCTGAAGAGGACCTGCGCCGCGCGGTAGCCTACATCCGCGACCACTGGCAGCGGCGGTACGGATTGGTGACGGTGGGCTGATGCGAGTGATCGGTGGAGATCTCCGTTCGCGCCGGATCGCCGGCATTCCCGGCGACTCGACGCGCCCCACGTCCGGCCGCCTGCGCGAGACGCTGTTCGATATTCTGGCGCCGCGCATTCGGGGCGCGACCTTCCTCGACGCTTACGCCGGAACCGGCGCCGTCGGCATCGAAGCGCTCAGCCGCGGCGCCGCCCACGCCTGGTTCCTCGAGCGCAGCCGCGCCGCCCTCCGGGTGCTGCGGCAGAATTTGGCCTCGCTCGATCTGGAGGCGCGCGCTTCGGTGATCGCCGGCCCCGCCCTGCTGTCGATCGAGCGCTTTCCCGCCGCCATCGTGTTTCTGGACCCGCCGTACACGCTCGAGGGCGAATTGACCGCCGCGCTCGACCTGCTGGGAACCACGCCGCCGCCGCTGGTCATCGCGCAGCATTCCGTCCGCCTGCCCCTTCCCGGCGCTTTCGGCATACTGCGCCACACCCGCGTGGTGAAACAGGGTGATAACGCGTTGAGCTTCTTTCGGCCGGAGTAAGGCGGGCGCGACTCGCGCAGTTCGAACCCTCAAGTCAAGCTATGCGCACTTGCGGAATGCGGGTCTCTAACGGAGGCATGGCCGGGAAATCGGTGTAAGGCGCGGACTGATACCAGTAGGCCACCGAGAAGAAATTGTCGCCGCGGTCGTTGGCATGGCCGTGCTCGATGGTGTGTTTCAAATAGCGCTCAAAGGTGACCGGGTTGTCGCCGTGCCAGCGGTAGCAGCAGTAGCGGCCACCGGTTCGCTCGGCGTTCGAGATCAGCGGTGCGCCGTACATCTGGTGGCCGAACGGTTGCGCGCCATCGCGGCCGCCGAAATCCCAGCTTCCCAGGAAGTAGTCCTCCGAACCGGTGCCGTTGATCAGCGGCTTGGTCTCATCGTCGACGAAGATCATGTCGTCGCCTTCGCCCCACCAGCCGTCGGCGTTTTCGAGCACGCCCAGCGTCACGCCCATCAGATGGCCGCGTCCGCGCGTTTCGACAAAGACATAGTTCGAGCCGCCGAGCAGGTTCAGTTTGGCGGCTTCGCCCGTCACCGCCGTGCACGGCGCCGCCTGCCGGTATTGCGCGTGAAAGTAGAGCGCGTCGTCGGGTATCGATGGCACCGCCATGTAGTCGATGTTCGAATAGAATGCGCCCACTCCCTGCTTGCCCTCGTTGGTCACCGTGAGCCGCGCGCCGCTACGATACGGCATGGCGAAATAGCAGTTCAGCGATTTGCCGGGCGAGCAGGCCAGGTACCTGGATTCGTAAATCCGATACGCTGCAAGGTTCAGGCCGAAGAAATCGCCGATCGGCGTTTCCACGCTGGGCCTGGCGTTGCCGTCCCAATACGCGCGCAGCACCAACTCCTTCAGATGATGCTCGCTGTTGGCGGCGATGGTGAACCAGATGTGGCTGATGACTCCGGCGCCTTCAGCGAGGAAAACCTCCTTGACGCCGCCGCCCGGAATGTTCCAGGAGTCGCGGTTGCCGCCAGTGCGGTCGTAGCTCGATTGCTTGAGCGAGCGGTAATGCAGCGCCCGCGCATAGTCGGGCACCAGCGGCGCAGCCGTGGTTCCGGCTTGCGCCTGAACGGTGGACGATGCCGCGGCGCCTATTCCGGCCGCCGCCAGCGCACCTTTCATGAAATCGCGTCTCGGATTGGCGCTCATACTCTCCTCCTTTTCAGGCTTTACTTCGCCAGCGCCTTAGCGATGGCTTTTTCCGCCAGCGGCCCCATCACCTCATAGCCTGCGGCATTGGGGTGCAGTCCGTCGTAAGTCAGTTCCTTGCGGAACATGCCTTTGTCGTCCACAGTGGCGCTGAAATAATCGAGATAGACGAAATCGTCCCTCTCGGCCAAATCCTGGAGCCAATGGTTGAGCGCCAGAATCTTCTCGGGCGGCCTCTGCGCCGTCTGCGGCTTGATATAGTCCGAAACCGGCGTCAGCGAGGACAGCACCACCTTGATGTTATTGGCGCGCGCCATATCGGTCATCGACAAGAAGTAGTTCTCGGTGGCTTCCATAGTCATCGGGCCGACGTTGCCGGCCAGGTCGTTAGTGCCCGCCAGTATCACCACGGCTTTGGGTTTGAGCGCGATCACGTCCTGGTAAAACCGCAGCAGCATTTGCGGCGTGACCTGGCCGCTGATGCCGCGATTGATGTACGGCTTACCGGGGAAGAACACGCCGAGCGAATGTCCTGTGGGATCGGTGCCGCGGCCCCAGAAATCGGTGATGGAATCGCCCATGAACACCACGCGCTCCTCGCCTGCCGCCGGCGGAGGCACTTTCGCATCCTCGGCCGCATAACGCGCCGTGTTGCCGTAGTCGTTGACCATTCTCGCCAGTGGATCGAGCATGCGCACGCGCGGCGGCGGAACCTCCTGCGCGGGAGCCTGCGCCTGCGCGCGCAGCAGGAGGGTCGAAAGCACCAACAGAGTGATTCGCATAGGCCCTATTGTAGGGCACATACAGCATGGGTGGTGCATGCTTTAGCTTGCCGTTTTTCTTGTGGTAGGATAGGCGATCGGTTTATGTCGCCTGTCTTCCGCCGCCGGCGACAGACTACAAAAAACGATGGCCTGTCCCACCCTACTCCCCGTAACCCGGCATGGGGGCCAGCGCGGGCGCGACGTCGCGCCAGGTTCCGATGTGGAACCTGCGGCCGTCGGTACGAATGCTGACCAAGCCGTCCAGATCGGTGCGATAGACCACTGCGTTGTGGTCGAGCAGGCGGTCGATCACATCGGCGTGCGGATGGCCATAACTGTTATCCTGGCCGACCGAGACGATGGCGAAGACCGGCCGCTCGGCATCCAGAAACGCCCGCGTGCTCGATGTGTGGCTGCCGTGATGCCCCACCTTGAGCACGTCGTCCGGTTGCAGTTCGTTTTCCGACAGCATGCGGTACTCGATGGGCCTTTCCGCGTCGCCGCAGAGCAGAAACGAGTGCTTGCCGTAGCGCACGCGCATCACCAGCGAGTCGTCGTTGGTGGGCTCGCCGGCTGGAACGTAATCGGCGAACGGCGCCAGGATTTCGATCTGCGCGCCTCCCCAGGCGAAATGGCGCGGCGCCAGCATGGGCACGATCCTCACGCCCAGGTGTTGCGCGCGATCGCGCAGGATGCGCCAGGCGGAACTGTCGGGCGTGGCGCCGGTCCACAATTCGCGCGGGCGAAAATCGGAAACCAGCGCGGGCAGGCCGCCGATGTGATCGTCGTGCGCGTGCGACAGCGCCACCACATCCACGCTGCGGATGTTGCGGTCCCACAGGTATGGCGCCACTACATCCTCACCCACATCGAGCTGCGGCTTGGGCCGGTTGGCGAACGTGGGGATGCCGCCGCCATCGAGGATCATGCGCTTGCCGTCTGGAAAAATCAGCAGCAGGCCATCGCCTTGTCCAACGTCGATCACCGCCAGTTCTAGTTCGCCCGGATGGACGTCGGGCGGGAACGGCTGCCACAGCAGCAATGCCAGCAGCGCAGCTACGGCGGCGCCGCTAGCCACGCGCCACCAGCGGCCGCGCGCCACAGCCGCGGCGATCAGCGCGAGCGAAAACGCAACGCCAAGCCACAGCGGCGGGGTGGGAATGCGCCAATCCGGATCGAGCGAAGCGTGCCAGTGCACAATCGCGCGCGATAGCCCGAGCAGCACGCCGCCAAAGCTGGCTACCCACGCCCAGCCGGTGAACACGGCGACGAAACCGACCGGAATCGCCAGGCCCATCAACGGAACCACCAGCGCGTTGGCGGTGAGACCGGAAAGACCGACGCGATGAAAGTACACGATCATGGGAAGCGCGAGGCCAGCCTGAATGACCGCCGAGATGGCGGTGATTTCAAAAAGGAAGAACAGCGTCCGCCCGGCCACCGCCACCGCCCGGCGAGCCGCGCGCACCGGGAGTTTGATCGCACCGTGCAGAGTCTCGGCGAGCAGGCGCATCTCGATGCGAAACTGCGCCACGCGGGGTTCCAGGTTGATGTCGCGGTCGCGGCTGGCGAGATCGGCCAGGCCGCGCCCCAGCGGGCCCGAAGTGGCGCGGATCAGCGGCGTCCCAAACGCGCCCAGAAACGCCACCGCCAGGAAGCTCAACTGGAAACTCGAATCGAACAATTGATCCGGATCGAAGAGCAGAAAACCGAGCGCCACGGCGGCCAGCAGGTTCAAGGGGCGCCGCTGGCGGTAGAAATAGCCGGCCACGATCACCAGCGTCAGCGCCGCGGCCGACCGCACGCACGGCGCGTTGAACCCGGTGACCAGCGCGTAGAGCCACGCCACCGTCGCCGTCAGCGCCGCGGCCAGGCTGGCCGGAACGAAGCACAGCCGCAACACGAAAAAGACGAAAACCGCCACGATGGCCACATGGGTTCCGGAAATTACCAGCGTGTGAAAAGTGCCGGTCGAGCGGTAATCGTCGGTCCAAACTTTTTGCATCTGAAACTGCTGCCCCAGCAGCACCGCCTGCATCATAGCGGCCTGGTAGGGATCGCGCCCATAGAGCGAGTCGATGCGCGCCATAGCGGCGGTGCGCAGATCCATCACGGCCTTTTGAAACCGCGAGCCGCAGCGTCCGGGCAGAATGCGAACCGTGCGGGCGGCGCTGGAGGCCGTCCAATAAATGTCGTGGCGCGCCAGGTAGTGCCGGTAGTCGAACGCGCCTGGGTTTTCGTAGTTGCGCGGCGTGCGTACGCGGGCGTCGAGCTCGATGTTGTGGCCGTAGGCAAGAGCAGGCAGAGGCTCGTCCGGTTTGGCGTAAAGCGTGACCTGGGCGCGGGCGTGCGGCTCCAGCTCGAGCAGGAATCGCTCGCGCTCGCCGGAAAGAGCCGGCGGCTCGACCACGCAGCCGCTCAAGATCACCACTTCACGGCCGGTCACATCCAACTGCGGCGCCGGGTCGGGCCGGTGCGCCAAGGCCGTGAGCGCGCCCGCCGCCACCATTCCCAGCAAGCAGCAAGTGCCGGCCAGCACCCGCGCCCGGCGCACGATGGCGACCGTGCCGAGCGCCAGAAAAGCGGCGATGACCAGGATCAACTCCTGCGTACGGAATGGCACGAAGCGGGCAGCCAGAATCCCGGCGGCAATCGCGGCCACCGGTCCTAGCAGGGGATCTCGCATGGCAAAGCCGGCCGCGGCAGCCGGCAGGTCAGCCGTATTTCCGCGAGCAGCCCGGGTCTAGCGGCCCGGCGGAGAGACGGGTTCGGCCCCGCCCGCTCCGCTGTATATGCGGCCACCGGGTCGACCTGTCTCGAAGAAACGACAGCTCCAGCGTCGTAATGGAAGTGATCTTAGCCAGCCGGAATTCTCGGAAAATCTTGGCAGGTCAACGCCCGGCGCGCAGGCGGTCCACGGTGCGGCGCAGTTCCGGGTCGGGGTGGAGCCGCAATGCCTCTTCCAGGTGGGCAATTGCTTCGGGCAGCCCGCCGGGGATTTGCGACAGCGCGACGCCCAGATTGTAGTGCGCGTCGGCGTAGTCCGGCTGGATGCGCAGGGCTGCCTCAAAGTGGGCTATCGCCTCTGACGACCGGCCCGGCATCTGAGACAACGCGACGCCCAGGTTGTTGTGCGCCTCCGCGTAATCCGGCTTCAGGCGCAGCGCGGCTTCGAATTCCGCCGCGGCTTCCGGCAACCGGCCACTGGTCTTCGATAGCGCCACGCCCAGGTTGTAGTGCGCCTCCGCGTAATCGGGCTGGATGCGCAGCGCCGCCCGATACTCGGCGATGGCATCCGGCAGGCGGCCTGGTGTTCCGGCGAGTGCGAGGCCCAGGTTGTTGTGCGCTTCGGCGTAATCGGGGTCGATGCGGAGCGCAGCCTGGTACTCGCGAATGGCCTCCGGCAAGCATTCGGGAAACTTGGCCAGGGCGCTCGCCAGGTTGTTGTGCGGGATGGCCGCGTCGGGAAGGAGGCGGACCGCGACCCGGTATTGGGCGATGGCTTCGGGCAGGCGGCCCGGCGTTTGGGCAAGCGCGCTCGCCAGGTCGGTACGCGCCGGCGCCGATTCGGGCCGGATGCGCAAGGCTGCTTCGAGATGCGGCATAGCCTCGGGAAGCCTGCCGGTTTCGAGCAGGTAGCTCCCCAGATTGTGCTCGGCCAGGTAGTTATCCGTGGTCACATCGAGCGCCTGCTGGAACAGCGTTTCGCTGTTTTGCCAGTACTCGATCTGGGCCGCGGAGACAGCCGCGGCGGCCACACATGCCACCACGGCCGCGACGGCGATCGGCCGCGTGGCTGCCGGCCACCGCCGCGCCAGATCGGCCGCGCCCCAGGCCAGCATGATGGCGAATCCAACCATCGGGACATACATGTATCGGTCCGCCCGCGCCTGCGCGCCCACTTGCACCAGTCCGATTACCGGCGCCAACGTCACTAGAAACCAGATCCAGCCGGCCGCCAGGTAGGGAGCGCGACGAAACGATCGCAGCGCGAGCGCCGTAATGCCGGTGACCGCCAGCCCCGCCGCTGCCACCATCCACCAGGCGAAGCCAGCCGGATAGGGATAGAACACCGCCAGCCCGGACGGCCAAATCGTTTTGAGGCAGTAGAGGGCGCAGGAGACCAGCGCGTTCTCGATCCTCAGCGCGAGCGGTAACCGCGCGATTTCCTTGACGGCTCCGCTCGATTGCTGCACCAGGAACGTCGCTATGCCCGATACGGCGGCGAGCGCGAAAAATGGAATCTTCTCGATCACGGCCGCTCGCGAGAGCCGGCGCAGCGGCCAGGCGTCCAACACCAGCAGCAGGACTGGCAGAGTGACGATCATCGGCTTGGACATCAACCCCAGGCAGAACCAGACCAGCACCGCCAGGTAACGTCCCCCGCCCGGCCGTTCGGCATAGCGCACGTAAGCCCACAGCGCCAGGAACCAGAAGAAGGCGCACAAAACGTCTTTGCGCTCGGCCACCCACGCCACCGATTCCACGTGCAGCGGATGGAGTGCGAACACAAACGCGACCCAGGCGCTGGGCCAGCGGGCGTGGGTCGCACGCTCGAGGAATGCGAACAGCAGCACACCGGCCAGCGCGTGCCACCAAACGCTGGTGAGATGGTGCAGCCCGCTGCGCAGGCCAAAAAGCTGGCTGTCCAGCAGGTACGAAAGCCGCGTGACGGGAAACCAGTTGGCCCCTTCGCCGGAGGTGAGCGCCCACTCGAGACCCGGCTGCGTGAGGCCGCCGCGAACGTGGATGTTGCGCGTTACGTACTCGGGATCGTCGAAATTGACGAAGTCAAAACGCGCGACCGGAGCATACAGCGCGACGGTTGCGAAAAAAAGGGCCAGCGCTATCCCCAGGTTGAGCCGGGAGTGGCGCGCTGGCCTTAGCAGGGGAAGCTGAGTGTTCGATTTCTCCGGACGGTGCTTCAGAATGAAACCTTCACCCCCAGTTGCAAGGCACGGCCGCCGCCGGTGCCGTTGACGCCGGTGCCGCTGCCGATGGTCGAGGTGACATAGCCGTAGGTCGAACTGGTAAGCGAAGCGCTCGGGTTGGCGAACTGCGGCGTGTTGGTTAAGTTGAAGGTCTCGACACGCATCTCGATGTTGGCGCGCTCCCGGATTCTGAAGTTCTTGAACAGCGAGGCATTCAGGGCGAACAATCCGGGACCGCTTAGAATGTTGCGTCCGGTGGTGCCGAAAGCGACACCCGTGGGCTGGATGAAACTGGAGGTGCTGAACCAGAGATTGCCGGTATTGATGCCGTGCTCGATCTGTACCGGCGCCACCTGGGTAGCGGTCTGGGTTTCGCCGGGTGTGTTGAGGCTGCTGCCGCTGGCGGTGACGGTGAACGGCGTTCCCGTCATCAGGCTCAGCACGCCGGCAAGCTGCCAGTTGCCCAGTATCACGGCTGCCGGACCGTGCGACAGCCACTTCTTGCCGACGCCTACCGGGAACTGGTAGACGGCGCTTTGCACGTAAGTCAACGTGCGGTCGAAATCCGTGCGCGCGTAGTCGCGCTGCGCGCCGATCTGCCACAGCAAGCCGCCGTCGTCGTCGGACTGGTAATTCATACCCTTGCCCCAGGTGAAGGCGGTGAGGATGTTCAGATCGCCGAAACGACGGTCCAGTTTCGCCTGCAACGCGTTATAGCTGGACGAAAAGCCATCCCAGTACAGGGTGTCGCCCGCCGTTTTGCCATAGAGGATATCCAGCGGCTCGGTCGCCGTGCCTCCGCCGAGCACGCTGGTGGGCGCATTCAGGTTCCATTGCGCGCCCGTGTCCACCCCGTGCAGCCCCACATAGGCTACATCCAAGGTCCAGTGCCCCGGCAGCGAGCGTTGCACCGCGAGGTTCCAGCTTTCCACGTAAGGGTTCTTGAAATTCAGGTTGATCGTGAATTCGCTGTTGCTCAACAGGGAACCGGTCGCCGGAATGATGCCGGTGGACGGAATCGTCACTGGCACCGGCAGCGGAAACCCCTGCTGGAAGGTCGCCGCCTGCCCGCTGGGAAGCAGCGTGGTGGCGTAGCCGTCGCCCACGTTGGTGTAGAAGTTATTGGCACGCACCGGGTAGTTATACGCGTACGTGTTGTCTTCGAACGGCGTGTAACTGGTGCCGAAACCCGCTCGGACGACGGTCTTCTCGGTGAGGCGATAGGCCAGGCCGAGTCGCGGCGCAAAGTAGTCGTAGCGCTTCTTCATGCCCAGGTCCGACGGGTTTCCGCCGACCCCGGCCAGCACCAGATTGTTGGTAGTGGGATCGTAGTTGGAGAAACCGCCGGGGAAGGCCGGCGTGGCGGGAGGATAAACCTCCCAGCGCACGCCGATATCGACGGTCAGCTTGGGCGACACCTGCCACCTGTCTCCGCCGAAAGCGAAGAACTCCCACTGCCGGTAGGCCGGGAAATACGTATTAATGTCGCGGCCGAGCGAATACGGATCGTCGAGCAGGAAGGCGGCCATATCGTCGGCAATTCCCACCGTCGAGTTACAACTGCTAGCCAAACCAGTGGACGAGTTGATTTTGGTGGGTGTGCACAGCGCGGTCTGATCGTCGCCAAAGTAAATTATGCCGCGGGGGCTATAGGTCTGGTCCTGCAGCAAGTTGTCGCGCAGGCGTTTGAGATCGAATCCCCACTTGACAGTGTGATTGCCCTTGGTTTTGGTCCACGTGTTCACCAGGTCCACATTGACTTCCGAGCGCACCCACGGCAGGCTTGCCGAGTAGCCGACCACCGGGTTGGAGAAGCCGTCGTTCATCTGGATCCCCACCATGCCGCTGGTGAATTGGTTGATGTTCACTCCGGGAATACCTACGGCCGACGCATCGTTGCTGCCGTAATCGGAAGGCACCGCCGCGTTGTGGTAGTACGAGACCCCCAGCCGCAATTCCGCCACCAGCGTGGACGAAATCAACCGGTCGTAGTTGAGGCCGGTGCTATAGGTGGTCTGCGTGCCGGTCCCCATGAAGGCGCCGCCGGGACCGTCGCCGCCGGCCATACCAAACAGCGGAGCCTGGAAAACCACGGGGTGCGAGTAGCTGAACCGGCCACTCACGCGGTCCTTCTCGGTGAGGTTGTCGTCGATTTTGACGTCCAGCGAGTCGGTGGTCTTGGTGTACGGCAACAGCCCGTAATAATTGTTGGTGGGCTTGGCAATATTGAAGGATTCGTTGGTGGGCGGCAGCAAGCCCAGGATCGCAGCCGAGACCGAATTGATGCGGCTGGCCGGAATCTGGTTGCTCGGGAACGGAGTCCGTCCGGTGCCGTCCAGCGGATTGCCGGTGGCCGGATCGTAGATTGTTTGCAATCCCTTGCTCAGATCGCCCGTGCGCCAAGTGTCCGGTGGAATAGTCACCAGGTTGGTGTTGGCTTCGTGGTCCATCACCCGCAGGTAATCGCCGAAGATGAACATCTTGTTCTTCTTGATCGGGCCGCCCAGGTTGCCGCCGACGTAGTTATACGCCAGGTGTCCGACCGACGGATTAAAGAACGAGCGCGCGTCAAAATCGCTGTTTTGCAGGAATTCGTACGCGGCACCGTGGATCTCGTTGGTTCCCGACTTCAGCACCACATTCACTACTGCGCCCGTGGCGCGCCCCATTTCCGGGTCGTGGTTCGTCAACGAAACGTCCACCGTTTGGATGGCTTCGATCGGGGGAATATAGATCTGGAGCAACCCGGTGCGCTCATTATCGTCAGTGCCCTCGATCATGGTGTTGTTGCCCTCGCGCGCCTGGCCGTTGACTTCGGTCTGCAGCGAGCTCGAGGCGTTGAAGAATTGCGAGTGCTGCTCGGCAACCGGCGCCACTCCCGGCGCCAGGTTCAAGAGGGATTGGAAATTGCGATTCGCGCTGACCAGAGGGGCGTTCACGAGCATCGCGTTGTTGATCTGCTCGGCCGTCGAGGCTGTGTCGGTTTGCAGGATCGGCGGTGCGCCGGTCACCTCGATCGTCTCGGTAATATTGCCTGGAGTCAGTTGAACATCGACGCGGGTCGTGGTGTCCACCACCAGTATGACGTCGCGCCGGGTTTCCTTTTTGAATCCCGCGGCCTCGACGGACGCCGCATAGATTCCGGGCGGCAGGTTGGGAACGATCCAGTTCCCGCTTTCATTCGTCTGCGTCGGATGGACGACGCCTGTCTGGGTTTCCGTGATGGTGACTTTCGCGTTGGGAACCACCGCACCTGTAGAGTCGGTTACGGTGCCCAACAGGGTGGCATTCACGGCTTGTGAATACGCCAGACCGGCGCTGGCCAAGACGACCAGCGCTACGGCAAGGAATCGTTGCAAACGGGGCATGACTAACCTCTTTCTATTCGTTCTCTCGACCGAACCACTGGCGGAACGGGCAAGACCCCCCGGCCCATAATTCCGCGCCCACACACTGCAAATAACGTTGACTTAATCGCTATCCTATACGGGAGTCTACGCTCCACTCGACACCGTGTCAAGGGGGGCAGGGATAGCTGCGATGTCTGCGGAACCTGCGGTTGACCGGCACAGAATGGCACGAGAAGCGCGATTAGCTATCGCCAGACCCCGGCATAATTCTATCCGCGCCCACGAGCCCCCGGAAGTTTCATCACGTTAATTTAACCATGGGACGTGAGGGAACGATCAGGTTGAACAAGATTGAACCTACTCCTCTAAAACTTCGATTGCATTGATAAGGGAATAGTTCGCGACTGGAGCAAATGTGAGGTCGATTTTTCCGAGCGGCGAAGCCGGTATTTGGTTGAAGGTCCGAATCACCGCGCGGTTCCCGACTCCGTCCGCCTCCTTCAGGATGTCGAAATCCTTGAGCAGGGTGGTTCCGTTGCAATAAACATCGAAGACCCGGCTCCCCACTCCGCCAAGCGAATTGGGCTGTGTAAACCAGTTCTCGGTAAAGTACAGGATCACGGTATAGAGTCCGCCCTCCGCCACCGGAATCGAATAGCTGAAATGTCCGACTCTTCGCCACTGGTACAATCCGGGATCCGGAGTCCCTTCTATCGATGCCACGCGGCCGCTCATCCGCCCGCCGGCGCTCCACCGATCCGGCAGCCAGATCTGCCCGAGATGATCGCGGAAGACGCGGTCCCCGGCGGTAATCCGGATCGGTTGGATCTTGCCCCGGATTCCAGGCAGGATCTCGATCGCGTTGAGGAAGGACCGGGGCTCGATGCCCTGGAACATCAGGCGCAGAAGGCCGTCTTTGCCAGGAGAGATGTCCTTGAGAATCTTCACGGTAGCTGTATTGACCCCACCGGCGTCGGAGGCCACGTCGACGCCCAACGCCGGTTGCCCGTTGATGGCAACGCTGAGGTTGCGGAGCGTGTCGGTGGTCACGCCGGTCTCGGCGAAGTAGAGGTGAAGCTCGTATATGCCGGGACTGAGCGGGATGGCATAGACAAACTGTCCCTCCCGGCCGTTTTGAAACAAATCCGGATCGGGCGTGCGCTGAATCTCTTTGGCAGTCCGGTGGAAAGTCGTGCCGCCGGTGAAATACCGGTCGGGCAGCCAGGTCCGGCCCGCGGTATCGATGTAGGGCGCCGTTCTGTCGCCCGCCGCGATCCGTATTTCCCCGGAATCCATCGCCGCCGGCACTGCTGCGCCACCCATGACGTTTGGCGCCGCGCGAGCCGCCGTCGGCCGGAATGCGGTCTGCCGGTAGTACGAACCGGCCCAGGCGACGGCCAGCGCGGCAAGAGCCAATGCGGCAAACCACTTCCATTTGCCCAGAGCCCAGGTGCCTGAGAGCGGTTCTGGCTCCGGAGCACCCGGCCCAGGCTCCGGGTTACCGGGTCCGGTTTGCTCCTCCGGTATGGTTGCCGCGCCCCGCTCGGCGAACTGCGGAGCATACTGCCCATTGGAAATGACAATCCGGAGCGGGTGATCGGCTCCGGCGCCCGCGTAGTACTCCTTCAGCCGCCTTCGAAGATGATGAGTGTCTACGCGAACCACGGCATCGTGCTGCGGATCGAATTGGGCATCCCGGCCGAGCACATCGAGAGCGATGCCGTATTCCGTGATTTCACCAGCCTGCCCATCCAGTCGCTTTTCGCACAAGTACGTGAGTAGCTGCGAGAGCTTCGGCGAGCGGCGGAATGCCTCCGATGACAGCACAGCCGAAACTTCGGCTCTGCATTGGTCGTCGCTGGGGCCGCCCAAACCCACGCCCGTAGAGGATGTGGATGCCATGATTAGAGAATTTTACCACGTATTATTCTTTGGTCCGCCCAGGCGCGTCGAGCTCGCGTTGCGTAACCGCAATTAACGTGTGATTTAACGTGTGCGCTTCAGTTTTAACGCGGCTACTGCACCACCTTGATGGCTATGTAGAGCACTTCCTTTCCGGGCGTCACCTTCACCTGGTGGGGCATCCCGGCGGGGATGGTCAACACGTCGCCGGCGACCAGGTGGTGCTCTGAGCCATCCTTGATAGCGGTGCCACGGATTTCGGTCGGCGCGGAGTCGGTGGGGTTCACTAGCGTGCCACCGGTGACCAGATCGGCTTCGCCGCTTTCGACCACGAAGATGTCCGCCGCTTTCTGGTGAACTTCCGCTGTTCCGGTTTGCCGCCGCAGCACCATCGCGAAGTTGTAGATCCCCATGTTGGCGAGCTTCTGGCTGGCGATCCCTTGCGGACTCAGCTTGGCGGCAAGCTCCTTAGCGACCTGTTGGACAGTGTCCGCGCTCCACAGAGCGAAGCTGGGAGGTTCGGCCGCCACCGCTGAGGCGATGGCGAGTGAGAGTAGTATCGCAATCCATTTCATGCGGTCAAAGTTAACACGATGACGCGTGGAAGTATAGCGAGCACTCAACAGCCCGGCAGTTGGCAGTAGCGCGTTTACCGGCGCGGCAGCTTCAGTGCTCTTCCTCAGACGCGCGCTCGGCTTCGGCGGCGGCTTCGGGGCCGGCAGCTTGCGCCTCGGCGATCAGGCGTTCCGCCTCTTCGAGGCGTGCGCGAGGCACGCGAACGGAAACTCCCAGGTTCGGGTACGGCGAGCGGGAGAGGACGGCCGCAATTCCGGTGTTCGCGAGCACACCGCAAATCAGGTCGCCTTCCACTTCCGAATCCACCGCCGTCGAGGAGAAGACCGGCACCATGTCCAGTTCGTGAGAGACGTCGAGCGTGTTTTCGCTCGAAACCAGCTCTTCGTCATGCTCGGGATCTTGCGCCATGCCTCAAGGATATCGCAGAATGGGGAGTGGAGCCGCACTTAATTCGAGGCTCTCGCGGAGGCCGGCGCATGCCGGAAGAACCCATCGCTATGACGGAACAAGACGGGCAGTGCGAAGGTGTCAGCACCATCGCGTGGTTTTTGACCGGCGCCGCGATCGGCGTCACCGTGGCGGTGCTGTTCGCGCCCAAGAGCGGACGCGACACCCGCCGCTATCTCTCCGACAAAACGCAACAGGGCAAGGATGCCGTTGCGCACACCGGCTCCGACATCGTGGATGCCGGCCGCGACGTGTTCGAGCGCGGACGCAAGCTGGTGGAGGACGCCGCCGAGTTGTTCGAGCGCGGCCGCAAACTGGTGCGCGGGTAGGACGGACGATCGGTTTTTGTCGTCAAAGTCTCTACGGCGTTCGCCGGGGCCAATTCAGCCTATTGTTGCACGGCGGTATAGAGCGTCTGCGTCCCGGCGCTGCCGGCCAGATGGAACGTAATCGGCACCAGGTCATTGTCCGGCACTTCCGGCACTATGAAGTTAAACTGATACAGCCCGACCGACCCCGACGTCAAGCCGAAGTACTTCACCTGCGCCGCCGTTTGTGAGTATAGAATCTGCAAAGACGCGGAGAGCTGCGTGCTCCCGGCCGCAATCTGGCCCGCCGGTGTGTTCGGGACAACCGGTCCGAAGCCGATTCCGTAGATCACGATCTCCTCGCCGGGCTTGGCCGGCCGTGAAGTGACACCCGCGATCGCGCCGGTTGGCAGAACATAAGTCCCGTCGCCGAACTGCGCCACCACAAATTGATACCCGGCAACCTTGAACGACGGCGGAGCCAGCAGTCCCGGTTCGGTTGCGGCCACCGTGACGCTTACCGGCGCGCTGGTGACGTTCCCGCTCGAGACCGTCAGTTGCAACGAGCCTGGGCCGATGTTCGACGGCAACTGCGCGTTCACCTGGCCAGGCGGAATATAGTCGATGAACGCCGCCTGGCCTCCGATGCTCACCTGCACGCCGCCGAGCGAATCGGGCGCCGTGTTGCCGCTGAAATCCGTGAGGGCCCAGGTGCGCGTGGTGGGCGCCAGGTTCGATCCGTAAATCTCCACCCAGGTCCCTGGTGCGACGGAGGAAAAGGCGCCGAACGACCCCGCGGTGATCACGCCGGCGATCGTAGGCGGCCCTCCGGCGACGGTAAAGTTGGCCGTGACCGGGGTCAGGGCACCCACCGCCACCTGCACGCTTGCGCTTCCCGACTGCGAGCCGAGCGTCACCGTGGTGGAGGCGCGGCCGTTCGAATCGGTTGCCACGATGGCCGCCGCAACCGAAGCATTGGTCGGGCTGAACAGGACGTTCACGCCGGAAAGAGCCAGCGCGGCGTTATTGGCGTCGACCAGTTGCACCACCAGCGGTTGGGACAGCAGCGCGTTCGCATGGCCGCTTTGGTTGTTGCCGGAGGCAATCGAAACCGAATGGGGAACCGGGCCGGAATTCACATATACGTGGAAGGTGTAACTCACGCTGGTGCCGGCGATGGTCGCGGTCACGGTGCCATTGGTAGAGCCAAGCTGCGCAAGAACTCCGGTGGCTCCGGTGCCATCCGTAAGGCCTGCCGACGCTGAGGGGAGGGTGACGCCGCCAACCGCCGTGAAGACGACCTCGTAACCTGCCAGCGCCAGTCGGTTGCCGTTTGCATCGGCCAGGTGCACGTCCAGCGCTAAGGGAAGTGCGGAGCCCGCCGCACCGGATTGGAAGTCGCCGCCGTCCAGCGCCAGTTCGGAGACACCCACCTGGTTGACATTCAGGTTCAACTGGCTGAACCACGCGTCGCCGCAGCATGCTCCGCCACCATAAGCGGTATCGTTTCCTCCATACGTCTTTTGAAACGCGCCGCCGCTCACCTGGAAGTAATTAGAAAAAGTTAAACCGGTGAGATAGGCGAACCCCTTTGAGTCGGTCGCCATGGCTTGGACATTGTCGGTGAGCTCGCCACCAAACCACAGGCTCTCCAGGCGGCCGCCCGCCGTGTTTGGGTCGATGCGGATCACAAAGACGTTCGAGGCACTTCCGGTCGTCTTATAGGGAATCGGTGATCCCGGAGTCAAAAACGGGGCCTCGGAAAAGGTGTTTCCAGCGACAACGAAATTCCCTTGGGGGTCCAGGGCGCAGCTTTGCGCCCAGTCCTCGTCGCTGCCGCCGATGAAGCTCGAGTATGTCAGAGCGCTGGCGCCTGCGATGGCCGGGTTGATGCGTGCGATGAATCCGTCTGCGTCAATCAGGCTAGAGCTGGCCTCCGATTGCAACACGCCGGGCTCAGCCGCCTGCATCGCGGTCGGCGTGGTCGGCAGGTTCGAAAATGCCGCGCCGCAAAACACTACCTGCCCGAAAGGATCCAGAAACAGCTTGTTCACCGTTGAATTGCCGCCACCGGTGCCGTTAAAGAAAGTGGCGTAGGTCAAACCGGCTTTTCCGGATTGCGTGGTGTCAATCCGGGCGAGGTAAGCGCTTTTCGATATCCCCGTGTATGTCGTCTGGAACGTATTGCTCGTGGTGGGCATATCAGGTGAAGCAGTTGCCGCCCCGATCCACACGACGCCGGGTTTTTCGACCGCGATCGTGTAGCCCGCCTGCGAGACGCTGCCTCCCAGGTATGTCGCGTACAGCAGCTTTCCCGTGGGGTCGAAACGCACCACCTGAATGTCGTTGGCAGAGCTCTCGGCCGGTTGAATGGCAGTCGGAGTCCCCACCAGGTCCGTCGGCCCTACGGCGTGGCCGACTACATAAATGTCGCTGGCGGAATCGACCGCCACGTCATTAAACTCGTTTCCGAGTTTGCCGCCATAGTAGGTCGAAAAGATCAAGGTGCTGCCATTCGGCTCGAATTTCGTGACGAAGCCGTCCGGGCAGTAAACCGCCCCGCCACCCGTCTCTATGCAGTCGAGCCCGCCGGCGAGTTGCGACTGAACGGGATTCCGAAGAGGAAAATAGGTGCCGCTGGTTTCACCCACGACAACGATGTTGCCGCTCGAGTCTATGGCCAGGCCGTTCACGATGGTGAGACCAAGCGATACGTTATCGCCGAGGAAAATAGTGAAAAGAAGCTGAGTCTTACCTCCCGCAATAGGCGCGAACTTGGTTACGAAGCCGGTTTGGCGAATGTTCGGAGCTTGTCCGAAGCTGACAGTTCCCGGGAAATTCGCGGCGGCGGTGAAACCTCCCACGTAAATGTTGCCGGCCGTGTCGGTCGTGATCGTCTCACCGTAGTTCGCACCGTAGCCTCCCAGATAGGAGGTGTATTCGATCACCGGGTCGATCACCAGCGCGCGCGAGCGGTCGTATGGGCCGGTTTCAAACGAGACGGTGCGGTCGCGGTGAATTCGGAACCGGCCGCCGACTTCGCGCACGCCTTGCGCCGACTCCTGATAAATGCGCGGGCGGCGCCCGGTGAACCAGCCGTCGACGAGCAGATCGCCTGCGGCGTTCACCGACAGCTTCCTGGCGCCGTCGAAGCGCATGCGAATCCGGGAGGGGTCGGCGTTTGGCGCGATCAGAAAATCGTACTCGAAGGTCCTCTCCGATCCGCGAAACACCAGGTCCGTGCCCTGGTAAACGCCGCTGTAGCGCACTTTGCCGTAGTTCGGGACGCCGGTCCTCCACTAGTTGTGATCGCTTCCCAGAAAGTAGCTGGAAGTCGACGGCAGCAACTCCTCGCCCAGCGGTTCCACGTGTTGTGCGCCCACCAGGGCGAGGCGGATCACGGGCCGGCCCGCAGTCGCAAACTCGATGCCCGCCGCAGTCAGCCGGAGCGAGCCCCTGGAGCCATTGGCCTGGTACTCACCAGCCGCAACGCCCGGTTCGAACAAAACCGGACGCACCAGTCCGGCCGGCGGCGCGGCATTGAGGACGGCGCAAACGGCGCAAAGGAAGGTGGACGTGATCAACATCTTTCGCATAAGCGAGTTTCTCCATCGCGAATTTCGATCTATGGGCTACCGGGTGCTTGCCGGAGCGGCAGTGCGAGTGCACACAGAGACTGCGCGAAAAGACCGCCGAGTGCCTCACGGAAAAGGGAGAGAATCGCGCCTCGCGGATCTGGCGCCGCCCGCGCCACCGTCGGAGGCACGCGTAGCGTCGGAATATCCCGCCTGTGTTCCGTATCTTCCCCCTCCGAATGCGCCGCATCCCCAGATCACCCTCAACGAGCGCTTGTGATAAACATAACACAAACCCGGCGGTTTTGTACGCCAGAGGACACCCCCGTCGGTCAGGGCGTTTGGAAAAGGGGTCGGTGGCCTAAGAAGGTACGAGAATCGGTTGGCAGGCGAAAGCGCCTGCCCCACCCGCCTGCGAGCCCGTCAACCGCGAGGTGGGACAGGCGCTTGCGCCTGTCAACCCGCCGGTTTGGTCCGACTTGCCGGCGCCGCTCCAACGTCTACGCGACGCCGTCTTTGATGGAGATGACCTTGGCCAGCGGGGCGCGCTCGGCTAGATCCAGGATGCCGGCCAACTCCGCCTCCTGGATGGGCTTGGGAAGGACGAAACAGTTTTCCCCTTCGAAGTCGGTTGCCAGCTCGGCGTCATAACGGTCCGGCATCAAAACGAACGCGCCCACGCGGGGCCGCATGCGTTCGGA
This sequence comes from Bryobacteraceae bacterium, assembly GCA_050010695.1. Taxonomy (GTDB): domain Bacteria; phylum Acidobacteriota; class Terriglobia; order Bryobacterales; family Bryobacteraceae; genus Bog-375. The sequence goes on from JBEKKO010000070.1 coordinate 21,435, forward strand.
CAGCTCCACCCAGTTCAAGCCGGGGGCATGCACCGAACAGAAGGCGACATCGATGCGGGCGCGGCCTGCCAGCTCGAGCGCCGTGTCTGCGTCGCTCACCGGTATCGCGCGCGCGCCGCTGCGCTCCAGCAGTGCCACCAACTGCCGTTCGACGGCGGCGTCGGGTTCGATCACCAGCGCCGTCATCTGCCGCGGAGCGTCCTCGGGACCGGCTGCGGCGGCGGCCGTGGAGCGTTCGCGCGCCGCCAGCGGCAGTTCCACCTCGAAGCGCGGCTCGGCGTCGTCCTTCTCGATCAATCGCACCTCGCCGCCGTGACCGGCCACCACGCTCTGCGTGAGCCCGAGCACAGCCGCGGTTTCCTCGGCGTTGCGCCACTCGCCCGGCGCCGAAAACGAAATCTCCACCAGCAGCCGTTTGGCGAGAACGCTGGTGCGAATGGTCAGCGTCTTCTCCGGCGCATCGGCCAGGGCTTGTTCCGCGTGCACCAGCAGATTCAGAAACACCTGTTCGAGTTGTCCGTGCGACCCCAGCACCTTGAGCGGCTCGCGGAAAACCAGGTCGCGCGCCCGAATGCCCGAAGCTTTCCAGTCGCCCTCGCGGAAATCGATCAGCCGCCGCAGCAGTTCGCCCACCGCAACCGGGCGCGCCTCCACCTGCTCGGAAGAGGCGAAGGTGACCAGCCGCGCCACCACCGAGGAAGCCTTTTGCGCCTCCACCCCGATGGCCGCCACTTCGCGTTCCCCCGGCGCATGCGACACCCGCTGCCTCGCCTGGTCCGCCAGTTCCCGAATGGATGCCAGCGGCGCTTCCAGTTCGTTCACGATGCTCGAAATCAGCCGGCCTACCGCCGCCAGTTTCTCGGTGCGGGAAAGCTGTTCCTGCACGGAGCGCTGATCGAGCATCCGCAGCGCTACGCCAACCTGGTTGCCGAGGTGCTGCGCCAGCGATTGCTCGGCGGCCGAAAAATCGCGCACGCGGTCGTCCTGGTCCAGCTCCAGCACGCCCACCACCTCGCCTTGTGCAATCATCGGGACGAACAGAAGCGACTTGAAATTCGTCCGCCCGTCGCCCCCCGATACCGGGAAAGGACTGCGGCTCACGTCCGGTATCGCCAGCAGGCTGCGGTAGTGGAAGCAGGCCACCGCCCCCGCGTGCGGACCGTCGGTCGGGGCGGAGAGCGAAATCGTCGCCGGCTCGCCCGGCCCGGCGCTCACCGCGTCGAGCTGTTTGGCGCTCCGGTTGTACCGGTACAGACGCACCCGCGTCACCCCCAATACCGCCGGCAGGCCGTCGTCCATCCGTTTCTGGATCTGTGCGAGGGATGCCGCGCCGAAAATCTCCTCCCCCAGTTGATACGTCCTTCGCAGCAGCTCCCGCTGGCGGCGCAATCGCCGCTCGCGGGCGCCCATCAGCAGCGCCGCAGCCGCCACCAGCAGCATGGTCGCCAATACCGCCAGCGGCGACCACCACCACTGGGAAACCCCGGCGGCAACCACCGGCGGCTGGGTCGCCAGCAGCTCGTAACCCCGGTTGTAAGGAGGCTTTCCCGCGGCGTATTGGAAGGCTACGCCAACCGCCTCGATTTCATCTCCGGGCGCCATCGGCGGCAGCGCCGGGTAGAGACGCTCCTCCCGGACGGGGAAGAATACCTTGTAGGAGTCCTTGGCCGATCCGATCACCAGAAACGGGCCCGCCGTGGTCGAACCGCTTTGGATCAAGCGCCCCTTTGCCCGCACCAACCTGCCCAAGGCTGCGAACTGCGAGAGATCCTCGAGGGTCGCCGGGGCTGCCTGGAACCCGGCCGCGCGGAGCACCTTCTTCACCCGCGCTACATCCAGCATCACCATGCCGCCGAGGGTGATCACGCTCCCGCTGGCTTCCACCACATCCCCCGGAAGGTAGGCGTCCAACAGGGTCGAGGTCAGCGGCGTGTGCAACGCCGCTCCGGAACCGCCATCCTGGATGGTCAGAACGGTGTACTCGGGGAAATGGAAGGGCAGCGCGTTTACCGTGCCCCGGATCGACACTTCCTGCCGCGCGTGTACCGCGTCGTAGTCCTGCGAACTGCGGGCGTTGAGCTCTCGAAGCGTCAGCCCACTCTGGGCTAAGCCGCTACGGCTCGCCGACAAGGCGAGCAACAGCGCCGCTAAACCTTTCAAGACACGCATTGTTGAGCAGCGAGCCATTCGCACAAATGCTCGCTTAAGAAATTATTGGCACAGATGTTAACGTAGGGCAAGTTATCTTCCGTAGTTAATATTCCTACTATCCTCGTTCCTGCGTCGTGCGCCGCCAGGACCCCCGACTTAGAATCCTCAAAGACGATGCAGTTCCGCTCGGCAACCCCCAACCGCTGGGCCGCCAGGCAGTATATCTCGGGGTCCGGCTTCGGTTTCCGCACCTGGTGCCCATCCACAATCACCTGAAAACACCGATCGATACCGCCTTGATCCAGCACCAGCGCCACGTTTTCCGGCTCCGCGTTGGTTGCCACCGCCATCCGGGCACCATCGAGCTTCCGCAAGAACGCTTTCACACCCGGCACCAGCATCTGCTCCACCCGTCCGGCAATCGTTTCCCGATATAGCTTCTCCTTGGCCGCACCACGCCGCGCGACCTCCTCGCTCGAAAGGTCACTACCGAAAAAATCGCGCACAATTTCATCGTTGCGCTTTCCGTACATGCTCTGCAGCATCGCCTCGGTGGTATCGAGGCCATAGCTGCGATTGAAAGCCGTCCAGACCTCCCGGTGCACCGGGTTGGAATCGAGCAGGACCCCATCCATATCGAAGATCAGCGCCAGGCCGGGATCGAGCCGGACGGACGAGCCCGCAGCCGTCACTGGGAAACGTCCTCCTTCTCGCCGCCGAGGCTTGCCTCGAGCCAGGCTAGGTAAGGGGCCGATCCCTCCACCACGGGCACCGCCAGCACCTCCGGCACTTCGTAGGAGTGCGCCCGCTCCAGCGCTGCGCTGAGAGCCGCGAATTGACGCCGCGCCGATTTTATGACCAGCAGGTACTCGTCGGCGGTCTCCACCGCGCCCTGCCAGCGGTAGTAACTGCGCACGTTCGGCACGATGCTGGCGCACGCCGCCAGTCCCTGCTCCACCACCAGCCGGGCCAGTTTGTCCGCTTCTTCCCGGGAAGCGCAGGTGCTGAATACCACGATCTTGTCGGTCATGAAAAAAGTTCGCTGAAGAAACTCACCGCAGTGTTACTATTATCTTCCAGGGTCCTGTCTGATGAAAGCGCCGTTCGGCCGAACTGCATATATTGTGGTCTTCCTGCTGGCCGCCACCTATGCCGTGGCAACCCTCAGTGGGGCGCGTGGTATTCCCGCCGTGCTGGCCAGGCAAAAGCAAATTCAGCGCCTCGAAGACCGCAACGCCCAGTTGGCCCGCGAGATCGAGCGCAAGCGCGACCACGTCCGCCGCCTCCAGAACGACGCGTCCGAGCAGGAACGCGAAATTCGGGACCGCTACAAGCTGGTCCATCCGGGCGATACCGTCTATATCACCGGCCAGCCGGACAAGAAATAGTGGATCGGTCCCGCTGTCGAAGGCGCGCGACGAAACCCGGCACTCGATGGGCAAACGAATCATGATCGCCGTGGTAGGCGCGGGCCTGGGGTCGCTGGCCGGCCTGCTGGCCTCATTCCTCGGCGCCGGCAACATCGCGTTGATCGTCGGCGCCGCGTTGGGCGCCATCATCCCCCTCATCGTGTTGGGCGCTCCCGGCCGCTGATTTCGCTTCCCTCGCAGCCGCAAGAGAGGCAGTGTAAATCCCCCCGATTCGCCGAAGCCCCTATGCGGCTTGATGCGGTTTCACTTCGGATGCGATCCGCGATTCCCAGGCGTCGCGGGCGGTTTCCAGATCGTAGCGTGCTTGCAAATTGATCCAGTAATCCGGGGTGGTATCGAAGTAGCGCCCGAGACGCAACGCGGTTTCTCCGCTGATGCCGCGCTGCCCGGCGACAATGGCGCTCACGCGGTTGGCGGGTACGCGCAATTCCAGCGCCAGACGATTCATGGAGATGCCGAGATCGTCCAAGGTCTCCTTGAGGATGGCGCCCGGATGGACAGGCGCAAGTTTAGCGGTAGTGTTTGGTGATTTCGACATCGTAGGCATTCCCTTCTTTCCAGCGAAAGCAGACTCGATACTGGTCGTTGATTCTCAAGCTGTGCTGACCCTTGCGATCTCCAGCGAGCGCTTCGAGACGATTGCTCGGCGGAATGCGCAGATCGGAGAGATTCTTGGCGGCATCCAGTGCAACCAACCGGCGCAGGGCGACATCGGCCAGATGAGCCAGGCGTTTCACAAAGCGGCGTTCGAACAATCGTTGCGTGTCAAGATCGCCGAACGTCTGAATCATGATTCGATTATGGTGCGTTATACGCTGTACGTCAAGCGTAAAGCAGGAAACGCTGCGTAGCCAAACGCGTCGAGCTGCAACCCGAAACCTTCGGCCGGATCCCGCCGGGCGGTTCCTAGCCCGAAAAAGTGGGCTAATATAAGATCATGGCTACAATTGTCAATATGCACGACGCCAAGAGCAGTCTCTCGCGCCTGGTGAAGCGGGCCGCCTCCGGGGAGGAGATCCTGATCGCCAAGAACGGCAAGCCGGTGGCGCGGTTGACCCGGCTGTCGAGCCGCAAATCCACCGCCCTGGTCGGAGCGTTCGCGGGGGCTGAGTTCGGGCCCTATCTATGACACGGCCGATCCTGCTCGACACCACTGTGCTCATCTGGGCTCTCAACGACGACCGTGCCCTGACCCGCCGCATGAGGGCGGCCATTACTTCTCCCACCGCCGACGTGCACGTGAGCGTCGTAAGCGCCTGGGAAATCGCCATCAAGTACCAATGCGGGAAGCTCTCATTCGACGTGCCGGTGGAGGAAGTGCTCGCCCGAATTCTGGGTGGCACAGTTTGGCCTGTGCTGCCCGTGCTGCCGGCGCACATCCGGGAACTGCTGGCCCTTCCCATGCATCACCGCGACCCATTTGACAGGCTGCTCATTGCGCAAGCGCGCGCGGAGAGGATGGCCCTCGCCACGGCAGACGCCAACATTCGCAAATATCGCGTGCCGATGGCGTGATCGGCGAAATGGTGGAGGCGGGGGGAGTTGAACCCCCGTCCGAGAAAGCCCGGCATGAAGAGCCTACGTGCGTATCCGGCTCGTTAGTCTCGGCCTCCGCTTCAGAACCGGCGAGAGCGGCGAAAGCCCAGCCCGATTAGATCTCGACCGCCGGCTACGGACCGAAGCCTTTGGCCTATCCCGCAAAATGACGCTCACTGGCCGCCGCGCGGGCTCGAGCGGCTGGAGCGGCTACCTAATTAGGCAGCGTATGCAAACTGCGTATTGGCAGTTCTGTTTTTCCGATCGTTTTACGGGAGCTCGGAACCCGGCACGCCTCCCCACCCCGATTCAATCCCGTC
>JBEKKO010000071.1:0-25912 GCA_050010695.1 Bryobacteraceae bacterium
CGAAATCTCCGTTTTGTCCCCGCTGCGCCGGGTCATGGACATCCAGGAAATCCACATTGGACAGCACGGCCTGCTGATCCACGCGCTGGGCCACGAGGGCTTATTGCTGCCCCAGGTCGCCAGCAAAGAAAACTGGGATCGGGCGACGTTTTTGCAGGAGACTTGTCACAAGGCCGGCCTCCCTGGGCGTGCATGGCAGGATGCCGGCGCCGATCTCTTCCGTTTCACCGCCCTGGTGTTCAACGAGAACAAGCCCGTCGCGGCGCTGGCTCCGCTGGATCTGTTCGCGAATCCTCGATCATGGCCATCGCCGCCGGCGCCAGGCTCACCAGCGCCGACAGCAACGCCGTTTTAAGAAATCCGAATACGGGAATGAACCAGGCGCAAATCAGAACCGCGCCCACGCACGAGCCGGCCAGATCGAGCGCATACAGCGTACCGGGACGCTCCGCCGCCGCAGCTCCTGTCTCGCTTCCGCCGAAGAAGATCCGGCTGGCAACGGGAAACTCGAATCCGCCCAGCATGCCCGAAACCAGCGCCAGGGCGGGGAATGCAACCTGACTCGCAGCCAGCGTTAGCAGCGTGCCGCTGGCTCGTTCGATTACCGCGAATAGCCCCACCAGAACGAGTGGCGCCGCCGCGGCTAGCAACTGAGTTATCGCCAGAACGCGCATTCCGCCGCGCGCCGCCCGCCGCATCCCGAGCCAGCTCCCCAGCGCCATGCCTGCCATGAATGCCGCAATTAACACGGCCAGTTGCCGGTACACGTAGCCGTACACCGCCTGGAACGCCAATAACAGCAGCATCTCCAGCCCGATCATCGTGAACCCCGTCGAAGCCGTGCAGAATCCCGCCGCGAATCGCACCGTGGCACACGCTGGTGGGACAGGCGATCGGTTTTTGTCGCCTGTCTTCCGCCGCCAGCGGCCGGCCACAAAAGGCGATGGCCTGCCCCACCTTAGCCCTCCCACCACCAGCAGCGCCAGCACCACTCCAACCGCGACCAGCATGCTCCCAAATCTCACTCCCGCCATCGCACGGAAAAGCGCCCGGTAGCTCTCATTGAACTGGCTGCTCCACAACGCCACATCGAAATAATAAGCCACCGGCGCAAAATCGCGGTTGACCGGCGTCGCCGGGTCGGGCCGGATCTGCGCGTCGATCTCGGCCATCCGGTCCGGCGTCATCCGAAACGGGATGAAGTATTCGCTGACATAGCTGGTCTCCAGATTGCGCGCGTGCAGCCGCGCCAGCAGCTCCCCCGCGCCCGAAGCCAGCACGCCAGCCTGCCGCGCCGCGAAAAAGTGGACCGTCTCGCCTGGAATGACTGTCACTTCCGGGAACACCGCCAGCAGGCTCTTGTTTATCGAGCGCAGGAATTGCCCCAGCTCCGGGCTGATGTAATCTTCCGATGACCGCAACTGGAAGGAAAAAAGCCCGCGCCGTGTGAGCTTTCGCGCCGCCTCGCGAAAAAACTCGACCGTGTAGAACCGGTTCAGTTGCGCGTTCTGCGGCTCCGGCAGATTGACAATCACCACATCGAAAGTGGACTGCGTGGTTTTCAGAAACAGCCGCCCATCCGTCACGTGCACGTGCACGCGCGGGTCCGCCCGCAGCGCCAGCCACTGGCTTGGAAAATACTCTCGCGCCAGGTCCAGGATGGCGGGGTCGAGTTCCACATAATCCACCCGTTCGAGCATGGGGTGCCGCAGAGCCTGCGCGACGCTCCCATTGAATCCTCCGCCGATCAACAGCAAACTGCGCGGTGACGGATGCTCCAGCAGCGCGTAGTGAACCGCCTCCTCGGCAGCCGCCGGATCGGGCACGTTGAACAGCACCACGCCATTTTCGTAAACGCTCCGGCTACCTTCCGTCCCCACTACGGCCAGGCTTCCGTAAACCGAGTTGCGCGTCGCGATCAGGTGTTGGCCGCGCCAGAAATGCTGCTGGGAGATTGCTTCCAGGTTTCGCGGCCAGCCGGAAAACTCGAGTACGGCGGCAATCGCAACCAGGCCGGCCATCGCCGCGTAACGCCAGCGTCGGTAGGACAGGCGGTCGGTTTTTGTCGCCTGTCCTCCGCGCGCCGGGCTCGAAATCGCCAATCCGCACGCAGCCATCAGATTCAGCAATGCCAGCAGCCAGGCGATCTCGAGCGAGCTCAAATACCGGATCAGAATCCATCCCGCCACCACGCCGCCGCCCGACGACCCCACCGCTTCCCACAAGTAGACCGAACCCGTAGACTCGCTGGCCGACGCCGAGGCAGCCGTCCGGTAAACCTTGCTGCCTGCCGTGAAAAGGGTGCCCGAAAGAACGCAGATCGGCCCCAGCGTGGAAAACGAAGTCAGCAGCATGGCGCCCGGCCCGAGTACCTCGCCCGGCACCGTCTGCAGCAGGCCCTTTGCGGCCCGAACGGCCAGGATGGTCCACGGCAGTGTGACCGCGATCAGCACCTGGATGCCGGCCATCAGGCGGCGCGGTTGCATGGCGTGCGCCGCAACGTGCCCGGCGAGGACGCTGCCCGCGGCCGTCCAGAAGAACCAGCTTGCCAGCATCAACCCGATCGAGCTCTCGTTGCCGTAGAACACCACCATCAGCTCGCGCAGAAGCACGATCTGCGCAATGGCAGCCGTAAAGCCAATCAGGATAAGCGCCGCCCGAGCTCCGAATCCGGCCTTCACTCTTCCAGGATTAGACGTAAACTGGTCTTGAAGTCAAAGGCCACCAGCCATGGATTTCGAGGGTACGTCGGCGGGGCGGCGCGAAGCGATGATCCGGCTGCTGCGCCTGGGTGGCGTGGCCAGCGCCGCTGCCGGGCTCGCCGTGTGGCTGAACGGGCGCGGCCGCCCGGCCCCGGCCCCGGCCGCAGCCACCGTGCGTACGAGTTTTCAGGTTCCAGCCGACGCCGCTCTGCCCGAGATGGTGGTCGTCCAGGGCGACGACCCCGCGCACCTGGTGCGCCGCGCAATTGAGGAACTGGGCGGCATCCGCCGCTTCATCTCGCGCGGCGACGTAGTGGTCATCAAGCCCAACGTCGCCTGGGACCGCACCGCCGAACAAGCCGCCAACACCAACCCGCTGGTGGTCGCCGAAGTGAGCCGGCTTTGCCTCGAGGCCGGCGCCCGCCGCGCCATCGTCACCGACGTCAGCATCAACGACCCGCGCTCCTGCTTCGCGCGCAGCGGCATTGCCGCGGCCGCACGAGCGGTGGGCGCCGACGTGATCCTCGCCGAGGATCGCCTGTTCCGCCAGGTCGATCTGCGCGGCGAGGTGCTGCACTCCTGGCCCGTGCTCGATCCCTTTCTCAGCGCCGACAAAATGATCAACTTGCCCATCGCCAAGCACCACAGCCTGACTGGCGCTTCGCTGGGAATGAAGAACTGGTACGGCATCCTGGGCGGTCCGCGCCAGCAACTGCATCAGCACATTCACGAAAGCCTGGTAGACCTCGCCGAGTTCATGCGCCCCACCTTGACGATCATCGATGCCTTTCGCGTTCTTTTGCGGAACGGACCAGGCGGAGGCAATCTCGCGGACGTGGCCTTGATGAAAACCTTGATTGCCGGAACCGATCCGGTCATGCTGGACGCCTATGCCGCCAAAGCCTACTGGGATCTGGACTGGCATACGCTCCGCTATTTGCAGTTGGCCAGCCAGCGCCATTTGGGAACCCCGAGTTTTGAGACCGCCCGAACCCGCTTCGTGACGTTGTGATAGGTGGGGCATGCTTCAGCTTGCCAACGCCCGCTTGCGGGCGCACTCCTCCACCGGCCTCCCGCGCCCCACTGCCAGGCGCTAGAGTAATGGTTAATGAGGCCTTTTCTCGCGATATCCCTGGTCTGCCTGGCGAGCTTCGTCGTCGCCGCCCAGCAGGCGCCGGCGCTGGCCGTCGATGTCACTGCCAGCCGCCATCCGATCAGCCCGTATATCTACGGCTTCAACGAGTGGCCCAACTACAACTCTCCCACCCACGCGTGGACCGACACCGGAATATCCGAAGCCATGCGCGTCGGCGCGCGCCGTTGGGGTGGCGATAACGCCACCAGCTACAACTGGCAGATTGACATAAAGAATAACGACAGCGACTGGTACTTCACCAACTACGTGGTGGGAGATGGCGTCAACTCGACATTCGACGTGTTTCATGAAAAGAACCTGCAGACCGGCACGCTCAGCCTGGGCACCGTCCCCGTGCTCGACTGGACGCCGAAGTTGATTCCGGGCCAGCCCCTGGTGTTTAACGTACCGCTGAGTTGCAGCTTCAGCGTGGCGAAGTACGGCAAGCAGACGGGGACCGACCCGTACGACTCCGTTTGCGGCAACGGCGTATCGGCCGCCACCGGCCAGAACATCCTCAACGATCCGAACGACGTGTACCAGCCGATCACCCCCGCCTTCGCCGGGCAGTGGGTGCAGTCCATCAAGAGCAAGTACGGCCCTGCCAACCTGGGCGGCGTTCAAATGTGGAGTCTCGACAACGAGCCGGAGTGGTGGGACAGCGTCCACATGGACATGTACCAGCACCCCGCCACGTATGACGATATGCTGGCGCGCGACGTTGCCACGGCGCAGGCCGTCAAGGCGGCCGACCCAACCGCCCTGATTACCGGTCCGGTGCCTTCGGGATGGTGGGGCATGCTTTTTTCCAAGCAAGACATGGACAGTGGCTGGGGCAAGTGGCCGTACTGCTACTACGACAACCCCGTCGATCAGAACGCGCACGGGGGCCTGCCATGGCTCGTTTACTACTTGCAGCAGATGCAGCAGTTCGAACAGCAAAACGGGTATCGCCTGCTCGATTACCTCGACGTGCACGGCTACATCACCCCGAACGGTATCGGCTTCGACGCGAACTACACCCCCGCGAACACCCTACTGCGGCTGACCTCCACGCGCGCGTTCTGGGACCCTGCCTACATCGTGCCGGGCTTCACAAATTGCCAGGGCTATTCCGACGCGGCCGGCAATCAGGTCGCCCCGGCTCTGGTCCCCACCATGCACGGATGGGTAAACCAGAATTACCCCAATACCAAGCTCGCCATTACCGAATACAACTGGGGCGCGCTCGAAGACATCACCGGGGCGGTGGCCCAGGCGGACATTCTCGGAATATTCGGCCGCGAGCAGCTTGACATGGCAACCATGTGGCCGGATGGCAACTTCACGCTGGGCGTTCCCGGATCTTACGCCTTCCAGATCTTCCTGAACTACGACGGCAATGGCAGCCAGTTCGGCGAAACCAGCGTCTCCGCCACCACCGGCAATCCGGACGTGCTCTCCATCTTCGCCGCCGAGCGCCACGATTCCGCGCTCACCGTGCTGGTGCTGAACAAGACCGCCTCCGCAATCGCCGACAGCATCAGCCTGGCGGACTTCACACCCGCCGCGAACGCCCAGGTGTGGCAGTACAGCAAGGCGAACCTCAACGCCATCGTGCGCCAGACTCCGGACCTCGGCGTGGCCGGCAGCGGCGTCAGCGCGACTTTCCCGGCATATTCGATGACGCTGCTCGTGATTCCGCAGGCGCAGAGCGCCATGAGCGTGCCGCAACCGGCCATCGCCGCGGTCACCGGCGCGGCGTCGTACGATGCCTCCGGCGTATCGCCCGGAGAGATCGTGGCCATCTGGGGCCAAGGCCTGGGATCGGCCGCCGGGGCTACCCTCCAACTCGATTCGAACGGCAAGCTCACCACTTCCTTGCAAGATACGCAGGTGTTCTTTAACGGCTTTCCGGCGCCGCTGATCTACGCGGCGAACGGCCAGGTCAACGCCATCGTCCCCTATGAAGTGGCGCAGGCGCAGATGGCCAGCGTGGTGGTGGTCTATCAAGGCAACCCCTCGGCTCCGTCCCAAATCGCCATCTCGGCCGTCAAACCGGCCATCTTCACCAGCAATCTTTCCGGCCGCGGGCAAGGCGCCATTCTGAACCAGGATGGCAGCGTGAACGGCCCGGCGAACCCCGCCCAGCGCGGACAGTATGTCCTCATCTATGCGAGCGGTGAAGGAGTGACCACGCCGCCCGGCGTGGACGGCCGCCTGTCCAGCGTATCCGGATCCCCGTTGCCGCAAGTGGCCGCTTCCTGCTCAGCCACCATCGGCGGCCAGCTCACCACGTTGAACTATTGTGGCGAAGCGCCGGATCTCACCGCCGGCTTAGTGCAGGTGAACGCGCTGGTTCCGGCATCGGTGACGCCAGGCAACGCCGTACCCGTGACGATCACGGTAGGCGGCGGCGCCAGCCAGGCGGGCGTAACGCTGGCCGTCCAGTAGGGGCGGGTGGCGCCAGTTTCTTTCCGCCGGAAATCCGGGCTAGCATGGTTCTGCGGGTTCAGGCCCAGGAAGGGAGCGGGCGGCATGAGGATCAATCAAACCCGGGAGCGGCTTTCACGGGGCGAAACGGTTTACGGATGTGGATTGCAGGTGTACCGGTCGGCGGAGATTCCGCGCACGTTCGCTGCGGCGGGCTTCGACTACGTGTTCATCGACATGGAACACGGCGCCTTCGATCTGGAAACCGTGCAGGACATGATCCGCGCGTCGCTCGAAGCCGGCATCACACCGATCGTGCGGGTGGCGGAGTTGCTGTACTCGCTGGTGGCGCGGCTGCTGGATGCGGGCGCGCAGGGCATTATCCTGCCGCGCGTGGAAGACCAGCGCGTCCTGGCCGAGGCGCTGAGCTGGCTGCGCTTTCCGCCGCGCGGCAAACGCGGTTACGGCGTCAATCCCACCATGACCGGCTACGAAGCGCATACCTTCGCGGAGATCGTCGAGCACCAGAACCGCAACACGCTGGCGGTGGTGCAATTCGAAACCGTAACGGCGATCGAGAACGCCGACGAGTTGCTGGCGCCGCCCGGCCTGGACGTGATCATGGTGGGGCCGGCGGACCTTTCGATCGCGCTCGGCATTCCGGGTGAATTCGAGCACCCGCGGTTGATTCAGGCGGTGGAAGGCTTGATCGAAAAGTGCAAGCGCCACGGGGTCGTGCCTGGCATCCAGACGCGCAGCGTGGCGATGGCGAAAGCCTGGGCCGAGCGCGGCATGCGCTTCGTGGGCGCGAGCGCCGAGCACGGCCTGTTGCTCGAAAAGGCCAAGGAGTCCGTCGCCGCGCTGCGGGCCGCGCGGACGCCGCATCCGGCATAGCAAGCCGGGTTCAGTTCTCAAGCTTGAGGGCGGCCAGCTTTACGATTGCGGCGATGTCTTTGTCGCCGGTCACTTCCAGACGAACCGCGGTTCCCTCGGGATACCGCTTGCCTTCTTCGACGAGCTCGACGATTCGTCGGGGAAGCGTGCTGTGGCGCGCCGCCTCAACGGCTCTGTCGCCAAGTACGAACGCCACGTTGAAGCCGCCGCGGCTCGGCCCGAGATACACAATGTTCCGCTTCTTCATTTTCAGGCGCAGGGCCCAGCCGTACTTGGGCGAAGACGAATTCCACTCCTCGACGACCAGGTTCAATTCGGCCGCCAGCCGGGCCAGCAGTTGGTCCCAATGCACCCTGGCAGGGCCCAGCGCCGCCGTAAGTTCGTCTGCCGTCGGCGGTTCGCGCTTGCCGATGAAAGCGTTTGGAAGCATGTGCCGTATCTCCGTGCGTGTCCCATCCAGCGCCGTGCGCTCCAAAGCCAGGATCTCGCGCGCGGTCGCTTCATTCGAATCGGCGGCCGCCAGCACGCCGCACAGCGCGGCCGCCACCGCGCAAGCTCGGGAGTTTCGGCTGGCGTTATCATCAAAACCACTGTAGCGCGCGCCGTCACGGTGAGGGCAAATCCGGGATAGAATCTCGCATATGGAATCTCTCTCCGGAAAGCTGGCGGTGGTTACGGGCGGCACGCGCGGCATCGGGCGCGCGATTGCGGAGCGGTTGCTCCGAGAAGGCGCGGCGGTGGCCCTTTGCGGGCGTACCAACCAATCCGTCGAAACCGCGCTGGGCGCACTGCGTCCGCTGGGGCGGGTGTTCGGCATGCCAGCCGACGTCACCCAACCCGACCAGGTCAGCGGCTTTTTCGCCGCCGTGGACCGCGAATTCGGCGGCCTGGACATTCTGGTGAACAACGCGGGGCAGGGCGTGTTCGGCAAAGTGGCGGACCTGACCATCGAGCAGTGGCGCGCCAACATCGAGCTCAACCTGAACGGACCGTTCTATTGCTCGCGCGAGGCGCTGGCGCGGTTTCGCAAGCGCGGCGGCGGCTTCATCGTCAACATTTCGAGCCTGGCCGGGAAGAACCCGTTCAGCGGCGGCGCCGGCTACAACGCCAGCAAGTTCGGCCTCAACGGATTCAGCGAAGCTCTCATGCTCGATCACCGCTACGAAAACGTGCGCGTGGCGACCATCATGCCCGGCAGCGTCGACACCGGATTCTCCGGCGGCCCTTCCGACCGCAGCGGCGACACCAGTTGGATGATCGCCCCCGAAGACGTAGCCGAGGCCGTCGCGCTAGTCCTGTGTATGCCCGCGCGCACCATGATCAGCCGCATCGAAATGCGCCCCGCGCAACCGGAGAAATAGGCGGGTCTTGGTCTCTCGCGGGCGTGTCGTGCAAGCGGCAATTCTCCACGCTTGAAGAACCCATTCGCGCGAACCCCGGTATCCGTAACGGTCCACATACAGCGATGCCACTTTTTGTTGAGGCTCGCGCCGGAGGCGATCACGGTCGCCCGTCGCGCAGTTTTCCCAACGCCCAACGCGCGTGCTCGGCGACCATCGGGCCTGCGGAGGCGGCCAGTTTCTCGAGCGCGGGGCGGAATTGCGGCAGGGCGCGGTTGCCCATGGCTACGGCCACGTTGCGCAGGAAACCGGCATAGCGGGCGCGCCAGACGGGCGTGCCGCCGAACAGCTCGCGGAATTCCGCTTCGCTCAAAGCGGCCAAGCGCTCGAGCGGCGGCGCGACCTGGCTGGGGTGAAACGCGGCAACGCCGGTGACCGGTGCGCGCCGATTCCACGGGCACACGGCCTGACAGATGTCGCAGCCGAAGACGTGGCCGCCGTTGCCGGAGCGGCGTTCTTCGGCAATCGCGCCACGCAGTTCAATCGTCAAATAGGAGATGCACAACCGCGAATCGACGGCGTAACGGCCGCCAAAGGGCACGATGGCCTGAGTGGGACAGGCATCGATGCAGCGTCGGCAGGTGCCGCAGCGATCGGGCGGCGGAGCGTCCGGCTCGATCTCGAGCGAAACCAACAATTCGCCCAGGAAGAACCACGAGCCACGCGGCTGGTTGATGAGGCAGGTGTTCTTGCCGATCCAGCCGAGGCCGGCGAGGCGCGCATAGGTACGCTCGGCCAGCGGCGCGGTGTCCACGCAGATTCTCGAATCGAAGGGCGCGCCGGCGCACTCGCGGAGGCTGGCTTCCAGGCGCCGCAAACCCTTGCGCAGCACGCGGTGATAGTCCTCGCCCCAGGCATAGCGCGAAATCCAGGCCAGCTCGGCCGCGTCGAATCGGGTGGAATAAGGTTGCGGTGCGTTGTAGAGCTTGCCGACGCAGATCACCGAACGGGCCGAAGGCAGCAGCGTGCGCGGATCGTCCCGCATCGCGGCGCGGTGGCCGGTGAGGTAGAGCATTTCGCCCGAGAATTCCGCGTCCACCCAGGCGTGATAGTGGGCGCGGTCGTCCGCCGGAGCCGCGCGGGCTACGCCGGCCAGCTCGAAGCCGCACGCTTCGGCCAGGCGGCGGACGTCGCGGTTCGTCAAACTTCCAGCCCCACGGAGCGCATCAGCTCGATGGCGTTACTCTTGCGCACTACCCCCGGCTGCAACGAAAAGTCGAAATGGATTTTGCCGTCCTCGATGCGGTCTTCGAAGTGGACGTTGCGGGCGCGTTCGCCCAGTACGTCGGCGATGCCGGCCAGCGCCAGGTCGTGGGTGGTGATCAGACCCATCGCGCCGCGCTGCACCAGGCCGCGCACCAGCGCCTCGGCGCCGATCCGCCGGTCGTGGGAATTGGTGCCGTGCAGGAATTCGTCGATCAGAAACAGCACCGGGCGCGGGCCGGCGGTCTGATCCAGGATCTGGCGCAGGCGCAGGATTTCGGCATAGAAGCGCGAAATGCCGCCTTGCAGCGAATCGTTGACGCGGATGGAGGCGCCCACCGCCAGCGGCGAAAGCCGCAGCCGCACCGCGCGCACCGGCGCGCCCGCCTGCGCCAGCACCACGTTCACGCCCAGCGTGCGCAGCAGCGTGCTCTTGCCGGACATGTTCGAGCCGCTGACCACCAGCAGGCGCAGGCTGCCGCCGAGCGAGACCGAATTGCGCACCAGCTTCGATTCCGGGATCAGCGGATGGCCGATATCAACGGCCTCGAGCAGCGGCGATTCTTCGGTGAACTCGGGGAACGGATCCTGCGGATGCTCGAAGGCGTGGCTGGCCAGCGAGGCCAGTGCCTCGATTTCGCCCACCGCCGCCAGCCATCGGCGCACCGCCGGCCCCGAGCGGCGGCGCCATTGTTCCACGCGCACCGCCAGGTGAGGCGTCCACAGTATGAAGATCTCCGCCATTCGCACGAAAACGTTGTCGCGCGAATCCAGGTACTCGATCAGGCGTTTGAGCTGCGCCAGGCGGCGCGAGGGCGGCGCTCCCTCGGCCGTGAGCGAGGCGCGGAGCGAAACCAGCAGCGGCGCCTGAAACTCTTCGCGCTCCAGCAGCACCAGCACTTCGGACATGAGCCCCAGCTCGCGCGCCGCCCGATCCACCGCCGCAATGACTTCATCCGCGCTCTTGTGCTGCCGGTAAAAAAACCAGCCGTTGATGGCGAGCGTGGCGAGGAACAGATCGCGCAGTAGCAGCCGCGTGCCGCCGGCCAGCGCGGTGGTACCGGTCAAGTTGAGCAGCAGCGCAAAGCCGGCCGCCGCGCCGGCAATTCCCAGCAGAGTGCACGCCCAGAGCGCGAGCCGCAGGCCGCGCCCGCCGAACTGCGGCGGCGCCTCACCCCAGGCGGCCAGCGAATCCGCATCCACACCGGTGCGCGCGTCTTCGGCCAGCACCGCCAGGGCCTCCCGCAGATCGAGACGCGGGCGCAGCTCCGTCACCGCTTCCTGCCGCGACGTCACCACTTGCCGGTCCGCTGGCTCGAGCAGCCAGCGCGCCAGGGTCCGTTCGCCGGCGTGTGTGCGGGCGGTGGAGAGAAGCTCGAACAGGGAGCCGATGCCGAACAGGTCCAGATCCTGTGCATACGGATGCGCCAGGTCCAGGTACTTGTCGCCAGTGCTGCCGGTGCCGGGCCAGGTCCCGTCCAACCGCGCCAGGCCGCGCTCGAAGAATCGCGCTGCGCGCCGCTGCCGTTCGAGCTGCCGGGCGAGGCGGGCATGGACCGCCATCAGGGCCACGAATGCCGCCGCCGGAACGAGCGTCCACAGAATTGTGAGGCGCGGCCCGGAGAGCGCCAGCCACACCAGTACGCCCGCCGCCGCCACCACGGCTAGCCGCCAGTAGCCCAGCCGGCGCTGGCGCCCTTCCCCTGCAATTACGGAGGCCCGGCGCTGGTTGTGCAGTGCCGTATAAATGTTGCGCGGTTCTTCGGTCATTTCCAATCGCGTAAACAAAAGGTCGGCAGGCGAAATCCGCATCGGACCCGAGACGGGGCGCCTGCCCCACCGGCAAAGTGGGACAGACGCTTTCGTCTGTCAACCCATGCGGTGCGCCCGATTTCTTTTCAACGCCGCCATCTTATTCTCGCAGACGGCGGCGTCCGATTTTGCGCTCGCAGACAAGACTGGCCGGGGCGGGGGCCTGTGCCGCGAGGCATGTTATAGTGAGCACATGCCGGGCGGATATATCCCGATTCTTATTTTCCTGGCAGTGGCGATCGCGTTTCCGGTGGTGGCCATCGGAGCGGCCAAGTTGCTCCGCCCGTCGGCTCCCTCGGTTACCAAGCTCGAAGCCTACGAGTGCGGCATCCGCGCGGCCACCGATTCACGGGGCCGTTACACGGTCCGCTTCTACATCATTGCCATCCTGTTCGTCATTTTCGACGTGGAAACCATTTTCCTTTATCCATGGGCCGTGCGCTATGGTTCGCTCGGCTGGTTCGGGGTGGGGGAAGTGGCGGTTTTTCTGGGGATCCTGGTGGTCGGTTACATTTGGGCATATAAAAAAGGTGCGTTGGAGTGGGTCTAAATGACACACCCGCGACCCTCCATACCCCAGTAAGACCCTTCGGCCATCGCGTAGAATCTCCTCTGCCAGGCAGCGATCCCTCTTTGATTTAATTTGACCTTTGTCAGCCGCTGCTGTAGTGGAATCGGCTGTTGGCGGGTCTTAGTAACAGAATGCGCTAAGGTTTGTCCGGCTGGTTCGCGCACGGTGGAAATGGAAGTGCTCATGACAAAACTGGTGGCCGGCTTCATCGCGGCGCATAAGACATAAGAAAGGCACAGTGCAGTGGCTCTGAAACTCGTTCGTTCGGTATTCTTCTCGGTTTTGGCAATAGGAGGGCTCAGCTCGCTCGATGCTACGCCCATGCTGCGCCTGGTAAGCGCCACGGTCGGACCGATTTCGATCGCTCCCGGCGCCAACGGGATCAACCAGACGGTGGAAGCGTATAACGCCGGCGACGGCACACTTTCGCTGATCCTCAGTTCGTCCAGCTCGTCAGCGTCGTGGCTCACCCCCTTTGTCGGCGCACCGCGCGCCTGCACCACGACCACTGCGGCCACGTCGTGCATTCCGCTGACTTTTGCGCTGAATACCGCGTCGCTGGCGGCGTCCGCGACGCCTTATACGGGCGTCATCACCGTCATGGCGCCAAACGCGGTGGATGCGCCGCAGACGATTACGGTGACCGTGTTGATCGGTGGCGCCGTGCCGCCCAGCGTGAATGTTTACGTGCCGCCTAACACGACCATAGCGGACGCCAACTCCGTCGACGTTTCGTTTTCCCTCGGCGCTGCCAGTTGCCCAAACCTCAACGGTTGTCTTACGGGTCAGACTACTACCCAGGATGGAGCGAACTGGCTGAGACTGACGCTCAGCGGCGCCGGCAGCTTCCAGACCACGCTCCCGTACACAATCGTGATAACCCCGCAGGCCACTAACACGGCCGGCAATACTTACACCGGCACACTCGTCACTTCGGGCTCCAGCTTTGGCCCCGACAATAAGACCATCCCGGTGACCATGAACGTGACCACGCTGCCCATCGCGCAGCCCTCGGTCACCCAGGTGACCCCCACCGTGCAACTGGCGCCGGGCGCGCCGGCGCTCCCGCAATACATCGTGCTGAGCAATCTTGGGCAGGGTGCACTCGCGATCGGCGGTGTCACCGCTTCGGGTTCGGGGATTACCGCGACGTTCTCGGGATCGCTCGTCACTGTGACCCTGGATCCGACTGGTCTTTCTCCCAACATCTACACCGGCTCGGTCAGCATCGCCTCTAACGCGGCCAATAGTCCAACCATAATTCCGGTGACCTTCCAGGCGGTGGCCGCGGGGGCGCCCACCATTTTCTATCAGGGCGTAGTGGATGATGCGGTCTTCGGCGGCAGCGGCTTTACGGTGACGCCAGGCGATGTCATCGCGCTCTTCGGCCAGGAGCTTTCCTTCCAGCAGCCGGTCATCGGGCCGATGCCTCCGCTCCAGTACGTTCTCGGCGGATCGTCGGTCAGCGTGAACGGCGAAGCGGCTCCGCTGTATTACTCTTCCTACGGCCAGATCAATTTCCAGATACCGGTGGATATACCCACCGGAACGGCGCTGGTTCAGGTCGCCAACGAACCCAATCCCCTGCTGCCGTTAGCTCTAGCGGGCAATACGGTATCGGTCAACGTGGCCGCGCGCGCGCCACGGCTGTTGCTGCTTTACGGCACTGGCGGCTACGGAGCGATCGAGGATGCCTCGCAGGGCTACTCGCTGCCCTTCCCGTCGAGCATCAGCATTCCCGCCTTTGTCACCCAGCCGGCCTCGCCGGGCGACGTGCTCACGATTTTTGCGATTGGGCTCGGGGCCACCAGTCCCGCAGTCGCGACCGGCCAGCCCGCCCCCGCTGTGGAGCCGCTGGCGCGGCTGACGGTGACGCCCAGCGTGGTTTTCACCACCAAGCTGGCGGGGCCCAATGTACAGACCATCGTTCCTCCCTCGTCAGTCGCGTACGCGGGCTTGTCGCCGACTTACGCCGGTCTGTACCAGATCAACGTGGCCATTCCGCAGAATTGTCCTTTGGGCACGGTCGAAGTGTCCCTGACATTTCCGGATTCGAGCAGCAACCCGGTCAACATCCAGGTCGAATAGCGCCTCCCTGGCGCCGCGGCGACCATGACACGACCATGACCATGACTCCATGACTGTCGCATGCCGTTTTGTTCTTTTGGCTGTTTTGATGTTCACCGAGCTGGCACCCGGACAAACAGGCGCACCCGGCACTCTCTCCGCTGCGATTCCCGCAAACCGAGCCGCGGCCGCCGCCGCCTTCGATGTATGGGCAGCCGTTGACGCCTATCTGGCTAAGATGCCGCCAGCACAACGGGCCCGCCTCCGATGCCTATTTCGAGGGCGCGTATTGGCTCGAGCTGTGGGATTTCCTGTCGACTGTGATCGTGATGTGGCTGCTGCTGCGGTTCGGTTGGTCGGCGCGGATGCGCAACCTGGCCGAGAGCCTCACCCGCTTGCGTCCGCTGCAAACGGCGCTCTATTGGGAGAATACCGCAAGCTGGATCCCGGCCCCGTCGAGGAGTTCATCTTCTACGATCATCCCAGCGGCCACACGCGCATCACCGCGGCCATGCGCTGGAAAGCCGAGCATCCACAGTCCACATCCGCCGAAGAGATGGCGAGACCGCTCTTCACCGGGAGGTGACTCAGCGGGTTGAGCTCCGCCGAACTCCGCGGGGCTTTTCCTGACACAGCCGTGCCAGAGAATCAATCCCTTTTCGTCCGTCCACCGGCTTGATCGAAAAGCACACCTGATTACCCACTTTTATGTCGCACACCCTTGCGCCACCCTTCCTTACGGCACTCGCACGATGGAGTAGTGCTGCAGAGCGATTGCATCGGCGCCGGAGGCCACCGAACCGAGGAACATCAAGGTCAGCCCGGCGCTATACGAATCGGGTGCGCTCACGACGCCGCTGGCGAGACTCGTGACGGCGCCCCAGGATTGGGAGCCAACTTGTGCGCCGGTCGTCAGGATGGCGGCGTCCAGCCGCCCCGTCAGCATGGTCTCGGCGGCCACCGCGCTGACGTTGAGGACCGTCGTGCCGCCCCACTGGATCGAAATGGCGGCTGCGCCTGCGCTGCCTGCGTGGGTGTAATCGAAGTGAACTGCAAGCTCGTCGCCGGGGGTAAGCAACCCGGCCGGAATGACGCACGCCGCTAGCGGCGTCAGGCTGGCCAGCGAGGCGGTGGTCCCGGTGCCGCTGCACAGCACTTGGGGCGCCGGCCAGGAGCTTCCATTGCTCGCGGCCGTGCGGTAGCTGGCCAATAGCACGTCGGTCGGCTGTGGCGTGGAGGCCGCCACGAACTGGATGCCGCCACCGGAGAGCGTATAGTCGAAGCCGGCCTTCTGCAGCACGCCGTTGCGATAGAGGGCGACGCTGGTGGCAGGATTGGGAACCCCGTTCAGCGTGAACGTCGTGTTGGAGCCATCGACCACGCCGACGGGCGAGTCGCCGTCGACGAAGTTGTACGCGGAGCCGCCGCTGCCGCAAGGGCCGGACGAGCCGTTCACGTATACGCAGTCGGAGGGGTTGCCTACCACCGAGTCCACCTGGCCACTCGAATTGATCACGGCGACGTGACCGGGTGCAAACCCCGGAGCTTCCAGCGGCCGGGCGCCCAGGTCGGGCACGAGCCCAACCACGCTCGCCTCGGTAATCGAAGTCGTGCCGGTGTCCGTGGTGTCCGAACCGCCCGACGAAGCCGGGGCCGTGCGGACGTCGCGGACGTGCAGCGGCGTCAGGCTGGACGGCACGCTCCAGGATTCCTGAAACTGGACGAAGCCATCGCTGTTGTAAGTCACCGTATAGATGGTCGCCGGCGTGCTCGTCGTATTGGGAACCAGTTCGACGCGCAGATTGCCGTTCAGCACTTTGACGGTGCTGCTCTGGGTGACGACCGAGGAATTATCGACCGCCTGGAAACTGGTCCAACTGATGGTGAGTGTGCCGTTGAAACGCGTGCCATCGGCTTTATATAGCACATCCTGAATGGTGGTTAACGGCGGACCGGCCAGCACCGGACAAATCGACAACGCAGCGGCGACTAACAGACGGCGAATCATGATACCTCCGGAGAGAAAGAGCGGCCCTCGCGCCGGTTCGGACACGAGTTGGAAGCGGAACCTCCTGCCGATTTCAGTCTAGCCGCCGAAGCTCGCAGCGCGGCCGGCCTTGCGCCCGTATCCGCGCCGCTAACCTACGGCAAACTCTGGGCTTCCACGTCCGCCGGATTTTCGCGACCGGTGGTGATCGAGAACTTGCCGCGTCTCGCCGGAGCGAGCCATGTTATAGTCGGCGATTGATCGTCCAAGTGCGAAATGCGACCCGCGGCGCCGTGTTGGGAGATGCCGTGACGGTGGCGGACTCGAGCGAGACGCGTTCGGTGGGCTTGCTCAAACACAAGGGTCTGAACCCCGGCGAAGGCCTCTGGATTGTCCCGCCGCCAGTCATCCCCTGCCAATCGGTTCACACGTTCTTCATGAAGTTTGCGATTGACCTGGTGTATCTGGACAGGCGGCGGCGGGTGCGAAAAGTGCGGCATGCCGTCCCGCCATGGCGCGTCAGCGGATGCATGTGGGCTTTCTCCGTGCTGGAACTGCCCGCCGGAAGCGTTCGACCGACGGGAACCCAGCCCGGCGACCAGTTACAGATCGAGTAGTATGGGCATCCCATTGGCAGGCGAAAGAGCCTGCCCCACGGCTCAAAGATACTGGTGACTCTGCCCGCCTGGCCTACCCCATCGCGCCGCACACGGCGGCGCCGATCAGCGCCAGATCGTGGCTGTCGGGGACGATTTCGAACAGGCTGCCCTGCAGCGAGCTCATCTTCACCATTTCCTGCAGGTACATGCCGAGCAGACCGGCATCGATGTAGTCGGTGTTGGGGCCGGCCAGGTAGAAGCGGCCAGGGCCATCCAGGTGCACGCTGGTGGCCGTGGCGGCGGCCAGCGCGCGGTGCCACAGGCGGACGAAAGCGGCCGCGCGGGCATCGTTGCCGCGCGCTGCGGCGAACACCTCTTCCGGCTCCATATCGAGGAACCGAAGGCGAATCGCACGGTTGCCCATGATGCCTTCCAGGTGTCCCACGCCGCCGCAGCCGCAATAGCGTTCCTTGGGGTCGAGCGACACCACGGTATGGCCGCCCTCCCAAACGCCTTCGCCGCGCGGGTAGCGGCCGAAACCGATGCCGTCGCCCAGGTACCAGACGCGCACCAGCTTTTCCATCGCGCCGCGGGTGGCGGCGAGGCCGGCGGCCATGGCATCGGCGGAGTTCAGCGCGGTGACCGGCGCATCGATGCCGTCGGCTTTCAACGCCTCGCTCAGGCGCGCCGCAATGGCGAGCCCTTTCAACTGGCCCAGGTTGGGCGCTTCTTCGATCACGCCGTTGCGGACCACGCCGGGAAGTCCGGCGCCCACCGAATCCACCGGCGCGCCCTGCCGCACTTGGGCGATCAGCCCACGGATGGCGGTGATCATTTCGTCCGCGTGCAGCGATTTCAGATCGATGCGGTCGGCGTCGCCAAGCTCCGGGTACGATCGCACGGCGCCCAGGCTGGTTCCCTCCACCGCACCGGCCCAGACGTAACTGGTGACCAACACCCCTATGCGCAAACCCATCCCGGCCTCCTCAAATCCGCGTCAGCTTGTTGATACCGTTGAAGGCCGCCATTTTATAACATTCGGCCAAAGTCGGATAATTGAACACGGTATCCACGAAATAATTTACGGTGCCTTTCAGAATCATCACGGCCTGGCCGATGTGCAACAGCTCGCTGGCGCCTTCGCCGATGATGTGCACACCCAGCAACTCGCGCGTTTCGCGATGGAAGATCAGCTTGAGCCGGCCGGTGGTATCGCCGCGAATCTGGCCCCGCGCGGTCTCGCGATAGTAGGCCAGGCCCACTTCGTACGGCGCGTCCTCTTCGGTCAACTGTTCCTCGGTCTTGCCGATGAACGAAATCTCGGGAATGGTGTAAATGCCGTAAGGATAGGTGGCGCGGTTGGATACGATCTCGAGCCCGAAAGCGCGTGCGGCGGCGATGCGTCCCTGCTCCATCGAAACCGAAGCCAGGCTGGGAAAGCCGATCACGTCTCCGGCGGCGAAGATGTTGGGTGTCTTGGTGCGATAGTTCTCGTCGACCGAGATCCGCCCGCGGGCATCGGCATCCAGACCGGCGGCGGCCAGGTTCAAATCATCCACGTTGCCCTGGCGGCCCACCGCGTATAGCAGCGCGTCGCCGGCAATCCGCTTGTTGCTTTTCAGGTTGGCCACCACGCCGCCGCCCGGCGCCTCTTCCACGCTGGCAACTTCCTCGTTCAAGCGCATCGTCACCCGGTGGTCGCGCAGGTTGTAGGAGAGCGCTTCCACCATCTCTTGGTCGGCGAATTCGAGCAGCCGCGGCCGCTTCTCCACCAGGATCACCCGCGAACCCAGGATGGCGAACATGCACGTATATTCCACCCCAATCACGCCGCCACCCACCACGATGAACGTCCTGGGGATCTCCGGCATGTTGAGAATCTGGTCGCTGTTGATGATGTTGCGGCCATTGATCGGCACAGCGGGGGAGGCGGCCGGCTTGGTGCCGGTGGCGATCAGAATCAGCGGCGCCTCCAGGTCCAATTGGCCGCGCGCGTTCTCCACCCGGACGTGCGTCGGATCGAGGAACGAGGCGCGTGCGTAGATCACTTCCACGCCGTTCCGCGCAAGCTGCGCCTGCGTCACATCCACTTCCGTCTTGATCACCTGGTTGACGCGGAAGCCCAGATCGGCGATGGAAATCTTATCCTTGACGTGGTAGTTGATGCCGTAGATGCCCTGGTATTGATAGCCGGAGAGGTGCAGGACGGCTTCGCGGATGGTCTTGCTCGGAATGGTTCCGGTGTTGACGCAGGCGCCGCCGACAATCTCGCGCTGCTCGACGACCGCCACGCTTCGGCCGCACTTGGCGCCTTGAATTGCGGCCCGTTGTCCCGCCGGACCGGAGCCGATGACGATGAGGTCGTATTTCTGCATGTCGAACCCGTGACGCCTGCCTATTATCGCAGGACCGGGTCGCTCCGCGTGGAGCGGGACGCCGTGCGCGCGGCGGCCGGCCGAATTCCGTAGGGGCCGGGAAGTAGGACAGACCATCGCCCTTCGTGGTCTGTCATGGTTGGCCAAACACGAGACCTTGACAGACGACAAAAACCGATCGTCTGTCCCACCTCGACTTACTACACCGAGTTGAAGCGCGATTCGATTTCCGGCCAGTTGACCACGCTCCACCATGCGGCGATGTAATCGGGCCGGCGGTTCTGATACTTCAGATAGTAGGCGTGCTCCCAGACGTCCAGGCCCATCACCGGGAACTTGCCCTCCATCAACGGGCTGTCCTGGTTGGGCGTGGAGGAGATCTCGACCTTTCCGCCCGACTTCAACAGCCACGCCCAGCCGGAGCCAAAGCGGGTGGTCGCGGCCTGATTGAATTTCTCCTTGAACGCGTCGAAGCTGCCGAACGTGCCGGCGATGGCATCGGCCACGTTGCCCACCGGCGGACCGCCTCCACCTGGCTTCATGATTTTCCAGAACATCGAGTGGTTGATGTGGCCGCCGCCATTGTTGCGCACGGCGGTGCGGATGCTTTCCGGGACGATGGCGAGATTGGCGTCCAGCAGTTCCTCGACGGTCTTGCCGGCAAGCGCGGGCGCCGATTCCAGCGCCTTATTCAAGTTGGTGACGTAAGCGTTGTGGTGCTTGCCATGGTGAATTTCCATGGTCGTCTTATCGATGTACGGCTCGAGCGATTCGGGCGCGTACGGCAGTGGTGGAAGTGCGAATGGCATAGTTTGTCCCTCTCCTTGTGCGTGTTTCCCCTCGGTCCGGGCATGCCCGGACCCTACAGGTGATTGTGTATGGACCGGAGCATGCCCGGCCCGCCCCGGTTCTAATTCAATCCGCCGGCTTTTTCAAACGCATCGGCAATGCGGAACATGGTGGTCTCGCCGAAATGCCGGGTCAGGAGTTGCATCCCCACCGGCAAGCCTTCGGCGGTGCGGCCGCACGGAACGCTCATGCACGGTATGCCCGCCAGGCTGCCGGTAATCGTGAAAATATCGGATAAGTACATGGCCAGGGGATCGTCCACTTTTTCGCCCAGGCGGAAAGCGGGAAAGGGCGATACCGGCGCCACCACGGCATCCACTTCTTCGAATGCCTGCCGGAAATCGCGCGCGATCAGGCCGCGCACTTTCTGCGCCTTCAGGTAGTAAGAATCGTAATAGCCGGCGCTGAGCACATAAGTCCCCAGCATGATCCGCCGCTTGCATTCGGCGCCGAACCCTTCGCCGCGTGTGTTGCGATACATCTCGGCCAGGCTTGCCGAATCGGCGGAGCGAAACGTGTAGCGAACCCCATCGTAGCGCGCCAGGTTGGAACTGGCCTCGGCCGTGGCGATGATGTAATAGCTGGCGATGGCGTAATCCGTATGGGGCAAGCCGATTTCGCGCACTTCGCAGCCAAGTTGTCGCAGCACTTCCACGCCCCGGTAGATCAGGCTACCGGATTCGCTCGTCATATCTTTTAGATACTCGCGGGGCAGTCCGAGCTTCAACCCTTTTACGTTGCCGTCCAGGGCCTTGGTGTAATCCGGCACCGGGGCCTCGGCGGAGGTGGAATCGCGCGGATCGCGGCCGGCGATCACGCCCAGCACGCGCGCCGCATCCTTCACCGTGCGGGCGAACGGCCCGATGTGGTCGAGCGAGCTGGCGAAGGCGGTCAGCCCGTACCGCGAAACGCGGCCATAAGTGGGCGTGACGCCGGAGACGCCGCAGAAGGAAGCCGGCTGGCGGATCGATCCGCCCGTATCGGAACCCAGCGCCACCACCGCCGTGCCCTGCGCCACGGCCGCCGCCGAGCCGCCGCTCGAGCCGCCCGGAACGCGGTCCGGCGCCACCGGATTGCGCACCGGCCCGAAGGCCGAATTCTCGGTCGAAGAGCCCATCGCGAACTCGTCGCAGTTGGTCTTGCCGATGATCAGGCCGCCGGCCTCCTCCAGGCGGACGATGGCGGTGGCGTCATACGGCGGAATGTAATTCTCGAGCAGCTTCGAGCCGCAGGTGGTGCGAATGCCGCGCGTGACAATCACATCCTTCACCGCTACCGGCACTCCCGCCAGCGCGCCGGGATCCTCGCCGCGCGCGATTTTTTCGTCCACCCGCCGCGCCGCGGTCAGCGCGCGCTCGGGCGAAAAATGCAGATAGGCGCCGGTCTTGGGGTTTTCTTCTTCGGCGAAGCGCAGCGCCTCGGCGGCCAGTTCCTCGGCGCGGAAACGGCGCGCCAGAAGGCCTTCGCGGATTTCATCGATGGTTAAACAGGCGATTTCCATTTTGGTGGGGCAGCTTCAAGCTTGCCAACGCCCGCTGGCGGGCGCGTTTCTTACATCTCAACATGCCCTCAGCGTTCGATCACTTGGGGCACCTTGAAATACCCGGCTCCGGAGTCTGGCGCATTGGCCAGGGCGGCCTGGTTGCCGAGCGGCGGCACTGGCACGTCGGGCCGCAGCGTGGCCGTATCTTCCGCCTCATACAGCACCTGGGACATGGGAGCGGCGCTGCCCGTATCGAGTTCGTTCAGCTTGTCCATGTGTTCGAGAATCTGGTCGAGGTCCACCTGGAACTTCGCCACCTCGGCGTCGCTCAACCGGAGGTTGGCCAAGCCGGCCACGTAGCGGACTTCCTGTTCTGTGATCTTCACGCCAGCGCCTTTGTCCGGGAAGCTTTGTAGAGGCCGCGCAGCACCGGGTCGGCGATCGCGTCCGCTTCATCGGCGGCCAGCGCCGGCGTGGATTGGGCCGCCCGCTGCGGTTCGCGCCGCCGCGGCACCACCCGGAATTCCAAATCCTCCACCACGTCCGGGCCGAGCTGCCGCTCCAGGTTGCGCACAATGTGATAGCCCAGCACGAAAAGCTGCCGCTGCCAGATTTGATCTTCCACTTCCACCACCAGCCGCCGCCGCACCAGCTTGGCCGCGCGTGTGTGGGCCGCAATGCGTTTACCCACCGCCTGCGGCCATGCCGCGCAGGCCAGATCGCTCTCCGTGATCATCTCGCCGGGCAGTCTCAAACCGCGAATGAGCTTGCTCAGACGTTCCATTTTTTCTCGCCGGTTTGGTTATTGTAGCATGCGCTTCGCGTGACGCTCGCGCCTTTCGTCCACAGTTGATGGCCGGTTCGGGCAGGCAGGAGGACCGGCCCGGCCAAGCGAAGGAACATGCGGCGGTTTCGAAGCGTATCGTATGCTTAGGAAGTTCGTTGTGCCGGCGGATGAGCGCGTTTCGCCCGGCCGGTGCGAGGAGACGCCATGATCGCGAAAAGTCTGCTGCTGGTCTGGATGGCGCTGTGCCTGGCCGGTTGCGTCATCGACAGCACCCCCACAGGGCCGCTTCAATACGATTCGTTCCACCTCGACAAGGACCGCTCCGAGGTGGTGAAAGTCAACCTCAACATGGGCGCCGGCAAGCTGCAAGTGGGCAGCGGCACGGAGAAGCTGCTGCAGGCCTACTTCACCTACAACGTGCCGTCCTGGAAGCCGGTCGTGAAGTACGATGCCGGCACGCTGACCATCGACCAGGGCAACGCCCGCCACAACTTTAGCCCGGGCCGGAGCAAGTACGAATGGGACCTCCGGTTCAACCGGGAGACGGCGCTCGACTTCGGGGTGAATTTCGGCGCCGGCGAAGCGCAGCTCGACCTTGGCTCTCTCAACCTGCGGTCGGTCGATGTGCAGATGGGTGTAGGCAAGCTCAACCTGGACCTGCGCGGGCGGCCGCAACGCGATTACAACGTGCATATTCAGGGCGGCATCGGCGAGGCCGTGGTGAGACTGCCCGCGGGCGCCGGTGTTTACGCCAACGCCGAAGGCGGCATCGGCGAGGTCAAGACCCGCGGGCTCAAAAAGGTAGGCGACCACTGGGAGAACGATGCTTACGCCACGGCGAAAGTCAAGGTGCGGGTAGATGTGCAGGGCGGCATCGGTTCGATCACCCTCATCGGCGATTCGGATTAACTCTGGCGCTGCCCGAAATCACCTGAACCCAAGCGGCCCGTGTCCCCCCATGTGATGGAGAACGGCGCAGCTCAGGTGACCGAGAACAAACCAGAATACGGCTTCGAGGACCCTCTTGAGTCTTGGCGTCATGATGTCAAGCATAGCCTAAGCCGGCTGTTTCCTAGGTGCACCTGCGCGCCGATGGTCTTTCCTGCCGCCTGTCCTTGGAGCGCGACGAGACTAAGTCGTAGATCTAAAGTTCTAGAGGAATAGCCCAGTAGTCCTGAAACACTGAGGACCGATGGGGGATTTTGCTAAGATCAACAGCCGCGTAAACTCAACTCATGAACGATTCTTCCCGCCTCTCTCGCGGCACACTGAACCCGCAATCTTACTATGCCGGTGCGGCCGGGAAGCGGCTCTCCGACAGCGACGCCAAGAAGGAGCGGGCCCAAAGGCTCTACGCGATCGGTGAACTGAAGGCGGCGGCTCAGTTGCTCTGCGAATTGGCCGCTGGCAGGCACCCGCACCAGGCGGAAGACCTTGGGGAGGCGGTCCATGGTTGACCACTGCAGTATCCTCCTCGGCTATCTCGGGATTCATCGTGTCAGCGGAGCGGACTTGGCCTTTTACATTCTCGGGTTGGCCATTTTCCTGGTGTTTTGTGCGGCCGTGCGCTCGTTGCTTCGAATGGCTTTTTCGACCTGTTTCACCGGGAGATAGCACCGGCCAGCGGCGTCACTCCGTCCGAAACTGCATGCTGCGGGCGGTCTCGCCACCGGCGGAATCCTTCACGGTCAGTTCGGCGCGCCAGGTTCCCGGCGGGAGATCCGAGACAGGCAATTTGAGCGCGACTGGAATCATGCGGTTGCCGGGCTTGGCCAGGGCGCTCAGGTCGACCTCGCCGGAATCCCATTTCTGCCGGTTGCTCTGCGCGTCGAGCAGACGCAGATGCATGGTCAACTGGACCGGTGCGGCGCCCGCCGCGGGCGGCTCGTAGATTTCGAAGTAGGCTTCGGCCGTACCGGTCTTCGGCAGAACATCGGAGCCGGAGACGATGATGCGGTTCCCGCGAAAGATCAGCGGCTTCTTCCCTTCCTCGATCTCCTCATCCACGGCGTCTTGCGAGATTGGCTGCACGTCGCGGCTGAGGGCGATGGCGCTCAGGCCGAGTTGCCCGGCATCGAAAGGATCCACCGTCAACGGCGTTTCCACCACGCCGTAGCGATCCTTGGCCGTGCGGAAGATCAGCTTGAACCTGTAATGGCCCGGCGCGACTTCAAACTGATGGTAGTAATGGAGCGGGTGCTGGACAAAACTGTCGAACTGCTGGCGGCTGTCGAAATCGAATCGCACAGTGTCGCCGAACCGCGCGGCCACACCGCCTCCCAGGTTGTATGCCAGGCCGAGCACGTCCATGGTGGCGCGCAGTTTGCCGTTCACCTCGGCCGGATCGAGAACGGGCGCGGGTATTTCGAGCGCCAGGTCGACTCGCGCCACGCCGCCGGTCTCATAGAAGAACGGCATGGATGCCGACGCCGCGGTTTGGCCGGCGTGCGGCGAAGCCGCCAGATTCTCCAGCTCCGCTTCCAGAGGGTTGGTTGAAGCCAGGGTGATCTCGCGGACGTTGCAATACAGATTGCGCCCGCGCACTTTGACGTCGGGCCGGTCGACGGTGACCTTGAGCTCGTGGCAGCTCCCTTCCGGAGAATCCTGCGGCACGTAGCCGAGCGTGTAGGATTCGTCCTGCTCGCGGGCGAATTGATCGAAAGAGGCGACCACATCGTTGCCGTGGCTGAGCTCGTGCCCGCCGGTCGAGTCGGCCAGGTGGAGCGCCCAGCCCGGATTTGCGGCGCCGGACTGCGCTTCAACCGGGTAGACCGAGACATCCGCCTTGCGAAATGCGAGTTCCATCTTAAACGGATCCTGGTACGCTTCGGCGTTCCGCTCGGTTTGCTGGCGCCTTTGGTACAGCGAAGGAACGGGCGGCGCCGCCGCAGCGCTGCTGGCGTCCTGGGACGGCGGAGCCTCGGCAACAAACAGGGCTAGCGCTTTGTGGCCCGACACATGGGCCAGGTCCTTCGCCAGTTGGGCGTAGTAGCGCGCCTGCAAATCGCCACGGGGATCGTAAAGCTCGGGGACGTCGGGGCATTGGTTGATCTGGGCCCAGGCGCCCAACGCGTGCTGAAGCTGGCCGACGTCGGCAGTGAATTGGGCGGCGATGGTCATGCACCCGGAGCTGTAATACGCGATAGACATCAGCCGGTTGGGTCCGGCATTGTCCGCGATGAACTTGGCGGCGGCCTGCTGGATCCATTTCTGATCGTCGATGGACTGTTTTTGTTGGTAGCTGGACCTTCCGTCGAATAACAGGACGAAGTGCTGCTGCCGGCTCATTCCCGGCGTCGCGGGTCCGGTGCGAGTCTGGAAAGCGGTGATGGTCTGTTCTTTGCCATCTTCGGAGACGTGAAAATCCTTCGCGGTCAGGCCGTGGATGGGTTCGTCTTTCTTGCCGGTCACGACCGCGTCCACCAGCACCAGGCGCGCTTCGGCTTTGAGCTTCAGGCTTTCCGTGCCGGGAGTGCCGGAACCACCGGTTTGCGCCAGCAGCGGGGCGCAGAGGAAGAGGAGGGGCAGCAGGAGCCTCGCGCACGAATAGCTTCGCGGTTGCCGCCGTGGCGCACGCACTCGTGCGTGCCGCGTCGAGATTCTTCTCGACGCTTCTGCGCCTTGGGGCAGCGGGCG
>JBEKKO010000072.1:0-25882 GCA_050010695.1 Bryobacteraceae bacterium
CCCAGGCGCTGCCCCTGCTCTTCGATCGCCACAAGCCGCGCTGCCCGGTCTGATTCACTGGCCTCGAAGTGCTGCCGCAGGTCGCGCAGTTCAGCGACCAATCGGTTGCGTTCGGCTTCGATCGCATCCAGGCGCCGCCCCTGCTCCTCGATCGCCACAAGCCGCGCTGCCCGATCCGCCTCGCATTTCGTAATCCGTTGAATCGTCTGCTCCAGGTCGTCATCCTTGTCGAGCAAAGCACCGATCATCCGCGCGGATGGCGTGGCGGCCAACTGGTCGCGGATCTCGGACGATGTGTGATGCCGAAGCCGGCGCCGCGCGGCGACCAGGAACATGTCGTAATGCGCGAAAATCGCCGGTAAGAACTCCACCTTTCGGAAGCCCACGCGGGCGAGGAGCTGGCCGATCGAGGTCTCACTGAAGAGAAACAGGTGCTGCTCGGGTTTCAGTTGGTGCAGAAACGGGTCGCTCTCCGATGTCATCTGGTCGAGAGTTCGACCTTCCACATATCGTGGTGTCTGAATGAGGAGGACACCGTCGTCTTCGAGCAGCGTCAGGCAGTGCTCAATCGTACCCATGGGGTCGGGCAGATGTTCGGCCACATCCATGGCGGCGATCATGTCGAGCGAGGAGTGCGGGATATCCTGCTCTTCCACCGGCCCGAGCAGCGTCTCTACCCCGAACGTGTCACGTCCGAACTGCACCAGCGTCGGGCTGAGATCCAGGCCGGTCGCTTCAAAGCCGGCCCACCGCATCAGCGCCACGAAACCGCCATGAGCGCTGCCGAGTTCTAACACGCGGGAGGGGGGGAGTTTGAAACGCAAGGCGGCCTTCACCCAGTGGAGGCAACGCTCCGGAAGGTCCAGTCTCGCCTGATCCGCCAGGCTGGGCATTCCGTAAGCCTCGACCAACCGCTCATTGTAATGAGGACCGTATAGTCCCTCGCGACCTCCGTCCGAAAAAAGCGAATCCGGCGCCGGCATGACCGCGAGAACCAGAGTTTCGCAGGAGGGGCAGCGAAGATAATCGGGAGAAAAGAGTTCGAGTTCGGTATTCCCGCACCAGCACGTTGCGACGGCTTTCGCCGCTCCAGGTTCTGGGGGCTTCGCAGATTTGCGGGGGAGTTCGCGAGGCATTGGTGGCCACACGGTGTGTCGTGGCGCCGCTCAACCTACCACGCGGTTGTCGCGACAGAGCCGGGGAAACCCGTGTCCTCCGTTAAGCATACCACGCGACTGGAAACTCTTCGCTCATCAACCCTAAGTGCCGCACCGATCGGGGGATGGGAATGCGTCGAGCGGGTGACAGACCCACGGCTACCAGCGAAGATCCTGCTCATAGCCTGCTGCCACCAGCACTCCGCCGTAGCGAGCCTTAAATGCAGATTTGATCCTTTCGGTGAAATGGTTTCTCCAGTCCCCGGCAACGCCCTTTCGCTCGTGGGCGAGAATCTCTTCGCAGCCCCGTTTGCGTCCCTGCGTGATCGGCTCAAAACGGCTGTCGAGAATGGCCTTCCGCAGATCTTCCGGCCGGATGGGCAGCCCGCATTCCCCAATCAGCGTGCGCTCGAGCAACCCGAGATCGTCTTCCAGCAACTCCTCATACTTGAGAATCGGCTCTCCCGCTTCAATCCACGAGAGCTGAATCTTTGCGCATCGCAGAAGAAAGTTATCCAGGAGTAGAAGGAGGCCAGCCTCCTGGTCCAGTTCGACAAGCTTCTTGCGCAGAGCCACCATGTCGTCATCGACAAGAGCGTGACTGTACTTGAAACTGAACCAGGCGGAGACCAGAGTGTCCCGCAGGTCGCGAATCACCACAAACCGCTTCGAGTCGGGCGGCGCAACTCTGACCAGGTCCTCCCTGGTTATGTACACGGTAGGGTAAACACTGGCGCGCTGAATTGGGTAGTGGAGGACCTGGGCTTGCGACGGTCGTGGTTCGATGATCCTCTCGAGAGCGCACTGCCGCAGGATCCTGTATATCCATTGGGATCCCGCCTTCCAATGGGTGACATGAAACACGGGGGGCATTGGATCTTGCGCCACCTCCGTCACAACATCCGCGCTGCCGACGCCGCCTTCGGTGACCTGCAGACGAGCGTAGCCGGGCAGATCGGCCATGCCGTGGTGGGACAGCTTGCCGCCTGCCGCATAGCCAACAACCAGCGAACCGGCGTTCATCACGCGGCAGTGCTCCCAGTTCCTTTTGCTGAACTCCTCGTGCGACAAATGCCCATTAACGTATCCGTCATAGGACTCCAGATCGGTTCCCGCCAAACCGAGGACGAAATCATACTCCTGCGTCGCTACTCTCAGCTCAATGCAGTGGTGGCACCTCAGTATCGACCCAGCACGCATCATGTTCGGAACCGGTGAGGCATGCTGAAAGGTGTTCTTCCCGTGAATAACCACCCCAGCTTGGGTGAGCAACGCTACTCCCGCAGCCGGTACCGCAATGTCCTGGAGGACTTCGAATTCCACAAAGAAATGGGCGCGCTCACACTGTAAGAATCTCGTTCTGACTTCACCGGACTCATCGCAGACGGCTACGCGCAAGCAGCGCACCTTGCCGTCGGTGAGTTGGACACTTTGACGCAAGTCCTTGAAAGCCGATTGCGGAGGCCATCTCTCGACCAGGAGATCACCAGGAATACCTATCGGCAAATTACTCATCCGCGGCTACCGCAAGTGGGCTTCGGCCCACGCGAGCATATCGCGCTGCGCGGCGGCGTCGCCGGGACGGGCTTCGATGTGCAGGAAGCGAACGTCACGGGCGGCGGCGCGGCGGGCCAGCGATCCATCGTCGCGCGCGCGGACATACCGGGAGAGCACCACGTTGTATGGCGATGCGGCCAGCGCCCGGTAATCGGCGGGATCGGTGCATAGGTAAAACGCTTGCGGGCTGCCCGGCTGCGGCAGCGAGCGCTGCTCGGGCGTGGCGGCCGCGTCCGTCGCCGAAGGCGCGCCAGCGCCGCTGCCCAGCGCGATCAGCAGGCCGCGATCCGGCGGAATGAGAGCATCGAGGAGTTTCTCGCGCTGGCTGTCGAGCAGATCGAGCGCCGCGGCCACTTGCGCGTCGTTCCACCCGGGGTTCAGGGTTCGCAGGCTGTCTTCGGCGCCGGCGCGCGAAAACATCCGATTGGGATCCAGCTTGCCGCCGCCGATGGCGACCTCCCTGGCCGCGCCTTCGATCAGGTAGGCGGTCCCACGCTGCGATTCCATGTGAGCGAGAAGCACCTGGCGCACGGCATCCTGATCGCCATCGAGCAACACGTAGCGCCGGGTGGAGCGGTGGTTGCGGACGATGCGGAAGCGCGCCTCGCCCACCGCGAGTTCCTTGGGCCGGAACCACGGCAGCCATCCCACCAGGGGCCCGGCGACGGAGAGGGCCACGAAATCGCGCCGCGAATACGGCTTCGCCATTTTTATTCGAAAGTCCTTCCGCCCCGTTCCGGGGCTTCCCGAACGCTCATCGCTTCCCCCGGCTCGGGCCTGGGGCTACTGTCTTTCGCCCTCCGGGCTTTCCATTTCCTCGTCCTGGCGTTTCTTGTGCTTGACCTTGGGACGCGACGGCTTGGGCAGAATCACCGCGCCGGGGGGCACGCGGCCCACGCGCTCACGGGCGATGGCCCTGACCTCCTTGGGGAGATCAAACTTCTTCGTCTTCTTCTTGGGGGCCAAGCACCCTCCGCAACGCCGCTACCAGCATGTCCGGACTGAAAGGCTTGTGCAGAAACTCGACGCGTCCCGGCGCGGCCTGCTGCAAAACGCTCATATCCACAGGATACCCGCTGTTGACCACCACTCGCAGGCTCGGGTGGAAGGCGAGGAGTTCGAGCGCCAGATCGTCGACGCCGGCGTCCGCCATGCCCGCGTCGAGCACCACTACGGCGAATCGCCCCGGGTTCCGCTTCAGGTGCTCCCAGGCCTTCGCCAAGGTGTTCGCGGCGGTCGCGGCAAACCCGAGCCGGCGCAGGTACACGCTCATCAGCTTGAGAAGCGCGGCCTCGTCATCCACAATCAGGATCTCCTGCGACATGTTACCCATGTGACGTAATTGTTATGATCGCCCTATGAAATTCTACACGGAATATCTAACTTTCAAGACTACCAAACACCGGGAATATGTAAACATCACATCGCAGGTCGCGACCGCGCTGAGCAAGAGCGGCATCCAGGAGGGAATGATCCTGGTGTCCGCCATGCATATCACGGCGGGCGTGTGGGTCAACGACGCCGAAGACGGGCTGATTGCCGACATCGACGAGTGGCTGGAATCGCTGGCGCCCTTCCGACAGGACTACCGCCATCACCGCACCGGCGAGACCAACGGCGATTCGCATCTGAAGAGCCTGCTGGTGCACCACCAGGTGATCGTGCCGGTGACCAGGGGCAAACTGGATTTCGGGCCGTGGCAACAGGTGTATTACGCCGAATTCGACGGCCGGCGCGCCAAGCGGGTGATCCTCAAAGTAATGGGCGAATGAAAGGACTCGCCGCTGGGTAAACCGGGAATTCGCCCAAAATGGGCATTTGGGGCCGGAAAAGACTGTAACCGGGATTTCGCGCAGGAATCTAAATCGGTGATGATACGCACACTGTTTTGCCTCCTATTGGGTGCGGCTCTGGCCGTGCCCGCCGAGTTACCGGTCACCCAGGTAGTGCTTTATAAGCACGGGGTGGGATTCTTCGAGCGCGCGGGCACGTTGGGGCCCGGCGAATCGGCGCGTCTGGATTTCGACGCGGTGGAGATGAACGACGTTTTGAAATCGCTGACCATCGAGGTGGGCGGCGGCGGAAAGATCTCCGGCCTGCGCTACGATTCGATGGACCCGATCAGCCACACGCTGGCGCAGTTCCCGTTTCAAATCGGCGGCGCGCAGGCGTTGAGCGGGATGCTCGACCAGTTGAAGGGCGCGCGGCTCGAGCTCAAGTTCGGCAACGAGACGGTGAACGGCGTAATCGTCAACGCGCGCGAAATCCCGGCTGCCTCGAATCAGCCGGCGCGCGAGCAGTTGACGCTGCTGCTCGATTCGGGCGAGATCCGCAACCTGGACCTGGGCGCGGCCGCCTGGATTCGCTTCGCTGAAGTGGGTCTGCAACAGCAGTTCAAGGATTACCTGGCGGCGCTGGCCACCGCGCGGTCGAAGGAGCGGCGCAGCGTGTATATCGACTCCACCGATGCCAAAGAACGGCAGGTGACGGCCAGCTACATGATTCCGGCGCCGGTATGGAAATCGAGCTATCGGCTGATCCTCCCGGAAACCGGCAAGCCGGTGATGGAAGGCTGGGCCATCGTGGATAACACCACCGGCGAGGATTGGATTAAGGTGCGGCTGGCGCTGGTTTCGGGACGGCCGATTTCCTTTGTGAGTCAACTTTATGCGCCACGCTATGTCGGCCGGCCCAGCGCGGAATTGCCGGAGGACGCCGCGGCGCGGCCGGTGCTGCACGCGGGGGCATACACGATGACGTCGGATGGAGCGAACCTGGTCGACCCGGGCAATCAAGGCCGTGGAATTACCGATCTCAAGCTCCAGGGTCGCGACGCGGCCGAATTGATGAAGATCATGCCGGGCATGGCCATGACGCAGGGCTTGGGTCAGGGCCAGTGGAACAGCTACTCGACCCAGATCAACAACGGACCGGCCCCCCAGTCTTCGCCAACCATGGCCAGTCCCAGTTCCATCGTCGCCGGAGCTACCGCCGACGCGGTCGGCGAGCTGTTCGAATACCGCATCGCCCAGCCGGTCACCATTCGCAAGAACGAATCGGCCATGCTGCCGTTCCTGCAAGAGACGATCAACTCGCGCAAACTGCTGATCTGGTCCGACCATTCCTCGGAGCACCCCACCAACGCCGCCGAGCTGACCAACTCGACCGGCAAGACGCTGGATGGCGGCCCGGTCACCGTGTACGACGGCGGCGTGTACGGCGGCGAAGCGCTGATGGAGGCGCTCAAGGCCGGCGACAAGCGGCTGATCAGTTACGCGGTGGACCTGGGCACGCGCATCACCACGGCGTTCGATACCAAGCAGGCCGTGGTGCGCGAGGTGCACCTGAACCGCGGCGTCCTGACCACCAAGTCCGCCACCGAAGAGACTGCGACTTACACCATCCGGAATGTGGATCAGAAAGCCAAGACGCTGATCATCGAGCACGCGCTGCGCTCCGGCTACACGCTGCTCAATCAGAAGCCGATGGAGAAGACCGCGGACAATTACCGTTTCGAAGTGGCGCTGGCGGCGCGGGCGACCAAGACGTTCCCGGTCTCCGAGGAATCCATCAACAGCAGGGTCTTTGTGCTCACCGATGTGACGCCGGATTACCTGCTGACCTATGTCCAGAACCGCGACCTGACCGAAGACGGCCGCAAGCAGCTCGGGCGGATCATCGATCAGAAGCGGCAGATCGCCGACAACAACGCCGACATCGACTACGCCCAGCGCCAGGTGCAGGACCTGGGCACGGATGAGGACCGGCTGCGCCGGAACATATCGAGCCTCGGCAACTCACAGCTCAAGGGCGTCAGCGGCCGCGAGGAACAGGTGCAGGACTACGTGCACCAGCTTGGTGCGCTGGAGCAAAAGCTGGCCGGCCTGCGCGACCGCGAGGCGGAGCTGCAAAAGAAGAAGACCGCGCTAAAGCACGATCTGGACGATCTGATCGCTTCGTCGGCGTTCTGAGCGAGCGCTGCCGGCATGTGGGGCGGGTTGGTAACCCGCGCGCCGATTGATAATCGGTGCAGGGCTGGGCATGCCCGGCCCTCTCGAAGTTAGCGCCAATTGTCCGGCGCGACGGAAAGTACGGCCGCGCTTGCGCCCGGCTGCGCCGATTGACAATCGGCGCGCAGGTTGCCAACAGGGGCCAACCTGCCTCACGGCACAGATAGCCTAAAATCGAAGTTTGAAGCTGGCACTCATCGGATACGGGCACGTGGCGCGCGCGCTGGAGCGGCTGCTCGCGAACCAGCGGCGCGAGTTCCCCTTCACCATCACCGGCATCCACACGCTGCGGCATGGAACGGCGGTGGACCGCAACGGACTCGGCAGCGAGCCGGGGTTCGGCCCGCGCGCCGGCTCGATTGAAGAGTTTCTGGGCGCGGCCGGCGCGGAGGTTGCCGTGGAGCTGACCACGCTCGATCCCTCGACTGGTGAGCCGGCGATTTCGCACATCCGCGCGGCGTTCGACCGCGGCATGCACGTGGTCACCGCCAACAAAGGCCCCCTCGCCCACGCCTACGCCGATCTGCGCGACACGGCGGCGCGCGCCGGGCTGGGATTCCGATTCGAATCGGCGGCGATGGATGGCGCGCCGGTTTTCAACCTGTGGCGCCATGCCATGCCGGGAGTGAAGGTGTTGGGCTTCACGGGCGCGCTGAATTCCACCTCGAAAGTGGTGGTGGAAACCATGGAGCGCGGCGGCTCGTTCGAAGATGGCCTGGCCGCGGCGCGCGCGATGGGGATCACCGAAGCCGGCGGCGCTTTCGACGTGGAGGGCTGGGACTCCGCCGCCAAGACCGCCGCGCTGGCCAACGTGCTGCTGGACGCGCGCACCACGCCGCAGCGTGTGTCGACGCGCGGCATCGCCCGCCTGACGCCGGAGCGGCTGGCGGCGATCAACCGCCAGGGCAAGACCGTGCGCTTGATCAGCCGGGCGCGGCGCACCGGCGCGGGCGTCTGGTTGCGCGTTCGCGCCGAAGTGCTGGACCGAACAGATATTCTGGCGGCGCCGCACGGCACCTCTAATATCCTCTTGTTCCACACCGACCTGATGGGCACCTTCGGCACGGTTTCGATCGATCCCAGCGTGGAGCAGACCGCCTACGGCGTGTTCAGCGACCTGGTGAGCCTGCGAATCGGCGGCTAGCCCGGCGCCACTCGTTCGAGGAAAAAGAGATAAAGAGATTATTATCGTTGACTACAGCGGACCAGAGGCCCATAATCGATGGTTCGCAGTAAGCCAAAAAGGGAAATCCTTGCACCTTTCAACAGACGGTTGTAATCGGTGCAATCTTGGGAGCACAAATACACATGCGACGGACAGCGGCTCTGATTGGTTTGGCGTGCGCGAGCAGTCTTCTCGCCGCAGGCGTTCCCGACGACAACGCGGTTTCGAGGTTCCTGGCGCGGGTTCCGCTCTCGTTTGAGAGGAATGCGGGCCAGACGGCGGACAAATCCGCTGGCTGGGTGGGACGCGGGAACGGCTATGGCTTGGCGGTCGGCGCCACGGGCGCGACCATCGTTCCCTCGGCGCCGGGCCGTTCGGACTTGGTTCGGTGCAGTTTCTGAATGCCCGGCCGGGGGCGGACAGCAAGCCGCTGGAGCCGTTGCCGGGCAAGACGAACTACCTCGTCGGCGCAGATCCCAAACGCTGGATCCGGAACCTGCCGACTTACGGCCGAATTGAATACCGGAACATTTATGAGGGAATCGATGTGGCCTGGTACGGCAACCAGGGGCAGCTCGAGTACGACTTCACAATTCGGCCGGGCGCCGACGCGAGCCGGATCCGCATGAGCATCGAGGGTGCGCGCAAACTGGCGCTCAACCCCGATGGCGGCGTGGACATCGAAACGGCGGCCGGAGCCATGAAGTTGCGGCTTCCGCAGATTTATCAGGATGCCGCCGACGCCCGGCAACCCGTGCAGGGCGGCTATTCGCTCGAAGCCGGAAACGTGATCGGGTTCAAGCTGGCCGGCTACGATAAGACCCGGCCGCTGGTGATCGATCCGACGCTGGTGTACGGATCGTTTCTGGGGACCGGATTCAGCATCAACGCGATCACCACCGATTCGTTGGGCGACGTTTACGTGGCCGGGTTCGCAGGGGCAGGCATGCCGACAGTGAACGCTCTCCAACCTGCTGCCACGGCAGAGGGTGGAAACGGCTTCGTGATGAAGCTCAATCCGGCCGGAACCACGGTGCTTTACTCGACGTATTTCGGCGGCACGACTAGTGATTCCGGGATGTACGGCATTGCCGTCGATTCCTCCGGCGAACTGGCCGGAACGGGCTTCACCACCGCAACGGATTTCCCCCTGGTCAACGCGGCCTGGTCGAAGTTCGACGCAACGAATAACCAGAGCGCTATCGCGCTCAAGCTCAGTGCCGATGGAAGCGCGCTTGTCTACTCGACTTATCTGCCGGGTGCGTTCGGTGCTGCCATCGCCCTCGATGGATCGGAAAATGCCTATGTCGTCGGCGATGCTTATGCGACGGCCGTTGCGACTTCCGGTGCCTACCAGACCGCCTTTGGGGGCGGTTACCAGGACGCATTCGTCGCGAAACTCGACAAGGCGGGTGCGCTGAGCTATTTCACGTTCCTCGGGGGTTCGGGTATTGAACTGGGCGTCGCGATCGCGGTTGACTCGCTCGGCAATGCCTACGTGGCGGGTTACACGACCTCCGTTTCGTTCCCGAGGAATCCGCCGGGAGCGCGGACCACCAACGCCGGCGGTTATGATGCGTTCATTGCCAAGGTCTCGCCGGAAGGCTCATCGGTGCCATGGCTGACATTCCTCGGCGGAACGGGAGACGAGTACATAGCTTCCCTGGTGCGCGACAGTTCCAGCGGCATACTGTACATCGCCGGGACAACCACTTCCGCAGATCTTCCCACCACGGAGGGTGTAATGCAACCTTCCGCGCACGGCCCCGGACAAGGGTTCATCGCCAGCGTGAACCCGGACGGTATGTCGTTTGGTTTTGTGACGTATCTGGGCGGCAGAAAATACGAGATGATTAACGGCATGACGCTGACGCCCACCGGTCAGCTTGCAGTGGCCGGAACCTCTTCGTCCCCTGATTTTGCGACGGTAAATGCAATTCAGCCCGCATTTGTCGGAAACGGAATCTCCCTTGTTGCAAGCGCCAACTCCGGCGGCAGTTGGACCGCCGACGATGCCGGATTGCCCGCATCAATTCTCGCATTGACGGGCGACCCTTCGAGCGCGAGCACGATGCTCGCCCTTTCCGATACCCCGCTCAGTGTCTTCCGCACGACCAACGGCGGCGTTTCGTGGACTGCGGAACGGCTGGGACTCAGTTACTGGTGGGCTGGCGAGTCGCCTGAATTCGCCCGCAGCCCGGCCAACCCGGCCGTAGTGTACGCTTATCTCCTTCTTGCCGAGCCTCCTCCACCAAGCGACTTCGTCTTTCGTTCCACCGACGACGGCGTCACGTGGACCAGCCTGGCGAATCCGCCGATCAGCCCTGGTGACTGGTTGGAGGGAGTGGCGCTCAGCGCTACCGATGCCAACACGCTGGTCGAGGTATTCGAGAGCGGAGCCGTCTACCGGTCCACGGATGGCGGCACGACTTTCGCCACTCTTCCGCCGCTGCTGTCGTGGCCCTGCATGGCAGCGTGGGGTGCTCCGGTGACGGGCAGTCCCGATGGCTCCATCTATCTCGGCACGTACTCCGGGATCTGCAAGAGCACGGATAACGGCTCCACATGGTCGCTGCTGACGGGAAGCGGCGCTGCCAACTTCTTCCCGACCGGTATCGCGGTCAGCCCGAGTAACCCATCCCTGTTGTATGCCATCGACGAGTCTGGCAGGGTGTACGTGAGTACCAATGCCGGCGTAACATGGAACTCCGGAACCTGGCCGGGCGGAAGCGTCAGCATGCTAGCCGTCGCTGCTTCGAATCCGAAGGTCGTTTGCGCTGCCGGCGGCGGAGGCGTGTTTGTGTCCAAAGATGGAGCAGCGACGTGGACGCCTGCGGCGAGCCTTCCCTTCTCGCCCGGCGCTATCGCGGTAAGCGCTACCGATCCTACCGCCGTGTATGCGGGCGGCTATTCGGCAACCGATGGCTTCGTGGCGAAGCTGAACACCACCGGCACAAGCCTGCTCTGGTCGACCTTCTATACCGGCAGCAATGGCAACAATCCGGACGCGATCGCCTCAGTCGCCTCGGGCGACGTGTGGATCACAGGCAACACTTCGTCCACGGATTTGCCCATCACCTCTAACGCGTCCAGCAAGCTTGGCCCCAGCGGATACTACAGCGCCGGCTTTCTCGCGCGGGTTTCCGATGCCACCGCATCCTGCTCCTATTCGCTGAACCCGCCGTCCTTGGTCTCCTATGGCGCCCAAAGCCTGAGTTTTGGGGTAACGGCCCCCAGTGGCTGCGCGTGGACGGCAACGCCCTCCGACAACAGTTGGATCACCGTTCCAACTGGCTCGGGAACCGGCTCCGGCGTGATTACAGCCACGCTGACTGCCAACAAAACCGGGTCGACACGCACGGGAAGCGTGA
Source organism: Bryobacteraceae bacterium (assembly GCA_050010695.1). Taxonomy (GTDB): domain Bacteria; phylum Acidobacteriota; class Terriglobia; order Bryobacterales; family Bryobacteraceae; genus Bog-375. The sequence continues at coordinate 11,261 of JBEKKO010000072.1, forward strand.
GCGTCAACGGCCAGACGTTTTCGATCATGCAGGCGGATGCAGGCTGTACTTACTCGGCTACCACACCCACCGGCGTGCCCTCTTCGGGTGGCACGGTCGAGATCACGGTGACCGCGTCCTCCGGCTGCCCCTGGAGCGTGGTACCGCAAAGCCCGGGGATCTCGGTGGTCTCGGGTGGCTCCGGCACGGGAAATGGTACAGTCACCCTATCGCTTTCCCCGAACGCGAGCGTACAGGCGCTCAATCCGACGGTGCAGGTGGGCCCGCAAACCGTCGCTCTCGCGGTCGAGGACATTTGCAGCTATTCGCTTTCGCCGCTCACGCTTGGCCCGGCGGCACAGTCCGGTTCGATGAGCGTTACGGCCAGCCCCGCCGGATGCTCCTGGTCTCCCCAGTCGGACGCCTGGCTTTGGTTGAGCGTCTCGGGGAGTGGTACCGGATCGGCCACGTTCTCTTACTCGCTCGAGGCGAATTTGAGCGGAGCTCCGCGGACCGCGCATATCACGCTGGACAGCCGGCAGTTCACGGTTACGCAAGCCGGCAGCCCCATTCCGCTGGTGGTTGGCAGCGCCGGAGGCACTTCTTCGTTCGTGCCGACCTTCGGCGGCGCCTGGACTGCCACCGCCAACGATTCGTTCCTGCACATATCCGCCGGCAGCGCCAGCGGCACCGGGAACGCGATAGTCGTGTTCACCTACGATCCATTCCCTGGCGTGGGCTCGCGCACCGGCACGCTGACCATTGCAGGGCAGACGGTCACGGTAATACAAGCGGGCACGAACTATATCGGGCCGATCGGGTCGAGTCGGGTCGGGCTGATTTGGGAGAATCAGCCCCACGGGGTGGCAGTGGACGGCTCGGGCAACGTCTTCGTTGCGTTCGTCGCGAATGCAAATAACAACATGGTCGAGGTGTGGAGCCCCTCAACGCGGCAGGTGAGCTCGCTGGGGCAGACGGTGAATCAGCCCTCGGGCGTGGCAGTGGACGGTTCGGACAAAGTCTACATCGCGGACACCAACAACAACGCGATCGAGGAGTGGCGCTCAGCGACGCCGCCTGTTACCACGCTGGTTTCCTCGGGGCTGAGTGCGCCTTATGGAGTGGCGGCGGACAGCTCGGGCAACGTTTACATCGCGGACACCGGCAACAACGCGATCAAGGAGTGGAACGCCGCGACGCGACAGGTGAGCACACTCGTGGCCTCGGGTCTGAACCAGCCTCGTGGAGTGGCAGTGGACGGCTTGGGCAACGTCTACATAGCAGACACCGGCAACAGCGCAATCGAGGAGTGGAACGCCGTTACGCAGCAGGTGACACCGCTGGTCTCCTCGGGCCTGAGCAACCCTTACGGCGCGGCGGTAGACGGCTCCGGCAATGTGTACATCGCAGATACGGGCAACTCCGCGATCAAAGAATGGAGCGCTGCGACGCAACAGGTGACTCCGCTGGTGTCCTCGGGGCTGAATTCGCCCCAGGGCGTAGCGGTGGACGGCTTGGGCAACGTCTACATCGCCGATACCGGCAACAACACGATCTCTGAGGTCCCCTACGCTTTTGTCGGCCCGGCCAGCTTGACCGAGCCTGCTTCGGCCGGGACGGACTCGTTGCTTCCGGTGCTTCCTTCCACAGCATCTCTGACCGGCGTCTTCGCGCCTTCGAGCGACCAGAACTGGCTCACCATCGGAACCGTCGCGAACGGCGCCGTGAGTTTCTCGTTTGCGGCAAACGCGTCCACCACTCGCGCGGCGCACATCTCGATCCTGGGCCAGCAGATCACCGTGATGCAGAACGGAGCGCAGAACGGAACGGCGGCTCAGACGATCACCTTCGGCGCGCTCTCGAACCAGGTGTTCGGCACCGCGCCATTCACAGTCAGCGCCACGGCTTCTTCCGGCTTGCCGGTGAGCTTCAATTCGCTGACAAGTTCCGTCTGTACGGCCTCCGGTACGCAGGTGACGCTGGTTGCCGTCGGCACCTGCATCATCCAGGCGACGCAGGCAGGTAACGCCACCTACGCCGCGGCGACGCCGGTCAACCAGAGCTTCACCATCATCGCCGCCGGGACGCAACCCACCGGCAGCGGCGTGATCAGCGCGTCGGCGTTCGGCGCCTTCTTGGCCGCGGCGCCAGGGAGCTGGGTCGAAGTCTACGGGTCGAACCTGGCGTCTACCACGCGTCTTTGGACCGGCGCGGATTTCAACGGCAACACCGCGCCCACTTCGCTCAGCGGCACGCAGGTGACCATCGGAGGCCAACCGGCGTTCCTCTACTTCATCTCACCGACCCAGGTGAATGCGCTGGTGCCTTCGAACATCGGTACGGGCTCTGTGCAAGCGACGGTCACCTACGGTGGCTTCACCAGCGCGCCGGTGAACATCACGGTGAACGCGACCGAGCCGGGACTACTGGCTCCGCCGTCGTTCAAGGTCGGCGCCAACCAATACGTGGTGGCGCAGTTCTCCGACGGGACTTATGTTCTTCCGGCCGGAGCGATCGCGGGCATCAATTCACGGCCGGCCAAGCCCGCCGAGACCATCGTGATCTACGGGGTTGGCTTCGGCCCGGTGTCGCCGAACATAGCCGCGGGCCAGATCGCAACGGTGGCCACTCAACTCTCGGCGTCATTGCAGTTTTCGTTCGGACAGACGCCGGCGGCGCAAGTGCCATACGATGGGCTGGCGCCGGATTATGTGGGGCTGTATCAGTTCAACGTCACCGTGCCGCAAGTGCCGGACAACGATCTGGTGCCGCTCACTTTCACTCTGGGCGGCGTGCCCGGTACGCAGACGCTCTACACCGCGGTGCATCAGTAACCGCCGTAGCGAAACAACGCACGCAGACTACATCTGTTTGGGAGAAGCGCCTAACTGCGTAAGCATCCAGGCGTATTCGAACGACTGGTCCTTCAAGCGGTCATAGCGGCCGGAAGCGCCGCCGTGGCCAGCGGGCTCCATCTTGATCTTGAGCAGCAGCGGGTTCGAATCGGTCTTGAGGGTGCGCAGGCGCGCGACGTATTTGGCAGGCTCCCAGTACATCACCTGGCTGTCGTTGAAACTGGTCGTCACCAGCATGGCCGGATAGGCACGGCGCGCCAGGTTGTCGTACGGGCTGTAGGTCTTCATGTAATCGTAGTCGGCCTTCTGGTTGGGGTTGCCCCACTCCAGGTACTCGCCCACGGTCAGCGGGAGGGACGCATCCATCATGGTGTTCATCACGTCGACGAACGGCACCGCCAGGTGCACGGCGCGAAACAGATCGGGCGCCAGGTTGACGGCCGCGCCCATCAGCAACCCACCCGCGCTGCCGCCTTCGATGGCCAGCCGGTGCGGCGAAGTCCAATGCTGGGCCTCCAGGTATTTGGCGCAATCGACGAAATCGAAGAACGTGTTCTTCTTCTTCATGAGCATGCCGTCTTCGCGCCACTGCTCGCCCATTTCGTCGCCGCCGCGAATGTGGGCGATGGCGAAGGCGACGCCGCGGTCGAGCAGCGCCAACCGCGGGCCGGAAAACGTGGGTGGCGTGCCGAAACCGTAAGAGCCGTAGCCATACAGCAGCAGCGCGCCCGAGCCATCACGCGGAAAGCCCTTGCGGTACACGATGGAAATGGGAACCTTGACGCCGTCGCGCGCGGTGGCCCACAGGCGCTCGGTCGCGTAGTTAGACGCGTCGAAGCCGCCCGGGACTTCCTGCCGCTTGCGGAGCGTGGATTTGTGGGAGCGCACGTCGTAATCGTAAACGCTGGGCGGCGTCACCAAGCTCTGGTAGTTATACCGGTACGACTCGGACTCGAACTCCGGCGTCTCGCCCGGGAACGCTGCGTACACCGGTTCGGGAAACTCGATCGCGGTCCAGGTGCGCGAGCCGAAATCGTAGACGCGGATGCGGTCGATCGCCTGCGTCTTCTCCACCACCACGGCGAAGTCGCGGAAGAGATCGACCTCCTGAATGCGCACGTCGGCGCGGTGCGGCACCAGCACCTTCCAGTTCGCCGGCGCGCGGTCCTTTTCGGGCGCCGTCACCACTTCAAAATTGTGGCCGCCCTTGTTGGTGCGGATATAGAAAAGATCGCCGCGGTGATCCAGGTAATAGCGGTGCCGATTTTCGCGCGGCAGAAAAACCTGGAACGCGCCGCCCGGCTCGCCGGCAGGCAGATAGCGGCACTCGGAGGTGTCCTTGCTCTCGATCCCCAACACCAGGTAACGCTTGTCGCGCGTCTTCTGCACGCCGATATCGTACAGCTCGTCTTTCTCTTCGTAAATCAGAGTGAAAGCGGAATCGCCCAGCGCGTGACGCCACAACTTGTCGGGGCGCTTGGTAACGGCGTCCTCGGTCGAGAGGAACAAAGTGTGATTGTCGGCCGCCCACTCGACCGAGGTGACGCGCTCGGCGGTATCGGGCAAAGTGCGGCCGTCGCGCAGGTCCTTCACTTGCAGGCTGTACTGGCGGAAGCCGGTGTAGTCAACCGTGTAGGCCAGCAGGTTGCCGTCGTCGCTGACCACGAAATTGCCGACGCCGACGAACTTGTGCTGGTTGCCCATCTCGTTGGCATCGAGCAGCACCTCCTCCGGCGCTTCCATGCTACCCTTGCGCCGGCAGCGAATCGGATACTGTTTGCCTTCCACCGTGCGGGCGTAATACAGGTACGCGCCGTGGCGCACCGGCACGCCCATGTCGGTCTGCTGGATGTGGCTCAGCATCTCCGTGTAGAGAGCTTCCTGGAACGGCTTGAGGCCGGCGGTCATCGCCGCGGTGTACGCGTCCTCGGCCTCGAGATAGCGGACCACTTCCGGGTCGGTTTTCTCGCGCAGCCAGAAATAATTGTCGGCGACCGTTTCGCCGTGGCGCACCTCGCGGTGCTCCCTGACGGGCGCAACCGGCGGCTCCGGAGGGTTGGGCGTTTGGGCGTCGAGCGGCATCAGCGCAGCCACTCCCAGTGTGGCGAACAGGCGCGAGAACATCGGCATTTGGTCTCCTTCACGTGGAGGGTTCTCTTTCTTAAGTCGCCGGCAACCGCGAACGAGTTCGTTCAATCATATCGCCGTCGGAACGATGGTCAGCTCCGTAATCACGGCGCGGGGCGGAAGCTGGGCGCAGGCCAGCACGGCCTCGGCGACATGCTCGGGCAAGAGGGCCAGCGCGAGTTGTTCGGGCGGCGGCTTCACCGGGCGCTTCTCCAGTATCTCAGTGTCCACCAGGCCGGGGTTGACGACGGTGGTGCGGATGCCGTTCTCGCGCTCCTCCACGCGGATGGCGTGGGCCAGGCCGATCATGCCGTGCTTGGAGGCCTGATAAGCCGCGCCGGAAATATCGGGCGTGCGGCCGGAGATGGAGGCAATGTAAATCAGGTGGCCGTGGCGTGCCTCCCGCATGGCGGGCAGAACGGCGTACGTCACATAGTAAGCGCCGTTCAAATTGGTCGAAATGAGCTCGTCCCAGATGGCCGGGCGCAGGCGGACCAGCGCGCGGTCGGGCGTGTTGGTACCGGTCGCGTAGACCATGATGTCGATCGGCCCGAGCACTTGCCGCGTCTCGGCCACCAGCCGTTCGACATCGGGCAGCCGGGTGGCATCGGCGCAGCAGATCTCGAGCGTGTGGCCGGCCATCTCGGCCTTCAGCGCGCGCAGCCGACCCTCGCGCCGCGCCGAAGCCATCACGCTGGCGCCCTCGCGTGCCAACAGAACGGCCACGGCCCTGCCGATGCCGCTCGACGCCCCCACCACCAGCGCCACTTTGTCTTTCAGGGAAACAGGCATAAGCCAGCATTATGCCAGAACCGGAAACCCTTCGGCGGAAACGGCGGCTGTCGAGTGCGCGATCGCGTCGAGCGTGGGAGCCGGGCGCGCCGGCCCGCGCGATCTTCAAGCCGGCGTCTCGCTCGTGCGCTCCGCCGCGGGCAATCCCAATCGGCGCCTGCATTCATCCAGCATGGATGCCGTGCGGGTGGCGCCGGAGCGCGTCACGCCTACCGCGCGCACCCCCAGCAGCGCATCCAGATCGCGGATCCCTCCGGCCGACTTCACTTGTACCCGCGGCGCGGCATGCTTCCGCATCAGCACCAGGTCTTCGATGGTGGCGCCCCCGCTGCCGTATCCGGTGGACGTCTTTACCCAGTCCGCATCCAACTCGCTCGCGATCTCGCACAGGCGGATCTTCTGCGCGTCGTTCAAGTAGCAGTTCTCGAAGATCACCTTCACTTTTTGCCCCGCGGCGTGAGTCACTGCGATCACCGCTGCCAGGTCGTCGCGGACGTAACTCCAGTCGCCGCTCAACACCGCACTGATGTTCACCACCATGTCCAGTTCCTGCCCGCCGTCGGCCAGCGCCCGCTGCGCCTCGGCCACTTTGACGGCGGTGCTGTGGCAGCCGTGCGGGAAGCCGATGGTGGTGCTCGAGTTCACCTGGCTCCCCGCCAGCATTTGCGCACAACGGCGCAGGTAATACGGGAGAATGCAAACGCTGGCCACATCGTAGTCCAGCGCTAGGCGGCAGCCGCGCTCCATCTCCGCCGCCGTCAGGGTCGGGTTCAGCAGCGAGTGATCGATCATCTTGGCGATATCTTCGTAGGTGTATTCCATGAGTTGCTCTTTTCCTTGCGATCGGCGGCCGGCACCGCTACTGCAGGCCTTTGCTCAATTCCCGCGCTTTCTCCACATCCGCATCGCTGCCGGCCGTGTCGCCCAACCCGTGGCGCGCGGCGGCGCGGTTCTGGTACGCGTTGACGTAGTTCGGATCCAGCCGGATGGCGTTGTCGTAATCGGCAATCGCCTCGGCAAAATGCTTGAGGCGCATGTGTGCGTAGCCGCGCGCGTTGTAAGCCCGCGCGCTGGTGGAATCCAGGCGGATGGCCTCGCTGAGTTGGGCGATTGCTTCGGTGAATTTCGTGTCCTGAATCAACTTGCGCCCCGCCGCCTGATGGGTGGCCGCATCCTTGGCGGCTTCGGTATCCGGCTTCGGCTTCGGCGGCGCCTCGGATTTCAATAGTGGTTTCACCGCCGGCACCTGCGGTTTGTGGGGCGTCACGGCCTCCGGCTTCGGCGGTGGCGCAGCGGCGGTGGGTGGCGGTGTGGCAGGCGCTGCAAGCGAAGGAACCGGAAGTGCTGGCGCCTCGGTTTTCAGCGCCGGTTTTTCGATCGGCGCCTGCGGTTCTGGCGCTGGCGCGGTATCCGGCTTTGGAGACGGCGGAGCGGCGATGGATGCGGAAGTGGTGGCCGGTTCAAGCGAGGGAACTGCGCCGGGCGAGCCCGGCAGATCAAGCGCCACCGTGTCCGGCTGCGCTTCCTTGGTGCGAGCGGCCTCGATCGCGTCTCGCACTTTCTGGTCCGCCATCGCCAGCAGTTGCGGGGCTTCCGTGTTGTCCGGGTCCAACTGCACGGCGTGCTGCAAATCGACGAGTGCCTCGTCGTAGCGGCCCAGCAGGATGTAGTCGCTGCCCCGCGCCCGCCACGCAGCCGCTGACGCAGGGTTGAGCGTGATCGCGGTAGTTCGGTCGGCCAGCCCCTTCTCGTGTTCTCCCAGCGCGTGGTATGACGCGGCGCGTTCGAGGTAAGCGTCGGAATTCTTCGGGTCCAGTTCCACCGCGCGATTGCGGTCCCGCAACGACTCTTCGAACTTCCCCTGCTGGGCGAAAACCGTGCCGCGCGCCAGGTACAGGCGCACATCGTTCGGGTCCAGCCGGATGGCTTCCGTGTAATCCGCCGCCGCTCCGTCCTTGTCGCCGAGCATTTCCTTTACCGCGCCCCGCGTGCGGCGCGCGCGGGCGTCGTCCGGCTGCAGTCGCACCGCGGTGTCCAGGTCGGCCAGCGCGCGCCGGTAATCGCTCAGCGCGGCGTAGGCCAGTGCCTGCTCGACGTACACTTCGGCGTAATCGGGGCGCCGCCGCAGGCACGAATCGAAGGCATCCACCGCGTCGCGGTAGCGCCCTTCGGCGGCGCGCGCCATGCCCAGGCCTTTGTTCGCGTCGGCATTGTCCAGCCGCAACTCCAAAGCCCGCGTGAAATCCGCCGCGGCCTTTTCGTGATCGCCCAGCGCCAGCTCCTGATTCCCTCGCCCGGCGTATACCTCGGTGCGCTCCAGCTTCAGGCCAATCGCGGTCGAGTAGTCCTGAATAGCGCGGGCGCTGTCGCCGATCTTGGCGTAGTAGTCGCCGCGCGCCCAATAACCCTGGGCGTCGGCGGGCTGCAAATTCACCGCCCGTTCCAGGTCGGCCAGGGCCTTCACCGGATCGCCGCCGGCCAGGTAGTCCAGGCCGCGCGCGCGCAACGCCGCGGTGTTGCCGGCGTCGGCCTCGAGGGCCTCCGAATATTCGCCGATAGCCTCTTCGCGGTGCCCCACCTGGTCGGCGCGCTGCCCACGCTGGTACGCCGCTTGCGACTTTCTCTTGTCGGATTTCCCCACCGCCGGGTGGAGCGCCGGAACCGTTGCTCCGAGGAATGCAAGCGCCAATGTCAGGTGCGCCAGACAGGTCTTTCGGTTTCGCATCGCTTCATGAATTAGTGTACACTCGAAGGGTATTTGGTTGTCCGCTGGTGTACGGGAAGCCGGTGCAAATCCGGCGTGGCCCAGCCACTGTAAGCGCGGAGAATCGCCCCCAGTGTGTCACTGTTCCGACCATGGAATGGGAAGGCCGGGCGATTCGACGATGCGCAAACCAGGAGACCGGCCAGCGAGATTGTTTACTTTCGGCTCTCTAGGGAGGAGCCTCGAATGTATATACATCTCCAAGGCCTGGCGGCCTTGCTTCTGCTGTTTTCCGCCGGTCTTCCGGCTGCTTCGCTGAAAGGCATGGTTAGCGACCCGTCCGGCGCTCCCGTGGTGGGCGCCCAGGTGGCCGTGTCGGTCCCCGCGGGAATCGCCGCCCGCACTCTCACCGGTGTCAACGGCTGGTTCGAGCTCGATACCGCCGCGGCCATCGCGCCCGATGCCAAACTTCTGGTCGCGGCGCCTGGATTCCGCACCGCCGAGATCGCCCTCTCCGCCACCTCGCAACCGCTGACGGTGAAGCTGGAACTGGCGGCGCTCCAGGATTCGGTGAGCGTGGTCGGCTCCGCCATCGATGTTCCGGCCAGCCAGCAGGGCGGCAGCACCAGCATCGTCACCAGTGAAGAGATCCGCCAGAGCAACCTGGCGCAGGCCGCGGACCTGCTGCGCTTTCTTCCCGGGATGGCGATCAGCCAGACCGGATTCACCGGCGGCCTTACCTCGCTCTATTTGCGCGGCGGCTATGACGATTTCAACTTGGTGGAGATCGACGGCGTCCCGGTCAATGGTTTCGGCGGGGGCTTCGATTTCGCCCACATCCCGGCCGAGGAGTTGGACCGCGTGGAGGTGATTCGCGGCCCGCAATCCGCCGTCGCCGGCGAGTACGCCAACTCGGGCGTGGTCAACTTCATCACCCGCCAAGCCGGCGCCGCGCCCAACGTCGATATTCTCGCCGAAGGCGGCACTTACCAGGAGCGTCGCTTCGGCATCGCCGGCGGCGCTACGCTCGCCGGGTTCGGCATCGCCGCCGCGGCTTCGCGCCTGGATGACAACGGCCCGGTGCCCAACAGCGACTATCGCAACGAGAACCTGATGCTGAACCTGCTGCGCCGTTTCGGCAGCCAGTCGCTGAACTTCCATGGCGATTTCGATTCCAACAGCGTCGGCGAGCCCGGCCCCTGGGGCTCGGATCCCAATCACGACTACACCGGCATCGACACCGTCAGCCGCAGCAAGAACAACTTTTCCGATTACCTCTCCCACTACCAGGCGGACCTGTTCTCGGGGCGGATCCAGGAGGATCTGTTCGCTTCGTTCTTCCTCAACAACAACGGCTACACCAGCCCCTACGGGTTCAGCTTCAATAAAGACCTGCGCGGCCAGGCCGAGTGGCGGACCACCGCCAGTCTCGAGCCCTGGTACACGGTGGCCTTGGGCGCGGTTGAGACCATCGAGGAAGTGAAAAACAGTTACATCACCGATGCGAGCTCCGACACCTTCCCCATTCGCCGCAACGATTTTGCATTCTACTTCGAGAACCGCTTTCAACTGCCCGGCGGCTGGATGATCAATGCCGGCGTGCGCGCCGAGTTTCTGAGCACCGGCGCCATTCCCACCGATGGTTATTCGCGGCCGGCCTTCCCGGCGCAGTCCGTCAGCGCAGTCGACCCCAAGGTGGCCGCCGCCTACAGCCGGGGTGGCACGCGGCTGCACGCTTCCTTCGGCACCGGCTTTCGCCCGCCCACCGGCTTTGACCTGGCTTACACCGACAATCCGTCGCTCAAGCCGGAGCGCACGCGCGGCTTCGACGCGGGCGTGGAGCGCCGCCTTTTCCATGACGCGCTCTCACTCGACGCCACCTTCTTCTACAACCGCTATTACGATCTGATTGTCATTCTAGGCGGCAATCTCGCCGTGCTCAGCCACTATGAATCCGACAACATCGCCAACTCGCGCGGCCTGGGCACGGAATTCTCCGCCCGGCTACGCCCCGCCCGCTGGTTTTACATCAGCGGCTGGTACACCTGGCTCGATTCGGAAATTCTCTCGCTCAACGGAACAGCCAGCCTGGCGCCGGCGCCGTTTACGGTGGGCCAGCAGTTGCTGCGCCGTCCGGCGAATTCGGGCGCCTTCGCCGCCACCTTCACTCGCGGCCGCGTCTCGGGCGGCCTGGACGGCTACTTCCGCGGCTCGATTCTCGATGTCGATCCAAGCTACGGCGCATCCGCCGGCTTGTTTCAAAACCCCGGCTACGCCAACCTGGGTGTCAATCTGAATTGCAAGCTCGGCCGCGGCCTCACGGCTTACGGCAATCTGCGCAACGCGCTCGACCGGCATTACGAAGAGGTGTTCGGCTACCCTTCGCCGCGGCTGAATTTCGTGACCGGTTTGAAATGGTCGTTCGCGGGAGCAAAATAGGTTTATGAGCAAGCCACCGTTCGATCCGCCTCACCTGACCATCGGCCGCGTCTATACGCGTGGCGGCGACGAAGGGGAAACCGGCCTCGCCGGCGGCCAGCGCGTCGCCAAGGACGGGCCGCGCATCGAAGCCTACGGCACGGTGGACGAATTGAACGCTTTCGTGGGTGCCGCGCGCGCCACCGCCGAGGCGCTGGTCGACAGCGATGGCCGCGCCTGGACGCTGGTCCCGGTTCTGCTGCGCATCCAGCACGAACTGTTCAACCTCGGCTCGATTCTCTCGACCCTCCCCGAAGACGTTGGCGAGCGGCAGGCGCGCGTGACCGATGAAGAAGTCACTCGCCTGGAAACCGAAATGGATCGCATCAATCGCGACCTGACGCCGCTGCACTCGTTCGTGCTGCCCGGCAGCGGCCGATTGAATTCCGATCTCCACCTCTGCCGTACCGTCTGCCGCCGTGCCGAACGCGCGGTGGTCGCCCTGGCCCGCGTCGAAAGCGTGCCGCCGGAGGCGATTCGCTACCTCAACCGGCTCAGCGACTCGTTTTTTGTCTGGAGCCGCTGGGCAACCCACCTCACCGGCGATCCGGAAACTTTATGGGATCCGAACCATACCAGTCCGGGTCGTCCTGATAGATAATCAATAAAAGGAGAACACGAATGAAGAACAATACGTCGAGGCCGCTGGCCATCGGCCTCACGATCCTGGGTATCCTGGCGCGCCTGGTGCCGCACGCGCCGAATTTCGCGCCGGTGGGTGGCGTCAGCCTGTTTGCCGGCGGCCGGCTCAGCGGCTGGAAGGCTTACCTGTTGCCGCTGGTGTTGATGCTGGTCACCGATCCGCTGGTCGGCGGCTATTCGTTCGCGACTCCGTTCGTGTATGCGAGCTTCCTGATTTACGTGTGGATCGGCTCGCGGCTGCGCGCCACCCAGAACCCGCTCGCCATTGGCGGCGCGGCGGTTGCGGGCAGCATTCAGTTCTTCGTGATTACCAATTTCGGCGCGTGGCTGGGCCCCCTCAACACTTTCCCGCACACGGCGGCCGGCCTGATGGCCTCTTATGTCTCGGCGATTCCGTTCTATGGCCGCACCTTGCTGGCCGACCTCTTCTACTCGGCCGCCCTGTTCGGCGCCTACGCCCTGCTGAGCCGCCGCGTGGCCGTCCCGAATCAGACCGCGGCGTAATCCTGTCCGCCACTGCCGCTGTGCTGTTTCATCTTCTGCAACGCCCGCGCGCCGTACTTGCCCGTGGGGTCCGCGTCATATGCGGCGCGGAAGTGCCCGACGGCTTTCTCGGGCTGGTCCATCGCCAGCAGCGCCATGCCAACTTTCAGATGGGTGGTGGCGAACGACGCCGCCTGGGTCTCCAGGCGCACCCGCACGGCCCGCTCGATGGCTTGCTCGGCTTCCTGCCGGCGGCCGAGCAAGGCCAGCGCCCAGGCCCGGGTTGCCGAGCGCGAGGGCTCGACCTTCGCCGCGACCGGTCCCTTTGCGACGCGCATGGCTTCGTCGGTCAACTCGAGAGCCCTGAGAGGTTCCGTCCCTTGCTCCAGCAGCAACTCCGCCATACCATGCCGCGCGGTCCCGAGCACGTTGTCCCCCATATCGATGCTGGCTTGCCGGCACTTTCGCGCTTCCTCGTAACGGCCCTGCTCCTCCAATGATTCGGCGAGGCACCCCAGCAACATTGACTGATCGGAGCGCGTAGTGTCGTGGGCTCTGGCCAGCCCCTGCCGGTAGCACCGTTCGGCCTCGGCCGGACGATTCGCGAGCGAGTGCGTGAGGCCCTCCATCTTGAGGAGTTGGGCACTTGGCCTGCCGAGGCTCAGCCGCTTGATCCAGTGCATCGCGCGTTCATAGTCGCCAACGCGCCAGGCTGGTTTCACCAGTAGAATCGCCGCGATTTCCCGCCCCGAGACAATCAGCGTAACCAGGATTATGAACAGGGCGAGCCTGACGAGCCCTGCCACGGCGGCAATGGGAATCAGCCGATCCACCCAGCCGAACGGCGCAAAGCCACAGGGAATGACAATGGCGAGGATCAGGATCCATTTCGCCGGCCCCCACATGGCCTCCTGGAAGCGGGAGGGTTGAGGCGGCTCCGCGATCCCTTGCGCCAACCTGCGCCGGCGTGAGGTCCAGCGCCAGAAACCCAGGCACGCCAGCACGACGAACGCCAGCACACTTGCATACTGTACCCACCCCGGCGCGCCGGGCCAGGCTCGCCGCACAGCCTCTTTGACCGCAACCGCGACAAATGGGAAGCCCACCAGCACCGCGCACAGCTTCCACCGCATCGAACGCGCTTGCCGGTCGATCTCGGCTTGGCCGTTCGCGACATCGATGCCGGGCAGGTCGCCGGCGGCCGCGACCAGCACCCTTTCGGTTGCCAGCAGGTTTTCGGCCCTGCCTCGCAGCCACGCCGAGATCAGCAGGCCAATCACGAGCAGCACAAGAAGGCAGGCTGCCAGCGGTGGCCCTATCAATCTTGCGACCTGCGCGAGCGATCGTGTTTCCGCCAGCACCCAGACGCTGCCGTCCGGCGCCAGAGCGACATTTGTGATCGTGGTGCATCCTGGTGGAAGCCCCCGATTCCGCCATTGGCCGCCGTCGAACTCGAGCAGGCCGGCCGAGCTTGCGATCCGGATGCGCCCGGTCGATACCGCCAGCCCATTGATCGACACCCGCTCGTTCACGCCCATTTCCCGTGCGCCGTAGCGGGCGGCAATGCGGCCTTCCGGCGTCACCGCCGCCACCTCGCGGGTACGCCATAACCACAGCCAGACGTTGTCCGCATCGTGGCCAATCGGCCAGACCTCGGCGAGGCTCAGGCCGGGGGAACGGACTTCGAGCCACGAATCGCCATCCTGCCGCCAGAGACCCCGCCAGGAGACCCACAGCCGCCCGTCGCCAGTCATGCCCAGGCGGGGAGAACGATCCGCGTCATCCTCGCCGGCGGGCGGCCCTGCGGGCAATACTGTCTTCAGGCTGCGGATAGTCCAACTGCTGCCATCGAAGTGCGACAGGTTTCCATTGTCGTCGACAATCCAAACGCCCGAGCGCCCCGCCGCCGTGTCGGCCGGCAAGCCGGTCTTCATTGCGTCCGCGTAGAGGTGCCAGGACTGCCCGTCAAAGCCGACGGCGCCTCCGGGTGTGGCGCCCCATACTTCCTCATCCCGCAGCGCGAAGCCGCCCCGGATCCAATCCGTGCGGGAGCCGAACTGCTTTCTGCCGTAACGGGTCCAGTGGTCGCCCTCCAAACGGCACATCCCGCCGCGCGAGGTCGAGATGGTCCACACGGCTCCCTGGCTGGACACTTGCAATCCCCATGGGCCGCCGGGGACTTGCGGGCCGGGCGTCCACCCGCCATCCTTGAAATGGAAGGCGCCGCGCGCATCGCTGAAGTCGGGTATGACGAATGGGAAGAAACGAGGGAGCAGCGTGCACATGGCAAACGGCACGCCCAATACCAGCGCGATCATCAGCCATTCGTTCCTGCGTAATGGGAGCTTCACCATGGGCCGACTTTAACATATCGGCTAATCAGACCTCATAGTGGTTTTGGTTAGGCCTGGATTGGGTGCGAGACGGATAAACAGGCTAATGTGGTGCGTCCGAAGTCGTGAACAGTATCGCGAAACGAAGTGGGGCAGGCGCTTCCGCCTGCCAACTGCCCGCTCCGAAACCGGGGCGCCAATTCGGCGCCAATCCGGAGTTGGCAGGCGA
>JBEKKO010000073.1:0-25553 GCA_050010695.1 Bryobacteraceae bacterium
CGGATCGGGCGGCAGCAGCGGACCAGTCTTGGCCATGGTCGATTCCCACGGATCGGGCGGCAGCAGCGGACCAGTCTTGGCCATGGTCGATTCCCACGGATCGGGCGGCAGCAGCGGGCCGGTCTTGGCCATGGTCGATTCCCACGGATCGGGAGGCAGCAGCGGACCAGTCTTGGCGCTAGCGTAGTTCACCGCCGATGGCCCAGCCGCCGGGACAGAAATCGTCTTGCATTGGCAGTTGTTCCACGCAAAGGCCGCTGTCAACAGAGTCACCGTCGCGAAACGCACTTTTTGAATTTGGGATGTCCGCATTTGCCTGCACTCCTTGTCTTGGTCCTGATGACCGTCACCGGTCACGATTTAGGGGGCCTGCGTTGCTATCTCGACCGGCAACGCTCTAGAGGTACCAACAAACTAGGTACCTATTCGCAGTCTACCCTAGTACCACCTAAAGGTGCCACGAATAGTGAGGGTAAATCTACTACCTTTCGGAGGTATGAAGAGACTCCGGGATCAGGTTAACACCTGATATTGGGACTATTCATTCCGATATGGATGACTTGTGAGAGGGAAGGCCCGCTGCGGGTAATCTGGCTCCGGGCTAAACGACGGCTGGGGCTGGGGCGTCAACCGCAGGTCCGCGGATACTTCATCGAGCATCGCCAGGGTGCAGGTCCGGCTCTCCATGGCGAAGGCAGTCAGCAACAGGTTATCGCAAACCGCGTTGATCAGGCGGGGCATGCCCTGGGTCCGGTGGTGAATTTCTTCCATCAGGAGCGGGTCGATGATCTTCTGCTCTTCCAGGCCGGCGCGCTCGCAGCGAGTGTTGATATAGGCGGCCGTTTCCTCCGGCTCAAAACCCCGCAAGGCACAGCGCAGAGCGATTCTTTGTTTCAGTTGGCGGTACGCCGGCTCTTCCAGTTTGCGGTCCAGTTCCTGCTGGCCGGCGAGAATGATCTGGAGCAGTTTGCCACGGCGGGTCTCCAGGTTTCCCAGCAGTCTGATTTCTTCCAGCACGTCCCATTCGAGATTGTGGGCTTCGTCCACGATGAGCACCGTAGTCCGGCCGGCTGCCGCGCGCTCCAGCAGCATGTGATTCAGGCAGAGCAGAACCTCGGTTTTGGACAGCCGGTTGCAGCGCAAGTCCAGATCGTAAGCCAGCATCTCGAAGAATTGTTCCACCGTCAGGCGGGAGTTAAACAAGGATGCAAAGGCGATCTGCTGCGCATTCAGATAATCGCGCAGGCACTCCAGCATGGTGGTCTTTCCGGTGCCCACCTCGCCGGTGAGCACGATGAAACCCTTACGGGTCTGCACCCCGTAGATCAGGCTGGCCAGGGCTTCTTCGTGCTGTGCGCTGCGAAACAGGAACGCGGGATCCGGGCTCATGTTGAACGGGTTCTTCGAGAAGCCGAAAAAGGCGTTGTACATAAGGCGCAGCGGAGGGACTGGACAGCTAGAATCTTAGCATGGACCGGGCCGGTCCATCGGGCTCTTCCATGGCGGGCGCGCGCCTTAGGATTGCGCGGGCGGTGCGGGCGGCGGCTGCCCGGCCGGGGCTTTTCCGGCGGCCTTGACCGGGCTGATCAGAATGTGCGCGTTGCGGCCTTCTAGCCGGGGCATGCCTTCAACCGCGCCATACGCCGTCAGGTCGCCGGCAAAACGCATCAGCAGTTTCTTGCCTAAATCGGCGTGGGCAATCTCGCGGCCGCGGAATTGCACCACCGCTTTGACCCGGTTCCCATCCTGCAGGAAGCGAATCGCATGCTTCATCTTGAAATCGTAGTCGTGGTCGTCGGTGTTGGGGCGGAACTTCAGCTCCTTCACCTGCACGATGTGCTGCTTCTTCTTGGCATCGTGCTGCTTTTTTTTCTGGTCGTACTGATAGTGGCCGAAGTCGACGGCTTTGGCCACTGGAGGCACCGCGGTGGGGGCGATCAGCACCAGATCGAGACCCAATTCCTGGGCCTTGCGCAGGGCCGCCGAGGTTGGCATGACCTCGTTGGTGCCGTCCGGGAACACCGCGCGCACCTCGCGCGCACGGATGAACTCGTTTACATTTTCTCTTCGGTTTTGCCGGCGAGGAGGGAAATTTCTTGGATACATTCTTATGCGTGATTAGAAGATTGCTGGCCAACGGAAGGAGCCGGAGCCGGGCGTTCGAAATCGCCTGAAGCGAGCGGCGGGTTGTGAGAAATCAGATGGAAGCGCAAGTAACGTCAGTCCTAGTGTACACCAAAACCCGCGCGCGAAGTGTAAAAAGGGCGCGGTGGGCTTCAGGCGGCTTCAGGCGGCCCACCGCCAGCGCGCAGGATCACGATTAGCGAGTCGAGTGCGATCGATTTCTGGATGTTGCGGCGGAGCAGGCGCGCGATTTCGTCCACCTGCGCCACCGCGCGGCGGATCCAGGTGAACTCGACTCTTGCGGCAAGCGCTTCCAGCTCACGGCGGATGTCCTGGTTGCGGATTTCGCCGCCGCTCTCGCGCAGGATCAACAGATCGCGCAGCAGGCTGTAGAGCGTATCGAGGTGCAGCTCCAGCTTTTCGCTCTTGCTGCGCGCTATCGTTTCGGAAACCGGCAGCCAGGAACTGTATGGCGCCGCCCCGGCGGCCACTTTCGTCAGCACAAGCATGGCGGCGCGTCGCCTGTCATAAGCGTCGAGATCGAGCGAGACGGCCAGGCCGGGGCTGCCCGCCGCCAGCGCGACACGCCGCTCCGGCTGGTCCAGGCCGCGCGCTTGGACGAACCGCTCCATCTCGGCGCGATCGAGCGGCGTGAACTGGAACGGCACCGCGCGGGAGCGGATGGTGGGCAGCAGATCGTACGCGTTTTCCGCGGTCATGATGAGGATCAGGTGCGGCGGCGGCTCCTCGAGCGTCTTCAGCAGCGAGTTGGCGGCCTGCTCGTTGGCGCGGTCCACGTGGTCGATCAGGAAAACGCGCCGCGGGCCCTGGTGCGGCAGGAATGGCGCGCGCTCCTTCACTTCCCGCGCCTGCTGGATGGTGATCTGCCGCAGCGGGCCATCCGGCGCGAAGGTCACGAAATCGGGATGGCTGGAAAACAGCAGCGGATCTTCGTTGCGCTTGTCGGGCGCCCACTTTTCGCGCGCCGTCACCACATCGCGATTGGCTTCCAGGCTCAAATCGTCCAACTCGATCGACGCCGGACGCGGCAGGAGGCGCGCACCGAGGCGCCGCGCCAGCGTGGCTTTGCCGACGCCTTCCGGCCCGGCGAAGAGCAGCGTCTGCGACAGCCGGTCCTGCGCCACCATCTGCTCGAGCGCCTGTGTCACTTGCGGGTTGCCCCAGAAGTTGTCAAACATAGGGGCTGACGAGCCGCCAGATTGCGGCTTCGATCTCATCCATTCCGGCGCGGCCGTCGATCAGCTTCACCCGCTCCGGCTCGCGCGCGGCGAGCTCGTGGTAAGCGCGATAGACTTCGCGATGGAAATCGAGCGACTGCTCGTCCATCCGCGTCTCGTGGCTGGTTTCCGCCTGGTTGCGCGCATGCGCCCGCGCCAGGCTGGTCTCCGCGTCGATATCCACCAGCAGGGTGAGGTGCGGCTGCAAACCGCGGCAGGCGATGCGGTCGAGCGCCATCACGTTCTCCGCGCCCAGTCCGCGCCCGTAGCCCTGGTAAACCAGCGAGGAATCCGTGAAGCGGTCGGCCAGCACCACTTCACCGCGGGCGAGAGCCGGCAGAATCCACTCATCCACGTTCTGCGCGCGGGAGGCGAAATAAAGCAGCAGCTCGGCGGTGGGGCAGAGGTCCTGGTTGGCGCCATCGAGCAGAATGCGACGGATCTTGGCGCCGATCGGCGTGCCACCCGGTTCGGCCGTCTCGAGGACGGTGCGCCCCATCGCGCGCAGCCGGCCGGCGAGCCGCCGAATCTGCGTGGTCTTCCCGGAGCCGTCCATGCCCTCGAAGGTGATGAAGATGCCTCGTGGATTCACGTGAGAACTTATTGTAGCGACGTTCAGTGGGCGCCAAGAGCTTGTGGGGTAGCTTGATAAGCTGCGCGGTACCCAGAGGGTGCCCCGGCCAACCGCCGCGCGGGCCGATTGGCAATCGGCCGCAGGATGCCATCCTGCCCCACAGGGCTGTTGGTTCAGCGATTGGGTGGGTGATTTGACCCATCATCGAATGTCCGGACTGCGAACCGTTGCGTTTCTCGGCGATTTGACGCACCCGGTCGTGGCCCCTCAAGTGCAACGCTACTATGAGACTGAACCGGAGGAGAGGATGAATTTCGATCAAGCGCCGATGCTGGTGATCTGGGAAGTGACGCAAGCCTGCGACCTGGCGTGCGTCCATTGCCGCGCTTCGGCCCAGTCCGAGCGCAACCAGAACGAGCTGACCACCGAACAGGGGTACCGGCTGCTGGACGAGATTCGGCGCTTCGGCGAGCCGCTGATGGTCTTCACCGGCGGCGATCCGCTGAAGCGGCCCGACCTGTTCGACCTGGCGCGCTACGCCGTCAAAATCGGCCTGCGCACCAACGTCACACCCAGCGCCACGCCGCTGCTGACCAACCAGGCCATCGACCAATTCAAGGAAGCCGGCATCTCGCGCATGGCCATCAGTGTGGACGGTCCCGACGCCGTCACGCACGACGATTTCCGCGGCATCCCCGGCACCTTCGACCGCGCCATCATCGCCTTGCGGCACGCTCGGGACATCGGGCTCGACACCCAGTTCCAGACCACCGTCACCCGCCGCAACATGCACCGGCTTCCGGAAGTGGCGGAGATCGTCAAGGAAGTGCGCTCGAAGATGTGGAGCCTGTTTTTCCTGATCGTCACCGGGCGGGCACTCGAGGACGACGACCTGGCCGCGGCCGAATACGAAGAGGTCTTCGCCTTCATGTACGAGCTTTCGAAGACCGCGTCCTTCGGCATCAAAACCACCGAGGCCATGCACTACCGCCGCTACGTGGCGCAGCGCATCAAGGCCGAGCACGGCGTCACCGAAAACGAAAACGCCAAGGGCGTGGCCTGGCGCACGGCGGGCGTCAGCGACGGTAAGGGATTCGTGTTCGTCTCGCACACCGGCGAGATCTTCCCCTCCGGCTTCCTCCCGGTGAGCGGTGGCAACGTGCTGCGCGATCCGCTGACCGATGTCTACCGCAACGCGGATCTTTTCCGCTCGTTGCGCGACACCTCGCAGCGCGGCGGCAAGTGCGGCGTCTGTGAATACCAAAAAATCTGCGGCGGTTCCCGCTCGCGCGCCTACGCTTTAACCGGCGATTACCTGGCCGAAGACCCGCGCTGCACGTATCAGCCGCACCTGGCCGACGCCATCGCGGGGTAAGGCGGGCATCGAAGAAAAGCCGAGATGGCTCTCGGCTCAACAGGCAGGACTGCCGGCAGGACTGCTCGCGCCGCGGGGAGGCCCGCAGGCGAGCACTCCCTGTGGCTGCGGCTCTGAAGACTAGCCGCGGGCCGGTTAGAGGATAATGATTCGGATGGCAGATGGTGGCCGGCCGGCGTCCACGGTGACCTGGATTCTTTTGGCGGCGCTCGCGGTGTGCGCGCCGGCGGGCCTTCGCGCGCAGGAGTTGAAGCCCGCAACGGCGCACGCCTTCGATTGCTACGTGCAATCGGCGGAGGCGCGGCTGGACGCCCGCAAGGCATTTCTCGCGGCGGATTTGGACGCCGCTCTCAACGAGCGCCTGGTTCGGGGCCAGCGTGTCGAGACCTTCCCGGCCAACGGAGCCAATCCGCACAAACTCCCCGCGGCCCATCTCTACGATTGGACCGGCAGCGTCTTTATTCCCGGTGGCACGGCGGATCGAACCATCCGTCTGCTCCAGGACTACGACCACCGTGCGCAGTACTTTCCCGACATGGTGTGGGAATCCAAGCTGGCTTGCCGGACCGGCGACGGGCATTTTCAGTACTCCATGCAGTTGAAGCAGTCGGTGCGGATCGAGGTCCATAGCGACGTAGTATGGGAGCGCGTGGACCAGCATCGCTGGCGGTGCCGCTCCTACGCGACCAGCCTGCGCGAGATCGGCTCGAACCACGGCTACCTGTTGCGGCTCTACTCGTACTGGCGCGTGGCAGAGGTGGAGAAGGGCATTTATGTGGAGGGCGAGTCCATCTCACTCAGCGGCGAATTCGGCGCCATGGCGCGCGCGTTCGGAAGCGTGCTGCTGGGCCTGAGTCCGGAGAAGACCCTGCGGCGCTCGCTCGCGTCCATCCGCGAACAAGTGCTAAACCAGAGCCTGCAGTTCGCCGGCCCGCCAGCCGGTTTGCCCGCCTGCGGCGACGTCTTTCGCCCCGCCCGCTGCGAGGCGGGACAAGGCAATTGAAGCGGACGCCGCGCGCTTACTTGTGGGCGCCCTTGACCGGCTTCGGACGCTCCAGGATCGACTTCAGGAAGGCGACTTCTTCCGGCGAATAGGGAGTGCCATCCTGGCGGAAGATCTCGTGGAACCAGACGGCGGGCTGGCGATCGATATACGGGGTCTTCCAGGAATCCCACGGCAGGTAAGTCTGCGTTTTTCCCGCCACCAGCCCCCAGTTGTAGGCGCCGACGTTGTGCTTCTTGGCGATCGGCAGGATGCTCTGGAAGGTGCTGCCATTGGGGCGCGCCATGTACTCGGTGCACAGGATCGGGCGATGCATGGCCTCCAGCCAGGCCACGCGCTGCTCGAATTCGGCGGGCTTCCCGTAGCTGTGGAAACTCGCAATGTCGGAGTTGTCGAGCTGGATCTTTTCGATCGCGGTCAGCTTGTCCGGGCTCGACCAATCGCCGCGCCACACGCCGGAAGTGAGCGGCTGCTGGGGAACGCCACCGCGCGCGAACGTGAAAACCTTGGGTAACAGCCCCTCGACCAGCGCGACCTTGTTGACCGGGTCGGCGGAGCCGTAGCTGCCATCGTTGACATTGTCCGGCTCGTTCCACAGGTCCCAGGCGAGCACGCGCTTGTCGTTGCCGAAATCGTTGACGATGTCCTGCACGTAGGCCAGCACGTTGTCGTATTCCTTGGGATTCATCAAAGCCTGCGCGCCGGGACTCTGCACCCAGCGGGAATTATGGATGCCGGGCTGCGGCGGCCGTTGGGGCCCAAGTTCGGGGAACGGATCCCAACAGGAATCGAAGAGCACAAACAGCGTCTTGATGTGGTGCTGGTCGGCGATTTTGAGGTACACGTTGAGGCGCCGCTTGAATCCGCTTTCATCCTTGCGCCAGACCAGGTAGTGCAGAAACACGCGCATGGTGTTCATTCCCAGCCCTTCGGCCAGCCCCAGTTCGCGGTCGATGGTGGTGGGATCGAAGGTTTCCGCCTGCCACATTTCGAGCTCGTTGGAGGCGGTGGAGGGAATGAAGTTGGCGCCTACCGGCCAGGCTTCCCGCGCATACCACTGCTGAGCTTCCGCTTCCGTCCAATGCCGTTGCTGCCGGTTCCGTGGTTGCCCAAAAAGGCATAGCCCGGCCAGCAGACACAGTGCGATTCGCCTTGGTTTCATGTTGTGCTCGCCTTGATTGTAACGTGCTGGATGGGGAATGATGAGGCTGCCGAGGGTTGGCGGGCGGCGCAGGCCGGGGCCTGCGGCAGGGCTCTACCGCGGCACGCTGCCGGGCGAACCGCAACGCGCCAGAAGATCCAGTTCGAACGGCGCATCCGGCGTGCGATTGTCGCGCAGTGCCTGCACAAGTTCGCCGCCGGCGGCGCAATAATGGGCCGGGTCCGGCGCGCGTCCTTCGACGAGGGCTTTTCCGGCCCGCGCCACGGCCTCTCCCTGCGTGTCGCCGAGCCCGCGATAGGCAACCGCCATGGCCTCGTACACCGGCGGAAAGCGAGGCGTAAGAATGCGCTCGTAGCGGAGCGCGTCCAGTGCTTCCGAATAGCGGCCGAGGCTCATGTAGTCGTCGGCCAGGTAACGATAGAGCGGCACGAATACCTGGCGCGGTGCGGGCGGCTTGTCGTGCTTCACTTGGGCGTCATCGAAGATTATTTCGGAGGCGAGCGAAACCTGGCGCGCCTGGATCAGCACGGCGACCGATTTTTCGAGCCAGGCATGGCGGTCGGCCTGCGGCGCGATCTTGGCTCTCTCCGCGTAATAAGTGCCCAGGTGGGCCGGAATCAGCTCCGAGGATAGTTCGGGCGGCAGGTCGCGCACCAGTTTCCAGGCCGTCTCCTGTTCGGCAATCGCGCGGCCGAAGTTGGGCGGGTCCTGGTCGAACCATGCTTTCGCCAGCATGTCGTGCAGGCGCACGCTGCGTGGGGCGGTCTGGACGTCGGCCAACCCCAGCGTGAGGCTGTCGCGCCAGTCCGCGTTGCGCGCCCAGGTGCGTCCGGAATAAAGCAACGCCAGCGCGCCCAGCGTGGCCCACGCCAGGCGCGGACTCAGGTAACGCCACGCCAGCCCCGCCATTCCCATGGCGAATGCCACTGATGGAAGGTAGAGAAAGCGCTCCGCCGTCACGCATGAAATCTTGATCACCAGGTTTGACGAGGGCAGCAGAGCCAGCGCGAAGAAACCGAGCAGCCAGAACACCACCGGGTGGCGCCAGCGCATGGCGAAGGCCAGCCCGATCAGCGCCACGAGAGCGAACAGCGAAATCCAGGCGATTGGATCGGTCCATTCCACCGGGCGGATCACGTCAAAGGAGCGGTCCGAAACCAGGCGCACCGGCCATAGAGTCAGCCACATGTCCAGGCCGACCATCTTCTGTGCACTGAAGTAATAGCACCAGTCCGGGAACGCCCAGCGCGGGAGATTGCGCAGCACGTTATCCATGAAAAACACGGGCGCCCACGGCAGCGGTGCAAACACCAGGGCGCGCGCCACGAGCAGGGTCGCGATCGACCCGAGGGGCGCCAGGTACGCCGCCAGTCTCTGGCGCCCACGGATGCCGCCCGGCGTTCCGGACACCAGGTCGGACAGCAGCATCAGCCCGGCCAGCACCACCGCGTTTTCCTTCGAAAACACACCCGCGACCGCCACCGCAAATAGCGCCAGCCAGCGGCCCGCGCCCGACTCCGCCGTGAAGCGGCTGTAAATCAACAGGCCCGCCAGCACCGCCATGGCCGCCAGCAGATCGGCGCGGCCCACCACATTATCCACCGCTTCCGTGGCGATCGGGTGGACCGCCCAGAGCGCAGCCGCGCACCAGGCGGCGGGCCGGCTCAGCAGGCGGGTGGCCAGCTTCCACACCAGCCAGACGTTGAACGCGTGCAACAGCAGATTCACCAGGTGATACCAGAAGGCTCCCCCAGCCGCGCCGGCCAGAGCGTGGTTCAACAGCAGGGAGGCGGTGGCGATCGGCCGGTAGACCATGTCGCCTGCCATGGGCCACCAGTAGTTCCTGGAAAGAATCAGCCACAGATTGTCCAGGGTCAGGCTTTGCAGGCGGGGGTCCTGGGTCAGCAGGAGCTGGGAATCGCCAGCCACGCCAAGGCTCAACGAATTGGCGTAAGCCAGCAGAGTGAGCGCGAACAGGCCGGCCGGAGCGAGCCAACGGAGACGGGCCTCCGTTGCCGCGCCGCGATCATGCCGGGCGGCTGGCTCAATGTGCGAGGGCTGAACCATGAACACAAATCTAACACCTCGCATCGGGCGGCTACTCTTTCCGGCTGGCATGGATTGACGGGCGTTGACAAGCTGGTGTCCCGTCTCTGAAGTTCGTTGACGAAACTCCCACAAGGCTATCGCTCTGTTGCGAGGCCTAAAGGCCATGCCTGGTAGATCCCAAGCTGTCGGCTGAAGCCGATTCTAACCTGCCAACGCCCGTTTGCGGGCGCATTTTTACCGGCTGAGTCGCACGCCCACCCCAGGATTCGGACAGTGCGCTCTGTTAAGCTCAGGGGCGGAGGGAATGCATGCAGCCCTTTCGTTATCACGTATTCGTCTGCGACCAGCAGAAGCCGGAGGGCGCGCCCAGTTGTGGCGCCCGCGGCGGCCTGGCGGTGATCGAAGCATTGCGGCGCGAGGTGGCGGCGCGCGGCCTCGAGGGGCAGGTGCAAGTGACCGCCTGCGGATCGCTGGGGCTGTGCGAAAGCGGCCCCAACGCGGTGGTGTATCCCGAGGGAACCTGGTACTGCGGCCTCACTCCCGCCGATGCGCCGGAACTGGTGGAAGAGCACTTCCGCAACGGCCGGCCTTTGGCGCGCCTCGAGCGCCGGGAGGTTGCCGAGGTTCGCGCCGAAATGGCCGCTAACCGCGACAAGCGCCTGGCCGCCATGCGCGCCCGCGAAGCCGCCGGCGCGTTGCCGGACGACCTGAACGACCGCATCCGCGCCTTCCAGCCCAGCCGCGTCGTTTTGACCGCCCTCGAACTCGACCTGTTTGACGCCGTCGACGACGGTGGCACGGCGGCCGATATCGCCGCCCGCATCCACGCCGATCCCCGCGCCACCGAAATGCTGCTCCACGCGCTGGCGTCGCTCCAACTGGTTGCTAAGCGCGACGGCCTGTTTCACAATTCGCCCACTGCCGCCCGCTACTTCACCGCCGGCTCGCCGCACAACGCGCGCCCAGCCCTGCTGCACACCGCCAGCCTGTGGAAGAGCTGGTCCACCCTCACCGAGTGTGTGCGCGCCGGCACCTCCGTGATCCACCAGGAGATGGGCGAGCGCTCCAGCGATTGGACGCAGGCTTTCATCGCCGCCATGCACCGCAACGCCACCGAACGCGCCGCGCCGCTGGTGGCTGCCGTGGGTGCACAAGGCGTACGCCGCATGTTGGATGTGGGCGGCGGCTCCGGCGCTTATTCGATCGCCTTCGCCGCCGCCAATCCCGAGCTGCAGGCTTACATCCTCGACCTGGCCGCGGTGGTTCCGCTGGCCCAGCGCCACATCGAGCAGGCCGGCCTCACCGGCCGCGTCCACACCCGCGTCGGCGATTTGCGCGCCGGCCACCTGGGCGAAGGCTATGACTTGGTGTTCGCCTCCGCTATCTGCCACATGCTGGACGAAAAGGAAAATGCGCACCTGATCCAGCGCTGCTACGACGCGCTGGCGCCCGCCGGCCGCGTGGTGATCCAGGAGTTCATCCTCGATCCCGATAAGTGCGCGCCCCAATCGGCCGCCCTGTTTTCGCTGAATATGCTGGTCGGCACGCGCGCTGGCGCCAGCTACAGCGAACCTGAGTACACCGCCTGGATGGACGCCGCCGGCTTCACCGGCATCCGCCGCATCCGCATGCCCGGCCCCGCCGGCTTGATGATCGGCACCCGCCCCGCC
This sequence comes from Bryobacteraceae bacterium, assembly GCA_050010695.1. Taxonomy (GTDB): domain Bacteria; phylum Acidobacteriota; class Terriglobia; order Bryobacterales; family Bryobacteraceae; genus Bog-375. The sequence goes on from JBEKKO010000073.1 coordinate 11,196, forward strand.
TGAACCCCGGGGGGGCTTCGATCCGGCGAAAACACCGGCGGCAAAGACCGGCGGCGCTACAGAAAAAACACTGGCGCTACGACTGCAGCCCTGCGTTTCCTTGTAACGCCGGCGGTCTCTGCCGCGGTTTCCTGGCGAACAAACCCGCCGTTCGGCCTATTGAAGCGAAATCACCACGTACGAAGGCGTCTGCACTCCTCCGACGGTTGCAACCAGCGGCACGTCCCCCGTGCCGAGACCGGCCGGAATAGTCACATTGATCTGGTCCAGGCCGGCCCCGGACAAGCCCGCCCACATCGGGATGACACTTACGTTGTTGATGAGAAGGTTCACCGTGTTAGTAGTTTGCGCAGCTCCGGAAAACGCCTGCCCGGCCTCGACCACAGAGTTCGTTGGTCCAAACCCGGTGCCGAACAGCTCGACGATGTCGCCGGCCTTCGCCGCGACCGTCGGATAGCCAAGCGATGTCCCGGTCGGGCCGAGGATATCGTAGCTGTCGCTGCCGCTGCCGTAAGCGCCGGATCCGTCCAATCTGAGAATGATGCCGGCCACGTGTTTGCTATCGAACAGGAAGAATGAAGGAGCGAACTGAGCCAGCGTCACGGTAGCTGTCGCACTCCCGCCGCCGGTCGTCACCACCACGGAGACGGTGCCGGTTGCCGTGTCATCCGGGGCTTGCAGGTTGATCTGGCCGGGGCTGACGTACGAGAGATAGGCGAGTTTCCCGTCGATGGTCACGCTGGCGCCACCGAGAGACTGGGGAAAGTTCCCGGTCCAGGTTGCCACCACGCTGGCGAGATTCGCGCCGTAAATCGACACCCATTCGCCGGGCTGGATGGTTCCCACGGTGCTGTCGGCAGGAACGATGCCGCCCGGCGTGATCGATGGCGCGGGCAGGTTCACGCTCGTGTCCAACCTCGTCACGAATGCGTTGGTACCTGCGTTCGTGTTGTGATTCGTCGTCTGGAAAGCACCGGCTGTGACAGGGAAGTCAGTGGAGGACGCGGAGCCGGCAATGTACGGGTTGCCGGAGCCGTCCACTGCCACCCCGCTCGCTTTGTCGCCGTAAAAAGGGTTGCCGCTCCCCCCCAGATAGGTGGAATAGGCCAGCGCGCCGCCCGGGTTGAACTCGGCGAGAAACGCGTTACCCGCGTGCGCGGAGTCATTGCCCAGCTGGAAGGCCCCCTGGGTGACCGGAAAGTCGGTAGAGCTTGCCACCCCCGCGATGTACACATTGCCGGAGCTCTCTACTGCCAGCGCATTCGCAGTGTCGCTGCCGCTTCCGCCCAGGTACGTGGAGTAGACCAGGGCATTGCCGGCCGCGTTCAGCCTGGTGAGAAATGCGTTGCTGCCGGCCGTGGAGTTTATGCCCGTCTGGAAGGCCCCCGGGGTCACTGGGAAGTCCGCGGAGTAGGCACCTCCTATGATGTACGCATTGCCGGAGCCGTCCACTGCCAGCCCGTTCGCACTGTCGCCGTAATAAGTGCCGCCGCTCCCGCCCAGATAGGTCGAGTAGATCAGCGCCGTCCCGGCCGGGTTGAGTTTCGTGACAAACGCATTGGTACGGTTGTACGAAGCTGCAACGCCACCGGGACCATAGGGGACAAGTGCACGATTGGTGGTTTGGAAGGCCCCCGCGGTAACCGGAAAATCGGCGGAGTAGGCATAACCGGTCACGTAGGCACTCCCGGCGCTGTCCACCGACAACCCAGTCGCTCCGTCCCCTTCCCATTGTTGGGGGCCAAACGAAAACAGGATGCGTCCGCTCCCGCCCAGGTAGGTGGAATAGACCAGCGCGCTGCCGGCTGGGTTGAGTTTACTCACGAAGGCATTGGAGGCTAAGCTCGCATTGTTCTTAGTCTGGAAGGCCCCCCCGGTAACCGGGAAATTGCTGGAGTTACTTACGCCAGCTACGTATGCATTGCCCGCGTTGTCCACGGCCAGGGCCCTTGCGCTATCGGGGCCCAGGTACGATGTACCGCCGCCAAGGTACGTGGAGTAGACCAGCGCGCTCCCGGTGGGGTTGAGCTTGGTGACAAAAGCGTTGGCGCCGTTAGGGAAAGAGCCATTCGTGGTCTGGAAGGCCCCCGGGGTCACCGGAAAGCCGGTATAGGCGACGCCGGCGACGTACGCATTGGCGGAGCCATCCACAGCCAGCGCATACGCGTTCGCGTACGCGAATGCTCCACTGCTGCTGCCGCCCAGGTAGGTGGAATAGACCAGCGCGGTACCGGACGGGTTCAGCTTGGTGACGAACGCGGCCTCACAACCAGGGCAGTCTTGATACGTTGTCTGAAGAGCACCTTGCGTCACAGGAAAGTCGGCCGATGTGGTACCGCCCGCCACGTATGCGTTTCCCGCCGCATCGACGGCAATGGCAGCGGCGGAATCGCCGGGTGTGTTGGCGCTGCCGCTTCCCCCCAGATACGTCGAGTACACCAGCACCGGGTCGATCACCAGCGGCTTCACGCGGTCATAGCTTCCCAACCGGAAGCCGACGGTGTGCTTGGCCAGCATCGCGAAGTTGCCCTCGACCGGCTTCCGCTGCCCATCGACCAATTGGTACACAACCGGCTTGTGGAAGATCATCGCCCCGCCCGCGGCCGTAACCACAAGATCCCCATCCGCGCCCAGCCGCAGCCCCTTGGCCCCGGCAAACTGGAGCCGGATCGCCTTTGGGTCGCCGCCTGGGGCGACGACGAAATCGTATTCGAGCTGCCGCTGGTTGCCGTAATAGACCAGGTCCACGCCCGGATAGACGCCGTGGTAGCGCACCTTGGCGTAGGTGGGGACGCCGGTGTGCCATTTGGCCGGATCGCTGCCGATGAAGTAGTTGGCCGTCCCCGGCAACCGCTCCTCGCCCGCCGGAGCCGCGGCCATGCCGCTGGCCCCGGCCAGCCGCATCCGCACCACGTCTGCTTCTCGTTCACAGCCAGCCTCGCCGCGCCGGATGAAAGAAGCCGGCTCTCCGGCGCCTGCCGCCGACCGCCCGGCGCAGCCGCCCTTGCGCAGCGCGAGCACCGCCTCCTCGGCCGTCAGGTACAGTCCATAGCCGCTGCCCCGCGAAAGAAACTTCACGCGCTTGTCAGCCTGACCCGCGTTGGCCTCGAAGCTCAGCGGAAGCTTTCCGTAGTTCTCGGCGAGCCGGGCTTTCTCCGAAGGCGAGGTTGAGATGATGCCGCTTTGCCCGCTCGCCTGAGAGCAAATGCCCAGGCACGAAACCACTGCGCAGATAGCGATGCGTTTCATTTGCAGTTTTTCCTCAAGAATCCGGCGGCCCGAGGCGTCCCTCCAGGTCGCGGATAAAGCTCTCGAGCGCCTGGCGTTGCGCGGCCTGCCACTTGACGACCACGAAGAAACGGCCGCGATTGAAAAACACCGTATCGGCGGAGGGCCGCCATCGCTGGCTCAGCTCCAGGCCGACAGTCGCCGAGGAGAGCGCGTAGACGCGCGCCGCGAGCTTGCCGGGGCCTTCGTACAAACCCTCTCTCAGCCAGTCGATTTCGTTGCGCGGCACCGGATCGGGAGCCTCCGATACCGGAACTTCGCGCGCCACCACCAGCCGCCACCCGCCCGCCGCACTGGCCGGAAACAGGTTGGGTGGCGCCGCCACCGGGCTGTGGCAGCCGGCCAGCGCGCAACACGCGCCCGCCGCCAGAATCTTCAGTGCCCACGCCATTAGCTTTGATTCTGACACGAGTGCGGCGGTCAGTTTGCCGGCCCGGATAAGCCGGCCCCAAGAAATCTCAATAACTGTTGGAACCAGGTAGCTGGCATTATCGTATACTAGGCATTGTGGAGTACTCAGACGAAGGCAGAGACCGGCGGATTACCCAACTGCGGAAGGGCATCCTGGAATTGGCTGTGATGGGAGTTCTCTATGACGAGCGGCATTACGGCTATTCGTTGGTCCGGGTTCTCTCCGAAAGCGGCTCCATTTCGTTGAAGGAAGGCACGATTTATCCCATCCTGGCCCGGCTGGACCGGGACGGCCTGGTTCGCTCGGAATGGGTGGAGTCCGATCAGGGGCCACCTCGCAAATACTACGCGCTGACGTCTTCGGGCCGGCAGCTCTTCGATGCGCTGAGCCAGGAGCTTGACGTACTGGTTTCCCTGGTCCAGCGGAAGTGGAAGGCCCCGGAACAATCGGAGCATGCCAGGAAGAAACTTGTCGTCCGAAAGGGATGAGACAAAATGAACAACTATCCGGAAGTGGTGGCAAAGATTGCCAATGATTACCTGGAGCGCGTGAAGTCACAGCTCCGGTTGGTCCCGGCGCATGAGCAGGGCGAGTTCCTGCGGGAGATCGAGTCGCACCTGTATGAGGCTTACCAGCAAACGCCGGGCGAAGACGACGTTGCCAGAATACTCGCTGTGCTGCGCAACTTCGGCGAACCCGCCGAAGTGGTGTCCGACCGATTGCCCGGCGCGATGGTGCGTTCCGGCACCAAGCGCAAGCTGCCGCTGTATGTCGTGGGCGGGATACTCATCGCGCTGTTCGGGCTTCCCCTGGGATCGGCCGGCGTCGGCGTGCTGGTGGGCCTGCTGGCCGCGCTGGCAGGCATTTTGGTCGCTTATTACGCGGTTGCCGGCAGCTTCCTCCTGGTCGGCGCGCTGACTATGCTACTGGGTCTCACTCGCATCATCCTGCCGCAGCTATTTGACAGACTGGTCATGCTCGGCTATATCCAAATGAACGGGCCGGTGGGTGGGTTCTTCGATAACTTCTCTCCCGGGTATCAGGGTCTCTTGATGATTCTGTTTGCCAGCGTGTTTGCCGGCGCCGGGTGGGGCATGGTGCGGGGGGGAAACTACATGCTTCGGGGGCTGCGCTTCCTCTTTATCCTGATTTTCGACTGGATGCGCCGGTTTGCGCAAGGCATTCGGGGGAAACTGCGTCGGGACAATCGGGAAGCGCCTCGGTTGAGCAAGGTCTCATTTGTGAAACAGTGACAAAGCGCCAGGCCGTCGCCGCTCCCAAAGCAGCCTCGCGAAATCGCGGTGCTACCATCGCATAGATGGCGAAATTCAAGCCGCCCCGGGGCAAGCGGACCAGCAAGGTGGTACCGCAGGGCGCTCTTCCCTGCGTGGTCTTCATCATCGGCGGCATTCTGCTGGTCATGCTGTTTCTGTTCTGGGTCCTCAAGAATTCGGGGCAATCATAATGCGGATCGACAATCGGCAACCTGACGCCATGCGCCCGGCGGAAATCGTCACCGGCTACCTGCTTACCGCGGAAGGCTCGGTGTTGATGAAACTCGGCCACACCCAGGTGCTATGCGCCGCCACGGTCGAGGACACCGTGCCGCCGTTTCTCCGCAACAGCGGCAAGGGCTGGGTGACGGCCGAATATTCCATGCTGCCGCGCGCCACCGCCAAGCGCACGCCGCGCGAGGTGGTGAAGGGCCGGCCGTCCGGCAGAACCCACGAAATCCAGCGGCTGATCGGCCGTTCGCTGCGCTCGGTGATGAATATGGCGGCGCTGGGCGAGCGCACGGTGATGCTCGACTGTGACGTGCTCCAGGCCGACGGCGGCACGCGCACGGCTTCCATCACGGGAGCTTTTGTGGCCCTGGCGCTGGCGCTGCGGCGCCTGGTCGATTTCGGCGCTCTGAAGGCGATGCCCATTCGCGAGTACGTGGCTGCCACCAGCGTGGGCCTGGTCGGCGGCTTGGGGTTGCTCGATCTTTGCTATGAAGAAGATTCGCAGGCCGACGTCGACATGAACGTGGTGATGACCGGCGGCGGCCGGTTCATCGAAGTGCAGGCCACCGCCGAACACAAGCCTTTCGACGATGCCCAGATGGCCGAACTGCTGTCGCTCGCCCGTGGCGGCATCGCCCAGCTTGTCGAGTTGCAGAAGCGCGCGGTGCGGCTTTGAGCGACGGGCCGGCGCCGCTGCGCCTTTTCTGCGCCACCGGCAATCCGGGCAAGGCCCGTGAGTTCGCGCTGGCCGCCGGCGAGCGCGTTGCGATTCAGCCGTTGGCCGATTTCCGCGCGATAGCGCCCTGTGTGGAAGACGGCGCCACCTTCGCCGAAAACGCCATCATCAAGGTGCGCCACTATGGCGCCCACGCATCCGGCTTGCTCTTCGCCGACGATTCCGGCCTCGAAGTGGATGCGCTCGGCGGAGCTCCCGGCGTGTACTCTGCCCGCTTCTCCGGCGCCGGCGCCACCGACGAATCCAACAATCGGCTGCTGCTCGAAAAGCTGCGCGGCGTGGATGACCGGCGCGCGCGGTTCGTCTGCGCCATCGCGCTGGTGGATAACGGCCGCGTAACCGGCGTCTACACGGGCAGCGTGGAAGGCATCATTCTCGATGCGCCACGCGGCGCCGGCGGCTTCGGCTACGATCCGCTGTTCTATTACCCTCCCTTCGGCTGCACCTTCGGCGAGGTGGAAGGCGAGCGCAAGTTCGCCGTCAGCCACCGCGGCCAGGCCTTGCGGGCGATGCTCCAGGCGCTGGTGGGGTAGATCCGCGTCCGGCAAAGTGGGGCGGACGCCCTCGTCCGCGCGCGACTCCCTGGTCGCGCTCCTGCGGTCCCGGCCCAGGCAATCCCTCACAACCGGATCAGCGTCATCTCCAAAATATTCACGTTCGCTTTCCGTACCTCTTCGAGCATCCCGGCTTCCGGCTCCGTTTCCAGGTTGATGCGCGCCACCGCGGCTTCGGCGCCGTCGAACACCACGTTCTCCATTTCCTGCACGTTGATGCGCGCGGCGCTGATCGAATCGAGCACCCCGGCCAGCACTCCGGGTCGGTCCAGGTGCCGCACCACCAGCGCGCAGGTGGCCGGAGTCTTGCGCGCCAGGTTCACCACGTTGGGAACTTGCCCGGTGTCGCGGAAGGTTTGGATGATGCGCACGGTTTCCGCCGCGATGGCTTCCTGCGCCTGCTCGGTCGAGGCGCCGATATGATGAGTCCCGTACACCAGATCGAGTTTGGCGATCTCGTCCGAGAATTCGCCCACGCCACCGGCCGGCTCCTTCGCGAACACGTCCAACCCCGCGCGGATCTTCTTCTCGACCACGGCGCGGCTGAGCGCGTCCTGGTCCACCACTTCCGCTCGCGCGGTGTTGATGAAGAACGCACCCGGCTTCATCGCCGCGAAGAACGCCGCGCCCAGCAGGCCCCGCGTCTGGTTATTCAGCGCCACGTGCACGCTCACCATGTCGGCTTCCGCCGCCACCTCAACCGCCGAGGCCCGGTACTCGACGCCCAGTTCTTCCGCGCGCCCCGGCGTCAGGCTGCGGCTCCAGGCAATCACCCGCAGACCGAATCCGCGGGCGCGCGGAATCATCTCGCGGCCGATCTGCCCCAGCCCCACCAAGCCCAGCGTCCGCCCACACACTCCCTTGGCCTTCGAGTATTCCTTCTTGTTCCACTGCCCGGCGCGCAATGACGCCACGTTATCCGCCAGCCGCCGGTCGAGCGCCAGAATCAGCCCGAACGCCAACTCCGCCACCGCAATCGAATTCTTGCCGGGACAGTTGGAAACGTAGATGCCGCGCCGAGAAGCCGCCGCCACGTCGATGGTGTTGTAGCCCGCCCCGGCGCGCACCACCAGCTTGAGCGCGCCCGCCGCCAGATGCGCTTCGGTCACTTTGGTCGACCGCACCACCAGCGCATCCGGCTGGAATTGCCCGATGGCCGCCGTCAGCGCGTCCTCCTTCAGCGCCGGCTGGAACGAGATCTCGCATCCGAGATCCCGCAGCTTGTCGCGGCCGGACTGTTCGAACTCATCCGCAATCAGAACTCGCATGTCCATCCCGCCTTTCCCATCCACCCAGCAGTGTATCCCCGCGCGAACCGGGTGGCGACATTCCAAAGAAAAGCCGAGATGACTCGGCTCAGCAGGCAGGAGTGCCTGACAGGCCCGCCTGCGCCACGGCTTGGCCCCCGAATTGCCACTTCTCTGCCCAGTGTTGTGTTTTGCAACTGTCGGAGGCGGATAAGGGGGTTATTTCACCCACATTCAGAGGCATATGGCACAAACTGATGAGCTTCGATCACACAGATTCACGTCTGGCCTCGCCCAAGGACAGATCGCCAGTCTCGCAGCGCTGGCACATCCGGTGGAATTCGAAGCGGATGAGTTGATTCTGCGAAACGGCCAGCGCTCCAGGGCCTTTTACCTGGTGACCTCGGGAAGCGTGGTGGTGGAGTTGTGCGCGCCGCAATACACGGTCACCGTGGAGGCTCTGGGTGCGGGCCGCGTCTTCGGATGGTCGGCCCTGCTCGACCAGCATGACACGCTGTTTCAGGTGCGCGCCCGGGAGCGGACCACCGCGCTGCGCCTGGAAGGCGACGCGCTCAAGGAGTTGTGCCGCACCGACCCCGCCTTGGGAGCCGAGATCTTGCGGCGCACGTTGCAGGTGGTGGCCGGCCGGGTGAAAGCCACCGAACTGCGCTTCGCCGAAATGTGCGGGGTGCGCGTGACCGGGCGAGGGTAGAACAAGGGGTAAAACAAGCGGCAAGCTAAAGCATGCCCCACTTCCTCATTTGACAAGGCTTGTGTGCGGTTTCTATCATAAAGACTCACAGCCGATCTAGTTCCGGCCGCCCTTCCGGGCCGCCGTTCGCTGCCCAAATGGCAATTATTGCGTCTTCTTCAGTCTGGGACACAACCGTATGATTAAGGTAGAAGGTCTCACCAAGCGATACGCACGTACCGTCGCGGTAGACAACATTTCGTTCGAGGTCGAAAAGGGGCAAATCGTCGGCTTCCTGGGGCCCAATGGCGCCGGGAAGACCACCACCATGCGTGTGCTGACGTGTTTCCTGCCTCCCACGGAAGGCACGGCGACAGTCGCCGGCTATGACGTGCAGGAGCACCCCATCGAAGTGAAAAGGCGGATCGGCTACCTGCCGGAATCGCCGCCTCTGTACCCCGAGATGGACGTGATCGGGTACCTGGAATTCACCGGCAAGCTGAAAGGCATCCCGTCCGCCGACATCAAGAAGCGGGTGGATGAGGTGCTGGAGCGCTGCGCCATCGGCGACGTACGCGACAAGCTCATCGCCAAGCTTTCCAAAGGCTACCGGCAGCGCGTCGGCCTGGCGCAGGCCATCATCCACAACCCGGATGTGCTGATCCTGGACGAGCCGACCTCGGGTCTCGATCCCAAGCAGATCATCGAAATCCGCGAGTTGCTGAAGTCGCTGGCGGGCAACCACACCATCATTCTCAGCACCCACATTCTGTCGGAAGTGGAGCATTCCTGCGAGCGCGTCATCATCATCAGCGCCGGCAAGCTGGTGGCCATCGATTCGGTGGCCAACCTCACCAACCGGCTGCGCGGCTCCGAATCGGTATCGGTCGAAGTGGACGCCACCGGCGGCATCCCGGACCCGAGCGACGTGCAGCAACGGCTCGAGCAGGTATCGGGCGTGAGAAGCGTAACGATGAAGGGTTCCAAGAGCGGCCGCCTGACATTCGAAGTGGAAAGCCTGCAAGGGCGGCAAATCCGCGCCGACCTGGCGCGCGGCGTGGTCAACGCCGGTTGGAACCTGAGTGAACTGCGAGCGGTCGGGCTCAGCCTGGAAGATGTCTTCCTGCAACTGACCGCGGCGGAGAAAAAGAGCGGCGAGCCCGCGGAAAGCGAGGCGGCAAAGCAATGAAGCTCATATTCCTGATTGGCAAGAAAGAATTTAAGAGTTACTTCACTTCACCCATCGCTTACCTGCTGATGGCATTTTTCGCGTTGATCTTTGGATTCGCGATGTACACCGCGACCCGCGACGTGGTGCGGATGGGCTTCCAGGCGCAAATGATGGGCCAGTCGCAGCCGGTCAATCTGAACGATATGATCATCCGCCCGCTGCTGGGTTTCGCCAGCACGGTGTCGCTGTTCCTGATTCCGATGATCACCATGCGGTTGATCGCCGAAGAGAAGAAGACCGGAACCATCGAGCTGCTGCTCACCTCGCCGGTGAAGGACATTCAGATCATCCTCGGCAAATGGTCGGCCGCCATGCTGCTGTACCTGTGCATCCTGGGCATGTCGGCGCTCGATATCGGCATGCTGTTCGCCTGGGGCAAGCCCGATTGGCGGCCGGTGCTGGTGGCGTACCTGGGGCTGATTCTGCAAGGCGGCTGCCTGCTGGCGATCGGCGAATTCATCTCGACTCTCACCAAGAATCAGATCATCGCCGGCGGCGTAACGTTTTTCGTATGCCTGCTGCTGTGGGTGCTGAGCTGGTCCACGGCTTTCGATAGCGGCGCCACGGCGCAGGTGGTCAATTACCTGTCCATCGTCACCCACTTCGAGAGTTTCTCCAAGGGCGTGCTGGACGGCAAAGACGTAGTCTTCTATCTCTCCATGATTTTCTTCTCGTTGTTTATTACATCGCGATCCATGGAATCGCTGCGGTGGAGGAGCTGACATGGCGGCTAAATGGCTCAAAACCCGGCAAACCAGGTACGGCGCCTACGTCACGGTTTACATTCTGGTGGTCCTCGCGGTTCTGACGGCGGTGAATTTTCTCGCCAATCGCTACGACCAATCCTACGACGCCACCAAGAACAAGCTGTTCAGCCTCTCCGACCAGACCATCAAGATCGTCAAGGGTCTCAAGGGCGACGTCCGGATGATTTATTTCGGCGAGAGCAGCAGCTTTCCGAGCGCGCGCGATTTGCTGGACCGGTATTCGTCGCTGTCGACCAGGCTGCACGTCGATTACATCGACTTTAATAAGAAACCGGCCGTGGCCAAGGCCGCCGGTTTCCGTTCCGATTCGCCGGTAGTGGTGGAGAACGGAGCGCGCCACGAAGGCGCCAAGAGCCTGACCGAAGAGGAAATCACCGGCGCGTTGATCCGCGCGCTGAAGAGCGGCGAGCGCAACGTCTGCTTCCTGACCGGGGCGGGCGAACACTCGATCGACGATCAGGACCGCGAGGGCTTTGGAATTCTCAAGGCGCTGCTGGAGCACGACAATTACAAGTCGCGCGCGGTTTCGCTCAAGCCCGCCGCGGCGCCCGACGCCGGCACCCCCGACGCCGCCAAGAAAGTCGAGATCGGGCAGGCCGTGGCGGCGGCGCCGGTCGAGGTTCCCAAGGATTGCACGGTGCTGGTCTCCGGCGGACCCACCGCCGACTACCCGGCGCCGGTGGTGGCGGCCATCAAGAGCTACGTCGAGGACGGCGGACGCGCCATGTTCATGCTCGACAACGTGCTGCGCATCGGCCACTCCGAACCGCCGGCTTCCAATGACGAACTCGTCAAGATGCTCGCAGGCTGGGGCGTCACCGTCAACAAGGACCTGGTGCTCGATTTAGGCGGCCTGGGGCAGATCTTCGGCTTCGGCCCGGAGATCCCGGTGGTGTTGCAATACGAATCGCACGCGATTACGCAGCCGCTATCGCGCATTCCCACGGCGTTTCCGCTGAGCCGGTCGCTCGATATCAAGAGTGGAGACAAGACCTCGGTGAGCAAACTGGTGGCAACCGCGGAAGACTCGCTGGCCACCCCCGAGATCGGACCGGGCGGCGCGGTGGATCCCAAGAAAGGCAAGAAGGGACCGTTGACCCTGGTGGCCGCCGGCACTTACTCGGGGACCAAGCAGGGAAGATTCGTGGTGTCGGGCACCTCGATTTGGGCGGTCAACAGCCTGGCCGGCTCGCGCCAGCTCGGCAACCGCGAGCTGTTCATGAATTCGATCAACTGGCTGGCTTCCGACGAGGACCTGATTTCGATTCGCCCCAAGATGCCCGAGGATCAGCCGTTGAACGTCGGCGGGCAGCGCATGGCCATGCTGTTCTGGCTGAGCATCTTCATCTTTCCGCTGACGGTGGTGGCGTTCGGCCTGGCCACCTGGTGGAAACGGAGGTAACCGATGAAGCCGAAGGGACTGCTGGTAGCCGTTGTTCTTTTGGCTGTGCTGGGCGGCGTCATCTGGTACTCGAACAAGAAGCAGGCGCAGAAGGCAAAAGCGCCCGCCGACACGAGTCCCAAGATCGTGTCCATTCCGGAAGCCCGGTTCCGCGAAATCCGCCTGCAGAAGGCCGGCGCCGAGCCGCTGGTGGTGAGCCTGGTCAACCGCAAATGGGAGCTGACCGCGCCGCAGCCGTTTCCGGCCGATCCCAATACCACGGCCTCGCTGATTTCCTCGCTTGCTTCGGTGAGCGCCGACCAGACTGTCGAAGACAAAGCCACGGATTTAGCCAGTTACGGCCTGGCCAGCCCAACCTTGAAGGCGCAGGTGATTGAGACCGATGGCAAGCAGGTGGAGCTCGACCTTGGCGACGACACGCCGACCAACTCGGGCGTTTATGCCAAGGTGGCCGGCGACCCTCGCGTGTACATGGTGGCGAGCTACGTCAAGACCAGCCTCGACAAAACCGTCAACGACCTTCGCGACAAACGGCTGCTGGTTTTCAATCCCGACAGTCTGACGCGCGTGAAGCTGACCGGCAAGGGGCCGGCGCCCGAGATCGTATTCGGCAGGAGCGGGCAGACCGAGTGGCAGATTGTGGAACCGCGTCCGCTGCGCGCCGATAGCGGGCAAGTGGAGACCCTGCTCGGCAAACTGCGCGACGCCAAGATGGATCTCGACACAGCCCCGGACGAGGCCGCTAAGAAGTTCTCGACGGCCGCCACGGTGGGGCTTGCCCAGGTCACCGATACTTCCGGCTCGCAAACCCTGGAAGTTCGCAAGGACAAGGACAACAACTACTATGCCCGGAGCTCGATGGTGGCGGGCGTGTACAAGACCGCATCCGATTTGGGCGAGGCGCTGAACAAGGATCTGGACGATTTCCGCAATAAGAAGCTGTTCGATTTCGGCTTCAACGATCCGCTTATGGTCGAGATCAAGAACCGCGCCGGCGTCACCGTCACTTTCACCAAGGACGGCAAAGATTGGGTCGGACCCAAGCGCCTGGATAACGAGAGCGTGCAGAACCTGATCGACAAGCTGCGCGATTTAACGGCCACCAAATTTGCGGAGCAGGGCGGCGGCCAGCCGGTGTTCGAAGCGAGCGTCACCTCGAACGGCGGCAAGCGGAGCGAACGGGTGATTGTGAGAAATCAGGGCGACAAATATTTGGCGCAACGCGAAGGCGAGCCGAGCATCTATGAATTGGATGCCAAGGCGGTGGAGGATCTCGACAAAGCGGCCGGTCAAGTGAAGGAAGCCGCGAAGCCGGCGCCGAAGAAGAAATAAAACCTTTGAGCCACGGATGAACACGGATCAACACAGATAAGAACGGCAAGGATTTTCTGTTCATCGGTGTTTATCGGTGGCCATCGTTTTTCTGCAATCATGAACGGTCTTCTCACCGATCTTTACGAACTCACCATGGCGGCCGGGTATTTCCAGGCCGGCAAGGCGGCGGAAATCGCCACTTTCGAGTTCGGCATCCGCCGGCTGCCGCCCAACCGGAATTATGTCCTGGCGGCCGGATTGCCGCAGGCGGTGGATTACCTGCTGAGCCTCGGCTTCACCGCCGAAGAGATCGACTATCTGCGCGGCTTGCCGCAGTTCGCCCGCGCGCCGCGCGAGTTCTTCGATTACCTCCGCGATTTTCGTTTCACGGGCGACCTGTTTGCGGTGCCGGAAGGCACACCGCTGTTCGCGGGCGAGCCTCTGCTGACCATCCGTGCGCCGATCATCGAAGCGCAATTGCCGGAGACGTACCTGCTTTCCGCGGTGAGTTTCCAGACCCTGGTCGCCAGCAAGGCGGCGCGGGTGGTGGCCGCCGCGGAGGGGAAATCGGTCATCGAATTCGGCACACGGCGCGCGCACACGCCGGAAGCGGGCGTGCTGGGCGCGCGGGCGGCATACCTGGGCGGCTGCGCGGCCACCAGCAACGCGCTCGCCGGCTTCCGCTTTTCGATTCCCGTCGCCGGCACGGCGGGGCACTCCTGGGTGATGTCGTTCGCCTGCGAAGACGCGGCGTTCCGCAAGCTGCAAAGCTCGCTGGGAGAGAACGCCGTGCAACTGCTGGACACCTACGACGTGGCGCAGGCGGCGCGGCGGGTGGCGGCGCTGGGACTGCCGCTGTGGGGCGTGCGCATCGATAGCGGCGATTTTCTGGAGGCTACACGGCAGGTGCGCGCCATCCTGGACGAGGCCGGCCTGCAGGAAGCGCGGATCATGGTGAGCGGCGATCTGGACGAATATCGCATCCGCGAGTTGCTCGCCGCGGGCGCGCCCATCGATGCCTTCGGGGTGGGCACGCAGATTTCGGTTTCCGCCGATGCGCCCTCGCTCAGCGGCGTATACAAAATGGTCGAGATGGAAATCGGCGGCATCAAGCGCTACACCGCCAAGTACAGCGACGACAAGAGCACCATTCCGGGCGCCAAGCAGATTTTCCGCGACGTGGCGCGCGACGTGGTGGCGCGCTCCGGAGA
>JBEKKO010000074.1:0-25479 GCA_050010695.1 Bryobacteraceae bacterium
TGGGTCTGGTACACCAATTCCGAGGTGTTCCGCAAGCTCAAGCTGGAAAACCGCATTTGGAGCCTGGAAGCGCTCGGCTCGTGGATTCGCCAGCGCGTGCAGAAGCACGATGAGAACCGCCTGGTGGAAGTCTTCCACGAGGATTTCGCCGGCCGGGAAGAACCCGATATTTACGAGATCCTGGAATGCGCGCGCCCTTACCTGCCGCGCGAAGGCGCGTTCGGCGAAATGGTGCTCAACGTCGGGAAGGCCGTCTACCTGGCGAAGAAGGGCGCGGCCGGCATCATCGACATCAGCCCATTCACGTGCATGAACGGCATCGTCTGCGAGGCCATCTATCCCCAACTGAGCCGCGACCTGGGCGGCATCCCCATCCGCAACTTCTACTTCGACGGCACCCAGTCCGACCTGGACCGCGACTTAGGCGTCTACATGGAGCTGGCGCGCAGCTATAGGAAGAGAAGGGGATAGGCGGGGCGGCGCGTCTTGCCAGGGGAACCGTCCGATAGACGACAAAAGGCGATTCGCCTACCCGGGCGGCGTTACCGATTCCAAGTCAAGTGGGTCAGCTAGTTTTCCTCCGCACCCGGAAAACGCCGGACGACAGCAGGCGTTCGGAGGCTCCTCTCTACTCCGTTCCCTGCCACCGCATGAGAACCCGATTGCGTGAAATCCACGTCCCGGTCATACTGATCCATTATGCCGAGCCAAATCGAACCAGAGTCACCTAAGACATCTATTTTCGGACCAAACTGGGCAACACTGAGGCGTCTGGTGAGCGTCTTGGGGGCTGCATTTGGCCTGGCAATCGTGTGGATCTGGGCACAGCCAGCGGTCTCGCCAGGCGGCGGACTCCGCCCCGCCAGTGCCTCCGTCTCGGCCGAAAAGCCCGCAGTTAGCGAAGGGCGGCCCGCCGGCGCGCTGGCGACGCTGGCGACGCTGGAAACCGAGGAAAGGATGCTCGAATTGCGCATGCAAGCACAGCAACAGTTGCTCGAAAATGAGCGAGAGCGGCTAGCGGCCCTGGACAGCACAGCGCGTTTCATGATGACCCTGGTTGGAGTTTTTGCTTTTTTGCTTGGAGCGATGGCCTGGAAAACCGTTGACGACCAGAGGAAGTCGGCAGAGAAGAATCTCGAAATCCAACTCAAGCAGTTCGAACAAACCGCCCGCCAGCAGCTTGGGACGATGAAAGCAGACTCAGATAAAGCTCTCAACGATATCGAAAGTCTCCGTCAGGAAATACATGCAGAGTTTCCTATGTTCGGGCGGATGAAGAAAAACTTCGGCCGGACGCTGCATGAGCTGCAATTGGCCTGCGGAAACCTGCGGGCGCTGGACGAGACCTACACAGGTCTGACCTGGGACGAAAGGCAGCGAGTAGGGTTCTATGAAAGAGCGATGGCGAGTTCGGTGCTGCTCGATACGCGGGAGTTCAACAACCAAATGTCGGAGATATATCGGCTGTTGGGTGTGTTCTACGGATCGCGATACGCCGTTGCGGTGATGGCGAAGGATGCGAACGCGCCGCCGAACCGGGGCCATTTCGAACGTGCCCGGTTTTACTTCGATCGATCAATCGATGCGAACAACGCTAACTATCTGTCCTATGCCCATGCCGGCCTGTTTACCTCGTACTATCGCGATCGCGAGGCTGTCGATGCCGCGCGCGATTATTTCACCCGCGCCGCCGAGATCGGCATGCAGAAGCAAATGCCGCTCATCAACCTCGCCATTATTGAATTGAACGCCGGTAACGCCGCTGCGGCGCTGAAGCACCTCGAACGCGCGCGCGGGAGGGCGGAATATCAGGAGGATGGAAGCGCCCCACAGCCCGACACGGTTGACTACCTCAAGGCCTGTGCCCTGGCGCTGCAAGGCGCGACGACTGCCGATGGCTCCGCGCAGCGAAGCCTTTACGCCGAAAGTCTGAAGCTGTTGAGGCGAGCAACGGAACATCGCGATCCGTGGGTAAAGGCGACTTTCTTAGAGGGCGATTACCAGTGCAAGCCGGACGGCGAGGCGTACTTTTCCGGTATCGCCACCGATTCCGCGCTAGCAGAAGAGTATCGAGACATCGTCGTCCGCCTCCGTGGGCCGGCGGTACCTTCGCCAGAAGCGATCGCCGACGCAGGTCCTGCATCGTCCTGAGCCCTAACCTGCCCGGCTCTCGGCTGCTTCCGCGCAAGGGCGATTTGCGGGTCGCCGGGCACCGGCATCGGGTGAAAGCACGCAGCGGGCTGGGGGCAGGCGCTCTTTCCGGTGCGGGCTGACTGAAGTGACCGCAGCGCCAGGCGTTTCCTCTCAACGAGTTTACTCTTGTATCCTGGATTGTCTCGAACGGTTGTAATGTTGCAATTCAGTTTAATGGATATTGCAATTCGGTTAAAAGGGGAGCCTAATATGGCTGTGCCGTTTGTCTTGCTAGCAATTGCGGCGGTGCTGTTCGGCATCGCGGGTTGGCGCTTGGTTGGCGTCTGGTGGAAATACAGAGGCAGCCGGGTGGTGACCTGCCCGGAGAATCAGAATCCCGCTGGGGTAACGCTGGATTCGCGTTTTGCAATGGCAACGGCGCTGGGAACGGCGCCGCAATTGCGCCTGGACTCCTGTTCCCGCTGGCCGGAAAAAGCCGGCTGCGGCCAGGAGTGCCTGAGCCAGATTAAAGCTTCGCCGGAAGGCTGCCTGGTTCGCAATATCTTATTGGACTGGTATCGGGACAGGGATTGCTATTCCTGTGAACAGCCGATCGGCGAAATCGCGCTGGCGGGCGCCAAACCCGCCGTGCTCCGTGCCGATGGAATGTCCCTGGAATGGAGCGAGATTCCGGCGGAGAAGCTGCAGGAAACGCTGGCGGCGGCGAACCCGATCTGCTTCGCCTGCCACACCGCCAGGAGAATGCTGAGAGAGCATCGGGGATTGATTTCCGGCCTGAGTGAAACCACCGGCCGGCCCGCCCGGTAGCGAGAGCGCGGGGGGAAGGGAGTTGCGCCTTGTTTGCGGATAGAGCCACGAAGCTTCTGCGGCGTGTCTCGTTCCTCTCCCTGCCTCTAGGATGCGCGGCGGCATTGTGGGCGCAATCGAGGCCGCCGGTTTCGCCGGCAACCCTTTACACCGAGTTCCAGCAGCAGCCGCCGTCGGCGGTGATGGACTCGATTCGCGGTGAATCGGAAGCCATCATGGGCCGTCTGGGAATCGGCCTGGAATGGCGCTCGCTGGCGGCCGCGACCGGCAGCGAAGTTTCGGCCCAACTGGCGGTGATCCGCTTCCGGGGCAGATGCGATGTGAACGGCCTCAACCCGCACCGCGTGCAGCCCGGCCCGCTGGGCTGGACCCACGAAAGCGACGGCGTCATCCTGCCGTTCGGCGCGGTGGATTGCGACCGCATCCGCACCTTCCTGCAAGTGGACTTGCTGGGCGTGCCGGCCGCCGAGCGGGAACTGGTTTTCGGCCGCGCGGTGGGCAGAGTGTTGGCGCACGAACTGTACCACATTTTCACCCGGAGCCCGCACCACAGCCCCGAGGGCGTCGGTAAAGCGGCATATGCGGTGCGCGATTTGCTGGCTGGGCGTTTCGTGTTCGACGCGAGCGAATCGATGGAGCTGCGCAACGGGCAGCCGCGCATGGAAGGCGCCGAGCCTACGCACTGACGCGCGCCGAGAGTACCTGTGCCCGCAAGCGGGCGTTGGCAGGTTGAAACCAGCCCCACCTTGCCCAACGGCCAGCCGCGCCGAGCCCTGGCGCTGAGAAGTCGTGAGAATAATCGGGCGGACGGGGGGTTGACAGACGAAAGCGTCTGTCCCACTTTGCTGTCGAAGGGCGTGCAGGCAAGTGGGGCAGGCGCTTTCGCCTGCCAACTCATTCTTTTCACATCTTCTGACGTGGGCCTGGGCCCCGTCCTGCTTACCTGCCCCGGCGCGATTCTTCCACCGGCGGGTCCCGTTGCGCGGCGATCAACTGGCGAGCCGGCCCGCGGATGCGCGCCAGTTGGGTCCAATAGACAAACGCAGCGGCCATACAGACGATGCCGCTGCCGGTGACCGTCCAAGGCGCGCCGAAGCGGTCGGCCGCGGCGCCGGCCAGCAGGGCGCCAAACGGCGCCATTCCCATGAACACCATCGAGTAGACCGACATCACCCGCCCGCGCAGCTCGTCGGGCGCCATGCTCTGCACCAGCGTGTTCGACGAAGCCATTTCGATCATCATGCCGAATCCGGCCAGCACCAGGATGCAGGCGGACAGCCAGAACACGCGCGACCACGCGAAACCGATCAGCGTCGCGCCGAAGGCAAACGACGCCACCGGCAGCCATCGGCCGAGCCCTTTCAGCTCGGTGCGGCTGGCCAGCCGCAGCGCGCCGCCCAACGCCCCTACCCCAGCGCAGCCCATCAACCAGCCCATCGCGCGCGGCCCGCCATGCAGAATGCGGTCGGCGAAGATCGGCATCAGCGTCGTGTACGGCATCCCGGCGAGGCTCACCACGCCCAGCAGCATCAGGATGGCGTGCACCGGCATGTTGCGGACCACAAAGCCAAATCCCTCCATCACGCTGGCCCAGGGGGAAATACCCGGCGCGCCGCGCTGGCGCTCCTCGACGTTCATCAACAGTAAGCCGGTGATGACAGCCAGGTAGCTCACGGCGTTCAAGAAAAAGCACCAGCCTTCGCCGATGGCGGCGACCAGGATTCCGGCGATGGCCGGGCCAATCACCCGCGAGGCGTTGAACATCGAGGAGTTCAAAGCGATGGCGTTCATCAGGTCGGCCTTGCCCACCATCTCCACCTGAAACGACTGGCGCGCCGGGATGTCGAAAGCGTTCACCGCTCCGAGCGACGACGCGAGCACGAAAACATGCCAGACGTGTACCGTTCCGGTGAGGGTGAGCGCGGCCAGCGCGAAAGCCAGCAGCATAGAAGCGGTCTGGGTGGCGATCACGATGCGCCGGCGGCTGCGGCGGTCGGCCACGATTCCGCCCAGTGGCGCCAGGAAAAAGATGGGAATCTGGCCCGCGAAGGCCACCGCACCCAGCAGCACCGAGGAGCCCGTGAGGCGGTACACCAGCCACGACTGGGCGATGTTCTGCATCCAGGTGCCGATGAGGGAAATCAGTTGCCCGCCGAAAAAAAGCTGAAAATTCCGGTACCCGAGGGTGCGCAACGTCGCCGGGAGTTTCATCCAGCTTTCATTGTAATGGGCGAGTCTGGAGGGCCCCGGAGGGTTGACAGACGAAAGCGTCTGTCCCACTTTGCTGCGGCGCGCCACGTGGGCTGAACCAATCTTCACGCACGGTCAGGCGCCGGCAGGGCCGAAAGCCTGTTCGTGAGTGCGGCGGCAGAAGGCGTCGGTCATGCCGGCGATGTAGTCGCAGACTACGCGGTGGGGCGGGTCGGTTTCGGCCAGGCGGGCGTAGGGGTCGGGCAGGCGGCGCGGGTCCTCGACGAAGAAGCCGAACAATTCGGCGATCATGGAGACGGAGCGCCGCCGGTCCTCGGCCAGCTCGGGCGCGGCGTAGACCCCGGTATAGAGGAATTGCTTGAGCGCGCGGCTGGCAGCGGCGGTTTCCGCGGTGAACGCCGCCACGCGGCCGGGCAGATGGCGAACCGCCTCTGCGTCAGCCACGGCGGCGCGCGCGGCGTTGGCCGCGGTTCCTTCGACCAGGCCCGAAACCAGAGCGTCGATCAACTGGCGCAGCGCTTCGTGGAACTGCTCGCGCGCGCTGGCGCCGGGGAACTGGGTGATCACGGCTTCGAGAATCGCGCCATATTGGGGCACGCATCCGGCGATCTCGCCGGCGGTGAACATGCCGGCCGAAAACGCGTCATCGAGATCGGCGGCGTTGTAGGCGATTTCGTCGGCCAGATCGATCAATTGGGCTTCCAGCAAGGGCCGCAAACCGGGCAGGTAGCGATCCAGCTCCGGCCGCTCGCCCGGGCCGAAATCGCGCGAGTGTTTGGCCATCCCCTCGCGCACTTCAAAGGTCAGGTTCAGGCCCGGAAAACGGGCGTAGCGCTGTTCGAAGTTCTCCACGATGCGGAGCGCGTGCAGGTTGTGATCGAAGCGCTCGCCATAGCGCTGCATCTGGCGGTTGAGCTCGTCCTCGCCGGCGTGGGCGAATGGCGGATGGCCGATGTCGTGCGCCAGCGCCAGCGCCTCGGTGAGGTCTTCGTCCAGCCCGAGGACTCTGGCCGCGGTGCGGGCCACCTGGGACACCTCGATGGTGTGCGTCAGCCGGTTGCGAAAATGATCCGAGATGCCGGGCGCGAACACCTGCATCTTGGCTTCCAGGCGGCGGAAAGCGCGCGAGTGGACGATCCGGTCGCGGTCGCGCTGGAAGGGGTTGCGATAGGGGTGGGCCGGTTCGGGATATTGCCGGCCCCGGCTTCGGGCGACCGGGAACCGCAGACGCTCGAGCATCCGGGAATCGCCTACTGCGGCGGCAGTTGGCCGTACAAAGACAGCGCCAATTGTCCCACCGGGCCGCTGATGGTCTTGAGTGGATCGAGCAGCTTGCGCGCATCGGCCGGCCGCTTGATGATCAGGTAGCGCGCCAGGGTGACGGCCGCCTGCTCCTGCGATACCAGCGCGGTGGGGTGGTCCATCAGATCGCGCAGAAGTTTTTCGCCCTGCGCCTCGCGGCCATCGGCAAAGTAAATCTGAGCCAGCGAAAGCTTGGCCAGAGAAGAGAAGCCAGCGTTGCCGTGCTCCGCCACTTCCTGAAAGTGCTTTTCCGCCTCCGCCATCTTCGAGGCGTCGGCGTCGATGGCGCCCAGATAATAGTGGGCGACTTCGCCTTCGGTGGTTCCCGGGTACTTGGCGGCCAGGCCGGAAAAGGCCTTCGTAGTCGCCTCGTCCTTGGCTGCCTGGGTGGGGAAGGTCATACCACTGGAATTGGGCGCGCCGCCGACGGGCGCTTCCTGCACCTGAATGGCGCTGGCCAGCGCCTCCTCGCGTCCGGCCCGCTGGTGTTTCTGATAGACCAGCCAGCCGGCGATCAGGACGGCCGCACCCAGCGCAATCGCGCCGTAACGCAGGATCTCTTGCCGGTGCTCTTCGAAGAAGCTTACCGTCTGCCCCACTTCGAGGGCAAACTTGTCACTTTTTAACTCTTTACGGGTGATTCTCGCCACGAAAACCTCAGCTTGGTGGAAACCTACATGGTATCACGCGTGCGCCGACGAAGCTGTTTCGCTCAGGCTTCAGGTCCACGACATCCACGACACTCCATGGCAAGACCGGGTGCGCGACATGAAAGTGACGATTGATCAAGCCGATCGACCCTTTCCCGAAGCCATCCAGATCGTGGTTCTGTACCGTGCCCGGCAACTGAAAAGACAAATTCTTCCGGTTTTGAATTTCCCCGGCAGGGCTCAATTGGCGCTTGGCGGTTTCGGCTACTTGCGTCTCCTCCAGGACCTTCAGCAACTGGGCGCGACGCGAGCTTGCCAAAGGTCGGCAAGCTGCAGTTCGATTGTTCCTTGCGCTTCCTTCCCGGAATTGGTCACGGAAAACTGCGTCTCCTTTCCGAGCCAACTCACCGTATAGCGCTTACCTCGAAGTACGTACTGCTCCGGAGCCAGCGTAGGTCATTCCTGGTCGAATCCAGCGCATGAGGGCCGCCTTCTCCTCCTTACCCATAAGCCCCACGCGATGGAGGGCCAGGTAAACAAGGCGATCCAGTGACGGAGGTCTCATGTGATAACCCCAAACCCGTATTTCACGCCTCCAAATGCCGAGGAGGTTCAGTTCCAGCACAGACCTGGATAGATTCATGGTAGGTTTCACGCAGCCTGGCGCCTCATGGAGCATCGTATCGAAAGATCGCCTCGCCGCACGCCGGTTAAGAGGCCTCCGCTTGGTAACGCAGCTTCCTCGGCACAGCGATGAGCCCTTTCAAGATAATGCGCGGTTTCCCGGCTCGTCCCTAATCGGTCCAGGCGCCATCCGGCTTGATTGAGAGGCGGGAGAGGATAGCAACAAACCAGAATGCCAGGGTCTTTCCCGTCCGGGCAGCTCGCTTCCGTCATTTCGGGACTCTGCCTCCGCCGAGCCCTAACTTGATGCGGAAGAAACCGATCATTACCATCTTCAGCAACTGAAGTCCGTGGCCGAACCGATGGATGTTGGTGCTGCCGTACGTGCGGGCGCGGTAGCGAACGGGTATATCGATCATTCCCAGCCCCAGAACCGCCGCCGGAAACAGGAGTTCGAAGTCGCCGAACGGGTCGAAGTCGCCAAAGTCCCGGCGCCAGGCGGTCATCCGTGCGTAGTCGTCGCGGGTCATCAGTTTGGTGCCACACAGCGAGTCTCCCAGCCGTACGTCGAGCACCCAGCTCAAGGCTTTGGCGAAGAATACGTTGCCGAGGCGGTTCAGAAACCGCATGGCCTCGCCTTCCATGGGATAGACCAGACGCGAGCCGTTAATGAAATCGCCCAGCCCTTCCCAGTAGGCCTGACAGTAACGTCCCAGCAGTTCGGGTGGCATGGTCAAGTCCGCGTCGAGGATGGTCAGAAGAGGCTGAGTGGCATGGGCAAACCCGAGCCGGACGGCGTCGGCCTTGCCTTTGCCCGATTGCTTGAATGCCGTAATCCGAAACCGGCCGCTATAGGCTGCGGCAACCCGCTGGATCTCTTCCCATGTGCCGTCCGTGGAGTTGCCTTCGACGAAAATGATCTCCGTGGGGCAGTCAAGTTCGGGGAATCGCGTCAGGGCATTCTCGATGTTCCCGCGTTCGTTCCGCGCCGGAATCACGCACGAGACTCCGTCCGGCCGCTGCGCCTTCACGGGACGCAGCGTCACGACGTAGGTGAGGGCGCACAATCGCAGCAGCGGAATCACCGGGAGCACCCGGTTGACGAGCGTCCCTACCCCGAACAGCCGCCATGGGAAATAGCCGCAGAGCCGTTGCCGGACGACTGAATAACCGCTGAGGCGGGCCAGATTCTCCACGTCCCACCGCGTGACAAACGTGCCGGGAAGCTCGCCCCTGCGGATTCCCAGACGGTTGGCGAGAACGTAGATCCAGCGCAGGTAAGAATTGTACAGAACCACCAGAACGCGGGATGTGCGCGGCAGCCGAGGCTTCAGGTCTGCCAGCAGTCCCTGGATGTCGCTGTGGTAGTTGAGCGTCCCGTTGAGCAGAATGGCGGTTCGCCGGCCGGACTCTTCGCTCAGATCGGGAAACGGTTCGTCTCTGCCCAAAGTCAGCTTCTCTCCAGTTGCGACTTGCGACAGCAACAGACCGTCATCTTCTTTTCGCGGAAGCCACTGGATCACACGATCGTAGTATCGGGTGAGACTCGACAGTTCCTCTGCCAGCAGAGAGTTGACATAGCGTTTCCAACGCTGCGGTTTCGGGCCAGCCAGTGCTTCGGGAGGGGTGATTACACTACTCCTAGCCTCTGCTTCAGAGGACATTTCGCTATATTCTAGCGCATGTTCGCAACGGCCGAAGGGTCGATTCCGCTCCGCCAAATGCCGCTAGTATGTGAGTTGTCCGGCCCAGTTCACACGTGATCTGTCCGCCATGGCGGGATTGGGGGTGGAGATGTTTGTGAAATGAGTGAACGCAGTTAGGTGACGTTGGTGACGTTTGGTGACGTGGAAATAGTGGACTATCATTAGTGGAGAACGCTATACTGGGAACCTTCGCGCCGATTCGCCCCAGAGAAATCCTTCGGGAAGACGTGCTCAAGCCGCTAAACAGGAGCGTAGACCGGCTCGCCAAGTCGCTGGCTGTGGAAGCCGCCCGTCTGAACGATCGCGCGCGACCGGCGCCGGATCACAGCCGGCACGGCGCTGGGCTTCCAGCTTAGGCGCGGCGCGAGAATGAAGGGAGGAGTCCTGAGATTTGGCGTCGAATACTGATCGTACCCGATTTGCGCAGGAAGTTGAGCACGGCAAGTACCTGGCGGCGGGATCCGCTGAAGATATCTGGGGGTGGGGAACGCCCGCGGGAAGGCGGCGCGCGCGCCGGCGATCGCAGCTAATCCTGAAGGGCGCCCACCTCGGACCGTCCAGTAAGGTGATCGAAATCGGGTGTGGCACAGGATTGTTTACCGAAGTGTTCGCGCAATCCGGCAGCGACATTATTGCAGTAGACCTCTCGCCAGATCTGCTCGCCCTTGCTCGGAAGCGAAACTTGCCCAATGTGCGGTTCCTGGAGAAGAACTTTGAAGATTGCGAGGTGGAAGGCCCTTTCGACGCCGTGATCGGTTCTTCCGTCCTGCACCACCTCGATCTGGAACGCACCTGGTCAAAGATCTATACTTTGTTGAAGCCGGGCGGCAGGATGAGCTTTGCGGAGCCGAATATGTTAAACCCTCAGATCTTCTGCGAGCGCCACTTCCGCACCTTCTTCCCACAGGTTTCGCCGAATGAAACCGCCTTCGTGAGCTTCCGACTCAAGAAGGAACTGGAGAAGGCCGGGTTTGTGTCGATCTCCATTACGCCGTTCGACTGGCTGCATCCGTATGTGCCGGAGCCCCTCATCGGGACAGTCGAACTTCTATCGCGGGCGTGCGAGGCCGTTTGGCCGATACGCGAGTTTGCGGGATCTTTAAACATCTCTGCCATGCGGCCGCGCTAGTTAGCCAAGCCGTCCGCGGAATAGTCCACTTCCCGTTGAATGAACCGGTCCCTGAGCGAGCTGGGCAGCATGTCCATCAGGGTGGATTCCGACCACTGCAGCTTGCGGGTCTCCTGCCGGATCCAGACCAGCGCACGGCTGCTGAGAGCGTCAGCGAGCGTGCAGAACTTCGGAAGAAACCCTTCCGGGAGAGCCTCGAAGTTCAGGACGAATCCGATCTCCTCCGACTTTAGTTGCGGCTTGGGGAGCGCAGCCAATTCGATGTTCGCGAGGTCCGCCCCTTCGACGGCGCGGCATGCCGGGCTGACCGAGAGAACCATGCCGAGGCTGTGAGCGTCTCGTGTCCAGATTTTGCTGGCGTATTCCAGAAGTTCCAGTGTCTGCGGAAGGCGCAACGCTTCGCGATCATTCACGCCGATGCCGAGAAAATACATCGGCCGCCTGCATCTGGCGCAGAACTGTAGTTCCTCCCGAAGGTGATCGAGAAACCACGGGCCGGAGTCGGACTGAAGCGGCGAACTTCCCAGCCCAAGCCACGCGCCGCACTCCGCCACCAGAGCTTCTCGCTCATGCAAGTCATAGGGGCGCCACTGAATGAAAGGAAAGCGCCAGGTCTGCGACTTGCGATCATGTGGAGTGCAGCAGGTAAACAGGATTCTGTCCAGAAACGGCTTGGCAGCCCGTTCGAAGCCCGCTAGCATTAGGTCGTCGCCAATGTTGCCCGCCCAGATCGGCTAGACGGCCGCCCGCCGTTATCGCCGGGGCAGACCGGAAAGCGTGGTCTTGGATAGCAGTGTTTTTCTCTGGTGTTTGTAATCCCAGGTTCCGATATCTTTGGTAAACAGCCGCCCGACGTAATCCCGCGTCGCTTCGTTGTATTCTCGCGGGCATTCGAAGTGACGCTACAACCACACGGGCGAGTGCGCGCAAATGACGTGAGCTAAGCTGATGTCTTGTTCACAAAGCTTATCGCCCTGATCGCGTGCGCCGCATGTGCCGTCCCTTGGGCGGCGGCCGAAGAGCAACCCTCCGCGGGTTCGTGGAAAGGGACCCTGCGTGACGCCCACGGCGCAGCGCTCGCCGGTGCCGTCGTCCGCGCACAGTCCGCCGGCACGAAGGCGGCGGCCACCACCGGCAGTGACGGCCAGTTTGCGTTTGCCGCGTTGCCCGCCGGCGAGTACTCGGTCTCGGTGGACTACAAGGGCTCCACG
Source organism: Bryobacteraceae bacterium (assembly GCA_050010695.1). Lineage (GTDB taxonomy): Bacteria > Acidobacteriota > Terriglobia > Bryobacterales > Bryobacteraceae > Bog-375. The sequence goes on from JBEKKO010000074.1 coordinate 11,795, forward strand.
GCAGCGTGCTCGCGGCCGGTCCGGCTGCCGGACAACGCGTCCGCGGCCGTCCTCGAATTGTCGGCGGAGGGTTCTCTCTCGCTCCTCGCCGGCACGGAATCCCGCGAGGGAACCGGTGGCGAGCAGTTGTCCGCGAAAGCCGTCTCGGCGATGCCGCTCAACAAACGCGACTTCAGTCAACTGCTGCTGCTGGCGGCGGGCACCATGACCGACACCAACGGCGCGTCCAACTTCACGCAGCAGTTCGCGGTGAACGGGCAGCGCGGCACCGCGGCCGTATTCGCGATGGACGGCGCCGACAGTACCGATCCCGAAATGGGAGGAGCGACTTTCACCAACTTCAACGTGGATGCGGTGCAGGAGATTCGCTCCAGCTCGGGGTGGATGCCCGCCGAAATCGGGCGTGGAGCGGCCGGCTTCACCGACGTCATCACGAAGTCGGGTGCGAACGTGATGCATGGATCCGTGTTCGAGTTTCTGCGCAATGCAGCGCTCGATGCGCGCAACTTCTTCGACTACCGCACGATCGCCAGCCCCGACCGCATCCCGCCCTTCATCCGCAACGAGTTTGGCCTCACCATCGGCGGTCCGCTGTCGATTCCGCACTTCTATAACGGCCGCAACCGGACCTTCTACTTCGCCGAGTATCAGGGGTTCCGCCAGGTGCTCAGCGCCACCGAGGTGCTGCCCGTCCCCACCGCCGCCGAACGCCAGGGCCTCGACACCACCGCATTCGCCGGCGATACGCTGCTGGTGCCGGTGGATCCGCGCATCTCGAATGTGCTGGCACGGTACCCGCTGCCGAACGACGCGCAGGGTCCCTACGGCGCCCGCACCTGGGCCGGATCGTCGAAGGTGACCACGGTCGCCGATCAGTTCTCCGCGCGCATCGATCACAACCTATCCGACAAGTCGAAGTTGTTCGGGCGTTTCACCATGGATAACACCACCGGCCCGAACACCAATCCCGACCAGACGGCTCTTTCTCCCGAATTTGCCGTGGGATTCCTCGATCGCCAGCGCAACGCCGTCATCACCCTGACGCGCACGCCGTCGCCCACCACTACTCAGGAGTACTCGATCAGCTTCACGCGCGCCACACCTTCGTTCCCGACGCCCGATCGCACCGACCCCTCGCTGATATTCGGAGACGGACTCTACGAAGCCTTCAACGCCGCGGGCGGTTCCGTCATGGCGGAATACGGCAATCTGTTCCAGGCGCGCTCGAACTTCACGTGGATTCGTGGGAAGCATACCTTCAAGGCCGGCGGCGAAGTTCGCTCCAATCGCGACACGACGCTGTTCGGGCTGAGTCCCAACGGTCAGTACCAGTTCGGCGGCGGTGTGGCGTATTCGCCGGTCGCGATCCGCTCCCTCAGCGGCACGCACGATATCAATGTGGGCGATCCTCTGCCCGATACGCTGACCGGTCTGCTCACCGCGAGCGCGTTCACTTACACCATCGCCGTGGCGCCGCTGATGTTCGCGCAAGGGGACTCCATCGGCGATTCGGCCATTCATCGCGATTCGTACAACGCATATTTTCAAGATAGTTGGAAGGTCACGGATCGGCTGACGCTGAACTATGGTCTGCGCTATGAGATCACTTCGCCGATTCGCGAGGAGGAGAAACGCACATCCGCGCCGGTGCTTTCGGGCGGAACGGGATCGCCCGGGGCGCAGTTCATCGTTAACCCCCAGCCCGGATACAAGCTCGACAAGAACGGTTGGGGTCCCCGGCTGTCGTTAGACTGGCGCGTCGCCTCGAACACCACCGTGCACGTGGGCGGCGCCATCACCACGCTGCTGGTCAATCTCTGGCAGGACAACTCGCTCACCGGCAGCACGCCGTTTGTCGTGTATCCCCGCCTCACCGCCGCGCCCGGCCAATCCATTCGCTACGGCATGACCATCACGCCGCAGCAGCTGCCCTCCGTCTACACGCCGGATGGGAACCTGGTGTTCGCCTCGGGCGACTCGAAACAGGTGGCCCCGAACACTCCGATGGATGTGCTCCGCTTCGAGCAGGAGCTTGCGGCGCTCTCTCCCGATCACCAGATCACGCCGCTCGCCGTGGCTGGCATCGCGCCCAACTTCAGTGGCGGGTACGTCGGCACCTGGACGGCAGGCGTCGAACACAAAGTCCGCGGCGTCGCGCTGAATGGAACTTACGTGGGAACCGCGGGGATCAAGCTGCCCAGCCTGGACTTCCCGAACGGCTTCACCGGAGCGGACCCCGGCTTCGCACCCTACACGCAGTTCGATTCATCGGGCCGCGTGACCGGCGGGTACGGACCGGTCACCGAAGTAACCAACCGGTCGCACTCCACCTACCATGCCCTGCAACTGTCCGCGCAGAACAACCTGACCGCGTCCGGCCTCGGGTTTCAGGCCAGCTACACGTGCTCGAAATCCCTCGACGACTCGAGCGCCGTGATCGGCGGCTTCATCTCGGGATCCTCGGGTGCCGTTGCCCAGACCGCACCCATGAATCCGTTCGATCCGGCTGTGGACAAAGGGCCGTCCGGCTTCGACATCAAGAACGCGGCCAGCTTCAGTCTTTTCCAGGATCTCCATGCGGATTCGTTGGGTCTTCTGCGGCCTTTGGGCAAGACGCTCACGCGCGGCTGGCAGGCGCTGGCTATCGGGACCTTCCTCAGCGGCCTCCCCTTCACCGTCTATTCGGGTGTGCAGCAAACCGGAGTTGGGGCGGGTGGCACCGACCGGCCCGATCAGATCGGAGTCCCCGGCCTCTCGACCAGCCGCACCATACGCGAAGACTATTTCGGGTTGGGAGCCGATAATCCCTCCTTCTTCTCCGTTCCAATCAATCTGCCCGGCGGAACCGGACCGAATCACGGACGATTCGGCACCCTCGGCCGAAACACGTTCCGCGGACCGGGGTTGCGGAATGCGGATGTCGCCCTGATCAAGGACACGCCCGTCGGCAAGCGAGGGGCGGCGGAGCTGGGTACTCTTCAGTTTCGCGCCGAGTTCTTCAACCTGTTCAACATTGTGAACTTCGGCCTGCCGGCCAACACCGTAACGGGGCCCGGCTTCGGCATGATCAGCCGTACCGCCGGCACATCGCGGCAGGTCCAGTTCTCACTTAAGCTGATCTACTGACGGCCAGCCGGAAGGGCAGGCCTCCAGCCGGACTGATTTTGCCGCCGGTGAGCAGTTTTGAACAGAAAACAAACCGGCAGAAGGCTAGGCTGAAGGTTGGGGTTGCGGCAGCCCCCTGCGAAAGCTGTCCCCTCATCGGTGTGGGAACAAGGAGGGGTGGAGTTGTGTCGAGGGGACGTCCTGCACGCTGGCAGTGCGGTTTCCCGAAACCGTTCCGGCGTGAACTCACGGGTCCGGCCCACCCCAGACTCATGTAACCCTCTCCGGAGTCCGTGTCGCATGTGTAGCGACAGCGCGGGGTGGGCTGGACGCAGAAATCAGGTTAGAATATATCGAGAGGGCTGTCTGTCCAATACTGCACATTCGCTGCAGGAATGCGGAAGGCGTGTAAGCCGCCACGGAAGGGTTCATGAAAAAGCTGCAAATCGGGATCATCGACATTGTTTCCAGGGGTCCTACCCGGGCTATGTACGCGCGCATCATGAATGCCAGCCTGGCCAGTATCATGCCGCAGGTGATTGGAGTGTGGTGTAAAGAGGAGGGACATGAAGTTACCTTCGTTTGTTACACCGGCTTTGAAGACCTGCTGGCGGAGTTGCCGGATAACTTCGACGTCGTCTTTATCGGCGCGTTCACCGAAGCCGCGCACACGGCCTACGCCCTGAGTAATCTCTTTCGACAGAGAGGGGCGATCACCGTGATCGGAGGGCCGCACGCCCGCTGTTACCCCGAAGACGCCGCGCGTTACTTCGACTATGTGCTGGGCTTCACGGATCGGGCAACGCTCCGCGATGTCCTGCGCGACTGCTCGCAACACCGGCCGGCGGGCGTTCACTTAGCGGCCCCGCAGCAGCCCAGAACCCTCCCGGGCGTACGCGAGCGTTGGCCGTTTATCGATTCGACGCTCAAGAAAGCGCCGCTTCTCAAGATGGTTCCCATGCTCGGCAGCCTGGGGTGCCCGTACACGTGCGCCTTTTGTATCGACGCCACGGTGCCCTATCAACCGATGGATTTTGCGATGCTCCGCGAGGATCTCCGTTTCCTGCTGACTAAGTTCAAACGGCCGCTGGTAGCCTGGCACGATCCCAACTTCGGAGTCCGCTTCAACGACTATATGGACATGATCGAGGACGCCGTCCCTCCCGGCAGCATCGACTTTGTCGCCGAAAGCAGTCTGTCACTGCTTTCCGAAGCGCACCTCAAGCGGCTCCAGCGCAACTCGTTCAAAGGCGTCCTTCCCGGCATTGAATCCTGGTTCGCCCTGGGTGACAAATCGAAGACCGGCGCGCTGCTCGGGATGGCCAAAGTGCGCCAGGTGTCCGAACACGTGAATCTGATCCTGCGGTACATACCTTACATCCAAACTAACTTCGTACTGGGACTCGATACCGACGAAGGGCCCGATCCTTTTGAACTCACCAAGCGATTTCTGGACATGGCCCCGGGAGCCTTTCCGGCTTATTCGCTGCTCTCCGCATTCGGCCGGGCGGCGCCGCTCAACCTGGATTACCAGCGATCCGGCCGCGTGCTGCCCTTCCCATTCCACTTTCTCAACAATAACGGCGCGATGAACGTCAAGCCGGCAAACTATTCCTGGCAAACCTTCTATGACCGGATCATCGATTTGACCCGCTATTCCTTCTCCACGCGCGCTATCTTCCGCCGCTTCCTCGGGACCGATGGAGTGACTTCCCGTTGGATGAACCTGGTGCGCGCGATTTCGACGGAGGGCTGGGGCAGGGCCCGGTACCACCGTGAGATTCGCGATCGCCTGGACACCGATCCGCAATTCCCGCCCTATTTCGAGCAGGAGAGCAGCGTGCTTCCCCAGTTCTACAAAGACATAGTGCGGCAGGATCTTGGGTCGCTGATGGAGTGGCTTCCCGAGGATGCTCTCTATCACGATCCCAACGCCTATCTGAAGTCGGAGCGCTCCAAGGATGTAGTGGCTCTCGTCTAATCGCAACCTACAACCGGCACGGGCGGGTGGCCGCATACGTGCCGCTGGCCGGCGCTAGAAGGAAGACGCGGCCATATCCTGCCGGAACGATCCGGTGAGGGCTGGTCACGCCTAAACTGCGCAGCAGCGTCTCGGATAGCGAGAAATCCGCCTCTGGATGCGCTTCGATCAACTGCTTTACTTCGGCGACGGAATGCGGCCGAATAGCGGTAGCCACCGCCTCGTCCGACTCCAGATCGAAGTACTTCAGCCGGCTGCGGAAGATGGGCCGCCAGGTTTCCAGTTGGTTGAACTGCGGCACGGTGGTGGAGATCCCGAGCCAGCCAAAATCGAGGGGAGGGCTCTGGGTTTCGGCAGGCAGTTCGGGCGCGATCCAGCAGTAACGCACCCGCGGGAGCGGCAGGTCCGACGAGTAGAATTCGTCATCGGGTTCAACCAGGATCAGTTCGTTGCTGCGCTGTTGCCCGCAATAAGAGTTGAGACCCGCCGCCGACGGGCGTTGGGAGGCGACCCCGGCCGGAATTGCCCAGACTGGCGAACCGGACACCACCTTGACCACCATACACACCACCAGTACGGCCAGCGCTGCCGCACGGCCGCGGCGGGGCAGCATGGCGATCAGTTCCGCCGAGAGCACGGCCAGTAGTGGGATCAACGGGAGCAGATAGGAGCCCGAGCGGAAGCGGAAGGCGAACAACCCTGCGACCACCGCCGCGGTCCAGGCCAGCACGACCGAACGCTGCCGCGTCTTCATCAGCAAAGACGACGCTAGAGAGAGCGCGCCAGCTATGCCGAGAACCGGATCGGTGAGGAACAGACGGCGAGCGTAAAAGACCAGGTGGTTCTCGTTCGAATATTGCGGCGGAGCGGTCACGCCAACCGCAAGATGCTGGGTGAGGATATACTCCGCCACAAACCACCGGGGGTGCGCCACCAGTTGATATGCGTGCCACGGCAAGGCCAGCGCCGCGGCGGCCGCACACACCGCGACCAGGCGCGCCGGGCGCGGGCGCGAATCGCGGGGCGCCAGCGCCGCGTGGATCGCCAGCGCGATCAAGGGCAGAAACCCGGCGGCGCCCTTGGTCATGATGGCCGCGCCTGTGCACCCGGAGAACATCCAGAATGAAGACGCGCGGCCGAGCGCAGGATCGCGCGCCAGTGCGCACATTGCCGCCACCAGCCACAAAGTCAGCAGCATGTCCGTCATCGCGAGTCGCGCAAAGACGTAGAACAGGTGACTCGACGCGAGCAGCAGGACCGCGCACGCAGCCGCCACTAGCGAGGAATGAAACCGCCAGACCAGCCAAAACACCAGCGCCGCGACCAAGGCCGCCGCCACCAGCGATGGCACGCGCAGCGCCCAGGCCGAGACTCCGAAGACCCCGATGCTCACACCGGTCAGCCATTGCAGCAGCGGCGGCTTATTCAAGACATAGCGGCCTAAGTAGGTCGGCGTCAGCCAGTGGCCATCGGTGACCATCTCGATGGCTTCGCGTCCATAAACCGCCTCATCCTGTGAAGCAATGTGGCTGACCGGGTCGGCGTACACGCTGGCGATCCCACTCTGTTCGACACCCAGGCTGAACCACGCGAGCGACGCCGCAAACACCCCCGCAACGGCCATGTATCGGGTGGCGGCGATCGAAGCCATGGGGTTACTCTACCTCCTGTACCATGGAGTCACTGGCTCTGCCGCTCACTTGATTTTTCCTCCTGATAGTCCAACTCGGTATTGACTTCCCAGAGGCCGCTCTTGTCCGTCTTACCAGCGATGATGTTGTCCACCGCCATCATGGCGGTCAGCATGGAATGGTCCTGGTTATTGTATCGATGCATGCCATTGCGGCCGATGAGAAACAGGTTCTCGTACCGGTCCACGTAATCGCGGATCTCCGCGAACCGGTCATAAGTGCCGAAATACGCGGGATAAGTCTTTTCCATGCGCAGGACCGTTGAGTCAAGCACCTCAGTCGGGTCGATGATGCCGATCTTACTGAGTTCCCGACTCGCGAAGGCGGCCATACGCTCATCGGAGAGCTTCCAGATCTCGTCAGACTGATTGCAGAAATACTCCAGGCCCAACCACGCATTGGCCGGGTCGGCCACCATAAACGGGCTCCAGTTGTTGAATATCTGGAGCCTGCCGAGCTGCACGTCCGGTTCCTGAATATAGATCCAGTTATCGCGGATCAATCGCTTTCCCTGCGGCGTTTCGTCGTTAATCCGAAGCGAGCGAACCAGCAGGCCGACCGTTATGAAGTCTCTATAAACCAGACCGTCCGACACTTCCAATACATTTTGTGGAGGCGATACGTCGAACGACCTCATAAGTTCCCGTACCGGGGCTGTAGAGAAGAAGTAATCACCCTCAAATGTCTCTGTCCGCCCGGTTGCGGTGTCGGTGGCCCGCAGCGCCCGCACCTGCCAGCCATCGGTGATAATCCGTTCGAACCGATACCCGGTGCGGATCTCTCCGCCCTTCTCTTTGATGCGGCGCGCTACCTCGTCCCACATTTGTCCGGGGCCGAACTTGGGGTATAGGAACTGTTCGATCAGCGAAGTTTGGGTATCCTTCTGCCCGATGTCTCTGCTGCCAGCCATAAACATTTTCCCCAAGGCGTGCATCAGCGTTGACCGGACCGAGAGGCCCTTGACACGCTGTACACCCCACTCAGCGCCGATCCGGTTGCAAGGCACGCCCCAGACCTTTTCGGTGTAGGACTTGAAAAACGTGCCATACAGTTCCCGTCCGAAGCGATTGATGAAGAACTGCTCCAGGGTAGTCTCTTCTTTGAGAGGAAACAGCGCGGTCCGAACGTAGCTCACCCCGATCTTGAACGTCCGCCACAGGCCAAGCTTGAGGAGTGTGTCTTTGCTGAGTGAGATCGGGTAATCGAAGAAACGGCGTAAGTAATAAATGCGGGACTTGCGGGGCCGCAGCAGCATCACACGATCCGTGGCGGCCGGGTCGGGACCGGACGGGGAAGGCTTGATCGCTCGCTCCATGCGGTGGTATTCGATCGCCGCCGGACTGTTTTCAGACGCTTGCAGGGGAAGCATCCGAAGCCACCACTCCATGACACGGTCGGACTTCGAAAAGAACCGATGACCACCGATGTCAATGCGGTTACCTTTGTAATTCACGGTGCGGGAGATTCCACCCATGCAGTCGCTCTTCTCGATGACAATCGGTTTGATACCGGATCGAGTGAGCAACTCGTAAGCCGCTGTCAATCCGGCGGGACCCGCTCCGATGATGATGGCCTGCTTTTGATCCATGCCGTTCAACAGCCGGTGAGATTCAAAACTATAGCAGATTGAACTTTGTTCGGCGGACCGGCGCCCGGGTGCGGGCGGCGGCGATTCCAAAAGGGCGGCTGCGATCGGCTCCGGCCGCACCCGTTTCGTTTGACCGGACACAGGGTGCTATAAATGACGTTGTCACACGCAGGTACGAGTGCGAATGAACGAAAGCCAGCCAACGCCATCACGCGTCGAAGCGGGCGACATCCGCCAACGCTCCTACCAGGTCTTCCTGCAGGGCCTGGCCGGTCCCGCGGCCGGGCTTCCCTGGTGGTCCGCGGTCGTCATCACAGCGGGGTCGGAGGCCCAGGCCGAGATCTATCGCCGGGAGATCCATCGTCGCGCGGAGCGCGGCTACTTGCCACGCGGTGTTTCCTGGCAGGTCGTCTCCGATCCGGAAGGCCGCCACATTGGCAGTGGCGGAGCGACCCTCCGCGCCCTCCAGGCCATCGGCAGATCCGATCCGGCGTGGTGGAGCCGCAATCGGGTGCTGGTCATCCACGCGGGCGGCGAGTCCCGCCGTCTGCCCGAGTACAGTCTGACGGGTAAACTTTTCGGCATCCTGCCCACCCGCACCCCTTGGGGCGAGAACAGCACCGTCTTCGAGGAGACGCTGGCTCTCTCGACGCTCTGGTTGGAGCGGTTCTCTTGCGGTCTGGCGGTCTCTTCCGGCGATGTCGTCCTGACGTTCGGCGCAGCGGACCTCGAGTGGGATCGTCCCGGAGTCGCCGGCGCCGCCATCCGGCAGCCAATTGAAGTGGGCACGCGCCACGGCATCTATGTCCTCGATGAGCGCGGCCGGGTGTATTCCTTCCTGCAAAAGCCCACGCCCGCCCAGGTGCGCGCTGCCGGCGGGATCTTGCCTGGCGAGCAGGTGGCGCTCGACACGGGGCTCCTTCACTTCGACGCAGGACTGGCCGCCGGTCTGTCTCATCTGGCTTCCACGCTGGCCGAAATTCCGTTCCTCGACCTCTATCGGCAGTTCACGCTCTCGCTCACCGGGGAAGCGCTCTGCGCGTTGCCCGAGTTGGCCGCCCTGCTGCATGGGGTTCCGTTCCACTGCTCGCTGGTGGAAGGCACGTTCACCCACGTGGGTACCACGTCCCATTTCCGCCGGCTGTTCCAGGGCGGAGTGGTGGACAGCATCCTGGCGCCGGGAAGCGAACTGGGTCCGGGTGCGCTGGTGATCGAATGTCACTCGAGGCAGCCGATCCGCGTGGGTGCGGGCGCCATCGCGCATGGACTGACGGATGCGTCCGGTCCCATCGCGGTCGCCGACGAAACGGTTGCGCACCAGGTCCAGGTCCAGTTGCCGGACGGCCGGCGGGGTTTCGTGGTGCGAGCGTACGGGGTGGAGGACGATCCGAAGACCGCTACCTGGTTCGGCCGCCCGATTCCGGAAGTGTTGAAGACGCTGGACCTCGATCCGGAAGAGGTTTGGTCCGGTGTTCCACTGGACGAGCGTTGCCTCTGGAACGCCCGGCTTTTCCTGTTCAACAACCGCGAGCAGCCCCGCCTGTCCCTGGCCACCAGCACCGCCTGGGCGGATCGAGAGGCGCTGGTCGAGGCGCGTGACCGCCGCCGCGATGCCAATTGGCAAGCCTCCGCGGTTGCGCTGGCGCGCTCGGAGACCGACGTGCGCCCGCTGCTGATTCATGCGCCCGGTATCAACGCGCTGGCGGACACCGGCCGGGCGCTGAGCGCGGAAGCGGCCGGGATCGAGGCCAGCGCACCGTCGGAGGCAGCCAGCCGTCACTTTCAGGCCAGCCTCTTCTATGACCAGGCGGGGCTCGCGGACGAGTCGGCACACGCCCGCTCGGCGGCATTTTCGGCGGTGCACAAAGCGGTGGCGGGACGCACGCCTGCGTCTTTCTGCGTCAACGGCCGCCAGCATGCGGCATCCGCTTCCTGCCTGGCCGTATCGGCTCCGGCGCGGATCGACTTCGGCGGTGGCTGGTCCGACACGCCGCCGTTTTGCCTGGATTGGGGTGGAACGGTGTTCAATATGGCTGTCACGGTGAACGGCGCCTACCCCATCCGCACCATCGTCCGCCCGCTCGATGAACCCGTGGTGCGGCTGGTTTCTTCGGAAGCCGCGGAGGTGCTGACCGCCGAGTCTTTTTCGTCCGGCCCCGATGTCGGATCCCCATTCGCGATTCATCGCGCCGCCATCGAGATGCTGGGCTTTGTAAGATCCGGCGAACCGATGGATGGCCTCGAGATTCGCACCGAAGTGAGCCTGCCGGTAGGCTCCGGCTTGGGGACCAGCAGCATCCTCGCCGCGACCGTGCTCAAGGCTCTCCTGTCGATGCGCGGCGAAGATGTGAGCGTCCAGGCACTCTCGGATCTGGTCTTGGCGCTGGAACAGTTCATGACCACCGGCGGAGGGTGGCAGGATCAGGCAGGCGGCATTTATCCGGGTGCGAAGTTGACCATGACCGGCCCCGGTCCCCGGCAGCGTCTGCGGGTGGAACCGGTTCCGTGTCCGGCCGGATTTGCCGAGCGGTTCGTCTTCTATTACACCGGCATCCGCCGGATTGCGAAAGACCTGCTGGGGCAGGTGGTGGGCCGCTACCTGGCGCGTGAAGTTAAAGCCGTGCAAGTGCTGCACAGCATCAAGACCCTGGCGGTGGAAATGGCGTACGCCATGAAGGAATCCGATTGGGATTATTTCGGCAGCCTGCTCGATCGCCATTGGCAGCTCAACCAGATCCTGGACCCGCATACCACCAACGCGCCGATCAACGCGCTTCTCGAAAGCGTGCGCCCCTACGTCTCGGGCGCCAAACTGGCCGGGGCCGGTGGCGGCGGTTTTCTGATGCTCCTGGCAAAATCGCCGGATCACGCTCAGGATCTTCGCCGGCTGCTCGAATCGCTTCCTGGCCCGGGGGCGCTGTATGAATGGGCAGTCGCACCGTTGGGGCTGCACGCGAGCGATTGCAGTTGAGGTGGGATAGGCGATCGGTTTCTGTCGCCTGTCTGCCGCGGGCAGCGGCAGGCCGCAAAAGGCGATCGCTTGCCGCCGGCGCTAGCTAGCGGAATTCACCCGGCATGCGGGCATTGCCCTATGGCACCCAGCCTGGCATCACGTAGGCATAGAACATCACGATCAGGCCGATCACGGAGGCCAGCAGCACGCTGTGCTTGAGGGTGAAGCGGAACAGCAGGGATTCGTCTCGGCGCTTCATGGAGGTGGCTGCGGCGGCCACCGCGATGCTGCTCAAACTGATCATTTTGCCCATCACTCCGCCGGCTGAATTGGCGGCAGCCATTAGCACCGGGCTCATCCCCAACTTGCCGGCGGTCACCACTTGCAGGGTGCCGAACAGGGCGTTGGCGGAGGTGTCGCTGCCGGTGAGGAAGACGCCCAGCCAGCCGAGCAGCGCGCTGAAGAACGGGAACAGCGCGCCAGTGGCGGCAAAGGCCAGGCCCAGCGTGGCGGTCGAGCCCGAGTAGTTCATCAGAAATGCCAGGGCGAGGACCGTCGCCAGCGTGAGTTCCGCCAGCGCCAGTTGCCGCGCCGTGTGGCCCAGGACGCGCGCGAACTGGCGCGGCTTCAGGCCGGCCACCATCGCGCCAAAAATGGCCGCCAGCAGGCACGCGGTGCCGGAGGCCGAAAGCCAGGTGAAGTTATAAGAAGCGGCATACGGGGAAGGCTTGGGAACTACCGGCGGCATGCGCTGGATGGCGTTGTGGAGCGCCGGCCAGGCGAAAGCGAGGTTGGCGCGATTGAGCTCCGTCTGCAGCGGCTTGTATCCCCAGAGCAGAACGAAGACCACCAGCAGAGCATAAGGCGCCCAGGCGTGTGCGACTTGCCATCGAGTGTGAACCGGCGTGGGCCGCGATCCAGTCGCGCTGCCGCGCGGTTTCCAGAAGCGGAAGAGCAGGATCAGCGAAACCATGGCGGCCATCGACGCCAGGATGTCGGTGAGTTGCGCGCTGACGAAATTCGAAATTGTGAACTGCATTCCGGCGAAGACGATGCCGCATACGGCGGCGGCGGGGAGGACGGCGCGCAGGCCCTTCCAGCCGGACATCACCACGATCAAGTACGCCGGCACGAACAAGGACACCGGCGCGCAGATGCGGCCTACGCCGGCGCTCAACCGGTCAAGAGGCAGGCCGGTAGTGACCGCCAGCGTGGTGACCGGAATTCCGATGGAACCGAAAGCCACCGGCGCCGTATTCGCCAGCAGGCAAATGGCCGCGGCGTAGAACGGCGCAAAGCCCAGGCCGGTGAGCATGGCGGCAGCCACTGCCACGGGCGTGCCGAATCCCGCCGCGCCTTCGATGAACGCGCCGAAGGCGAAGGCCACCAGCAGCGCCTGGAGACGCGCGTCATCGGTGAGATGGCCGATGGAATCTTTGAGCAGATCGAACTTGCCGCTCTCCAGCGTCACGCGGTAGAGCAGGATGGCGGCGAACACCACCCAGCCAATCGGGAAGAGACCGAACGCCGCGCCGTAGGTGACGGCGGCGAAGAGCTTTCCCAAAGGCATGCCGTAAACGCCCGCGGCAACCAGCGCGGCCGTACCCAGCCCCACCAGCGAGGCCATCCAAGCTGGTTTGCGAGCCACGCCCAGCAGAATCAGCAGGGCAAAAATGGGAATCGCCGCGACCAGCGCCGAGAGCGGCAGGCTGTTCGAGACCGGCGTGTAGTTCTGTTGCCACATGTTCAGGGCTCGTCAAGGAATAACCTTACCATTCCGACGTGGCGCACGCACGAGTGCGGCGCTTGACCATGGCAACTCTTCGGAACACGCCGCCAGTGGGGAGGCGGCGCTGCGCTCTCAATCGCCTAACCCGCCGAGGATTCCTCGATCGCCGGCAGCACCGCCAGGGGCGATGTGGGAAGCAGCGGCGGGGTCCAGGTCCAGTTCCTGCGCTCGATGATGGTCGCCGGCTCGTAGGTCTGGCCGTTGGCCAGGCGGCGCTCTTCGCGGCGAGCGGTCCACAGCATCACCGGTCCCAGCGCGCGGCCCAACACGCGCGAGAAAAAGCCGAACTCGCGCCCCACTTCCTCGCGCAGCGTGCGAATCTTCTCCGCTACGGCTGCGTTGGTGGTGGCCAGGTGGCGCTCCATCGCCCACAGCGCGGCCGCATAGCCGTCGCGCAATGAGCGAGCCTCCCGGGCGAAGCGGGCTTGCACCCGCGGGTCGGGATCGTTCTTGTAGCGCAGCCAGCCTTCCAGCGTGGTGCGGCAGATGCGGTAGATGCTGGGGCCGTTGCGCTCGAAATCGCGGCGGAACGCCCAATCCAGGAACCGCTTGGAATCCTCGCGCGAAATGGCGGCGTG